>DASUEN010000046.1:0-89367 GCA_036275055.1 Thermoanaerobaculia bacterium
CTCGCCCGCGCCCGCCAGGTGGGGGCGTCCGAGCGGGGAGGGAACGAGGTGGAGGTCATCCTCACCGCCTTCGAGCAGGCGCTCGCCACCCTGAGCGCCGGGCGGGAAGCCGCCGGCGAGGACGACATCGCGGCCCTCGAACGGACGCTCTCCTCGAGCCTGCAGAGCGGCCTCCTCCTCCTCGATCGCGAAGGACGGGTGCTGGCCCTCAACCCTGTGGGAGCCGCGCTGCTGGGAACCGAGCTGCCCGAGCCCGCCACCCCCCTCGCCGAGGTGCTGGCGGGCCAGCCCGAGCTGCTGGCGGCCCTCGCCGCGGCGGTGGCGGAGGGGAGCTCACCCCAGCGCCAGGAGCACAGCGTGCACCGCGGCCGGGAGACCCTGACCGTCGGCCTCACCGTCCACCCCCTGCGCCGCGACGACGGCGCGGTGCGCGGGCACCTAGTGCTCTTCGCGGACTTGACCGAGGTGCAGCGCCAGCAGGAGGAGGGACGCCTCGCCGAGAGCCTGGCGCGGCTGGGAGAGATGGCGGGCGGCGTGGCCCACGAGCTGCGCAACAGCCTGGCGACCCTGCGCGGCTATCTCACCCTCATCGAGCGGCGCCCGGACGAGGACTCGATCGCCGACTTCCTGTCGGAGATCCGGCACGAGGCCGACCACCTCGAACGGGTGCTCGCCGACTTCCTTTCCTTTGCGCGCCCGGGTACCGCCCGCCCCGTCGAGCTCTCGCTCACCCGGCTGCTGGCGCGGGCCGCCGCCGATCCGGCCCTCGCCGGTGTCGAAGTGCAGGTGCGCGGCGACCCCGCCGGTGATCCCGTGCTGCGCGGCGACCCGCAGCTCCTCGAGCGGGCGGTGCGCAACCTGCTGCACAACGCGGCTCAGGCCGAGCGGGAGGCGGGGCGGGCGGGACCGGTGGAAATCTCCGTCGCCCTGGAGGCCGAGGGTGGAGTCGAGGTGGCCATCGCCGACCGTGGACCCGGGCTGCCGGCGGAGATCCGGGAGCGCCTGTTCCACCCCTTCGCCACCGCCCGTCCCGGCGGCGTGGGGCTGGGCCTCGCCCTGGCGCACCGCATCGTCGTACTGCACGGCGGCCGCATCCGCCTGGAGGACCGGCCCGGGGGAGGAACGCTGGCCCTCCTCACCTTCCCGCGCGACACGATCGTTACCATGAGTAACCAGGAGCCGCCTCCATGAACGCTCCGCCGCCGCGGAGGGAGGCAGGCCAAGTGACTGGAACGACGAGGGATACCTCTCCGCGGAGCAAACCGGAGAGGGATGGCACCCCGCTTGCTCCAAAGGAGTCGCGATGACCATCGAAAAGCCTGGCCGCGGCCGCAGCGGCTTCACCCTGATCGAGATGCTCGTGGTGCTGGCGCTGCTCATGATCCTCATGCTGCTGGGGATGCCCCAGCTCTTCACGGCGATGCGCCAGGCCAAGCTGCGCGGCATCGCGCAGGAGACGGTGGGCCTCATGCGGCAGGCGCGCCTGGACGCCGTCAAGTACTCGGCCCAGGCGGTCGTCCGCATCGTGCCGCCGGCCGGCGGCCAGCCCGGCCGGGTGGAGGCCTTCTCCGACCGCGACTCCGACGGCAAGCTGACCGCCGCCACGGAGCCGATCCTGGGGCGGGTGGAGCTCCCCCGCGGCGTCAGCTTCCTGGCGCCTCCCAACTCCACGGACAAGGACTCGGTGGACGGGCTCACCATCGACCCGGCGGACTCGAGCCTGCCGCACGTCGTCATCTTCCAGCGCGACGGCTCGGTGACCGACGTCGGGAGCTTCCGTTTCGGCGACCAGGTCAAGAATTTCGTGGAGGTCCGCGTCGAGCCCGCGGCCACGGCGCGCATCGAAGTCCTGAAGTGCCGTGCTTGCACGGACGCCACCGATCACACGGACTGGTACGCCTCGGGCGACGGCGGGGAGGCCTGGAAATGGAACTGAGGAAAGCTGCCGGGAGCGCGGCGGGCTTCTCGCTGGTCGAGGCCCTGATCGCCGCCGCCATCCTGTTGATCATCGCCCTCGGGCTGATCCCGCTGTTCACGCGGGCGATCAACGATAACACCAACGGCAACGACGCCACCCAGGCGACCAACGGCGGCCGCACCCAGCTCGAGGACCTGCTGGGGCTGCCGTTCGTGAACACGCGCCTGACCGTGCCGGCGGGGAGCACGTTCTCCCAGGCCACCGATTCCTTCGCGCAAGGGGACGCCGCGAAGACCGCGGACGCCGACGAGGGGTGGTGGCCGGGGACGCCCACGGACAAGGGGCTGGTCCTCTGGAGCCGCACCACCCAGGTGCGCCAGTACAGCGTCAGCGACCTGACCGCGAGTCCCTACCTCACCAATGCGCTCGACGGCAACACGCAGCCGACCTTCGTCCAGCTCAAGGAGGTCACGGTGGTGATGAACAACGCCAAGCAGGGAGGGCTCCTGGGCAGCGGCCAGGGGATCACCCTGCGCATCGTCAAGGCCTTCTGAGCGGAGCTTGAGGCATGTCCGAAAACCTTCCAGGCGGCACCTCCTCCAGAGAGCGGGGCTTCACCCTCGTCGAGCTCGCCGTTTCGCTGTTCGTCACGGTGATCATCCTGCTGGGCGTGCTGGCCCTGTTCGACTTCAGCAACAAGCTCTCCCGCGTGCAGACCAACGTCTCCGACATGCAGCAGTCGCTGCGCGTGGGGCAGACCGACGCCATCCGCATGATCCGCATGGCGGGGCGGGGCGGGCTGCCGCTCGGCACCCTGCCCACCGGCTTCGCGGTGGCGGTCAACGACAACGTCGCCGATCCGACTCACGTCGACCCGGCGAAGAACGACACGCCGGAGATCCTCCCGGGGACGGACGTCCTGACGGTGCGCGGCGTCTTCTCGTCGCCCATCTACCAGATCAACATCGCCGATCCGGCGGCGTTCACCCTCTCGCCGGCGGGGGCGCCGACCACGGGCACGATCGTGGTCTCCAGCGTCTCGCCCACCGGCATCCCCCAGGACCTGGCGCCGCTCAAGGACGCCATCGACAAGAAGCGTCCCGAGGCCCTCCTGCTGGTGAGCCCCCGGACCGCGGACGTGTGGGCAGTGGTGGAGCTCGACCCGGGCTCGGACGACACCTCGTCGGCAACTCAGTTCACACTCAAGTTCAATATCACAGGCGGAACGAACACGGACTCCTACAAGGTCTTCTCGTCCGCCGGCCCCGGCATCTTCCCCACGGACCTCACCTCCGCGGCCTACGTCGGGATCCTCGAGGAGCACCGGTTCTACGTCCGCCGGGTCTACGCGGTGCCGGGAGACGCGACCTCCGACCTGACGCCGAAGCTGGCGCGCGCCCGGGTCTATCCGGGGACCAGCGCTCCCTGGGGCGGCGACGCCGGCAACCTGCAGCTCGACATCGCGGACAACGTCTTCGACCTTCAGGTGGCCCTCGGGTTCGACAACAAGCTCACCGCCGACGAGATCAACGGCGCCTTGGCCGAGGCCGCGGACGGCAAGGGCGACGACTGGATGTTCAACGGCGAGGACCCGCCGGCCCAGCCCGCCGGCGACCTGCGCTACATCCGGCTGAGCACCCTCGCCCGCACCGACCGGCGTGACAAGGGCTATGCCGCCCCGGTGCTCGACCGCGTGGAAGACCACACCTACCCCGCCACCTCGCCGTTCAACGCCGTCAACGAGCTGATGTACCGGCGGCGGATCCTGCGCACGGTGATCGACTTGAGGAACCTCGGATGACCTCCAACCTCTCTCCCCGGCGCCGCGAAACGGGCAGCGCCTACATCGTCACGCTCCTCGCCCTGGTGGTTCTGACCATCCTGGCGCTGGCCCTCGCCCTGGTGACCCAGACGGAGGTCCAGGTGGGAGCCAACGAGAAGACCATCAACCGCACCTTCTACGCCGCCGACTCCGGGCTCGGCGTGGCCGCGGCCCAGGCGCTGACCAGCGGCCGTTACAACGGCTTGACCGTGATCCTCAACAAGACCACGGTGGGCACCTACAACACCGCGGACCGGGTGACGATCTCCTCGTTCGTCCCCATCCTCACCATCCGCTGCGACTGGTGCCCGGCCAACGAGGACGGCGTGCCGAAGTTCTGGAAGGTCAATCACGCCGTCACCGCCACCTCGCAGCGGATCGCCTGGAACGGCACCGGCGATCCGCCGGCCGACGCGACGCTCCTGGGGCAGAAGACCCTGAGCGCCATGTACGAGTTCCAGCCGTGGCCGACGCCGCCCGTCGAGTCGCTGCCCACCGACCCCACGGCGCTGGCGCAAGTCAAGTTCTGAAACCTCAAACCTTTATCCTTTCCTGGAGAGGCCCATGTCGCCGATACCACGCTGCTTCGACCGGACGAAAGCCGTCCGCACGCTCGCCGCCGCCGCCCTGCTCGGTCTGCTGGGTGCGGGCACGGTGAGCGGCGACGATCGCGACCTGCTGCGCACGGGCGTCGGCGATCCTTACCTCTTCCTCATCCTGGACACTTCCGGGTCGATGAACTGGGCGCCGCCGAGCGTCTCGCCGGACACGAGCTGCACGAGCGGCGATTGCTACGTGCCCCTCCAGGCCGACGACCAGACCTCCAAGTTCTTCCAGGCGAAGGCGGCGCTCTACGAGACGCTGATCGATCCCACCTTCCCGCGGGCCAACCTGGGTTTCGCCACCTACAACCAGGATGCGCTGACGGTGACCTCCAAGCACTGGCTTTACCAGGCCCAGGCGGACGGCTTCTCGCTCGGCGGGGGAGAGAAATATCCGGCGAATGGAGCGGTGGACGTCTTCGGTTTCGTCCCCGCGAGCAATCCCTGCACCAACGGCGGCACTGGCGACTACCTGGTCGGCTGCTCCTTCGCCAAACCGGCGAGCCTGTCCGTCGCCTGGGAGGCGGCGCGCATGCAGCGCCTGGCCAAGGGGGGCCTGACCTTCACCACTGTCGTCGACTTCTTCGTCAAGTCTTCGAACGGCACTTCCTACCGGATCCGCTATACGCCGGTGGCGGGGGGGACCTACGGCTCGAACCTGAGCGTCGACGTCTTCGCGTGGCAGTGCCTCAGCGGCTCCTGCACGGCGGGCAACGGCATTCAGTCGACGCCGCTCAACGGCGGCGCAGCCAAGAGGATCACCTTCAAACCCCTCAGCGACTTCCTGCAGTGGGACAACGGCGGCAACGTCCTCAGCCGCACCAACCCCGAGCTCACCTACTTCTCCAGCGTCATCAACGACTCGGCCGAGGCGAACACCTGCAACGGCTGGGACCCCAACAACGACACCAGCAGCTCGCCGCCCGGATGCCCGGCCGGGCAGTGCGGTTTCGACAACAACAGCAGCTCCTACAACCTGCGCTTCCCCACCGTCACCCCGCTGGATCCGCGCGGCAGCCTGTTCGACGTCGGCGACGTCATTCCGTTCGACTGGAACACCGACCACAAGGCGGACATCCTGAAGCGGCTGGCGCCGAACAACCCGAGCCCGCCCAACGCGGCCACGGCCGATTTCCGCATCGCCACCTACCTCAACAACAGCCGCCAGGGCGCCGACTCCTTCCTGCGGCTGAAGGACACCAACCAGCGGCCGCTGATCGCCGGCGGCAGCACGCCGATCGGCAACTCGTTCGAGTCGTTCCGCGAGTGGTACGTGCAGTGGGCCGCCCGGGCGCGGGACACCTCGCAGACCGATTACGACCGGTCGTTCGAGTGCCGCAGGAAGTACCTGCTGATCCTCACCGACGGTGACGAGACCTGCGACGGCGTCAAGGGTCCCAACAACCAGTCCAACGATCCCTGCACGGTGGCCGCCCAGTTGCGCGCCCTGAGCGCCGCGAACCCGAACCTGCAGGTGACCGTCTTCGTCGTCGCCTTCGGCGTCCAGGCGGCCTCGGGCAACAAGCTGAGCTGCATCGCCGATGCCGATCACACCTTCTATCCGCGCACCAAGGCCGAGCTGGTCGCGGCCTTGAAGTCGGCCATCGGGCTGATCGTCGAGGACCAGCGGGCCTTCGCCTCCGCCGCCGTGCCTTCCGTGCAGGCCGAGGTGGCGGACCGCATCTTCCTGTCGAGCTTCCGCCCCATCAAGTCGTCCTCGGACAACCCCGACGGCTTCGTCTGGGACGGCCATCTCGACGCCTATTTGAAGCCCCTCCCCCTGGCCAACGGCAAGCCGGACACCAGCAAGGCGTGCCCGGCCGCGGGGAGCCCGAACCGCTCGAGCTGCCATCTCTGGGACGCCGGCACCGTGGTGGTCGGGCAGGCTCCCACCGCGGCCTCCCTCCCGGCGTCTCCCCTCACGGCGGCCTCGGTGCTCGACCAGTCGGTCCTGCGGCTCGGCCTGAACTCAACCCAGCGCCGGGTGTTCTACCCCAAGGCGAACGGCGGCAGCGGCATCCCCTCGACGCTGCGCCTGTTCTACCCGCCGACGATCCCCGGCGGCGGCGTCACGTCGGATCCGGATTGGACGGACCTCTGGCTGGGGCTCAACCCCAAGTCCACCGCCGCCGCCACCGACGCGGCGAAGGTGAAGACCATCATCAAGGAAACCCTGAGGATCAAGACGGCCACCGTCCATCCGACGGGGGAGCCGACCAAGACGATCACCTACGTCCTCGGCGACATCTTCCATGCCGATCCCGTGCTGGTGGACCGCCCCAACGACTTCTTCGCCTTCGCGGCCAACCTCAAAGGCTCTTCGGGAACCACGGTGAACTGCACCACCGACCGCGGTTACCGGTGCTTCTCGCAACAGGAGCGCCGCCGCCGCAAGATGCTGCTGGTGGGAGCCGACGACGGCCAGCTCCACGCCTTTGACGGCGGCGTGTGGGACTCGGCCAGCCAGACCTTCTCGGACGGCACGGGAACGGAGCTCTTCTCCTACATCCCGCGGATCGGGATGCCGATCGTGCGCGACCAGATGGTGCCCACGGGGAGCACGCCGCACCAGATCTTCGGCGTCGATGGCACGCCGCGCCTCAAAGACGTGTTCATCGACCCCAGCCACAACGGCACGCCGACCGACGCCGACCGCGAATGGCGCACGGTGGCGGTCGGCGGCTTCCGGGACGGCGGCTCCGTCGACGGCGGCGGCAACGTCTCGGACTTCGTCAGCGGTTACTATGCGTTGGACATCACCCAGCCGGACCAGCTCGACGCCAGCTTCAACCCCATCGACGGCCGGGTGGTGCCGAGCTGCACCTCGCTGACCAACCAGGTGGTCTCCGGCTGCGGCACCCTCCCCTTCCCCTCCGTGCTCTGGGAGTTCACGGATTCGATCGGCGGCTCCCGGCTCGACGAGGACCTGGGCACACCGGCCGCGGGGGCCACCGCCGCCGTTCCCGACCCGGACCTCAGCACCATTGCCCCGAACGGCACCGCGGATCTCGCCCAGACCTGGTCCGTGCCCACCATCGGCCGCATCAAGGTGATCGAGAACGGCGTCACGGTGGACAAGTTCGTGGCCATCTTCGGCGGCGGCGTCGACGTCGCGCACAAGTCGACTTTCCCCCAGAATCCCGCGAGCGGCGGCACCTGGCTCTACATGGTCGACATCGAGACCGGCCAGGCCATCTACAAGCGCCAACTGGTCGGCCAGGCGCCGTCCGACCCGGCGGTCCTCGACGTCGACCTCGACGGCTACCTGGACACCATCTACATCGGCACCACCGCCGGATTCCTCTACAAGGTCGACATCAGCCAGCCGGTCAATTTGAATACCGTCACCCTGACCAAGAACCGGTTCATCCCGGCCCTGGCTGCGGACCAGCAGGTGAAGCGGCTCGACGACGCGGCCTGGAAGCCGTTCAAGATCTTCGACACCGGTGGCAAGCCGATCTACCAGGCGCCCACGGCGTTCTTCGTCTCCCGCCTGGACAAGTTCGCGATCGCCTTCGGCACCGGGGACCGCGAGGCCCTGCTGACCAAGGACAGCCTCGAGGGGCGCTTCTACCTGGTGGTGGACGACGCCTACAAACCCACGACCTCCGGGCTGCCGAAGCACGACTCCGACTATCAGCAGATCCTGCCGGGAGACGCCCCGGCCGCGGACGGGGTGGACTACGTGCTCAATCCGGCGACGGATCCGGGCGGCGATCACTCGAAGGACAAGGCGCGCGGCTGGTTCTTCAAGCTGCCGGCGAACGAGAAGGTGATCACCCAGGCGTTCGGCCTGTCGGGGATCGTCATCTTCTCCACCTTCACGCCCGACGACTCACCCTGCGCCAACGGCGGCTCCAGCAACATCTTCGTGGTCTTCGCCAACAACGGCAACGCCGTCATGAACGACACCCCGACCACGGGTACCGGCACCGGCACGGGCACCACCACCGGCGGCAGCGACGGCAGCGGCAATCCCATCCGCTTCCGGACGGTCAACACCTTCGTCACCAACCCCTACGTCGAGCAGGGGCAGACCAAGAACACGCCCGCCGGGACGAATTCCATCAACTCCGAGGACCTCGACGCGCAGCAGAAGGCGATCCTCAACACGCTGAAGAAGTTCTACCCCAAGGGGACGAAGTTCGCGAACTACTGGATCAGCGTCAGCGGCGTCCGCGCCGACACCGGGTACGAGCGCTATGCTACGATTCCCGTCGGGATCGTCGAGCGCAACTGGAAGGAGCATTGATGAAGAAGGGATTGCCTCACGCCGGTCTTCTGGCCCTGTTGCTTCTCGCCGCCGCCCCGTCGTCCGCCGACTGGCTGGTGACGCAGGCCGGCGGCCGGGTGGAGACGAAGGGGCACTGGCAGGTCAAGGGGAAGCTGGTGGTCTTCACCCAGCAGGCCGACGGCTCGCTCGCTTCGCTGCGCCTCGCCGACGTCGACCTGCCGGCGAGCGACAAGGCCACGGCGGAGGCCGAGGAGGCGAAAGCCCAGAAGGCCACCGCCGCGGCGACGCCGGAGCCGGCCAGGAAGAAGCTCGCGGTGTTGACCGACGACACCATCGTCCACGCCAAGAAGCCGGCGCCGCCGGCGGACGAGGCGAGCGGCGACAAGGACAAGAAGGACAAGGCGGCGGACAAGAAGGACCAGCCGGCGAAGGCGGAGGGGCCGGTCAGCGTCGCCACCTGGAAGCGGGCCGACCTGCCGGGCGGCGCGGGAATCGAGATCCAGGGGACCCTGCAGAACACCAGCGACAAGATCGCCGGCAATGCGGGCGTCGAGGTGCAGCTCTTCAACGAGGCGGGCGAACGCGTGGGGACCGCGCTGGGCGCGCTCGCCCTGCCGTCGATCGAGCCCAAGGGAACGACGACGTTCCGCGCCTCGTTCCCCGGCGTCTTCACCTTCGCCCAGATCAAGTTCGAGACCCGGGGCGTGGCGCTCGACCTCTCGCCGGCGGACAAGAAGCCTGGGGAGGAGAACCCGCAGCAGCAGTAGGGGGGCGGAAAGTTCGGTCGCGACGGCCTCCCCCCGCCCGGGCATGAATACCCGGGCTAGGAACGACGCCGGATGAATCCGGCTTGCGAAGTCCCTCTTTGGGAAAGCCCCCTTCAGGGGGCGCTGTTCATAGCCCCGGCATTTATGCCCGGGCGAAGATGGGCATCGCGACTGGGTTGCCCTACTCCCGGTACCGCGGCACGCCTTCGAGGTCGAGCTCCTTGACCTTGCGCAGGAGCGCGCGATAGCTCATCCCCAGGGCCTCCGCCGCCTGCCGCTTGTCGCCGTCCGCCGCCACCAGCGCCTCTTTCAGCCGCTCCCGCTCACCGGGGGCGGTGAGGGGGCGCAGCAGGGGTTGCAGGTCCGCCGCCCGCAGCGCCGGCCCTTCGGCCAGGATCACCGCCCTCTCCAGCACGTTGGCCAGCTCGCGGACGTTGCCCGGCCAGGGCTGAGCCGCCAGCAGCTCCAGGGCGCCCTCCTCCAGGCGGGGCGGCTCGGCGTGATGGCGGCGGGCGATCTCCTCCAGCAGGTGGCGGGCGAGGAGGGGAACGTCGGCGGCCCGCTCGCGCAAAGGGGGGAGCTCGATGGGGAAGACGTTCAGGCGGAAGAAGAGGTCGGCGCGCAGCTCGCCGCTCTCCACCATGGAGGTAAGGTCGCGGTTAGTGGCGGCCACCAGCCGGACGTCGGCGCGCAGGGTGCGCCCGCCTCCCACCCGCTCGTAGGTCCGCTCCTCCAGCACCCGCAGCACCTTCCCCTGTACTGCCGCCGGCAGCTCGCCGATCTCGTCGAGGAACAGGGTGCCTCCCTCGGCGAGCTCGAAGCGCCCCACCGCGCGGCGGTCGGCGCCGGTGAAGGCCCCTTTCTCATGGCCGAAGAGCTCGTTTTCGAGCAGCGGCTCGGGGATGGCGGCGCAGTTCAAGGCCACACACGGCCCGTTGCGGCGCGCCGACAGGGCATGGATCGCCCGCGCGAACAGCTCCTTGCCGGTGCCGCTCTCGCCGGTGAGGAGGACGGTGCTCTCCTTGGGTCCCACTTTCTGGAGGAGGCGGAGGGCGGCGCGAAAGCGCGGATGGGCGCCCACCAGGGGGGGCGCGCCCGGGACGCGGAACACGGCCGACTCGTCGCGCTCCCCCAACGCCCCTTCGATCAGGCGCGACAGGTCGTCCAGCTCCAGCGGCTTCTCCAGGAAATCGTAGGCGCCGAGCTTCATCGCCTCGACCGCCGCCGCCACGGTGCCGTAGCCGGTGAGCACCACCACCGGCACGCGGGGGTGCGCCGCGCGGCTCGCCTCCAGCACCCGCAAGCCCGAGACGTCGGGGAGCTTGAGGTCGGTGAGCACGAAGTCGAAGGCTTGCGAGGCGAGGAGCCGGATGCCGGCCTGGCCGTCCGCGGCGGCCACCACCTCGTACCCCTCCTGCCCCAGCGCGGCCGCCAGCATCCGCCGCAGGGAGTCGCGGTCCTCGACGATCAGGATGCGGGCCATAGCTCCCGCCTCACGGCGGCGAGGAGGGCGTCGTCGTCCTCGGGCGCGATGGTGCGCAGGTCGAGGATCAGCCGCCCCTGGTGCAGGTAGCCCACGACGGGTGGATCGCCGAGGCGGAGACGGACGAGGAGGGCGTCGTCCCCCGGCAGGGCGAGGGCTTCGCCGGGGATGGGCGCCTCGGGCGCCGAGCCGCCGCCGAGGAAGGCTTCGGCGGCGACGATCTCGACGCCCGTCCCCAGGCCGGCGACGGCCCGCTCCAGCCGGGCGCGGTGGCTCTCGGGATCGGGCCACAGGCGGTCGAGAGGGAGGGAGGCGCCGGCTAAGTGGAGGCGGAGCACCCCTTCGAGCGCCGCCAGCGCCGTGCGGTCCGGCCGCAGCGCGCGGTAGAGCGGGTGCTTGCGGCAGCGCGCCAGGAGGGGGGCGCGCCCCACCAGCAGCCCCGCCTGGGGGCCACCGAGGAGCTTGTCGCCGCTGCCGGTGGCGAGGTCGATCCCCTGCTCCACGAGCTCGGCGAGGCTGGGGTGGCTCGAGAGCTGGGGCTCCTGCCGCGGCCGCAGCAGGCCGCTCCCCTCGTCCACCAGCACCGGCACCCCGGCGCGCGCCCCCAGCGCCGCGAGCTGCCGCGGCTCGACGGAGGCGACGAAGCCGGTGAGCCGGAAGTTGCTGGGGAAGACCTTGAGCAGCAGGGCGGTTTCCGGCCGCAGGGCCGCCTCGTAGTCGGCGAGGCGGGTGCGGTTGGTGGCTCCCACCTCCACCAGGCGGGCGCCGGCCGCGGCCATGATCTCGGGGATGCGGAAGGAGCCGCCGATCTCCACCAGCTCGCCGCGGGAGACCACCACCTCGCGGTCGCGGGCGAGCGCCGCCAGCGCGATCACCAGGGCCGCGGCGTTGTTGTTCACCACCAGGGCGGCCTCGGCACCGCAGAGGGCGGTGAGCAGGCGCTCGACGCGGCCGTTGCGCTGGCCGCGCCGGCCGGTGGCGAGGTCGAGCTCCAGGTCGCAGTAGGCGTCCAGGAGCGGCGGGAGGGTGCGGGCCACGGCCGCCGGCAGGGGGGCGCGCCCGAGGTTGGTATGGAGGAAGATGCCGGTGGCGTTGAGCACCCGGCGCAGCGGGCCGCCGAGGGCGCGCTCGACCGCCGCGGCGATGGCGGCCGGCAGGGCGGCCACGGCGCTCTCCGCCACTTCCGGCGGCGGACCGGCGGCCAGACGCCCCCTGAGCTCGTCGACCACCCGCCGGGCTTGGACCCTGACGTGATCTCGCCCGTATAATGGGATGAGTCTCGCTATCGCCGGGTGACTGAGCAGCCGGTCGAGCGACGGGAGCCCCCGCCGGGCATTGGAGAATTCGGAGTTTTCCATCATCGGCCCTGAACGCATTCTAGGAGATCCGTGGACCCCAAGCGAAGCCCGAGAGGAGGCGCGGGACCTTTGCCGTCCCAGAGCGGGGCGCTCCGGCCGGCCCGGCCCGGTCTCGGCGCCCCTGCGTCCGCCGGGCGGCGGCCGTCGTTCGGCGAAGCTCTCGACCAGCTCGGCCGCGACGTCCAGCAGCTCCGCGTCGACTTCGAGCGCTTCTTCAACGGCGCCCTGCCGTTCCCGCCGGACGAGCTGCGCGGGCGGGTGCAGGCGCAACTGCGCAACCTGCGCAACTCCAACCTGTCCGCCGCCGTGGACAGCTTCCGACTGGGCGACCTCGAAGCCCGGTACAACAGCTACAACGAGCTCTTCAACCGCCGCCTGCGTGACCTCGAAGAAGGGCGCCACGCCGCGGTGCGCCATGCACCGCCGCCGGCGCCGAGCCGCCACGACCCCGCGCAGGGGATCGTCTTCGGCGAGCGCATCGACCCGGAGGCTGCGGAAGCGCTCTATCATGGGCTCGCCGCGGCGCCGGGAGACTCCGTCCGTTTCGACCTCGACAGCTTTCAAACCTATCTTGCCCGTCAGGTGGCGGCCATCCGCGAGAAGACAGGATGCTCCCAGGTCCAGTTCCGGCTGGCCTCGGAGGACGGCAAGTTGAAGCTCAAAGCCCGGCCCGTCGCTCCCCGCGAGGGCTTTTAAGGAGATCATGGTGCGCAGAAAGACCACACGGCTCATCGCCTTTTCACTCGTCGCCCTGGCGGCGGCCGTCGTCATTGCCAAGGTCGCGGCGGCGCCTCCCAACCTCGCCAAGACGCTGGAGGTGCAACGCCGCCTGGCGACCGAGCACCCCAACGACGCCGCGGTGTTCAACGACCTCGGGAACCTCCTGCTCCTCGTCCCCCAGCCGGCCGAGGCGGAGACCGCCTACCGCCGCGCCCTGGAGCTCGACCCCAACAAGGTCTCGGCCCTCTTCAACCTGGGGCTCCTGCTCCAGCAGCGGGGAGAGTGGAAGGAGGCGATGCAGCTCTATCAGCGAGTGGTGAAGGCCGACTCCGGTCACGCCTGGGCCCACTACCAGATGGGCGCCATCCACGAGGCCCAGCGCCAGCCGGCGCGGGCGATCGACGAGTACGCGCGCGCCTTCTCCCTCGATCCGCAGCTCGCCTTCCCCCAGGTCAATCCCAACGTCGTGGAGAGCAAGCTGCTGACCGAGGCCATGCTGCGCGCCTACCGCAGCGACTTCAGCCAGCCCCAGGCGCCCAAGGTCTACGAGGACGCCGGCCGCATCGCGGCCCTGCTGGTGCCGCCGCCCGCGCCGCCCGCCGAGGCCAAGGATCAGCCGGCGGCCGCCCAGCCGCCGGCCAAGCCCGGCCAGCAGCCCGCGGCCCGGCCGGGAACCGCCGGCGCCCGCCCACCGGCGGGGCCGGGCACCAAGGGCGCCACCGTCCTGCGCGAGCGGGACCTCGACCGCAACAACCCCACCGGCCAGGCCCTCCCCTCGGGGATGGTCCGTCCCACGACGCCGAGCACCGGCGGCGGCCGGCCGCCCATAGCCCGCGGCGGGCTGCGCGAGTGGAACCGGCCGGAGCCTCAGGTCCAGCCCCAGGTCCAGCCCCAGGAAGTCCCCAGCGAAGACGGGGACGGGGAAAACGACGGCGCCCAGCCCGCCCCGATCGTCACGCCCCCGCCGGGCGGCGTCTACTACCGCCCCGGCCTCCAGAGCACCGGCCGGCTGGACCTGGACGTGGCGCCGCAACGGCCGGCGAAGCTGGCGCGGGTGAGCCGGAACTAGAGCCAGAGCGAATGCCCTTCACCGCCGCTGACTGTGCGAGAGCCCGCCGGGACTTCCCGGCGTTGGGCCGGATCGTCGATGGGCGTCCGCTGGCGTTCCTCGACGGACCGGCGGGAACGCAGGTGCCGGAGGCGGTGATCGACGCCGTCGCCGGCTACTACCGCACCGCGAACGCCAACACCCACGGCGAGTTCCCGACCTCGCGCGAGTCGGATCGCCTGCTCCACGCGGTGCGGGAGACGGTGGCCGCCTTCCTCGGCGCGCCGAGCTGGCGGGAGGTCTCCTTCGGCCAGAACATGACGACCCTCAACTACGCCTTGAGCCACGCCCTGGTCAAGGAGATGGCCCCGGGGGACGAGATCGTCATCACTCAGCTCGACCACGAAGCCAACCGCGGCCCCTGGCTCGCCCTGCAGGAGCGGGGGATCACCGTGCGGGAGGTGGCGATGCGGCCGGACGGCACGCTCGACCCGGACGACTTCGCCCGCCAGGTCACGGAACGGACGCGGCTGGTGGCCGTAGTGATGGCCTCGAACGCCCTGGGTACAGTGACCGATGCCGCCCTGGCCCGGCGCCTGGCGCGGCAGGCCGGCGCCTGGCTGCTGCTCGACGCCGTCCACTACGCCGCCCATCTCCCTCTGGACGTCCAGGAGCTCGACGCCGATTTCCTCCTCTGCTCGGCGTACAAGTTCTACGGCCCGCACGTGGGCATCCTCTACGCGCGCCCCGGCCTCTTGATGCAGCTTGCCACGGAGCGGCTGCGCACCCAGGAGGAGGAGGCCCCCTGGCGGTTCGAGATGGGGACCCTGAACCACGCCGCCCTGGCCGGCGTGAAGGCGGCGGTGGACTACCTGGCCGCCTGGGGCGAGGGAGAGACGCTGCGGCAGCGGATCGTCTCCGGCATGGCGGGGATCGCCGCCTACGAGCACGCCCTCGGCGCCTACTATCACGCCGAGGTGGCGCGCATCCCCGGCGTCACCGTCTGGGGTCCCGATTTCGCGGGTCCCCGCGCGCCCACGGTCTCCATCACCATCGACGGCGTCCACCCGGCCGACGCCGCCCGCCACCTCGGCGAGCAGGGGCTCCAGGTGTGGGACGGCCACTTCTATGCCCTGCGCCCCATCGAGGCCCTCGGCCTGGCGGAAAAGGGGGGCGTGATCCGCACCGGCATCGTCCTCTACAACACCCACGAGGAGGTCGACCGGCTGCTGGCGGCGGTGGCGGAGGTCGCCGGGTAGGAGACACGGACGTTTCACGGACGGACACGGACTTTTCACGGACTCGAAAGACTCCCTCTCTCCTTGAAAATCCGTGTCGGTCCGTGTCAGTCCCCGTCAGTCCGTGTTCCCCTCTTCTACGGTATCCGAGCCCCCACCAGCTCGACCTCCCGGGCGGCCGGCGTCAGCGCGATCGACTGCGGCAGGTGGCGCCCCTCCAGCCAGACGATGCGCTGGGAGTCGAGCTCGCTACGCAGCCGGGCGACGGCCTGCGCGAGCTTGGATATCGACGAGACGTCCTCGGCGCCGGCCCAGCCTTGAGCCGCGGGGGTGCGGGCGCCGTAGAGGCTCCACACGAAGAGGGGGACGCGGATCGCTTCGAGATACCGCCGCACCGTGGCGGGGACGTAGCGGCTGCCGTCCACGGCCTCACCGTCCAGCACCAGGACCACCGCCCGGCGGTGGTTTTCCGCCGCCGCCTGCAGGCCGGCCACGGCCACGGCGTCGGTGACCTGGCGGCCGAAACCCTTGGCCACCGGCTTGGCCATGGTCAAGGTCGCCAGTTGCCAGAAGATGCCGCCGTCCAGGCGCGTGAGCTCCTGCGACAGGTCGAACAGCTCGGAGGGGACCTTCGATTGCCGGTGGGCGATGCTGGCGAGGGAGAGGAAACGGACGCTGTCGTCGTCCCCGAGCCGCATCTCGGTCTTGAAGCTGGGGAGCCGGACGGGGCGCTGGCGCGGGGGCAGGAGCTTGTCCAGGACCTCGGAGGCGGAGGGGACGCGGACGATGATCACCTTGCCCGGCCCGTCCTCGACGGCGGCGGCAGAGACCGGCTGGCCGCCGGCCGTGAACCAGCCCGCGAGCCCCTGGGTCTGGGGGAGGGCCGCGCCTTTGCGCAGCCGCACGGGCACGGCGGTCAGCTCGGTGGAGACCTCGCTGCCGTACTCGCCGCCGAAGGCCACGTCCCGGCTCGCCAGGATGCCGGGGGGGAACCAGACCTCGGCGGTGAGGACGTGGAGGGCCTTCAAGTCCACCTTGGGGAGTGTCGACCGGCCGTTGCCTTCGACGGTGAGCGGCTGGCCGTCGAGGGTCAGCCCGAGGGAGAGCGGCTTGACGTCGTTGACGCTCTGCCAGGTGAGCTGCGCGGCGCGGGGCGCGCCGTCCGTGCCCTTCTCCAGGACGACGTTCACCTCCGCCGACGGCCGCGGCAGGTTGAGCCACTGGGTGACGCGGGCGATCTCCTGGCCGTCGGCGTCGAGCGCCCGGGCCGTCAGCGCGCGCGGCTGGAGCTCGGCGCCGAGGTCCACCTTGGCGATCCAGGGTGGGCCCTTGAGCTCCGCCACCGGCACGCCGTCGAGCAGGTACTCCACCGACACCACCGGCCCCCCCACCGTGACCTCGATGGGGTAGATCCCGGTGATGAGGCCGAGGAGCAGGGTAGCGAAGGCGATCATTGGCAGTCTCCGGAACGCGCCTCATTATGACGAATTCGCCGTCAGGGAGCGCCCGCCGTCTCCACCAGCTCCACCCCCTTCGCCGCCGGCCCCAGGGCCACGGATTGCGGCAGGTGGTGGCCATCCAGGAGAACGATCCGTTGGGCGCGGAGCTCGTTCTGCAGGTCCGCCATCGCACGGTAGAGGTTCTTGACCTGGGCCACCTCCTGCACCGGCCCCCAGGAGGCCGCGAAAGCGCCAGGTTCTGGCTTGTGCAGGGTCCAGACGAAGAGGGGGACGCGGATCGCGGCCAGGAAACGCCGCACCGTGGCGGCGTCGTAGCGGCTCCGGTCCTTGACCTCGTCGCCGTTCAAAACGAGGAGCACGGCACGGCGGCGGTTCTCCGTCATCGCCTCCAGCCCCGCCACGGCCACGGCATCGGCGATCCGCCGGCTGTCCGGGTTGCGGGTCTCCATCAAACGGGGCGCCGGGCCCATCCGCTCCAGCAGCCAGAGGACGCCGACATTCTTGGTGCTGAAGTCGGGGGAAAGGCCGAACAGGTCGGTGAGCTGCCCCGAGCCCTCGACCCGGTCGGGATAGGGCTCGATGAAGCGGACGCGATCCTCCTTGCCGAGCCGCATCTCGAACCGGACGTCTCCCAGCGGTGTTGTCCCCTGGCTTCCCAGCCGGTGAACGATCTCCTGCGTGTCCGGCACGCGCAGCACCAAAAGCTGCGCCGGCCCCTCCTCCACGGCCGTCACGGTGAGCGGCTGGCCGCCGGAGGTGAACCAGCCGGCGAGCTTCTCAGCAGGCGGCAGGGCACCCGAGCGCACCCGCACGGGCACGGCCGTCAGCTCGGTGGCGATCTCGCTGCCGTACTCGCCGCCGTAGGCCACGTCCGCCCGCACCGTCCGGTCCGGTGAAAAGCGGACCTCGGCGGTCAAGACGTGGATGGTCTTCAGGTCGTGGGCAGGCAGGACCGCCCGGCCGCCCTGGTCCAGCGACAGGGCTTGACCGTCGAAGGAGAGAGAGGTGGATTCGAGCGTCTCCCCCAGGATGTTCGTCCAGGCCACCTTCGCCGCGCGGGGCGGTCCGGCCTTCTCGCCTTCGAGGACGATCTCGGCCTTGGCCTGGGGATGGGGGAGGTTCGTCCACTCCTCGGCGCGTGCCAACTCGTGCCCTTGGGCGTCGAGCGCCCTGGCCACGACCTGGTGCGGCGCGAGCGCCGGCCCGAAGTCCACGATCGCCTTCCAGGGCGGGGCCTGGAGGCGGCCGGCCGCCTTGCCATCCACCCTCAGCTCCACGGCCGCCACCGGCCCGCTGACGGCCATCTCAACGGGGAACGGGCCCGAGATGAGGCCGAAGAACAGCGTCAGGAACGAGATCGTCATGGGTCGTCTCCAGGAGAGCCGGGTCCGCTGGATGCAGGGACCGTTCCTGCCCGGGCTTCCTGGGAAGGATATGCCGCGGCCGGCCATCCCGGGCGACGGCGGGCTCCTCTCCAGAGGACGGCGCGTCGCCGTCTCGAAGGCAAGGAAGGACCCCGGGGAGCGGCCGGCCTCCGCCCCCGGGGTTTGATCGAATCGATTGTCAAAGAGCAAGTCAATCACAACTCTCAAGAGGTCAACGTACCATCAGAAGCATGGGGCGTCAAGGATAAATTCGAACTAAGTTGACGAATGAGCATCTATGTGGTTTTATCTAGCTTCGGTCGTATCGAATCGGAGGTCGCCCTCGCTCCGCAAGGTGATCGCGATCTCTCTCTAGAAGACCTGGAGCGCACTGCGGGAGGTCCAGACCGAGGTCTGGAAGTCTCGCCCCGAGATCTGGGGGACCTGGAGCAAGGTCTGAAGGTCTCGGACCTTGCTCCGGAAACCCTGGAGCGAGGTCTAGAGGTCCTGGAGCGCGGTCTGGGGGGCCTGAAGCAAGATCCAAGGGACCTGGAGCAAGGTCCAGAAGGCTTGGGCCAAGGTCTGGAGGTCTTGGAGATCGATTCTTGGGACTCGGAAACGAGGCCTGGAGATCGGCATGAGCGGCGCGGGCTTCAGTTCGGCCGGCTCAGAGCGTTCTTTGACAACTGAAGTACAAGAATTGCCCTCTCGGCTTGGGGCGGCGGGGGCTCTCCGCGTTCGCGGGTGGAGAGCCCCCGTCTTTTTCTCCTGCCGAATCTTTGGAAAGTTCGGTCGCGACGGCTGGCGCACTTTCCCCAAAGGGTGTGGCTCCGTCACCGCTCGTCGAGCAGGCGCCGCAAGCGGGCCACCTCGGCCTCTGCCGCCTCGGCCCGGTGGCGTTGTTCCTCGGCCTGCTCGTCCGGCGTCGGCACCAGGCTGCCGTCGGGCCGGAAGAGCCGGACCCAATCGTCGGTCCTCCCCTCTACCACGCCTTGCCAGTGACCGAGGAACACCCCCAACTGCTCGCTCCACAACCGTCCCGACTCATCGGGCGGGATTGGCCAATAGGTCCGCCCCGAGAGCCGCAGCCCTTCCAGTCTCCGTGTCTCCGGGTCGCACAGGAAGTACTCCGCCGTGCCGAAGACCCGAGCGTAGAGCTCTCGCTTCTCGGTGCGATCCTTCGCCGCCGTGGAGGGAGAAAGGAGCTCGATGATGACGTCCGGCAGCCTTCCGCCCTCCTCCCACCCGATCCAGGCCTGGCGCTCGCGCTTCGGGTCGACGCCGCCCACCCAGAAGACGTCGGGTCCGCGGAAGACCCGCTTCTCCAACCCCTTCGTCACCTCCTCTGCGACGGCCCGCGCCTGCTCGATGGAGTAGTACACGAAGATGTTCCCACCGGCATAGAAGTCGGTCCTCCCGGCTTCCGCCATCGCTTGACGGATCTGTTGCCGCAGGAGGGGAAGCTCCAAGGCGTGCCACTCGGTCTCCAAAGGCTCTCCGTCGTCCAAGACGAGCTCGAAGGGCAGAGGCGCGAGCGCCGCGACGGCTGGCTGGCTCATGGCGTGCTCCCTTGCAGAGTCGTTCGAGAGAGGACTTTATCCTGCTTCGGAGGTAAAGAGAAGGAAGGCGGAAAGTCCTCTGATCCTGCTTCCGGACGACAGGATAGCATGATCCTCGGCTGCCGCCACCTCAGCCGTCCGGCCCAGCTAGAGCACCCGCGAAACCACCAGGTACGCCACGGCCGACACCAGGGCGGCGATGGGGATGGTCAGGATCCAGGCCCAGACGATGCGGCCGGCGACTCCCCACTTGACGGCCGAGAGGCGCCGGGTGGCCCCCACCCCGACGATGGCGCCGGTGATGGTGTGGGTGGTGGAGACGGGAATCCCCGCGAGGGTCGCCCCCACCAGGGTGATGGCGCCCGCCGTCTCGGCGCAGAAGCCGCCGATGGGCTGGAGCTTGGTGATCTTCGAGCCCATGGTCTTGACGATCCGCCAGCCGCCGAAGAGGGTGCCGAAGGCGATGGCCGCGTGGCTGATGAGGATCACCCAGAGGGGGACCGCGAACTCCTTCAGGTAGCCGGCCGCCACCAGCAGGCCGGTGATGATGCCCATGGTCTTCTGGGCGTCGTTGCCGCCGTGTCCCAGCGAGTACGCCGCCGCCGACAGGAGCTGCAAGCCGCGGAAACGCCGGTCGACCTTCGAGGGCCGCCAATTGCGCACGATCCAGGTGACCATCACCATCAGGAAGAAGGCGAGGACCAGGCCGATGAGCGGCGCGAGGACGATGAACAACAGCGTCTTCGTCCAGCCGGAGACCACGATCGAGCCCCAGCCCGCCTTGGCGATGGCGGCGCCGGCATAGCCGCCGATCAGGGCGTGCGACGAGGAGACGGGCAGGCCGTAGTACCAGGTGAAGAGGTTCCAGAGGATGGCGCCGATGAGCCCCGCGAGCACCACCTCGCGGGTGACCACCGAGAGGTCGATCATGCCGCTGCCGATCGTCTTGGCCACGTGCGTGCCGAGGACGAAAGCGGCGACGAAGTTGAAGAACGCCGCCCAGATCACCGCCTTCTGCGGCGACAGCACCCGGGTGGAGACCACGGTGGCGATGGAGTTCGCCGCATCGTGGAAGCCGTTGAGGAAATCGAAGGTGAGGGCGACCAGGACGATGAGGACGAGCAAGACGGTTGGCGTGGACAAGGGCGGCCCTCAGGCGTTCTTGACGACCACGTTCCCCACGACGTGCGAATACTCCTTGCACTGGTCGCAGGCGTTCTCCAGCCCTTCGTAGACCTCTTTCCACTTCAGGATCTCGAGCGGGTCGCGCCCGCGGGCCTTGAAGAGGTCGGCGA
The DNA here is from genome assembly GCA_036275055.1 of Thermoanaerobaculia bacterium. Lineage (GTDB taxonomy): Bacteria > Acidobacteriota > Thermoanaerobaculia > Multivoradales > UBA5704 > DATARR01. The sequence continues at coordinate 20,869 of DASUEN010000046.1, forward strand.
TCACGGTGTTGTGCAGCACGTCGGCGCGGTTCTCGAGGTCCGAGATGCGCACGATCCCCTCGTGGATCTTCCGTTCGTTGGCAAGGTTCCAGATCATCTCGGTGATCTTCTCGATCTCGCCCGCCATCTCCACCAGGATGTCGGCGAACTGCCGCAACCCCTCGGGAGCCTCGGCCAGCTCGAAGATCACCAGGTACTGGGCCACGCCTTCGAGCGAGTCGAGGACGTCGTCGAGGTCGGTGGCGAGGGAGCGGATGTCCTCACGGTCGAAGGGAGTGATGAAGGTCGAGTTGAGGGCGTCGAAGATCTGGCGGGTGATGCGGTCGCCCTCGTGCTCGCGGTCCTTGAGCTCGGCCATCTTGACCCGGCGGACCTCGATCGATGTTCCTTGAGAGAAGTCCGCGAACAGGCGGGCAGCCCGCAGCAGGTTCGCCGTGTCCTTGGCGAACAGCTCGTGGAACCGCTCCTCCTTGGGCATGAACCAGCGGATGACGGCGTCGACCTTCCCCATGCAGCCCCTCCGGTGTTACAGATCGATGGCGTTTCTGTGACGGGGCGGGATGGTAGCACAGGGGGCAGGAGGGGCAAGGCTGGAGCAAGGGACACCAGGGACACCAGGGACTGCAGGGACATGAAGAACCTAACCGAGACTAGTCTCTCGCCCCTGTAGTCCCTGGTGTCCCTGCTGTCCCTTGCTGGCGACTCCTTCTCCCTCACGCGTGATGCCGCAAACTCTCCCCCAGGAAAGGATCGTTGCGCGCGAGGAGAGGCGCCCGGCCCAGGCTGCGGGTGGCGGCGAGGAAGAAGAGGCCGGCGTAGCCGGCGGTGATCAGCAGCTCGAGCGGGCCCAGCCTCGGCGACGGGAGCACGGCCGGCGCTGCGATCACGTAGAGGTTGAGCCAGCTCCCCGCGAGCACCACCGCGGCGGCCCCTGCCAGCACCCGCGGATTGCGTTTCGCGGCCCGCGGCAGCAGAACGAGGAACGGTACCAGCCAGTTGAGCATCGGGACCAGGATGAACAGCGGCAGCCACGCCCCCCGCGTGCGCACCACGTAGTAGGGGATCTCCTCCGACAGGTTGCCGTACCAGATCAGCAGGTACTGGCAGACCCAGATGTAGGCCCAGAAGATACTGAAGGCGAAGAGCAGCTTGCCCAGGTCGTGCAGGTGGCTGCCGCCCACGGCCCCCGCCAGCGCCCCCTGGCGCAGGCGCACGACGATCAGGCTGATGGCCGCGATCCCCGCCAGGAACAGGCCGGCGAAGGTGTAGACCGCGAAGAGCGTGCTCGTCCACCGCGGATCGAGCGACATCAGCCAGTCGAAGCTCGCCAGCGAAAAGGTGACCGCGAAGACCACGATGAAGCCGCCGGACAAGCGCACCATCCGGCGGTGCTGGGCGAGGCCATCTCCTACGTCCTGTCCATCCTGAGCCAGGGAAGCTCGGCGAAGCAGGAACGCGAAGAGGCTCCACACCCCCAGGAACCCCACCATGCGGACGAGGAAGAACGGCTCGTTGAGGTACGCGGCCTTGGCCGCCACGGCCGGCTCGGCCGCCATCACCCCCGGGCGGGTCCAGGGATAGAGTTCGTGCCGGCCGAACCAGACGGCGAGCATCGGCAAGGCGGCCACCGGCAACAGGGACATGAGCGCCTCGGGCACCCGGCGGACGGCCGTCCACCATCCCGCGCCAGCCAGGTACTGGATGGCGAGGAAGACGAGCCCGGCCAAGGCGATGGAGACGAAGAGGAAGCCATCGACCAGGAGGTCGGTCCAGACGCGCGGGGCGTCGGAGCGCAGGCCCACGGCGACGGCGAACGCGCCCGCCGCCACCAGGACGAGAGCGACGGCGCGGGCCTTCCGGGGTGTGCCGACCGGGGCGACCTCCAAGCTCTCCAGGTGCGCGTTCATTTCCGGGCGATCTCCATGGGACGGTGGAGCTTCTGAGCCTGAAGGGTCCGCACCCAGGCGACGGCCTTCCAGCGATCGTCCGGCGAGATCTGCCCAGCGTAGGCGGGCATCATCCCCGAGCCGCAGGTGATGACGTGAAAGATCTGACCATCCGGCATGGCCAGGAGGCGCGCGCTGGTGTAGGAGGGCGGGTTCGGGAACTTGGGAATGATCGGCCCGTCGCCCGCCCCCAGCGCGCCGTGGCAGACGGCGCAGAAAGTCTGGTAGACCACCTGGCCGCGGGCGAGCACCGCCGGGCTCGGGGGGAATGGGCTGTGCAGCTCGCGCCCGGCCCGCACCGCGTCCTCGGGGGTGGCGGCGTAACGGAACGGCAGCGGCCCGCCATAGGCGATGGTGCCGGGCACCGGCGGCTGGAGGGTCTTGCCGTCGCGGGTCACCGGGTTGGGCGCGTAAGCGTCGTAGGGGACGGAGCGGGCCATGTCCGGAATGAACTCGTAGCCGGGCGAGGCCGGATCGCGGTGGGTCGCCCAGGCGGCGAAGGTGGTGAGGAGCAGCAGGGCGAAGAGGCGGATCTTCTGGAAGGTCTTCATGGCGCGGGCACCTCGCGAAGCTCGGACGCTCCTGCCGCGCGGAGCAATTCGCGCAACGCGGCCTCTCGATCAGGATCACCAGGAAGCGGCAGGACCATCACCAGGGCGTCGTCGGTGATCCCCGGCGCCGCCAGCCGGGGATCGAGGCGGCGGCCGAGGCCGCTCCGCCAGAAGAAGGCGGCGGCGGTGGAGAGGCCGCCCAAGAGGACGGTGAGCTCGAAGCTGATGGGGAGGAAGGCCAGGGCCGAGTTGGCCGGCTTGCCGCCGACGTTGAGCGGCCAGTCCACCACCGCGGCCCACACCTGGAGGCCGACGGCGGCGGCGAGCCCGGCGAGCCCGCCCGCCAGAGTCGCCCAAGGGAGGCGCGAGCGTGGCGCCGCCAGGGCCTCGTCGAGCCCGTGCACGGCGTAGGGAGTGAAGACGTCGCCGATCCGGAACTCCCCCTCCCGCGCCGCGCGCACGGCGGCCAGAAGCTCCGTCTCGCCGGCGAAGCTCGCCACCAGAAGGTCGCCGCTCATGATTTCGCCTCCCCGGCCGCCACTCCCTTGACCTCCCACATGGCGATGACCGGCAGCGCCTGGACGAAGAGTAGGAAGAGGGTGAAGAAGAGGCCGAAGCTGCCGATCAGAATCCCCACCTCGATGATCGTCGGCTTGTACATCACCCAGCTCGACGGCAGGAAGTCGCGGTGGAGCGAGGTGACGATGATGACGAAACGCTCGAACCACATGCCGACGTTCACCAGCAGCGAGACCACGAAGAGCAGCGGCACCGAGGTCCGTAACCGCCGCCACCAGAGGAGCTGCGGCACGAAGAGGTTGCAGGTCATCATCGTCCAGTAGGCCCAGGCGTAGGGGCCCATGGCCCGGTTCCAGAACGCCGCCCGCTCGTAGGGATTGCCGCCGTACCAGGCGAGGAACAGCTCGGTCAGGTAGCAGAAGCCCACCAGCGAGCCGGTGAGGAGGAGGATCTTGGCCATCGCCTCCAGGTGCCGTAGCGTGATGTAGCGCTCGAGGGCCATCACCTTGCGGGTGATGATCAACAGCGTCATCACCATGCCGAAGCCGGAGAAGACGGCGCCGGCCACGAAGTAGGGGGGGAAGAGGGTGGTATGCCAGCCCGGGATCACCGAGGTGGCGAAGTCCATGCTGACGATCGAGTGCACGGAGACGACGAGCGGCGTCGCGAGGCCGGCGAGGATGAGCGACAGCGTCTCGTAGCGCGCCCAGGTGCGCCCCGAGCCGTCCCAGCCCAGGCTCAGGAGGGAGTAGATCCGCTTGCGCCATCCCGGGGCAGTGCGGTCGCGCAGCGTCGCCAGGTCGGGGATCATCCCCACGAACCAAAAGACGAAGGAGATGGTGAAGTAGGTGCTGATGGCGACCACGTCCCAGAGGAGCGGCGAGCGGAAGTTCACCCACAGCGGGCCGCGCGTGTTGGGATAGGGGAAGACCCAGAAGGCGAACCACGGCCGCCCCATGTGGAGCAGGGGGAAGAGGCCGGCGCACATGACGGCGAAGATCGTCATCCCTTCCGCCGAGCGGCTGATCGAGGTGCGCCACTTCTGGCGGAACAGCATGAGGATGGCCGAGATCAGGGTGCCGGCGTGGCCGATGCCGATCCAGAAGACGAAGTTGGTGATGTCGAAGGCCCATCCCACGCTCTTGTTGAGCCCCCAGGTGCCGATGCCGGTCGCCACCTCGTAGCCGGCCGCCGCGGCGCCCGCGCTCAGGGCGGCGAGCGCCACCGCGAAGCAGGCGAGCCAGCTCGCGCTGGGGCGGGTGGCGAGCGGCCGGCAGACGTCGTCGGTGATCTGCTTCAAAGAGGGGCGCCCCTCCACCCAGGGCAGGCGCAACGGGATCGATTCGGCGGCCATGGCTCCTCCCTCAAGCCTTCTCGGGCGGGTTGTGGACGTGGGTGAGGTAGCCGACGACCGGCCGGGTGTTCAGCTCTTCGAGCACGTGGTAGAAGCGGGGGGACGCCTGCTGCCGCGCCACCTCGCTGCCGGCGTCCGCCTGGTCGCCGAAGACGATGGCCTCCGCCGGGCACGCCTGCTGGCAGGCGGTGCGGATCTCGCCGTCCGCGAGCGGCGTGCCGGCGGCTTCCGCCCGCAGCTTGCCGGCCTGGATACGCTGGGTGCAGAGCGAGCACTTCTCCATCACGCCGCGCGAGCGGACGACGACGTCGGGGTTGAGCACCATCCGCCCCAGGTCGCCGTTCATGGTGTAGTCGAAGCGGTCGTTGTTGGCGTACTGGAACCAGTTGAAGCGGCGCACCTTGTAGGGGCAGTTGTTGGCGCAGTAGCGGGTGCCCACGCAGCGGTTGTAGACCTGCTGGTTGATGCCGTCGGAGCTGTGGACGGTGGCGAGCACGGGGCAGACGGTCTCGCAGGGGGCGTTGCCGCAGTGCTGGCACATCATGGGCTGGTAGACCGTCCGCGGCTCGTCCTCCGACCCCTGGTAGTAGCGGTCGATGCGGATCCAGTGCATCTCCCGGCCGCGCGTCACCTCGTCTCTCCCCACCACGGCCACGTTGTTCTCGGCCTGGCAGGCCACCACGCAGGCGCCGCAGCCGAGGCAGGAGGAGAGGTCGATCGCCATCCCCCAGTGGTGCCCCTCCCGCGGGTGCTCGGCCCATAGGGTTTCCAGGCGAGGGCGCTCTTCGTTGCCGGCGGCCGGGTTGCGGGCGAGCTCGGCGAGCGTCGCCTCGCGGACGATGGGTCGCCCCTCCATGGAGTGGTGGAGCTGGGTGGCGGCGAGGGTCTGCCGGCGGCCGGTCTTCTCGAGGCGAAAACCGCCGGCTGAGGCGGCGAGCAGGGGGAAGGCGTTGGCGCCCACGCCGTTGCCCACCTTGCCGGCCCGGGTGCGGCCATAGCCGAGGGCCACGGACACCGCCTGGCGCGCGTGGCCGGGCTGCACCTGCACCGGCAGCTCCAGGGCGGCTCCGGCTTTTTTCAGGACGACGACGTCGCCATCCGCGAGCCCCTGCTCTGCGGCCAGGGCCGGCGCCACCGAGACGTAGTTCCCCCAGGTGACCCGGGTGATGGGATCAGGGAGCTCCTGCAACCAGGGATTGTTGGCGTGGCGGCCGTCGCGCATCCCGACCTTTTCATAGAGGCGGACTTCCAGCCCTCCGGCGGCGCGGGCCGCCGCGTGGCCGGCGAGGATGGAGGCGGCGGCAGCCGCCAGGTCGCCGCGATCCACCGGCGGCGTTGCCTCGTCTGTGGAAGCGGCCGGCGGCTCGAAGACGCCGTCCTGGAGCGCATGGTCCCAGAAATCGTCGAAGGCGGCCCAGCGGCTCTGGCGGGGGAAGACGTCCCGGCGCCAGACCTCGCGCAGGTGAGCGAGGGGATCGGCGGGCGCGCCCATCCAGCGCAGCAGGCTCTCGTGCACGGAGCGGGTGGCGAAGAGGGGCGCAATGACCGGCTGCCGCAGCCCGAAGCTGCCGGCCACCGGCTCGGCGTCGCCCCACGACTCCAGGAAATGGTGGTCCGGGCAGACGGCGTCGGCGTGCTCCGCCGTCTCGTCCAACCGTCCGGCGAAGGAGACCTTGAAGGGAACGCGGGCCAGCGCCTTGACGAAGCGGCCGGCCTGCGGGTGATCGTAGGCCGGGTTCACCCCCCAGAGGAGGAGACCGCCCACCTCCCCCCGCTCCATGGCCTCGATCAGCGCCGTCACCGCCCCGTCGTCCCCCTGCCGCTGCCAGGAGGGATGGTCGAGGTCGATCGTCTTGCCGACATTGCCGAGCAGCGAGTTGATCCGGTTGACCACGGCCTGCACCGCCGGGTCGTTGAGGCCCGAGACCACCAGCGACTCTCCACGGTGTTGCCAGAGGTCGTCCGCCACGGTGTCCAGCAACGCGGGATCGCAGGGCGGCTCGACCTTGGGAACGGGCTCGCCTCCTCCCGAGCGAGCTGCCAGGCGGCCTGCGAGAGCGAGCGCCACCAGGCCCAGCTCGGAGGGGAGGACGGCCACTCGCCGGTCGGCGTTGCTGCCGGTCAGCGACAGCCCCGCCTCGAACTGGTAGTGGCGGGACATCCCGCTGTTCCGGTCCGTGAGGCGCCGGCCGCGGGAGTAGGCGCGGGCGAATTCCACCGGCGACAGCCAGGTGCCGAGGAAATCGGCCTCCAGCCCCACGATCACCCGCGCCCGGTCGAAGTGGAAGCGCGGCACCACCGGCCGGCCGAAGCTCTGCTCGTTGGCGTGCCGTAGGGCGGCCAGCGAAACCGGATCGTGGACGGCGTGGATCGCACCCGGGAAACGCCGGAGGAAATCCTCGCTCAGCCGCCGGCTGGCCGGGCTCGCGATCGTCTCGGTGAGGAGCGCCAAGCGACCACCGCCGGTCGCGAGGGTGTCCAGGTGGGAAGCGACGAAGGCGTCGGCCTCCTCCCAGGACGCCGGGCGGCCGTGGAGCAGCGGGCCTTTCAGGCGCTGGCCGTCGTAGAGCGACAGCACCGTCGCCTGGCCGGTGGCACAGGTGGCACCGCCCGAGAGCGGGGAGTGCGGATTCCCCTCGACCTTGATCGGCCGCCCGTCGCGGGTCTTGACCAGCAGGCCGCACCCCGCGGAGCAGCCGCCGCAGGTGGTGGCATACCAGCTCTCGACTCCCGGCAGCGTCCCTTCGGGCTGCGCCAGCAGGGGCACGGCCTGCCGCTCCGGGATGCGGGTGCATCCGGCGAGGGCCGCGGCGCCGATGCTGAAGCCCATCAGCTTGAGGAAGTCGCGCCGGCTCTCGCCCGCGCCCGCGGGATCGTGGAGGTCGGAAAGCTCCGGCCGCGGGGGAGGCTCTCCCCGCAGCTCCTCGACGCTGCGCCAGTAGGTGGTCTCCGGCATCTCGGCTCCTCGTTCAGACCTTCAACGCTTCAGTAATGGCACTTCCCGCAGTCCAGCCCCCCGGTCGCGACATGGCGGGCCGGGAGAGCCGCGACCGGACGCTGCGAAGGGGGCATCACCCCTTCGTCGCGATGGCAGCCGATGCACCAGCCCATGGTCAGCGGCGAGACCTGGCGCACCCGGTCCATGGTCTCCACCGGCCCGTGGCAACGCTGGCAGGCGACGCCGGCCCCCACGTGCTGGCTGTGATTGAAATAGACGAAGTCCGGCAGGTTGTGCACCTTGATCCAACGTACGGGGCGCGCCTGCGACACCGACTCCTTGAGCTTCTCCACCTCGGCCGAGGCCACCCGGAGCTGGCGATGGCAGTTCATGCAGACGCCGGCCGGCGGCACCCCGGCGTGCCGGCTCTTCTCCGCCGCGAAGTGGCAGTAGAGACACGGGACGTGATAGGTCCCCGCGTGCAGCTTGTGGGAGAAGGCGATCGGCTGGGGCGGCTCGTACCCCTGGCTGACGCCCACCCGCTGCAGGCCGCCCGTCAGGAGCACCCCGATGACCGCGATCATGGCGAGCTCCGCCGCTCCCAGGGCGGCCCGGCCGGGCCTGCTCGCGGCGAGCTTCCCGGCGAGCCGGCCCACGCGGACCGCTGGCCGGGCCAGGGCAAAGACGGCGCTGCTGAACGGCAGCACCGCCGCCGCCGCGATCCCCGCCAGGACGTGGAGCTTGACCAGCGGCGGCAGCATCGCCACCAGCGAAACGTCCGGATGGAAGGCCACCAGCGTGCGGAACCAGGGGAGGAGCGAGGTCGCGTACCAGTCCGAGCCCCAGCGGTAGAGCGCCGCCGCGCCGACACCGGAGCCGATGGTGACCGTCCCGAGCGTCAGTAGCAGAGCGTCCGCCGCGGCGCCCCGGCGCCAGCCGTCGCGGAACCGCCGGACGAGACCGGCGAGCGCCGCGAGCCCGAGGACGAAACCGCCGGCCTCCAGCACCAGCAACCGCGCGGGCACCCGGTTCCACAGCATCAGCGGCTGGGGGAGGAGGAAGGCAACGGCGTGAGCCGCGAGCACCAGCCCCAGGCTCCAACGCCAGAGGACGGGGCCGCTGGAATGCTCATCCGGAGAGGCAGGTGCGGTGAGCGCCGCCCTCCGGGCCGGAGTGGCAAGGCATCGCCAGGCCGGCACAGAGACCAGCAGGGCCGCCGCGAGATATGGCGACAAGCCGAACAGCAGATAGTCCCGCATCGGCTTTATTCAGCGCCGTCCACGGGCACCCTCCGGCGAGCCGGGCTCCCGCGCCGCCGCAGGGTGCGGCGGGTGAACAAGAGAGCGAGCGACGAGCCCCCGAGCCCCAAGAAGAGGGGTGCCCCAGCCGCGAGCGCGACCGGCGGCTCCGGGGAGCGGGCGGTCCGGTAGAGGAACGCCTTGATCTGGAACGCCTCCTCCGGAGTCAACGGCTGGCCACGGTAGGCCTCCGCCATCATCGGGAAATGCGATTCCGCCAGCGCCCGGGTGAGCCCCGCGTCCTGGTACTTGAAGTAGACGCGGGTCAAATCCGAAGCCAGGGTCCCGCTGCGCCAGTCTCCCGCCTGCCCCGCGGCGTGGCAGCTCGTGCAGGCGGCGCCGCCGTTCTTGAGCGGCAGGGCGCCGGTGAAGAGCGCGCGTCCCCTCGCCACCTCGGCCGGCGTCGCCGCCATGGCGCGCCGCGTCTCCCCCTCGGAACCCCGCGGGCCGCCCGCCTCGATGAAGGCGAGCAGGGAGTCGATGTCGCCGTCCGAGAAGTCGTGGTCCGGCATCTTCTTCTTGTAGGTCGCGAAGAGCGCCGCCGCCGTCTTCTCTCCCTTCCCGACGAGCGTCTGGGAGGAACGGATGAAGGAGTGGAGCCAGCGCTTGTCCCGGCGCGCCGTCACCCCCTTGAGGTCTGGCCCCACCACCACGCCCTTGCCGACACTGTGGCAGCCGGCACACTGCAGATTGAACACCGCCGCCGGCTCGAAGCCAGCCCAGGCAGCGGGTGCGGCGAGGAGCGCAACGGCGACGGCAGCACCGGTGCGCCAGAGGAACGAGACACACGACGATCCTAGGACCTGCGGACCTGAGTTCATGCTCGACCTCCAATTCGGAAAACAGCAAGACCCCCAGCGCATGCCAGGGACGCCGATCGTTCCTTCAGCATCCCCTTCAACTTCTGTAGGTGCTTCTGGAGCCAAATCGCGAGCCGTTGTCCCGGCCCGGCAGCCGAAAACGTCCTAATTTGCAGCAGTGAATCCACGGCTTCGGGACCTGGCGGCAGGGTCCGCGAAGAAAATTCGCCATAGGCTAATCATCGTTTATACTCATGTCAAGTAGTATCGCAGACTGGCAGACTGCCCAGCAGGCTCCCGATCCGTAAGGAGAGATCCCCATGGCCGTTCCGAAGGGTTGGACCCTTGCCCTCCTGGCCGCCGGCTCCACGGCCGGCCTCGTCGCCCTGGCCTTCCAGCCGGCCGCCTCGCGGGACGAGCTGGCGAACCGTATCCCCCAGGCCGCCCCCTACGTGACCGCGGAAGCCCGTCACTTCCCGCCCCCCTTCGCGGAGGCCTGGGAGGGTCCCCACAACCCGGGGCGCTGCGCGACCTGCCACGCCAAGATCTTCGCCGAGTGGAACGGCTCGATGATGTCGAGCTCCTGGCGCGATCCGGGCTGGCGGGCGGCGTTCCTCCTCGCGGCGCGGCAGACTTCGACGGCGGGCGACTGCGAGGCCCCCTCGCCGCCGGACGGCTCGCAGCGCAGCCATCTGAACCCCTTCGCTGCCGGCGACTGCACCTCGCGCTTCGACATTGGCGGCGGCCCCTCCGGCTCCTCCACAACGGGGCGCCCAGGCTCGCTCCTCGACGGCTTCTGCTCGCAGTGCCACATGCCGGCCAACTACGTGGACAACGTCCCCCTGGCCTCCGTCGGGCCTGACTGCCCCTCCGGCCGCGAGCACGGGGCGCTCGATCCCGAGTTCAATCCCACCTCGGACGCGGGAACGGGGCTCGCCTTCGCCACCCTGGCCTCCCGCTTCCGCAACACCGACGCGGGGCGGCGGGGAATCTTCTGCGCCGTCTGCCACACCTTCGCCGACACCCGGGAGATGCCCTATGGGGACTACCACAAGTCGGGCGTTCCCTATTCGGCCATGGAGGGAACGCAGAGCCGGTCCCGCCTCCCCCCGGCGAGCCAGGACCGCCCTGCGGTGCCCGATCCGGCATCGCCGAACCAGGGGTACGCCGTGGGCGCCGGGGCTTTCCGGCTGTCGCCGCACGCCATCGGCTTCCCCGAGTACCTCGGTCCGCTCGCCGCCCACGCGAGCCAAGGGCGCGATCCCTACCTGAGCGGCGTGTTCCAGCAGGACGTCCCGTTCCAGAAGGCCCAGCCGGCGGGGCACGAGGCGTATTACCAATCCCTCCATGAGCGGGCGGAGCTGTGCGCCGCCTGCCACGACGTCACCAACCCGCTGACGGTCAAGAACCGCCTGGGGAAATGGTCCGGCGGCTTCCCCATCGAGCGCACCTATGCCGAGTGGGCCGGCAGCCGCTACGCCGACCGGCCGGGGAACCGCAACTTCGATCCCCGCTTCAAGCGCGACTGTCAGACCTGTCACATGCAGCAGGACTACGGCCAGCCGGGCACCGCCAAGACGCTCTACCAGGGGGGCCACCCCGTGCCGCCGCGCACCGGCCGCGTCGCCGACGACGGCCCGGAGCGTGCTCCCGCCTTCAGCCATCACTTCATCGGCGGCAATACCTTCGTCCCCCGGCTGGCCGGCGCGGACGTCGACGGTGGCGGCGCCGTGCAGCCCTATCCCGAGCTTTCGATCTACAGCTTCACCTCGGCGGACGAGAAGAGCCCCTACCACAACGCCTGGTGGGAGAACGTCACGGCGCACGGCCCCATCACCCAGCACGCCCGGCTGGCGTGGGACCGCCTGCGCAACGTCCTCGACCTCGGCCTCGCGGCACCCGCGACCGCCACGGCGGGAAACCGGGTCCCCTTGCGCGTCACCGTGGCCAACAGCGGCAGCGGGCACAACTTCCCCTCCGGCTTCCCCGAAGGGCGGGTGGCCTGGGTGGCGGTACGCGCCTGGGACCTCGCCAGCGGCCGCGAGCTCGACCTCTACGACGCGCACTGGCAACGCACCTCGAAGGGGATCGGCTACCTGACGCGCGACGAGACGGCGGACCCCAACTACCCCCGCTGCCGGCAGTGGAAGCTGCCGGCCGGCTCGCCCGATCCCTACGCCGTGCAGTTCAAGGCCATCGCCTCCCTGGGCGACGGCTGCCCCACCCTCGACCTCGCCTACGCCACGCCGCTCAACCTGGTGGTCGACGGCAAGGGGCGGCCGGTGGACGCGGCCGGCCGGGTAATCGACCGCGACAACCCGCGGGGCGTGCCGCAGTACCGCGACCTCGACGGCGACGGCGATCCCTACGACGACGCCTTCCTCTCCGACACCCGCCTGCGCCCCCTCCCCCACCCGGGGGCCACGGCGGTGATCGACCGCTACTCGGTGGTGATCCCGCAGGACGTGCGCGGTCCCGTGGCCGTGGTGGCGGCCGTGTACTACCAGTCGTTCGAGGCGGTGGTGGCGAAGAAGCTGCTGGGGAACCTGGCCGACCTCAACGGCAATTTCCGGCTCGAGCCGTGCGTCCTCGGCGGTGCCTGCGACGGGCGGACACCCACCGTCGAGCCCGCCGTGGTGGAAGGGGCGCCGCCCGTGCCCATGGCCGTGCGCAGCCAGGTGATCGACCTCGCCGGGGGTGCTTTGGACGCCGCGCCTCCCGCCGTGGGCACCTACCCGCCGGCCGGCGCCTCCGGCGTCTCCCCGGACGTGGTGGTCAAGGCCTTCTTCTCCAAGCCGGTGCAGGATCTGAATCCTTCCACCTTCACTCTCACCTACGCTTCAGGGGCTCCGGTGCCCGGCTTCGTGGACCAGATCGGCGATGGCACCTGGGCCTTCTTCCCCCATCGCGTCTTCCTCGCCGCCCGGCAGACTTACACCGCCCGTCTCGCGGCGGGAGTCTGCGATTTCCACGGCAATTGCACCCGTCGCGAGGTGGCGTGGACCTTCACCACGGGTGAAACGGCAGGCGAGGGCACGGGCGACACCCGGGTGCCGCTGGGCTTCGCCGTCACTCCGGCGCCGAGCGCAGCTCCAGCCCCAGCGCGAGCAGCGTCGGTGAGCCGATCATCCCGTCCAGGGGGTGGAAGGTGAGGTCCCTTCCCACGCCGGCGATGCCGCGCAGGAAGGCGCTGAGGCCGCCACACAGCCAGGCTCCCGAGACGGGAGCGCTGGCGCGGCCGGCGGCCACGGCGAAGCCGCAGACAGGGAGGGCGAAGCGGTCCTCCGCCAGGTCGAAGCGGCCGGGGCCGGTGACGTCGATCAGGTAGTACCCCTGGGCGACCGATCCCAGGAGCGAGGCCACGGGGGTGCGAAGCTCGGGCTTCAGGTAAAGGTGAGTGGGGCCGGGAGTGGGAAGGTCCCGCCACCCCGGCCTGCGGGTGCACCCCGAGGGCTGGCCGTGGGCCGCCACCTCCTGCCACCAGGTGAGGAGGGGCTGCCGGAAGATCCCCTCTTCGACCAGCACCACCTCGCGGGTGGGCACCCCTTCGCCATCGACCGGCGACTCGAAGGCGCCGCCCGGGAAGCGGCCGTTGTCGATCAGGGTCACCCGCTCGCTGCCGAAGCGCCCCCGGTTCCCGGGGAGCCGGCTTCCCGGTCCCGGCCCCACCAGGAGGGGGAGCACACCGGCCAGCAGCCGCACCGCCACGGCCGGAGCGAGGAGGATCTCCCCGGTGTCCCGCTCCGGGGGGGCTCCCGCGGCGGCCACGGCCAGGCGGTCCGCGAGGCGCCGGGCGAGAGCCGTGGGAGAAAAGCGCCGGGGCTCGCGCGCCGCCACGTAGAGGCTCGCCTGGGCGGCCGGCCGGCCGGGCCCGGCAGCCTCGATGTAGAGCGTAGAGATCCGCTGCCGCGTGCGGGCGCGCACCCCCCGGCTGTTGGCCAGCTCCGCTTCGCTGGAGCCATCTTCCAGCACGGCCTTCAACACACGGGATTCCGGCAGCTCAGAGGCCAGCTCACGGCCCAGGCTCTCCAGGAGCTTGAGCCCCTCCCGCTCGCCGATCAGCGGCGTGTCGAAGTCCGACGGCTCGTTCCAGGGCGGCACCGTCTCCGGCTCGGGAAGCTCCAGGGCATGGCCTGGGACGGGCTCGGGCCAGGGTCCGCCCGGGGTGGGGTCGCCCGTCGCGGCGGCGAAGAAGGAGCCCCGCCGGTTGCCGGCCCGCACCGCCCACGCCCGTTCCTGGCTGGCCGAGGAGGCCTCGGTGACCGGCGTCCGCTCCAGGCGGCGCGAGCGCCCGCGCTTGACGTAGACCTCGGCGTCCGTGAGATGGCGCTTCAACAGGGCGCGCAGGATTTCCGCGAGCGGGATCTCACGGGGCGGGCTCACGGCGCCACCTCCACCCCTTCCAGGCGGAGGGCCGGGGCCGTGGCCCACACCGGCAGCTTCTGCCCCCCCTTGGCGCACCAGCCGGCACCGGCCGGCCGGACCTCGCTCCCCACCGCCGTCACCCGGGTCAGCAGGTCCGAGACCCGCCCCCGCAGGGCGCACGGGCCCACGGCTTCGTGCAGCCCGCCGCGCCGGAACCGCCGGCCATAGGGAAGCTGGAGGACGAACTCCCCCGACAGGGGATCGAGACTGCCGCGGCTGGCCTCCGCGAAGTAGAGCCCCTCCTCCGCACCGGCCAGCAGGTCGTCCGCCACCGTCTCGCCGGGGAGCACCTCCAGATGACTGGAACGGGGTCCCGGCGGCAGGTGACGCGTCCCCCGCCGGCCCGCCCCCGGCAACAGCACGGGAGAGGTCCGCGCCCAGAGGGCATCGGCCAGGGGCTGCTCGACCACGCCGCCGCGCAGCAGCCAGCGGCGGACGACGGGCGCCCCCTCGTCGTCCGTCCGCCGCCGCACTCCCTCGGGGGCGGCCGCGGGATCGTCGAGCACGTCCAGGCAGGACGCGGCCATCGCCACCCCTACGGCGGCCTCCGGATTCCCCCCCTGCGCCAGGGTGTCCGCCTCCAGGGCATGGGCCACGGCCTCGTGCAGCAGCACGGCCACCGCCGCCGGTCCCAGCACGGCCGTGCCGCGCACGGCGGCCGGCGGATGGGCCTGCCGATTACGGAACAGGGCGACTACGGCCGCCGCGATCTCCTCCGCGGCGCCGCCGTCCAGCCGCGGCAGGAGAGCGCCATAGCGCCCCCAGGACGACTCGGCCGTGAGGCTGTAAAAAATCTCCCTCTCCGGCTCGCCCACCAGGCGCGGCCCCACCACCTGCACCCAGCGGCGATGGCGCCGCACGGCCACTCGCAGGGGGAACCCCACGTGGTGGGCGCGCACGGCCCGGGAGAGCAGGCCCGGGAATTCCAACAGCTCATAGGCGGCCACCTCCTCGGGCGGGCCGACCTCCAGCACCGGCTCGGGATAGGTGGCGGCGGAGAAGGCGCGGGCCACCTGGCGCAGCGACTCGGCGAACGCCTTCGGCTCGACGCCGTCCCGCGAAGCGAGCCAGGTGTGCCCGTCGCGCACCAGGCGCACGGCGAACCCCTCCTCCCGCCACACCCGCAGGCCCCCCGGATCGCCTTCGGGGGCCACCTCCACGTCCTCGCGCCGCTCGAAGAAGGCGTCCACCACGTCCTCCGGCTGCTCAGCGATCTGCGAAAGGGTACGGGCGACGGCGGCGGAATCGAGACGGGCGAACGGCATGGGACGCGGATTGTATCCCGGTGGGGTAAGATCCCCCGCCATGACTCAGGGCCGGGCGGAACGGATCGAAGAGCTGAGGCGCCGCCTCACGGCCGCCGAGCTGGGCGGCGGGCAGGAGCGCATCGACAAGCAGCATGCTGCGGGGAAGCTGACCGCCCGCGAGCGCGTCGAGCTCCTCCTCGATCCCGGCTCCTTCGTGGAGATCGACGCCCTCGTCACGCACCGCTGCCGCGACTTCGGCATGGAGAAGGTCTCCATCCCCGGCGACGGCGTGGTCTGCGGCTACGGCACGGTGGACGGGCGGCTGGTCTACCTCTTCGCGCAGGACTTCACCGTCTTCGGCGGCTCGCTCTCCGAGACCAACGCCGCCAAGATCTGCAAGGTCATGGACCTGGCGCTGGAGAACGGCGCGCCCGTCATCGGGCTCAACGACTCGGGCGGCGCCCGCATCCAGGAAGGGGTGGCTTCCCTCGGCGGCTACGCCGACATCTTCCTGCGCAACACCCTCTGCTCGGGCGTCATCCCCCAGATCAGCGCCATCCTGGGGCCGTGCGCAGGCGGCGCCGTCTACTCGCCGGCCATCACCGACTTCATCCTCATGGTGGAGGAGACGAGCTACATGTTCGTCACCGGCCCGGAGGTCATCCGCACCGTCACGCACGAGGAGGTCACCAAGGAAGAGCTGGGCGGCGCCTCCACTCACGCGGTGAAGAGCGGCGTCTGCCATTTCACCGTGGGGAGCGACGCCGCCTGCCTGGCCGCCATCCGTGACCTCCTCTCCTATCTGCCCAGCAACAACCTCGACGAGCCGCCGCCGGGCACCAGCGACGACGACCCGAACCGCGAGTCCGAGGCGCTCAACACCCTCATCCCCGAGGACCCGAACAAGCCCTACGACATCAAGCAGCTCATCGCCGCGGTGGTG
The DNA here is from genome assembly GCA_036275055.1 of Thermoanaerobaculia bacterium. Taxonomy (GTDB): domain Bacteria; phylum Acidobacteriota; class Thermoanaerobaculia; order Multivoradales; family UBA5704; genus DATARR01. The sequence goes on from DASUEN010000046.1 coordinate 36,890, forward strand.
GACGACGGCCGGTTCCTCGAGGTCCATGCCCAGTATGCGCGCAACCTCGTGGTCGGCTTCGCCCGCATCGCCAACCGCAGCGTGGGGATCGTGGCCAACCAGCCGGGCTACCTGGCAGGCGTGCTGGACATCGACGCCTCCTTGAAGGGAGCGCGGTTCGTCCGCTTCTGTGACGCCTTCAACGTCCCGCTGGTGACTTTCGAGGACGTGCCCGGGTTCCTTCCCGGCACCAACCAGGAGTACGGCGGCATCATCAAGCACGGCGCGAAGCTTCTTTACGCCTTTGCCGAGGCCACGGTGCCGAAGATCACCGTCATCACCCGCAAGGCCTACGGCGGCGCCTACTGCGTCATGTCGAGCAAGCACCTGCGGACCGACGTCAACTTCGCCTATCCCACCGCGGAGATCGCCGTGATGGGACCCGAGGGAGCCGTCAACGTCCTCTACCGTCGGGAGTTGGACGAGGCCGGCGAGGACGCTCCCCGCGTGCGGGCGGAGAAGGTGGCGGAGTACCGCGCCAAGTTCTCGAATCCTTATATCGCCGCCGAGCGCGGATTCGTCGACGCGATCATCGAGCCGCGGCGCACGCGGCCCGCGATCGTGCAGGCCTTGCGGCAGCTCGGTGCCAAGCGGGCGAGCGTGCCGCCCAAGAAGCACGGCAACCTTCCCCTGTGAGGAGGCCCGGCTGCCCGCTGCACCGTTTCCTTGACACCCGGGCTCCCCGTACGGCAAGCTGGCACCGCCCGGAAAGCACTGAAACGATGGATTGGGAGAGCCTGGGCCGTCCAAGGAGAGGACATGAGAGAGAAAGATCGGCAACTGAAGCGCCGGCGGCACCGCCGGTCGAAGCGGCTGAAAAAGCAGCGGAGCCAGGAGGATCAGCACCGCACGGAGCGCCCTACCGGCTCCAAGCGCGTGCCCAAGAAGGTGCCGCCGCCGGCCGCCGCAGCCGAGGGCTCGGCGAACGGCGCGACCACCGCTGCCGTTCCACCCCCCTCCGGCGAGCCTCCCAAGAAGCCCGCCGCCAAGAAGGCCCCGGCCAAGAAGGCTGCTCCCCGCAAGCCAGAGCCGGAGCCCGAACCGGAGGAGCCCAAAGAGGGCTGACGCCAGCCACGCGCTACTCCGGGGGACCAGTCCCTTTCGTCGTTCATCTTCGTTCGCGCATCTTCGTTCGCGATGGGTCGCTCACGACTGCCGGAAGCTCCGCTCGGGACGGCTTCCGGCGCCGTCCCCTCTAGGAGTCTCGAATGCCCGATTACCGTATGTTGAAAGCCGCTGATCCCGAGGTCTACCAGGCCATTGCCGGCGAGCGGGCCCGCCAGAGCTTCGGCCTCGAGCTGATCGCTTCCGAGAACTTCGTCAGCCGCGCGGTGATGGAAGCGGCCGGCAGCGTGATGACCAACAAATACGCCGAGGGGTACCCGGGCCGGCGCTACTATGGCGGCTGCGAGTTCGTGGACGTGGTGGAGCGGCTCGCCATCGCGCGCGCCCGGGAGCTCTTCGGGGCCGAGCACGTCAACGTCCAGCCCCACAGCGGCACCTCGGCCAACATGGCGGTCTACTTCGGCTTCCTCAAGCCGGGCGACAAGCTCATGGGCATGGCCCTCTCCGCCGGCGGCCACCTCACCCATGGCCATCACCTCTCGTACTCCGGGCGCGACTTCCGCGTCGTGGCCTACGGCGTAGACAAGGAGACCGAGACCATCGACTACGACGAGGCCGAGCGCCTGGCCGTGGCTGAGCGGCCGAAGCTCATCATCTGCGGCGCTTCGGCCTACAGCCGGGTGATCGATTTCGCCCGCTTCCGCGCCATCGCCGACAAGGCCGGTTCCCTGCTGATGGCCGACATCGCCCACATCGCCGGCCTGGTCGCCGCGGGCGTCCATCCCTCGCCCGTCCCGTTCTGCGACTTCGTTACCACCACCACCCACAAGACCTTGCGCGGCCCGCGAGCCGGCATGGTGATGTGCCGCGAGCAGTACGCCAAGGACCTCGACCGCGCCGTCTTCCCCGGCATCCAGGGCGGGCCGCTGATGCATATCGTCGCCGCCAAGGCCGTGGCCTTGAAGGAAGCGCTGGCGCCGGAGTTCCGCACCTACCAGCAGCAGATCGTGGCCAACGCCAGGGCGCTCGCTGCCCGCCTCATGGAGAGAGGCTTCCGCATCGTCTCCGGCGGCACCGACAACCACGTCTTCCTGATCGACGTGGCGAAAGCGGGGACCACCGGCAAAGTGGCGGAAAAATCGCTCGAAGCCGCGGGGATCACGGTGAACAAGAACACCATTCCCTACGATCCCAACCCGCCCCTGACCGCCTCGGGAGTCCGCATCGGCACCGCCGCGCTCACCACCCGCGACATGCGCGAGACCGAGATGGGACAGGTGGGAGACCTGATCTCCGAAGTCCTCCACGCTCCCGAGGACGTGAAGGTCCAGGACGGCGTACGGGAAAAAGTGCGGGCGCTCTGCGAGAGGTTCCCGCTCTACGATCCGTTGATGTAGGGCTCGGCTCCCCTAGGTCTGCAAAACCCCCGTCTTGAACTCCGGGATCGCCGGGTTCATCGCCGCGCAGGCCAGGGACCGGCCGAGCACCTGGCGGGTCTCGGTGGGATCGATGATCGCGTCCACCCAGAGGCGGGCGGCGGCGTAGCGGGGCTCGGAGGCGGCGGCATAGCGGGCCTTGATCTCCTCCAGGAGCTGCTTCTTCTCTTCTTCGGTCACGTCCGCGCCCCGGTTTTTGAGCTGGATCGAGGCGAGCGTCTTGCTCGCCTGGTCGCCGCCCATGACGGAGATGGAGGCGGAAGGCCAGGCGTAGACGAAACGGGGACCATAGGCCTTGCCGCACATGGCATAGTTACCGGCGCCAAAGGAGTTGCCGGTGAAGAGGGTGATCTTGGGCACTGTCGAGTTGGCCACGGCGTTCACCATCTTGGCGCCGTCCTTGATGATCCCTCCCCGCTCGGCGCGGCTCCCCACCATGAAACCCGTGACGTCCTGAAGGAACAGGAGCGGGACCTTCTTCTGATTGCACAGCTCGACGAAACGCGCTCCCTTGTCCGCCGAGTCGGAGTAGATGACGCCGCCGATCTGCAGCTCGCGGTCGGAGGCGCCGGTGCCCGTCCTCCGCGGCACGATCGAGCGCTGGTTGGCCACGATCCCCACGGCGCGCCCTTCGATCCAGCCGGTGCCGCAGATCAGGGTCTGGCCGTAACTGGCCTTGTACTCGTCGAGCTCGCTGCCGTCGAGCAGGCGCGCCAGCACCTCGTGCGTGTCGTAGGGGCGCGAGCGGTCGACCGGCATGATCCCGTAGAGGTCCTCGACGGGATAGAGGGGCTCGGCCGGCTCGCGACGGGCGAAAGGCGCCTCGGCTCCGCGCGCGAGCTGGGAGAACTGGCTGCGGATCTTCTCCAGACAAGCCGCGTCGCTGGGATGCCGGTGGTCCACCACGCCCGAGACGTCACACTGGACGAGGGCGCCCCCGAGCTCCTCGTTGTCGATCTTCTCGCCGATCGCCGCCTGTACGAGGTGGGAGCCGGCGAGGAAGATGGAGCCGGTTCCCTCCACGATGTGGGATTCGTCACTCATGATCGGCAGGTAGGCGCCGCCCGCCACGCAGGAACCCATGATGGCCGCCATCTGGAAGACCCCTTCGGCCGAGAGGCGGGCGTTGTTGTAGAAGGCCCGGCCGAAGTGCTCCTTGTCGGGGAAGATCTCGTCCTGCATCGGCAGGAAGACGCCCGCCGAATCCACCAGGTAGACGATGGGCAGCCGGTTTTCGAGGGCGATCTCCTGCGCCCGCAGCACCTTCTTGCAGGTCAGGGGGAACCAGGCTCCCGCCTTCACCGTGGCGTCGTTGGCCACCACCACCACGTCGCGGCCATGGATGGCGCCGATCCCCATCACAGCTCCGGCCGCGGGGGCGCCGCCATACTCTTGGTAGAACCCGTCAGCCACCCAGAGCCCCAGCTCGAGGAACGGCGCACCCGGGTCGCACAGGGCCTCGACCCGCTCGCGGGCCGTCATCTTCCCCTGGGCGCGCTGCTTGTCCTGCGCCTTCAGGCCGCCCCCCTGGCGGATGCGCTCCTCCTGCTCGCGCAGCCGCTCCACCTCCTGCCGCCAGTGATCGGCCTGGCGCTCGAACGCCTCGTTCCGCTTGACCTTGCTCTCCAGGATCGCCACGAGCCCTCCTTAAGCGGGGGGATTATATGGGGTACGATCGCCGCATGAAGATCCGCCTCCTCGCCTTCGCCAGCGCCGGCGATGCTTTGGGAGCTTCCGAGATGGAGATCGAGATGCCCGCAGGGAGCCGGGTGGCCGACCTCCGGGCGCGGCTCGACCAGGAGCACCCGGGGATCGTCCCCCTCTGGCCGCGGCTGGCCGTGGCGGTCGATGGCCGCGTGGTCTCCACCGAGGAGCCGCTTCAGGAGGGCGCCGAGGTGGCGCTGCTGCCGCCGGTCTCTGGCGGGAGCGGCGAGCCTCCGCGGGCGGATCTGGTCGACGGCCCTCTTGATACCGACCAGGCCGTGGCCGCCGTCTCGGGCCCAAGCCGGGGAGCCGTGGTGGTCTTTCTGGGCACGGTGCGCGACCACCACGCCGGCCGACCGGTCGCGAAGCTCACTTACTCCGCCTATCGCTCGATGGCCCTGGAGGGGCTGCGCCGCATCGTGGCCGACCTCGAAGCCGCGGCCCCCGGGCTGCGAGCGGCGATCGTCCATCGCCTGGGGGAGGTGCCGGTAGGCGAAGCGAGCGTGGTGATCGCCGTCGGCTCCCCCCACCGCGCTGCCGCCTACGAGGCGAGCCGCACGGCTTTGGAACGCCTGAAGGCCGAGGTCCCCATCTGGAAGCGGGAGCACTATGCGGACGGCGAAGCGGCCTGGCGGGAGGAGGAGCCGCTCTCTAGATCCCTCCCACCGCCGACGCCATGAAGGCGGCGATGTCCTTCTTGAGCTGCTCACGGTCGGCGCGGCGTATGTACATCATGTGGCCGGCCTGGTAGTAGTGGAGGCTCACCCGCTGCTTGTAACCGGGCTCGAAGCCGAGGTGATCGAAGGTGTATTCGGTGGCGAAGAACGGCGTCGCGAGATCGTAGTAGCCGTTCCCCACGAAGACCTTGAGGGCCGGATTCTGAGCCATGGCCTTGCGCAAGTCCTCCGCCACGTTGAGGTAAGAATTCGAGAACTCGTTGTAGCTCCAAGGACGGACGCGGTCGGTCAAGATCTCGTACGGGATGTCGCTCTTGTAGCCCAGCTCCTGGCTCACGTACTCGTTGAACGTTCCCGTGTACGTCCCCTGGATGGCGGCATAGCTGGGATCGGATTCGGTCGTGGCGGCCGTAACGTCGCGGTCGATCCCTTTGAAACGGCCGTCGAGCCGCCCCACCGTCAGCCGCTGATCGCGCAGCAGCTCTTTGCAGAAGTGCTGAATCTCCGGCCGCAGATTGGCCCGCAGGACGAAGTCCTGACTGAGCCCGGTGTAGCGGGAGACCTTGCCGGCCACGTCCTTCCACTCCTCCGCGGCCAACCCGTTCCCCTTCGCCAGCGCCAGCGTGTAGTCACCCAAGGCGAAGCGGCGCGCCTCGGCCGTCGCCTTCTCGACGCCGGCCGCCTGCAGGTCCGCGGACAGCCGCTTGTGGTACCAGGCAATGGCCGTGTAGGTGGGGAGGAAGAGGGGATACGGGAGATCGTTGCCGACGTCGAAACGGGCCGTCTCGAAGTTGAGGATCGAGGAGAGAAGGACGATGCCGTTCAAGTACATCCCGTGCCGGCTCTGGAGGACGTTCGACAACCGGGCCGAGCGGGTGGTGCCGTAGCTCTCGCCGGCCAGGAACTTGGGGCTCGACCAGCGGCCGAAGCGGCCGGTCCACAGCCGGATGAAGTCCGCCACCGTTTCGGCGTCCTCCTTGACGCCGTAGAACTTCTTGGCGTCCGTCCCTGGAATGGCCCGGCTGTAGCCTGTGGTCACCGGATCGATGAATACGAGGTCCGTGATGTCGAGGAGCGACTCGGCATTGTCCCCGAGCTCGTAAGGCGGCGGCAGCGGCACCCCCTCGTCGTCCGTCTTCACCCGTTTGGGTCCGAAGGCGCCCACGTGCAGCCAGACGGAGGACGAGCCTGGGCCGCCATTGTAGGTGTAGGTGATCGGCCGCTTCGACTTGTCGGTGACGCCGTCCCGGGCGTAGTAGGTGAAGAAGATGGAGGCCCGAGCCTTGCCGTCCTCGTCGCGTAGGACCAGGGTGCCGGCGGTCGCCGTGTAGCGGATCTCCTTGCCGCCAATGACCGCCTTGTGCTGGGTGGTCACCAGCTTGTCCGCGGCCTTGAGGAGGGCCTCCTTCTTGGCGGCATCGGCGGCCGGGTCCTTCTTCGGAGCCTCGGCGGCCTCCTCAGACTCTTGGGCGGCGGCCGGGGTGAACGGCGCGAGGGCGAGGGACAGGACGAGGAAGATCCACAGGACTGGCTGGCGCATGGCTGGGGATTATTTCCCGAAACCGCCCGAAAACGAAGGGGGAAGGCCCCCTCTCCCAGACCCTCATCACCCCGGCCCCCTTCTCCCGCCCCCTCACCACCCCCAAGAGGGGACATGAAGGACGGTAAGGACAACAAGGACGAGGGAGTAAGGCGAGACCGCCTCAACCGGGACCCCTTCTCCCGGTGAGGGGGGTGGCGAGGGGGCGGGAGAAGGGGCAGGGGATGAGGGTCTTGGGAGGGGGCGCTTTGAAGCAACGTTAACAGTAAACTAACCCCCATGCCGCTCCTCGAGCTGCGCGCGATCACCAAGGATTTCCCGGGCGTCCGCGCCCTGGACGGGGTCTCCTTCGACCTTGAGCCCGGCGAGATCCACGCGCTATGTGGCGAGAACGGCGCCGGCAAGAGCACGTTGATCAAGATCCTCTGCGGCGTCTACCCGGCGGGGAGTTACGGCGGCGAGATCCGGCTGCGCGGGGAGACGCTTCACCTTCGCGGCCTCCGTGGCAGCGAGGCGCGCGGGATCGCCCTCATCGCGCAGGAGCTCGCCCTCGTCCCCGGGCTCTCCGTCGCCGAGAACCTCCTGCTCGGCCGCGAGCCGCGCCGGTTCGGGCTGATACGCCAGGCCGAAGTGAAAGACGAAGCACGGCGGGCGCTCGATCAGGTCGGGCTCGCGATTTCCGTGGAGACCCCGGTCCGCGAGCTGGGCATCGGCCAGCAGCAACTGGTGGAGATCGCCAAAGCCCTGATGCGATCAACCAAAGACGCTGCCATCCTGGTGCTCGACGAGCCGACCGCGGCGCTCCCGGAATCCGACGCCCAGCGGCTCCTCGCCCTCCTCGGCGACCTGCGCCGGCGCGGCGTTGCGGCGATCTTCATCAGTCACCGCCTGGACGAGGTCTTCGCCCTGGCCGATCGCATCACCGTGTTGCGCGACGGACGCTCCGTGGGTACGGCGCGGCGGGCGGAGACGACTCCCGAGCGGGTCATCTCCCTCATGGTCGGCCGCGAGCTCAAGCAGGCTTTTCCACGCCCCGAGCGCCGGCCCGGGCGCTTGCATGAAGACATCCTTCTGCGCCTCGCGGACTGGTCGGTCGCGGACCCGCTCAACCCGGGCCGCCGGGTGGTGGAAAACGTTTCGTTCGAAGTGCGGGCCGGCGAGGTTTTAGGGGTCGCGGGGCTCATGGGCGCCGGCCGCACGGCTCTCCTGGCTTCGCTCTTCGGGGCCTCGCGCAGCCCCGTGCAGGGAAAGATCCAGATGGGCTCGGCCCCACCCCGCCGGCCCTTCCGCAATCCGCGCGAGGCCATCGCGGCCGGCCTCGCCCTGGTCGGCGAGGACCGCAAACGCTATGGCCTCTTCCCCCGCGGCTCGGTGCTGGACAACATGACGCTCGCCTCGCTCTACGGTTTCCGCCGGCATGGTTTGCTCGGTATCCTCGACGATCGCGCACGCCAGGCGGCGGCGTCCGCCCAGGCCGCCGCCTTGCGATTGAAAGCGGCGAGCCTCGAAATCCCCGTGGCACAGCTTTCCGGCGGCAACCAGCAGAAAGTGATCCTCGGCCGCTGGCTGCTGCGGAAACCGCACGTCCTGCTGCTCGACGAGCCGACGCGCGGCATCGACGTCGGCGCCAAAAGCGAGATTTACGACCTGATCGGCCGCCTCGTCGCCGCCGGCCTTGGCGTCGTCCTCGTCTCTTCGGAGCTCCCCGAGCTCCTCGGCCTCTCCCATCGCGTGCTGGTGCTGAACCAGGGCCGGCCGATGGGCCTTCTCGACGGTGACGCCGCCACGCCCGAACGCGTCATCGCCGCTGCCACCGCCGCCACGGCCAAGGCTTGAAACGATGAAACGTTTTCCTCTCGACTGGCGCGCCCTCACCATGGTGGGAGCGCTCCTCGCCATCTGGGTGGTTTTTTCGATCGCCACCGGCGGCACCTTTCTATTGCCGCGCAACCTTTCCCTTCTCGCCCGCCAGATGGCGGTGACTTCGATCCTGGCGGTCGGCATGGTGCTGGTGATCGTCGCCGGCCAGATCGATCTTTCCGTCGGCGCCCTGGCCGGCCTGACCGGTGCCCTCGCGGCCCTCGCCTACGCCCGCCTGGGATGGTCCCTCGCCCTCGCCGTCCTGCTGGCGCTCGCCGTGGGCGCGACCCTGGGCGCCCTCGAAGGGAGCCTCGTCGCGTGGCTGCGCATTCCCCCCTTCATCGTCACCCTGGGCGGGATGCTCGTCTTCCAGGGCACGCTCCTCGGGGTTACCGGCGGCGTCTCCACCTCGCCCCCGCGCCCGTTCCTCTTCCTGGGCCAGGCCTATCTGCCGAAGCCGGCGGGCTGGATCGTGGCCGCGGGGGTCGCCGCGGCCTTGGCGTTCGTCGCCGCGCGCATCGATGAGCGCCGATGGGGCCGTCGGAGACTGGGGCGCTTGGGGCTCGCGGCCCTCGCGGTGGGCGCCGTCGCCTTGATGAACGCCTACGAGGGCGTCCCGGTGCCGGTCCTGGTGGTCCTGGCCCTCGCGACCGTCCTCTCCACCGTGGCGCATCACACCCCGTTCGGGCGTCACCTCTACGCCATCGGCGGCAACCGCGAAGCGGCCTTCTACTCCGGTATCGCCATCGAGCGCCACCTGGTGGGAGTCTTCACCCTGATGGGCCTGCTGGCCGGAGCCGCGGGCGTGGTTCTCACGGCGCGGGTGGGAGCCGCGACCCCCAACGCCGGCCAGCTCATGGAGCTCGACGCCATCGCCGCCGCCGTCATCGGCGGCACCTCCCTCCTCGGCGGCCAGGGAACCGTCTGGGGAGCGCTCCTGGGAGCCCTGGTCATGGCCTCCCTCGACAACGGCATGAGCCTCCTCAACACCGAAGCCTTCTGGCAGCCGATCCTCAAAGGCGCCATTCTCGTTGCCGCGGTGGCGGTGGACATGGCAGGGCGGCGGGGGCGGGGCTGAAGCGACCCGCAACAAGTCGTTCCTGTGCCCGTATACAATCTTTGACGGCCGAAAATAGGAGAAAGCTCATGAAGAAGACCGAGATCCTGAAAAAGCTAAACCTTTCTAGAGAGACGGTTCTGCAACTGAGCGCGCCGGAGCTGCGTCGCGCGGCGGGTAGGGGCTGGTCGGACGACAGCATCTGTCCCACCACGACCCCCTCGGATTGCAAGCGCTGCCAGTAACCCCTCACGGCGGGCCGTCGTACGAGAGCACCTCCTGAATTCCCTGCCCAAGGGCTCCGTCCCGGAGCCCTTGGGCCACAACGAAAGCTTGATCCACCGGCCGAACGGTGGTTCAGCCCTATGGCACGATCGTCAAGCTTCCAATCGCCCTCAGCGAGGCGACCTGCCGTAAGAGCGTGGAGAACCTGAAACAGGTCCTGGCCGATACGATCACGCTGCGAGATCTCTACAAGAAGCACCACTGGCATCTGCACGCCCACGAGATCCTCCTGCCCTCTCCCAGCACCTCGTGGACGTACCGCTGGTCAAGGCCGACTGAAGAAGCTGAACGCTCCTGAAGCCCATTCGAACGCTGGCGGGCTTGATTCTTGCTGCTACCGAGACCGTCAGGAAACAGGCCTGACGCCCGCCGGCGATGGACGCCGTTTGCGCTCTACTCCTTGGGGGGAGATCCATGTTCCAACCAACGAAGATGATGGCGTTCAAGCTCGTCCAGGGCTGTTTGCTCGTCGCGGCCGCCGTGGGCGTCTTGGGATGTGCTTCCTCGGCGAAGCTCCCCGTCTCGGCCGGTACCGGACCCCATCCGGCGCTGCCTCCCCCCAACAAGGCGCTGATTCCGGTGGTGAACGTCGTCTCGGCCAAGGGGTGGCCGAAAGGTGGCAAGCCGGTGGCGGCCGAGGGGACGGCCGTGGCCGCTTTTGCCCAGGGACTGGACCACCCGCGGTGGCTCTACGTGCTGCCGAACGGCGACGTGCTGGTGGCCGAGACCAATGCACCGGAACGGCCGGAGGACAGCAAGGGAATCAAGGGATGGTTCTTCAAGCACTTCCAGAAAAAGGCCGGCGGTGCCGTGCCCAGCGCCAATCGCATCACTTTGCTCCGCGACGCCGATGGGGACGGCGTCGCCGAGACGCGTTCGGTGTTCCTCTCCGGGCTCTATTCGCCTTTCGGCATGGTGCTCGTGGGCAACGTCCTCTACGTGGCAGATAGCGACGCCGTCCTGCGGTTCCCTTACACGCCAGGCGAGATGCGGATCACGGCGCCCGGCGTCAAAGTCGTCGATTTGCCGGCGGGGCCCATCAATCATCACTGGACCAAGAACCTCATTGCCTCTCGCGATGGATCGAAGCTCTACGTGGCCGTCGGTTCCAACAGCAACGCGGCTGAGAACGGCATCGCGGCCGAGGAGGGACGCGCGGCGATCTGGGAAGTTGATCCCGCGACCGGGAAGCACCGGATTTTTGCCTCCGGACTGCGCAATCCGGTTGGGCTGGCCTGGGAACCCGAGAGCGGCGCCTTGTGGACGGCGGTCAACGAACGTGATGAGCTCGGCAGCGATCTAGTGCCGGACTACATGACGGCTGTCCGCGACGGCGGCTTCTATGGCTGGCCGTACAGCTATTTCGGCCAGCACGTGGACACAAGAGCGAAGCCGCCGCGGCCCGATCTCGTCGCCAAGGCCCTCGTGCCGAGCTACGCCTTGGGGCCGCACACCGCTTCCCTGGGGCTGGCGTACTCGGGAGGAACGTCCCTGCCCGCTCAGTTCAGCCGCGGGATGTTCGTGGGACAGCACGGTTCCTGGAATCGCCGGCCGCGCAGCGGTTATAAAGTGATCTTCGTGCCTTTCGCCGCCGGTGTTCCGTCTGGCGATCCGGTCGATATATTGACCGGTTTTGCCAACGACCGTGGAGACGCGATGGGGCGGCCCGTGGGCGTTACGATCGACAAGCGCGGCGCATTGCTGGTGGCTGACGACGTAGGAAACACCATCTGGCGAGTGACCAGCAGCTCGATGGTCTCCGCCAAGAACCAGAAGTAGGCCGGCCTCGTCACAGTTACTTCTTCGGCGCTACGTCGAACCATGCTGCGAAGACCCAGTTTGGCGGCGGTCTGTCAAGACCGCCGCCGGAACACGGGGCTAGCCGCAGAGGCAGGTGAGAGCGTTGGTCTCGGGGCAGGGCTGATGGGTGCAGTTGGCGCCGCAGGAACCGCAATCACTCCGGCAGGTGCCCAGACAGGTGAAGCAGTTGGTCGCAGTCGTCAGACCGCCGACCGCGGCTTCCAGGCCCGAAGGCGTCAGGTTACGGAGAGTTTCGACAGCGAGCTTGAGCTTCTTGGGTCGCTTCTTCATATCCGTTCCTCCTTTTGTCCCAGAGAGGATACTACGAATCTGTTTCGTAGGCCAGGACCAGGTGGCGGTATCCACGAATCACGGCGCTCTAGGAGGAGCAGAGTAGATCACCTTGCCGCCGCGCAGGGTGTAGCGCACGTTGGTGAAGGCGCGGAGGTCGGCCACCGGGTCGGTGGCGAGCACCACGAGGTCGGCGTCCATCCCCGGCGCGATCCGCCCGCGCCGGGAAGCCTCGCCGAAGCGCGCCGCCGGGTTGGTGGTCAACGCCGACAGGATCTCGCGCCAGCCGAGGCCGGCGCTTTCGAGCAGCAGATACTCCGCCGTCGGATCGTAATCGGTCAGGTATCCAACGTCTGTGCCAAAAAGGATCTGACCTCCCGAGCGCTCGTAGTCGCGAACCTCGTCCAGGATCTCGAAAAGATAACGGTCCTTGGCAAAAAGTTTCAAGGTTGGGATGAGCGCCATGTTCTGCTGCTTCATGCGCTGGAGGTGCTCCGGCGTGAATCCCCTCGTATCCTCGATCGCGTGCGCCAAGACATCGACGTGGGTGCGCAGCGCGACTTCCAGACCTGCCACGTTGGATGGGTGGGTGAACACGAGCTTCCCCTGCCGGTGGGCTTCGGCCGCTGCCGCCGAGGCGAGATCGTCCGGCATGGGCATCACTTTTCCGTGGGCGATCCAGGAGCCGGTGAACAGCTTCGTGATATCGGCGCCGCCGCCGATGTCCTTGCGCACGACGTCCTCCGCCTGTTGCGGCGTGCTCGGCTGCGGCAGCAGCTTGAGGATCTCCGCCGGCAGCGTGTCCTTCAAGTAATAAGGGATGCCATTGGGTGGATAGAGCGGCGATCCGGCCGTCAGGATGCGTGGTCCGGCCACGTCTCCCGACTCGATGCGCCTGCGCAGGGCGGTGGTGTTTTCCAGCGACGACCCCGTGTCCACCACGGTGGTGAATCCGTAGCGCGCCAACATCTCCTGCAACTGCGAGGTCAGCTTGGGAGACGCCTGATGCTCTGCGTCGGCCCACTTCTCTTCGGTGAAATGGACGTGGCTGTTCTGGAATCCCGCGGTGATCACCAGCCCCGTGCAGTCGAGCGTCCGCGCCCCGTCGGGAGGCTTGACCGCATCGCGCGGCCCGACCGCGACAACCTTCCCTCCTTGCACGACGATCACGCCGTCGAAGATCGGCGCCGCCTCCGGCCCCGTGTAGATCCGCGCGCCAGCGAGCACCAGCGCTTGCTCTTGAGACACTGCCATCGCCGGCAAGGCCACGAGCGCGATCAGCAGGATGAGACCGCGCAGGATGCGCCTTCCGGGGGTCACCGCTCTGTTCATGGCATGCCTCCTGGTTGTCTGGTGCCGTCAGTAGCTCCGATGACGCCCGGGATTGAAATCCCGGGCTACCCTCGATAGTCCCTGCGGGACACCTTCCATACGAGGCCGTCGGCGGCTCGGTTGCAGGCAAGTCGGGTTGGACGGCGCTGGGCACGGGTTGCTACAATCATTATGCAGCTCGTACATAATGTTCCTGCTGCATAGTTCCGATGAAGCTACCTTTTCTGGACCGCGACGAGGAGACCGCGCGCCTGGCGCGGTTGCTGGAGAGCCCGGAGGGCTCCCTGGCCGTGCTGTATGGCCGCCGGCGTTGCGGCAAGTCGCGGCTCCTGCGGGAAGTCCTGCCGCCGGAGCGGTCCATCTACTACGTGGGCGACGAGCGGGAGGGCCCTCTCCAGCAGGTGAGCCTGGCGGCGGAGATCGCCCGCCTCCTCCCTGGGTTCGACCGCGTGACCTACCCGGACTGGGACTCCCTCTGTGCCCGCTTCTGGAACGAAGCCGGCCCTGGGACGGCGCTGGTCCTCGACGAATTTCCCGCCTTGGCCGCCGTAGCCGGCGAGCTCCCGAGCGTGCTGCAGAAATACGTCGATCGCTTCTCCGAGCGGCGCATCCATCTCCTTCTCGCGGGTTCCTCGCAACGGCTGATGCAGGGTCTGGCGCTGGATCGCACGGCGCCGCTCTTTGGCCGTGCCCGGGAGATCCTCAAGATCTCTCCCCTCCGGGCTGGTTGGATTCAACGCGCCCTCCGCTTGCGCGATCCGTCCCAGGCCGTGGAAGCCTACGCCGTCTGGGGTGGCGTCCCCCGGTATTGGGAGCTGGCCGGCGATCATCCGGATCTTGCAACGGCCGTCCGCTCCCTGATCCTGAGCCCTCTCGGGGTCCTCTATGAAGAGCCCTCCCGCCTGCTCCTCGACGACTTGCGCGACACCGCCCAGGCCGCGTCGATCCTCAGCGTGATCGGTCAAGGCTGCCACCGGGCCTCCGAGATCGCGGCTCGCCTGGGCAAGCCGGCCACCTCCCTCTCGCGACCGTTGGAACGCTTGATCGAAATGGATCTCGTGGCGCGGGAAACGCCCTTCGGCACCTCGGTGCGCAGCAGCAAGCGCACCCTTTACCGGATTGCGGACCCCTTCCTGCGCTACTGGTTTCGCTTCGTGCAACCCGATCGCTCGCGTCTGGAGGCCCGGCAGGCCGCCGCTGTGGAGAGGGACGTTGCAGCCCGTTTTCCCCATCACGCCGGCGAGGTCTGGGAGGAGCTGGCGCGGGCGAGCGTACCGGCGCTCGACCTCTTCGGCAAAACCTGGGGCCCGGCCGGCCGCTGGTGGGGACCGGGCTTGGATCGCCAGCCACTGGAGATCGACCTCGTGGCCGAGAGCACGGAGCGGGATGCCCTCCTCATCGGCGAAGTGAAGTGGACGGCGTCAGCCGATCCGGCCCGCACGCTCCAAGAGCTGGAAAGGAAGGCAGCTCAGCTTCCTTTCGTCGAAGGGCGAGAAATCGTCCTGGCGTTGTGGCTCAAAGCGCCCGTTCGGGGAGCCATGAGCCGTCAGGTGATGACCCCGCAACAGGTGCTCACCGCGCTGCTTTGAAGGGGCGAGGAGGAGGACATGATGATCTCCAAGATTCAGAAGTGGGATGACAGTCAAGGTCTGCGCCTCTCCAAAGACGTCCTCGAGCTTGCGGGCTTCGCTGTCGGTGACGAGGTCGAGATCGCGGTCAGTGCCGGGGAGATAGTGATCAGGAAGGCGTCAAGGCCCAGATTTGACCTTGCGGAGCTGGTTGCACGCATTCCGAAAGGGTACAAGCCGCACGAGGAGTGAATGGGGCCGCGGGGCTGGGTGTGGAAAGTGCGGGCCGCCCCGACATGACGCCGAGAGACCTCGTGGACGGAGCCCTTGTCCGCGCTTCGAGGCCCTCACTCCCCCGGCCCTCTTCTCCCAACTTCCCCCCAGCCCCTGGGCGAGAGGGGAGCCGGAAGCGCGTAGGGTGCGCTGTGCGCACCGTGGAAGGTATTGATGGTGCGCACAGCCTCCTCTACGCGCCTGGGGCAGTCTTGCTGTTCTCCCTCTTCTCCCGGCGGCTGGGGGAGAGGCTGGGAGAAGAGGGCCGGGGTGATGAGGGCTCCGGCAGTGCCGCCCCCGGTCCGGCTCACGTCGTCTTAGGGAGCGGCATCGCACCATTTCCCCGACTTCGGAGGGGAGGTCTCGCCCCGGCTTTCCTGGTGGGGTGTTTCCCATTGGTCCTTGCGCAGGGATGATTTGGCCAGGACAACGCATCGCCTTATTTCATAGCTTTATTCCTCTTTCTCTTTTTTTATTGTAAACGGTCTCCATCGGAGCCTCTTCCTGTATACTCTTCGAAGTCACAGCCCCGGGAACTCTGACGACCGTCACCGCCGACTAAGCGGCCGCGTTAGGAGTCCTTGAAGCAAGTCCCCGGCACTATTCCGGCGACCGGTCGCTGGCGTAAAGGTAATTATAGTTGGCGACCCCACAGGAGGACCTTGATTTGAGCCAGTCAGGAAAACGCGGTGCCAAAACCTTCCTTGGGAAGCTCAACTACTACTTGAGCATTTGCAGCGCAATTGGCCTAATGGGGGTTTCAGTAATCGCCCTCTATTATGAGGGCACAGGAAGATTCGCCCCAAAGGAAAAAAATGCTCCGCGGCCAAGCACCGATGAAGCTCTGGTTTTTCTTGTCGCCATTATCTGCGGCGGAATGGGATCTGAGCGCCTTCTGATTCTACGGAAACTGGATTCGAACGTTGAAACAGCGAGCGAAGAGCGGAGGATCATACTGGCTCGGCTCAACAAGATCAATAGGGCACTTGGAATCGATTTCAAAATGGTAGCCGGAAAAGAGAACGCTCTTATAGCAGCCCTTGCGAAGGTTAACAAGGCTGAGATTCTTATTGGTTTAGACGAAATTGAGGAGGGGGCTCAAAAGCTGCTCCTAGCCTGCGATAAGAATGATATTATCAGGGCCACTGCTCAGTATTTTCCGGCACTCGACCAAGAACACAAGGACTTGTCCGCGGACTACCCTAGCTTTGTGGCCAAGACAGTGAAGAAAGCAATAGCCGAGAGGGGGGCAATGGAGTATCACGTGATCGTTGCTTCAGATACAGATAAGAATGCTCAAGATCGGAAAGATGCCTTCGCCGCCGAAGGTGTTTCCAAGAAACTCTTCCTGAAAATTCGTAAACAACAGTGGCCGTTTGAGGTTCTCATCGGTGGCCACTCAATGAATATAGCTATTCCAAGAATTGTAAACGAAAAAAACTACGCCGTCGCTATTAGAGTAACCGACGAGGAGTTCGTAGCAAGGGCAATCGAATGGTACGACGATGTTCTATGGAAAGACAGTTCCGATCCTGAGGTCGGGACGCAGGTATAGTCGCCTCCCATCTAGGCGAAGCCGCCGTCCGGGCGTCGTCGCACCCAGATCCAAGCCAAAGCGTGCACGGTCCTGGCTAGCCGGAGAGTGATTGTTTTAGCCTAGCCGAACGCCGCTTGGCGAAAGGGTGGGCTTGTTTCGCCGGCCATTTGGGCCTACTCTTCCGAAGTACCTATCCATTCCCAAGGAGGTCGAAGATGAAGAAGAAGAGCGTCAAGAAGTTGACCCTCCACCTGGAATCGCTGCGGGTGCTCGATGGCCCTTCGATCCGCCAAGCGGCAGGCGGCACCGAAACGGGCATCACGCTCTGCGTCCTCACGACCTGCATCCGCCCGACGAAGACTCCCGTCTTCGATACTGAGTAGACGCGCGAGGATTGGTGCCAGGCCAGTCCTCAGCAGGAGGAGGCCTCTCGCCTCTGAGAGGCCTCTCGTGGTTTCCGAGCGGGTTCAGGTTGGGTCCGAACGTTCAGAAGTGCCAGATTGAGCCGCAATTGTCGCAGTGTGCCTGGGTCATTCCCTCCTTCCGCTTCGCCTTGACCGACGTGATCCGGGAAGTCCCGCTGACGGGCGGCGGCACGGTCCCCATACAGTTCGAGTTCTCCGATTTCGTGCACCGTCCCGAGGGACCCGTCAATCAGCCGCGGCCTCCGGTCGCGAGTTAGTAAGAGTCCCCCATCCCGGCTCGCCGGGCCACCCTTGAAGCACCTATTCAAGAGAAGAACGCCTTCTTCCCGAAAGGAGCTGAAAATGGCTTGGCGGACTCCGAACCGTAGTTGGAAAGCGGCGATGCTGGTGCTGGCCCTGGGGCTGGCGATGACCGCGCTTTTCCCAGGCCCTGCCCCGGTACAGGCTTGCCAGAACTTCACCGATTTTTGGACGTATTTCAGCGACGCCGCGCATACCAAGGTCGTCGGGCATTGCGAGCAGGACTGTTTCTGCGTTCCGCGGTTCTGCTCGGGGCAGCAGACGGCGTACTATATTGTGACCACGACGCCGGGCTGCCTGTAGCCCCAACGTCTCCGCGTCGCGCGGCGATGAATCGCCGCGCGAGGACCAGCGCCGCTGAAGGGGACTTCCTGTCCCGGCGCGCGCGCCAGCCGCTGAGGCCGAACGCTGCGTCCCGACTCTCCAGACACCGGTCCAGAGTCGCAGAAAGCGGGTCAGCGTCTCCTGACATCGGACCGGCACCGGCCGATCCAGAGCGATGTCTGGGGATCCGGGCCAGTGTCTCGAGACATCGCTCCTGTGTCTGGAGATCCAGACTGATGTCTGGGGATCCAAGCCGATGTCGGCTCCTCTGAAACGGTGCCTCCTGACAGCGGACCGGCGTCTGCCGATCCAGAGTGATGTCTGGGGATCCAGGCCAGTGTCTCCAGATATCGCTTCGATGTCTGGGGCTCCAGACTGATGTCCGGGGATCCAAGCCGACGCGGCTCACACTGGGCCGGCGTCTTCAGCATCGGACCGGCGTCTGCCGATCCAGAGCGTTGTCTGGCGATCCAAGCCGGTGTCGCCAGACATCGCTCCGGTGCCTGAAGATCCAAGCCGACGTCTCGGGATCCAAGCCGACGCCGGCTCACGCGGGACCAACGTCGGCAGATCCAAAGCGATGTCAGGCGATATACTCCGTTGTCCTGAGGTCGTGGGTCTCCTGTGCTCGAGCCATCCGAAACGGAGTCGGTATCCCCCCTCGCAGAGCCGGTTTCTTCGGGCAGATGGTTCTCTGGCGGCCTTCTGGACGGCCGGTACGAGATCAGGGAATGTCTTGGTCGCGGCGGCAGCGCCACCGTGTACCGCGTCTTCGACCGGCTCCTCGCGGCAGAGGTCGCCCTCAAGAGGGTCCATCCCGAGCGCGATCCGGAACGGGCGCTCCTCCGTCTCCGGCGGGAGGTCAAGGTCGCGCGGGAGAGCCTGAGCCCTCATCTCGTCCGCGTCTACGAGCTTGGACAGTGCGGCGAGGACATTTACCTCACGATGGAGCTCCTTACGGGCGGGTCGCTCCGGGGCCGGCTGGGGAAGGGTTCTTTTCCCGTGGCGGAGGCTCTCCGGATTGCCGAGGCCGTGCTCCGCGGGCTCGCTGCGCTCCATGCGAAAGAGGTCGTACATCGCGACGTGACGCCTGGAAACGTTCTCTTTTCCGGGAGCGGCGAGCCGAAGCTCGCGGACTTCGGTCTGGCCTACCGGTTCGGGCGAGAGGAGACGCGGCTCACGCTCGCGGGAGGCGTGGTGGGAACCCTCGGATATCTCGCGCCGGAGCAGCTTCTCGGAGAGGAAGCCAGCCCCCGGAGCGACCTTTATGCCTTGGGTGTCGTGCTGTTCGAGATGCTGGCAGGGAGACTGCCACAGGAGGCATCCTCCGAATTCGGCCGGCGCCTCGGTCCGCTCCAGGCAGCTCCCGGCGTGCGGCAATACCGTCCCGAGGTCCCTCGCTGGCTGGCCGCGATCGTGGCGCGGCTTTTGGAGGTGCGTCCCGTTGACCGCTATGCGAGCGCCGAAGCCGCCTTGCGGGATTTGCAACGGGAACGCCGCCCTCCCCACCTCCGGTTGCGGCGGCGACTCTTCCGTGCGGCGGTCATCAGCCTCCTCTTCCTGCCTCAGGCCGGCGTGCTCGTCACGCGCGCTCCCGAAGCAAAATTTTCCCATCTCGTCCCGCTGGGCGAAAGCGGTATCGCCGCCGTCGGCACCGCGGGCGAAAGGCTTTGGACTCTCCCCGGAGTCGCTCCTGAAATCGCGGACCGCTGGACCTTCGCGAGGCTCACGCCCGGCGGCCCTCGCCTCATCGCCACCGTGCTCTCCCGGCCGCAGGAGTGGTCGCTCGCGGCGGTCTCCACACTGTCTTTCCTCGACCCGGCTTCCGGGAAGGTCGTGAAGCATCGGCAGCTCCCGAACGCTGCAGACTACTTTCCGAACGACTCTCCGCGTTTTTCGTTCTCTTCAGTGAAAGCCGTCGATCTTTTCCATGACGGCGTCGACGAGATCCTCGTCAGCTACATTCACGTCCCGGAGGCGCCCGCCTACACCATCCTCTACGCGCCCCAATCCGACCGGGCTCGCGTGATCTATTATTCGCGGGGAGGCCAGGGTTTCCAAGGCGTCGCGGATCTCGACGGCGACGGCTCCCCCGAGCTCCTTTTCGCGGGCGTCAACAACGGTTGGAACTGGGTAAACGTGGTGGCTGCGGTACGGCTCGACTTTCAATCGTTGTCCGAGGAAGGCTCGCTGCTCCCCGCGGCTGCGCCGGACGTGATGGAGCAACCTGCGCAGGAGCGGTTCCTCCTCTGGTATGCGATCCTGCCGCGGGGGCACCTCGAAACCCCACACTTCCTCACCATCGATGAGAAGCGGCGAGAGCTCACCCTCCGCTATCGCTCCGGCAAAACCTGGACGCTCGGGTTCGACGGTTTTCCACCGGGAGCGGCAGGTCCGGAAAGGGCCGAGCGTCAACGCGCCCGGCGAGCGGCCTATGAGCATCTCCGCGAGGCCGAACGCCTGCGCCAGTTGGGAGCGCTCGGCCTTGCCATGACCGAGGCCCTGGCCGCTCAGGGCTCAGCGGAGCTGGCGAAAGAAACCTGGCTCGGCCAATATGCCGAAAGGCTGCAGGCGAAAATCCTCGTTGCGTCGGGGAAAGTCTCGGAGGCGGAGGCGCGCTTCACGTCACTCTCGGCGAAGGCAGAGGATGCGCCCGAGGTCGCCTACGACGCCGCGGTGGCTTTCCATCTCCACGGCGATCTTCGAAAAGCGATCATTTGGTACGAGCGCGGTATCGGCCGCGAGTCGGCGATGGGCGCGGGGAAGAGCAAGCACGAGTTCCTGAAGGGTGAGATCCTGGCTCTGGTGGAGGAGAGACGCTACACGGAAGCGCTCTCGGCGCTGGAGAGCTTCATGGCTGCGTATCCAACCTGGCGAAGCCACCTGTGGACGTACCGCGAGTACGTCCGCTGGCGAGCGGGTGAACGCCCGGATGCGGACCCTGCCGGGGTTCCGGCCAACTGGACGGACGTGGAGCGCTATTGGGATCTGGAGCTCGCGCTCGCGGACGGGGGCGAGCCCAAGGAGATCCTCCGGCGGGCCGACCGGCTCCTCGCCGAAAAGCTGGCGCCCCGGGCGGAGATTTTGTCGCTCCGGGCCGTGCTCCTGGCCCGGTTGGGGCAGCCGCGAGAAGCCGCGGCGGCGGCGCAGTCGGCCCTCGAGCTCGTGCGCGTGGAGCAGACGCGGAGTATCGTGGCGCGAGGGCATGCGGAGCTCGTGGAGAAGCGCGCCCGGGAGCTCCGCAGTGCTTCCGGTAACCCGGTAGAGAGGCCGTGATGCTTCGTCTGTTATCCTTCTATGGCCAGGAAGAAAGGGTTTTCGAAGTTCCAGACAACGAAGCCCAGCTCGGGAGCAGTCCGGAGAACGATCTGGTTTTGCGCGTCCCCGGGATCTCGCGCCGGCATGCGCTCGTGCGGCGCTGCCCCGGCGGCGTCGAGCTCGTGGACCTTGGCTCCAAGAACGGCATTTTCGTGGAGGGCCGGCGAGTCAAGCGTGCGTTCCTCACGCCGGGCCTGCGGCTCCAGATCGGAGTGACCTGGCTGGAGCTCGAGGACGTCGATTCCTCCCAGGCGGAGCTTACGCGCCTGCTCCAGGATGCGTCCGAAAGAGCAGCACCGCCCTCCGTGAGCACTGTGACCGAGTTGGCGGCCGGCGTCCAAAGCCTAACCCCGGCCGAGGCCGCCCTTGCCCTGGCCTACCACATCGCACAACGAGGAGTGGCGCTCCCGGGGAGGCGGACCGACCTGCTCGCTCGCATCAAGGCGACACTCGGCGCGGAGGCGTTCCTTTCTTTCGAGCGGCGGCGCAGCGGAGGGCTCCGGACTTTGGAGAGCGAAGGTACGTTCCTGAACGCTGACGTCCACGTCTTCGCCTCCCTGGCAGCCGATGCGAGCGTTTCGCCCTCGAAACAGGTACTTCTCAAGCGCGCGGGACCCATCCTCGTCGCCGGCAGAGGTCCATGGTTTCTGGGAGCGAAGTTCGCCGGCGAGGCGCTTGCCCGAGAGGGATGGCGGAAGGATTTCCTGCGCTTTCTGGCCCATCGGTTCTTCCTCCCCCTGCGGACCCTCGACGACCTGAATGCCTCCGAAGCGCAGCGGATCCTCGCTCTCGTGGGCGGGAACAAGCGGAAGGCGGCGGGGCTGCTCGGAATCAGCCCCGGTACGCTCTACAAGCTTCTCGGCCACCGCGGTTCGGCCGGGCGCTGATCGGATCCGTTCACAATTTGAACAGCTTTGACAGGCCACAGCCGGGCTCCCACACTAGGCAATGTGCACGGCAATTCCTGGCCGGGCACGATCGTCAAGGGAGCCCGACATGAAAATCAAAGTGGCAACGATTCCCGTTCTGATCCTTCTCGCGATCCTGGGTGCGAGGGGTCCGGCCGAAGCCCAAATCGTCTTCCAGGACGATTTCGATCGCGCTGACTCTTCTTCCCTGGGGCCACCGTGGCAACTGCTCACGGGCACGATGCTGCAGATTCAAAATGGCCAGGCTGAAGAGACCAGCGTCGGCCAGGTCGAAGATGCGGTGGCCGTCGCTGGCCTGAACCTGGCCCAACAAACCATTGACGTCGATTGGGCACCGACGGGAGGCAATAGCGGAGTGGATGGCCGGCTGCTGGGGCGTGTTCGCGATGCCAACAACTACTACGGGGCGAGGCTGGCTCAAGGCGGCGCCACCGAAGTCGTCCTTCTTTACAAGCTCGTGGGCGGCGTATATTCCGAGCTGACTCGGTCCGAGGTGCCAAAGGCTACGACGTCTCCGTACCATCTTCGGTTGACGATCACCGGTTCCTCTTTGGAGTTTCATGTCGATCGCCCTGGCAGCGCAACGCTGGTCGTGACCGCGACGGATTCGAGCCTCGATTCAGGAAGCGCCGGTCTCGTGGGCTTCTCCGGCTGGGGCGGTACGCAAGCGCGCTCGACCTATGACAATTTCGTCGTCGCGGGCACAGGGGCGATGGGCATCGAAGGCTTCCTTTGGAAGGGCGCCTGGGACAGCGGCACCGCCTATGCGGCAGGGGACGCCGTGAGCTTCACCGGTTCGAGCTACGTAAGCCTGACGAACAGTAATATCGGCAATCAGCCAGGTTTTTCTCCGGAGAGTTGGGATCTCATCGCGCAGAAGGGCGACACCGGTGCAACCGGCCCAACGGGTGCTACAGGTCCGATAGGTCCAATGGGTCCAATCGGTCCGACAGGTGCAACAGGCCCGACCGGTGCAACAGGTCCGGCGGGTGCAACCGGCCCCGCAGGCGCGAACGGCACCAGCGGCTCAGCGATCGGCGGCAACTACGCCAACACCGGCAACAACACCTTCCTGATCCCATGGGGCACCAACACCAACGCGACCGAGGCCAACGCCGACGTTCCGCTGCCCTCGGGTAAAGCGAGCAAATTGGTCGTCAGTCTGACGGTGGCACCGGGCGCCGGTCAGTCGGCGACCCTCACGATCCGAAAGAACGGAGTCAACACGGCGTTGACCTGCACGGTCTCCGGCACGGCCACGACCTGCGCCGACACGGTGGACAGCGTGACTTTCAGCAATGGGGACCTTCTATCCATCCTCTACACCGAAGCCGGCGCAGCGGCTTCCCGGATCCGCTTCGCTTTCGAGTACGACTCTCCGTAGACGGCTCCCGTCCGGCTCAGCCCCGGCGCCGGCAAGCCCCTCACCGCATCCCCAGCGACTTCATCCGCCGCTTGAGCCCCTGGGGCGACACCGCGAGATCCAGAGCGGCGGCTTCGAGATCGCCGCCGCAGCGAGCCAGGGCGGCGGCGATTTCTGGCGGGTCCAGCTCTCCGGCCTTGCGTACCAGCGAGCTTTTTTCGATCAGCTCGTAGAGCACGGTGCGCGAGATTCCCAGGGCCGCGGCGGCAGGCTTCAACTCGAAGTGATGGGCGCGCAGCACCGCCAGCAGCTCTTCTTCCCCGACCTCTTCCTTTTTGCGGTACTCCGGCCGGCGGTGCGCGGGCGGCGTCGCCGCGAGCGGCTGACCCTGCGGTGCGGTGAGCGAGCTCAGCAGGGCGGAGACGCTCTCCCGCAAGGCCCCCGCCCGGTGGGCCGCGGCCAGGCGCTGGGCCACGAAGCGCAGTTGGCGAACGTTGCCGGGCCAGTCGAAGCGCGCCAGCCGTGCCACCCAGCCGGCTTGGAGCCACGTGAGGTCCCCAGCTCCCAACTCTTCGTCGAGAAAGGCATAGAGCAAGCGGCCGAGGTCGCTGCGGCGCTGGCGCAAGGCCGGCACCCGGATCTCGAAGCCGGCGAGGCGATGGAACAGTGGCGCGCGGAAACGGCCATCGGCGAGCCGCGCTTCGAGGTCGGCGTCGGTGGCGGCGATCACGCGCACGGAGACGCGGCGGGTCTCGGCGCTCCCCACCGGCTGGATTTCGCCGCTCTCCAGCGCACGCAGCAGGAGAGGTTGGACGTCGGCCGGGGTTTCGCCGATCTCGTCGAGGAACAGGGTGCCGCCGTGGGCGCGCTGGAAAAACCCTTCTTTCGCCTGTGCGGCTCCCGTGTATGCGCCCTTGGCGGCGCCGAAGAGCTCGGAGGCCGCGAGCGACGGAGGGACCGCCGCCATGTTCACCGTCACGTAGGGCTGAGCGGAGCGGGGGCTCGCCGCATGCAGGGCACGGGCGACCAGCTCTTTGCCCGTGCCCGACTCGCCCCGCAACAGGACCGGGCTGCTGCTGCCGGCTGCGAGCGCGATCTCCCGGCGCAGCCGGAGCAGGGCCGCCGAGGCACCGACCAATCCGAAGGCAGGGAGATCTGGCGGTGTCGCGGGATGGCGATGCAGAAGGAGGACCACCCGCTGCCCGAGCTCGAGGACCACGCCCCGCTCGAGGTCTTCCTGCCGCAGGCTCCGCTCCTCGGCCAGAGGCTCGCCGTCGATTTCGAGCAGCGTGGGGCTGCCGGCGCGCCGGACGAGGACCTGCCCCCCGGTCCCTGGTTCGAGGAGGAGCGGCCGGCGGCTCAGGTGCACCTCGGCCAGGGGCTCCGTGGTGCTGGCGCCGGGCTGGCCGAAGAGGGGGGCCAAACGCGACAGAGCGACTGCCTCGCCGGAGACGAGCTCGGACAAGGTCGCCAGCTCGCCCACGCGGTGCGCCTCCGGATGGCCGAGGACGGTGAGCGCCGGCACTTCGAGGGCGGGCGCCAAGCCCTCGGCCCAGGCCGTGGTAGTCTTGCGCGTATCCGTCATCAGCCGCCGGTCAGGCATGGGCTCACCATAGCGCAGCTTGGCGAAGACTGGCAGGGGAGCAGGAGGACGTCGGACATCCCCGCGGGATGGTCCGACATCTTTCCGACAGGGCGAAAGCCGGCGGCGGCGGAGGGCTCCAGGGGGGATTCGTGCCTGGCACCACGCTTGCTCTGAGCGTTTGTCAAATATCACCCGTCAACGTCACTCAAGGAGGGATGAAACATGTCTCTGACCATTGAAGATCTCTATGGGAACTGGTTCGACGCCCGCATCGTTACGCGACTCCTCGATCCATGCGCCTCAGCCTTGGAGCTGTACGACGGCGCGGACGGGAGCTCGTACTGGCACACCAGTGACGACCGCTGGGATGGAGCCGTTTCGTTCGATTCCGCCTCGGGGCAGATCCGGCTTCAGGGGTGCACCAAGTTCCCCGTGCTGACGGTGGCGACGGATACGACAGGCAGCGCGACCTTGAAAGCCGGCGACGTCGTCTTGTGCCGGATGGACGCTCAGGCCGGGGGCGATACCTGCAACCTCGGAATGATCAACAAGCCGCAGGACGGCTGAAGCTACCGCGCCCCTGCGCCCGCGGCCTTCGCGAGCTGCGGGCGCACGGCGTCGAACCAGGGAAACGCGAACCAGCGGCGGTCGACGCCGCCGGCCAAGGCCTTTCTGGCATTCATGCGGGCGGAGGTCTCGTCGCCCACCAGGGCGTAGACCAGAGATGCGGCATAGGCCACCTGGGGATCGCCGGCATCGTGGCGCTGGGCCTCTTGGATCGCCGCCACCGCCTCTTCGGAGCGGCCGAGGTGCGCCAGGGCCTGAGCGCGGGTGGTCAGCAAGGCATCGGGATCGGGATCGCGGGCGGCGTTTTCCAGCACTCGCGAGTAGAAAGCCGAAGCCCCTGGGCGATCGCCCCGCAGCAGCGCCGTATCGGCCAGGTTCAAGAGCGTCATCGGCGAGGAAGGAGCTTCTTTGAGGGCGCTGCGAAAGCTTTGGTCAGCCGCCTCGTAGCGATTGAGAAGCAGGTAGGCCATGCCGAGGTTGGTCAGCTCCGTTTCATCGGGAGCGCGCTTGACGAGCGTTTCGTAAAGCTCTGCGGCACGCTGCGGATTGCCGTTCAAGAGCTCCAGTTGGGCCAGGCGCGAAAGGGCATTGTACCGGTCCGGCGAACGCTCAAGGGCGATCTCCAGATAACGCCGGGCGCCGTTGACGTCGCCCGCTCGCAAGGCCATGTCGGACGCCTGTTGCAGCAGGAGCCAGGAGGGCTCGCGGCCGGCGGCGCGGCGGATCAGCGCCAGTCCCTCCTGGCTTTTACCCTGCTTTTCGAGCAGCGACGCCGCGAGCCCTTGGAAGCCCGGGTCGTCCGGCTGCACCCGCTGCGCACGAGCGAGAACGGCGGCGGCTTGCTGCAATCGTCCGCTGTTGAGCTCGACGAGGAAGGCGGCGCGCAGGGCACGCGGGTCATCGGGCGCCAGCTCCGTGGCGCGGGCGATGGCGGCGCGCGCGCGGCCGAGGGCAGCCTGGTCCCGATCGACCACGAACTGTTGCCGGGCGATGTTGGTTTCCAGGAGGTAGGCTTCGAGGAAGCGGGGCGAGGTGCGCTCGATCTGCGCCAATTCGGTGAGGAACGCGGCGGGAGACGTTCCGCTGTCGCGGGTGCGGTAGCGGCGGCTCAGGTCGAGGAATTTTGCGTAGTCGGTCTCCGTCACCTGCAGGTCCGCAATCCCGGCGCGCAGCGCGAGATCAGGATAGGCGCCGCGCACCTGCTCCGCCACCGAGGCGCTCAAACGCAGGAGCTCGTGGACCGGCACGTCGAAGCGATGGACCCACGACAAGCTCCCGTCGGCGCGCAGGCGCCGTAGCTCGACCTGGCAGTCCTCGCCCGCACAGTCCAGGCGGGAGGTCACGACCTCATCGGTGGCGACGGCGCGCGCCAACTTCACCGGATCGTCGTCGGTTTCACCCGGCGGCGGCTCGCGCACCGCCAGGCCTTGAAAACCGAGGAGCGCCCGCAGGAGCCCGGTGTGCACGGCTCCCGCCGCGAGGTGCTGGTCCTCGGGAGCGGCGGTCGGAGGCACCGCAACGGACGTCGCCGGGGGAGGCGAGGCCAGCCAGCGCCAGGCGGTGAAGGCGAGCAGGGCTAGAGCGAGGAGCGCCGCCGCCGCGGCCAGCAGGCGGCGGCGCGGCCAGCCCAGGGCGCCCCGGCCGGAAACGGCAGCCGGCGCGCCGGGCGCCGTCGGATCGAGAGTGGGGACGGAGAGACCCGGCGGCGGCGTCAGCGCGGGCATCTCCGGGTGCGTCTCACCCGACCCCGCGAGCTCGGCGAGGAGGGCCATCACCTCCTCCGTCCGCTCCGGCCGCCTCGCTTTGTCTTTCTGCAACAGCCGGTCGACCAGATCGCTCAAAGGCGCGGGAGTCTCCGGGGCGAGGTGGATCACGGCCGGCGGCTTCTGAGTGCAGATGCGGGTCAGGGTCTCGATCGCGTTCTCCGATCGAAAGGGCAAGACTCCCGTGAGCATTTGATACAGCAAAATGCCGAGAGAAAAGAGATCGGAGCGGTGGTCGACCGGCTGGCCCAGGGCCTGCTCGGGGGACATGAAGTTGACCGTGCCCACGATCTGGCCGGTGCCGGAGAGCGACGAGAGCACAGGGTCCGGCCCCGCGAAACGGCGGGCGAGGCCGAAATCGAGGATCTTGACCTCGCCGCCGGCCGTCAGCATGACGTTGTCGGCCTTGAGGTCGCGATGCACGATGCCGGCGCGATGGGCGGCGGCGAGACCGGCCGCGACGTCGCGGGCGATGCGCACCGCCTGGTCCGCCGGCAAGGGGCCGCCGGCGAGGAGCGCGGAGAGCGGCCGGCCCTCCACGAGCTCCATCACCAGCCAGTCGTCGCCCTCGGCTTCGACCCAGTCGTAGACCTGCACCAGGTTGCCGTGGCTCAGGCGGGCGAGGGCGCGCGCCTCGCGCCGGAAGCGAGCGCGGCCGGCCTCGGGATCGCGAGCGTCCGGCTTGATGCGCTTCAGGGCCACTGGCCGGTCGAGCCGGTCGTCGTACCCCTGATAGACCTCCCCCATGCCGCCGCGGCCGAGCAGACGCTCGACGCGATAGGGCCCCAGCATGGCCGGCGGCGACGAACGGTCCGAACGATTCGCAGCGGGCTCCAACGACATCGGCTCCTGATCTCCTGAAGCGCCTCATCGTACCACCGCGCGGGATGCCGCGGGACCTGTCGCGACATCCCGCAAAGATGTCCCGACATCCTCGGCTCACCCCTTTCCTCCTCGCCTCTCGGGGGCCGCCGTGCCGTGGCACAGCCGTTGCTCTCTGCCGCCACCACAACCTGTTGTTTCATGGAGGGATGACGATGAAAAAGAACTATCGTAGGTTCAGCTTGTCAAAGCTCTTCACCACCCTGGCCGTGACGCTTGCTTTGATCGGCCTGTGCCTGGTGGAGCCGCCGGTTTCGGCTCGTGCGGGGATGGTGCGCTCCACCCGTGCAGGGAACCAGTCCTTTCCTGCGATCGGCCCGGCTTTGGCGGTTCTGCCCCCGGACCTTCCGGCGGCGCCGGCTGCCACCACCCTGACCCAAGCCGCGACCTTCGCCTGGAAAGAATTCATCGCCCTCAACTGGCCGGCCCAAACCGGGAAACGCGACACTGCGGATACCACCAAGATGTTCGGCGACCAGAGCGTTCCCCTCGTCTGGCAGACCTTCCGCGCCAAGGTGGAGATCTACCCGGGAAACGGCAATGAGAAGATAGGCCCCCACGGCTCGAACAAAGGGCCGAGCCAGGACTACGGTTACGACGATCCGCCGGAATACATTTATTCGAAAGACAGCGTGATCAACGGCTCGGACGTGCTCCCTTGCAGCGGGCAGGCTGCGCCCAACCAACCGGCATGGATCAATCTCGACGAGGTGAGCCAGATCGGCTCGGACTCGATGTACGCAGGCTTCGGCCAGGATCCGGCCCCGACACCCACCAACAGCAAGCCCAACCTGTTCCGCTACATGGCGAAGGCCAACCGGACGGAGTACACGTACGTGGTGAGTAACCAGTACTGGTATACGCAAGGAACGGATCCCTCGGTTTCCAGTCCGCTCCAAACCGCGCAAAACAACTTCGTCAAGAACGTCGTCAACAAGAGACGGATTCCGCCCCTGGGCGCCTCGACAGTATTTTTTCCGGCCTCCTCGGCTCAAGATCCCGGGACGATCGAAGTGAAGGCGGCCTGGCGCCCTTTGGGACCCTCCGAGCCCGCTGGGCGGTATCATGTGGCGAACGTGCGCTACTACGAGCGCGACCTGACTCAGAAGTTCTGTTACCGCGAGGACCAATGGGCTCTGCTGGCGCTCCACATCATACGCAAGACGCCCAAGGCACCGAGCTTCATCTATGCCACCTTCGAGCAGGCGGACAACATCCGGGACGGCAACGGTGCCCCAATCGAAAACCCGGATGGCAGCGTCATCCATCCGCCTCCTCCCAGCCCGCCCACCAACCCCGCATTGACTTACACGGATCATCCGAAGCACGCGACCCTCACGGCGGCGAGCACCACCTGTACGCCTGGAGGGCAGCTTTATTATCAGAACATCCACGAGAGCAACGCCACGAAAACGCCCGTCAATCCGGGGCTGCCTTCAGGCACGATCTGTGTCAATTACCGGGACAATGCGATTCCCTCCGACGTCATCGCGGTCAACAAAGCCGCGCAAGTGGCGATCAACCGATACAACCACAGCGCGCCCTGGCAATACTACAAGCTGGTCAACGTGCAGTGGCAGCCCATTCCCTATCGGGAGATCAACTATCTTGACCCCAACGCCCCCTACAACGCTGCAACCTACCACCAGGCGAACGTCGTGGTCGAGACCGACTACCCCTTGCAGATGTTCAACGGCCGATTCCCCGCGTACGGCGTGAACACCAATTACAAAACGAACGGCAAGCTGTATTTCCAGAACGTTTACACGCTCCACGGCACCAAGGTCAAGTCTTTCGACATGGGTGGCTGCATGGGGTGCCATGGCAGCGGCGCACAGCGGTTCGGCGCTGACTTCAGCTTCATCCTGGGCAGCCCCGTCACGGCGCCGGAAACCCCCGACGACTACTCTCTGGCGGCGATCGCTCAGAAATACAAGGCCCTTTTCGAGCGGCACTAACCGGGCGCGGCTTCGCTCGCCCGAGGAGCCGAAGCTCTCACTGAGCGTTAGCCCGGTCTGCCCCGGCGAACCTCAACTTCGGGTCGTGCTGAGCCCGGTACAAGTAGCTCACCATTCGCCGCGTCAACTCCACGGTGGCGGCGACCTTCTCCGCGGCTTCGTAGAACAGCCGCAAAGCGGCTAGGGCTTCGCGCTCGATGCCTTCGGCTTTGAAGATCCATTTGAGCCGGGAGGCCGCCATCCAGACCTCCCGGCTGCGCCCCTCCTCCAGGTAAAGGGTGGCAAGCTCCAGCGTCGCCAGGGCGGCATCGAAAGGAATCTCTCGGGTGTTGAAGCTCTCGCAGACCTCTTCCAGAGCTTTGATGGCCTCAGCCCTTCTTCCCAGCCCAGCGGCCAGCCAACCCTCCAGCCAGCGGGTCCGAACCAAATCCAGTTCTTGGCCAAGTCGGTTTGCCAGTACCCGCACCGCCCGTAGGGGCTCCTCGGCTTCCGCAAAGCTTCCAAGATGCAGTAAGTTACCAAGGAGATTGAACCGCAGGCCGAACAACAACCGAGGTTCTTGATTGCCATCAATCAGTGGCTCTGCTTGACGGAGGGCAGTGATCGCGCCGTGATAGTCGCCGAGCATCTCAAGCGCCCGCGCGCGGTTGACCAGAAGGTATTTCGCCTCATCGTGGCGGTCGACCTCCAGGGCCTCAGCGAGCAGGGCCAAGGCCTGGGCAGGC
Source organism: Thermoanaerobaculia bacterium (assembly GCA_036275055.1). Lineage (GTDB taxonomy): Bacteria > Acidobacteriota > Thermoanaerobaculia > Multivoradales > UBA5704 > DATARR01. Next base: position 67,493 of record DASUEN010000046.1, read on the forward strand.
TGCCGCTGCTCCATGCGCAAAGTAGCCTCTAGACCTAGAACGCGTGCTTCATTGAACAGCCCCGGATCAGCAGGTGCTCCAGCCTTCCAAAGAGGTAATGCATTTCGGAAGGCTTCCTCGGCATCCTGTAAATAGCCATGTACCCGCCTTGCGTTCCCAAGATGGACGCCGGCATAGCCCTGAGTTCGTTGAGAGAGGCTTCCGAGAACTCGGTTGGCGATCTCGACGGCCAATTCGGCAAGCTCCAGCGCTCGTTCCGCACTGTTGGAAGCCGCCGTAACGGATTCGGCACAGGCCAGTTCGCAGACAGCCCAGGACCAGTACTCAGGTGCCTCTTCAAGTAGTAGCGCGCGTTCCGGCGCCGAGGTGTCCCGAAGTACGGCCCACAGCCCGGGAGCTTCCAAGCGATCCGCAGGTGACGGCGGGCGGTCCAACCGCCAAGGGCCGCCAACGCCATGCAAGACCTCTTCGACGACCGCCGCCACAGTCGGGCGAACGATCGCTGAAAGCAAAGCCATCAGCTCACCCGGCAAGTCTTTCACCTCGGAGGAGACGTTACCCGTCATTCCCGGAGCCGTTCCACTCAGGACGGCCAGCACCTTACGGATCGCCGGCCGCAGGACCGCGTCAACGGTAGTGGATGGCACGCCAACCGCGGCGCAGATCTTCGCCCAATTCTCCGGACTGGGAGCCCTCTTCCCATTCTCGAAACGGCTGATCGAGCTTTCCGGAACGCCCGACCTGGCAGCCAACTCGGCCTGACTCCAGCGCCGAATGCCACGCAGGCACCAGATCAGCCAAGCCGTTTCGGCCAGGACTGGAGGTGACGTTCTCGGCTCCGGGGGCAAGATAGCTTGCCGTCTCGGGTGTGATTTTCCACTCATAGCACACCATACTCCTGGGAGACCGGCGCCCGCCCAGCCATGCCGGCCGCGGCGGAGCCGCCCTCAAGAAAGGAGATCTCGATGCTAGGTCGCACTCTCCGCCTCGTCGTCGCAGTCGCACTCTGTCTCGTGCTCGCTGCCTCGCTGCCGCTGGCCGGCGCGCAGCGGCCCGGAATCTCAGCTCGGCCTGTTGCAACCCCAAAGGCAGCCCAGGCAGGCTTCTGGGAATTCGTCAAGGGGGCTGCCTACAGTCTCTTGAACGGATGCAGCCTCGATCCGTACGGAGCCTGCCTGGGGGCCACGCTACCCCAGCCAAACAACGGATGTAGCATAGATCCCTACGGTCGCTGCTTGCCTGGAGCTCAGCTAGACAACGGTTGCAGGATTGATCCGTACGGGCTCTGCATGCCGGGGAGTTGACTGCTTCCGCCCGGCGGAGCACTGCCGGGCCGGTGCCATCCGGCCTGGCGGTTTTCTTCTCCAAGCGGCGGTTCATGCAATGGCTTCAAACCGGAGGTCCGGGTTTCCTTGTGCTCGATAGAGATAGGAGCCAATCCTCTGTGCCAGGTCCAAGGTGAGAGCCTCTTGCTCGGCAGCGTCGTAGTAGAGCCGGAGGGCCGCCAGGGCAGCGGGAGGGACCGCTTCGGTCTTGAAGATCCATGCCAGGCCAAGGGCTAACCGCCTGACAGCCGTGATGCGCCCCTCCTGGAGATATATAGTTGTAAGCTGCAACGTCGCCATGGCGGCATCGAAGGGAATTTGCCGCGTTGAAAAATCCCGGCTCACCTGCTCCAAGGCGGCGACCGCTTCTTCTCTCCGTCCCAACCCGGAAGCTACCCACCCCTCAAGCCATCGGGTCCGAACCAAATCGAGAGCCTGCCCCAAGCGCTCTGCCAGAGGCCGGAGCTTACGCAGCCCCTCCTCAGCTTCGGCGTAGAGCCCAAGGTAACAGGTCGCGCCGAGAAGATTGAACCTCAGACTAAACAACAAGCGGGGTTCCTGTCTTCCGTCGACCAGCGGTTCCGCCTGGCGGAGCGCGGCAGTCGCTCCGTTATAGTCCCCGAGTTGCTCAAGCGCTCGCGCCCGGTTGACCAGAAGATACTTTCTCTCACCCTGGCGGTCCACGGCCAAGGCCTCGTCGAGTAAGGCCAAGGCTTCCGCGGGCCGCCGCTGGCCGATTCGCAGGGAGGCCTCCAGACCAAGAACCCTGGCCTCGTTGAGCAACCCCGGATCGGCGGGCGCTCCGGCCTTCCAGAGGGGGAGGGCGCGTGCAAAGGCTTCGTCGGCGTCTCGGAGCTTTCCATGTACGCGCCTGGCGTTCCCGAGGTGGACGCCCGCGTAACCCTCGACACGTTTGCGCATGAGCGGCTCGCCCGTCATCTGCTGTGCAATCTCCACCGCCAACTCGGCAAACTCCAAAGCCCTATCTGCATTGTCGGGTGCCGCCTTGAGCGACTCGGCGCAAGCGAGCTCGGAGACCGCCCAAGACCGGTACTCCTGGGTCTTCCGAATCAGCGTCCGCCGCTCGGAAGGAGTCCGGCGCAGCAGCCGCGCTAGCGAGCCCTGAGCGACCTGCCGGTCCGCCAGGGCTCGCACTTCCCAGGACAGGTGGGTCGCCAACAACCGGCCGACTTGGGAGGTCGCGTCGGCGATGCTTTGCCCGAGCCTGTCGATCGTCTGAAGCTCGGCGCCAGCCTCTCGGGTCTCCGCCGTCGGGTAGACCGGGGACGCGGCTTTGGCTCGAACCCGGTCGATGAAGGCAAGCGCATCGTCGATGGCCGTACGCTGGAAGCCCATGACGGCGACGATCGTCTCCAAGCGCTCCCGGGTTAAAGACTTCTTCCCTCGCTCATAGTCCGAGATCAGGCTGGCCGAGACCCCCAGCGCCTCAGCCAACTCGCCCTCACTCCACCCGATGGCTTTCCGCAGGTACGTGAGCGTAAGCCCCAACGGCGGCAGAATTTTCGGCACCGACCCCTCCTCCACATGCGCAGACCCCTACTTATAGTAGGTTGCCGCTAGGCGGCTTTTCGTGACAAGCCGAAACCAGAAGCGGCGGCCGCGGTGTGAAATTCTCGTCGCCGGGAATTAAGATTGCCGAAACCTCGCCGAGAAAAACACCTGGCTTTGCGCGTTGGAAGACCTCCTTTACGGTCGCGGCATGGGAGGAATTTGGAAAGCAACGAAGGCGCGCGAACGACCTCCCTCCATCCCAGCGGCGGCGCATCGCAGCGGGGACAGTCCGGGACGGCCGCTTAGCTTTCAGGGCAGCCGGCCCGGCCCTTTTCTCTTGCAGGGAGGTGGGAGACATCCCATGACCGAGGGGGAAGCCGTAGGATTTCAGCAGCGGGCCCCGGCGCTCGCCGCCTACAGGCCGCCGGGGGAGAAGTCGTGAGACGCGGCGGCAGTGCTTACCGCTATCAACAGGTCTGGGAGAACCTGACGGCCCGGGCGCCCGAGCACCTGCGCATCGCGCACAGCCGGAGGCAGACCGCCCAGCAGCTCCTCACCGACTTGGCCGCCCAACCTCCGGAGTCGTGGATCGCCCAGATCCAGAAGGGCGGGGAACCCTTCCGCAGTCAGGATCTCTTCGATCTGCTGTTGGAAACCTGCCAGGGCGCACTGCCCTTCGAGCCTCTCCGGGCCTTCGAGGTCTCGAAGGCGGCGGTCGAGGTAGGACGGCTGCTCGCCTCCGCAGGGGCGGAGAACCCTCAGACTCTGCTGCCGGCGGCTCCTGTCCTGGAGGAGGCTTTGCTGTGCCGAGCCCTCTGTCTGAACAGCCACGCTCTCCGGCTTCTTGGTCAGCGCGAGCACGCCGAGGCCGCTCTCACCCGTGCGGCGTGCTTTTTGGGCGATCCGTCAGCGCGTGGCTTCTACGGCCAGGCTTTGGGGTTGCTTCGCTGGGATCAAGGCCGGGAGGAGGAGGCCGTCGCCTTCCTGCACCACGCCGGCCGCCGGTATCGGGAGCTGGGAGATGTGGGCGAGGAGGCGAAGTGCGCGGCCTTGCTGGGGCTCCTCTACCTCCGATACGACGACGGGGCGGAGTGGCAGCAGGCCGAGTCTGCCTTGCTTCGGGCGCAGTCTGGCATGGATTGTCAGCAAAGGCCTTGGCTCGCGGCGCAGGCGCAACTCGCCTTGGCGCGCTGCCAGGCCTTGAGAGGACGCAGGAGTGAGGCGCGAGCGTTGAGGCAGAGCGTCCGATCCCTCTACCCCTCCGTACCTACCGAGGATGACCTGGCTGCGTTGCATTGGCTCGAAGCGCAGATCGCGCAGGACCTGGAGGAACTAGAGGGAGCCGGGACGCTGTTGGATTCGGCTCGCCGAAGTTTCGTCGCGAGGGGGTGTCTTCCGGAGGCCACCCTGACCACTCTTCAGCTCGGCTGGATTCGTGCCCGGCAGGGGCGAGGCGAGGAGACCTCGGTGCTGAGCGATGAGCTGACAAGAGTCTTCGGGATGGTCAAAGGCTTCGACGTGTCCTCGCGTGCTCTTCAATGTCTGGCCCGAGAGACGGCGCGTCGCAGCCTGAAGGGAAAGAGCTTGGCCTACCCGAAGCTCTTCCTCTCCTTTCGCGTGCGGGGTGTGTTTCCCCGCCCCATACCGTTCGTCTGAGGTGCGCCCCCCTGCCGCTCGCTAGAACCATGAAGCTGCCAACGAAAAAGGAAATGAGACATCCTGTGACATCTTGTCGGATACCGACGATCCAGCAGCGGCTGCGGGCGGCCCGGCAGTCCAAAGCTGCCTCCGATGACGTCATGAGTCTCGCTCTATAGCTCGAAGGAAATGATCGTGGGCACGCATGATCTCATCAGGAGGAAACCCGTGGTCAACGATTCGGAAGCAGCGGAGGCCGCCGCGCAAATCTTGGAGGTCGCCGAGGGTGTGGAGGCTCTTTGCCGGCGGCTGCGGGAGGTCCATACCCGCCTTCCCGTCTCGCCTTTGGAACGTCTCATGCTGGTGGGCGAGGAGGACATGGACCGCTCCACACACTTGCGTATCATCCTCGAATGCATCGTCCACGACAGGCTGGAGCCGGTGGCCCGCGATCTCCGTAGCGCTCTTCACTGGCCTGCCAGCGAACCCGAAGGAAGGGACTAATGGAGTGCTCTCGGCGTCGGGTACCCTGGCTCCACCAGATCGAAGAAATGCACCTTCCCCGACTGATCGCCAGCCACGATAATTTTTCCATCGGAAGTTGTTGCAACGGCCCACACCGGCGCATCCAAGGTTGTCACGGCTAATTCCTCTCCGCTTTCCAGGCTCCACACTCGAAGCGTACGGTCGAATGAGGCCGAGACAGCACGACCGTCGGCGAGCATGGCTATGGCTGCGATCGGATCCGTATGTCCTTGGAGGATTTGCAGGCTCCGTCGATGCTCAAGATCCCACACCCGAAGCGTCCTGTCCGTGGAAGCAGAGATCACAAGACCGCTGGGCGCGACCGCCACCGCATTGACTCGGTCCGCATGTCCTCGGAAAACCTGTAGGGTTTGTCCGCTCTCCAGACTCCACACGCGAAGCGTTCCGTCGTTGGATGCGGAGACGACGCGGCCGCCCTCTAACTCCGCCACCGCATTGACTCCACTCTCTCCTTCGAGGATTTGCGGGGCTTGCCCGCTTTCCAGACTCCATACCCGAAGCGTCCGATCCGAGGAGGCGGAGATGACACGACCGTCAGCCAACACAGCCACCGCATTGACCCGGTGATCGTGTCCTTTGAAGTTTTGAAGGGTCCGCCCATTCTCCAGATCCCACACCCGAAGTATCCCCAGGGCGTCGGCGGAGATAGCGCGACCGTCGGCCGTCACCGCGACTGCGCCAACCGAAGCTGTATGTCCTTGGAGAATTTTCAAGGTCTGCCCATTCTCCAGGTCCCACACCCGAAGCGCCCCGCGAGCGTCGGCGGAGATGGCGCGACCGCCGGGCACTACCGCTAACGCTCGGACCCACTCCTGGGATGGTTGGAGAGCTTGCAGAGCCGGCTGTCTACTCTCCAGATTCCAGAGCCGAAGCGCTCCATCAGCATCGGCGGAAACGATACGACTGCCGTCCAGCACCGTCACCGCCCTGATCAAAGTCTTGTCTCTTTGCAAGGTTCGCACGACCTGTCCGCTCTCCAGATCCCATATGCGAACCGTCTCATCGAGAGAGGCGGACAGCGCGTAGCCTCCGGCCACCGGCACCACCACCCTGACCTCATCCAGGTGCCCCTGGAGGACTCGGAGTGTCTGTCCACTCTCCAGGTCCCAGACCCGAAGCGTCCGGTCGGCGGAGGCGGAGACAGCGCGGCCGTCGGCCATCATCGCCACGGCTCGGACTCCAGTTATGTGCCCTTGAAGGATTTTGAACGTCTCTCCGGTCTCGAGATCCCAGACCCGGAGCGTCCCGTCAGTGGAAGCCGAGACGATACGCCGATTGTCCACCACCACCACCGCGTTGACCCAGTCGCTATGGCCTTCGAGGGTTTGCAGCGTCTGCCCGCTCTCCAGATCCCACACCCGAAGCGTCCGATCCGAGGAGGCGGAGACAAAGCGCCGGCTGTCGATGACCGCCACCGCGTTGATTCCAGCCGCGTGCCCTTGAAAGATTCGGAGTGTCTGTCCGGTCTCGAGGTCCCAGAGCAGAAGCGTATCGTCGGCGGAGCCCGAGACGGCACGCCGGCCATCCACCACCGCCACCGCCTTGACCCAGTCAATGTGACCTTTGAGGGTTCGCAGCATCTGCCCGCTCTCCAGGTCCCATATCCGAAGCGTCCGATCCGAGGAGGCGGAGATCACGCGCCGGCCGTCGATGACCGCCACTGCGTTGACCTCAGTCAGGTGCCCCTCGAAGGTACGGATCAAAGCACCGCCCGGATGAATCAAGCCTCCCGTCCTTGGCCGAAGCCAAGGCCGTTTTCGCTGAAGCTTCGCTTCTTCCAGGAAAGCGTGGAGATTTGGCGTGCCCTTGCCCAGGAGGCGACCCAGGAGCTGTGGAGCAAGCTGCTTCCGATCCCTGGCAAGGACATGTGCCGAAAGACGAAAGGTGTCACGGACAGATCGAAGTACATCATCCTCTGTCACGAAAGGCTCGAAATCCGCGATCAGAGAGTTGATGTCCGTAGCCAGCAGCTTGGCCTCGATGAACGGGAACCTCACCAACAGTGCCTTGAATTCGTGCTCATCCCCGGCGCCAATGAAATGATCCCGCAGCCGACGCCAAAGATACGACTCCTCACGGGACAGATCCTCCCACTTCCCACTCGCAGGGCGATAAACTTCCAACAATCGGGAATGGAGAGACGAAAGCTCGCCGCTCCTCTGCTCCATCAACACCCTTCGGGTAACGTCATGGAGACGAACTGTTCCGTTCTTTCGATCAAATTCCAACAGCAAGGAAAGGTCATAAAGATGCTGGCAAACCCTGGTGGCGCCGAAATGAGACGTGCCCCAACAGCGCTCCAGAACCGAGACCGGAATATCCTCGTCTTCCGGGAAGATGGCCAACTGGAAGAAAAACTCCTGCTCCGCCTCGGGAAGACGTCGAACGCCGACGAGAATCGCTCTCGAGGCCGCCGCATGCCGGGATGCCGAATCGTTCTGGTCGAACGCGGAGAACCCTTCCGTGGCCAGAGCCCCTTCGATCTCCCTGAGGGCCTCTGCGATCGACAGCCCTTCTTTTACCATCTCCCGCAAGGGGCCATTCACGAGCTTCAAGAGGAGAGGCCATTCTCCGAGTTGTGCGGCCAAGGATCTGAAATCCTCAGGAGAAGAGCCCGGGAGCCCGGCCCGGAGCAGGTCGACGGCTTCGGACGAAGCCATCGCGTCCACCCTGATGAGCTTCGAATCCGCGGGGAGGGTGCGGTTGTCGCGGGTCGTGATGAGGAGGGCGCAGCTCTCTCCGAGCCCCTGGAACGGAGCGACGTCATCCGGCTTCCAGACATCGTCGACGACGACGAGGGCCCTGGCTCCATTCAAAGACTCGCGGAGCTTCGCGCCGGCGGCGGCGACGGTTTCGAAGGCGCGAGGCTCTTCGTCGGTCCACCAGCGGAGGAGATCCCGGATCTGCTTCAGGCGGCCGTTGGAATCGACCTCCTCCCCCAGAGTCGCCCAGAGAATGCCGTCCGGATACGTCTCCCGGACCCGCTCGTCGAAGCAAAGTTTCTGGGCCAGCGCGGTCTTTCCAAATCCGCCGGCTCCTCGCAAGGCGGTGGTGATTCCCACCGATCTCCCGGCTTGAGCGCCTTTCGAGCAGAGCACTTCGCGGACTTCGTCGTACTCTTGGCGGTGAACCCACCCCTCAGGCTCTTGCGCCACCATGCAGCGATAGTGAAGAGTGTTCTTCGCCGGTCCCCCTCCCCCGCCCGGACCGGGCGCCTGTCCTCGAATCCCGCTGATCAGACTACGGAAGGCGTCCTCGTCATCGAGACCTGCGCGGAAGTCCACCCAGGCGAGACGGCGGAGGAAACGGGGAAGCTTTTCCTCCCGGGGCTCGAAGGAGCCGGGGAGGAGGACGGGGACCACCCGGAAGGCGCGGTCGCCCACCCGGGCCTCCAGAGCGGAACGCATCTCCTCGTTCTGCCAGGAGCCGAGACCCCTGGCGCCCAGGAACACGGCGCAGGTACGGCTCGCGTCGAGCGCCTCCTCCAGCGCCTCCTGCCAGGGATCACCCGGGATGAGATGCCACTTGTCCAGGAACGGCTCGATTCCCGCTTCCTGGAGCTTCCGGGCAAGGCTCTCCACGGCAGGCTTGTCCGCGCTGCTGTGGCTCAGGAAGACGTCGTAGCGGGACATTGGCATCGTCAAACTGGGAAGTTAGGCGGACTCGGCTCCAGTGCAAGTTTAAGGCATGCGGGAGGGCGTCCGGGCTGATAGACTTGTCGGAGTTTCGCATGGAGGTGCGGGGGAGAGGCGATGAGGCCTGGCCATGCGGGTCTGAAAAACTCGTCGTTCGCTCCCGAGCGCCTGGCGGGGTTCCTGAGCCGTATCATTACATCCGAGAGTCCCATGAGTACTATCTTTGATCTCCTAGTCGCCTTCGAAATCCACTCGGTCGAGCGAATTCGGTCGATTCTCGACGCCGGTTTCGATGTCCGCACGCCTGTGAAGGGCAAGGCACCGATTGCTCACCTGATCGAGATGTACTATCGATCGGACGCCTTTCCGGATTGCGTGAGGCTCCTTTTGGACCGGGGAGCCGTGCTCGAGGATCCGGTGCTCCGGCCCGTTTTCTTGAATGACGTGGATGAGCTGGAGGCAGCGATCCGTGCCAATCCGGCTCTTTTGCAACACCGGACGTCTTTGGCGTGCGCCTTCACGCCACTCCTCGGTGTCACGCTTTTGCACGTCGCCGCCGAATACGGACACCTGGAGGTGGCACGCAAGCTCATCGAGCTCGGTGCCGAAGTCGACGCGCGGGCGGCTACCGACGAATTCGGCTTCAATGGTCACACTCCACTCTTTCACACGGTCAATTCCAACGAGAATCGCTCTGCGCCCGTCATGAACCTGTTGCTTGACGCGGGTGCGCGACCCGATATTCTCTTGCCTGGAATCACATGGGGCCAGGGATTCGAATGGGAGACGCTTTGCTTCGACGTAACGCCCATCTCCTACGCACAGCTTGGTCTCCTCCGCCAAATGCAGCGCACCGAGGCCGACACGTACGCCAACGTAGCCACGCTCTTGAGGGCAGCAAAGCGGTCTGTACCTTCTTTCACCAACGTCCCGAACCGGTATCTCGCCTCGCCGTGAAGCCGTTTGACCCACCGTTGGAGCGGAAGGCAGCTATTCCTCGTTCCACCCTCCGAGCACCATCGAGCCCAGGCTCTTGCGTTCCCGGGGAGCCTTCTCACGGTCGCGCAGCCGCTCGGGGAGCGTCTCGGGATCTCCGGCCCAGCCGATGGCGATGGCGGCGACGGCCTCCACGCCTTCCGGCAAATCGAAGGCGGTGCGGATGCAATCGCGATCGATTCCTGCCATGGGGTGAACCGAAAGCCCGAGGGACGACGCCTGAAACGTGAGCTGAGCAGTGGCGGCGCCGACGTCGTGCAGGGCGTGCCGGTTCTCCTGGCCGTTGGCCGCGAAGGTGGTGCGGGCGAGGGAGACCATGAGGACCGGCGCGTTCGGCGCCCACCCCTGGTTGCCGGGCGTGAGGCAGCGGGCGATCTTTTCGAACGCTTCGCCGTCTTCCTTGCGGGCAACGATGAAGATCCAGGGCTGCTCGTTGAAGCACGAAGGAGCCCAGCGGGCTGCCTCCAGCAGCGAGCTGATCGTTTCGCGATCGACCGGCCGGTCCGCGAAGGCCCGCGGGCTCCAACGCTCGCGGATCAGGGGATGGACCGGATAGCGGCTGTCCGCGTTCGCTCTCTCGGCGCTCATGATGCCGCCGCGAGCTGGCGGGTGTCGATCACCTGGGCGGCGAAGCGCTCCATCTCCTCGTACTGCGGGCTGGACTGCAGGAGGAGCAGGTCGATGCCGGCCGCTTCCAGCTCTTCGATCCGCTCGCGCACTTGCTCGGGCGTGCCCACTAGCCCGGTGCGCAGGCCGCGGTTCGAAACCGAATATTCCTCGATCGACATCCGCCGCTCGAGCTGCGTGCCGGCGAGCCATTCCTGATAGTTGGCGAAGCCGGCGGCGCTCTGGCGGACGTCCGTGATGCGCTCTTTTTCGCGCTGCGCCTCGCGCTCGGAATCGCGCACGATGGCGTAGGCGGCAACGCCGAAGCTCATGGGCGGCAGGCCGTGCCGCTCGCGCCGTGCCGAAAGGTCCACCACTTTTTCGCGCAACCGGTCCGGCGGATCGCCGTGCATCACGTAGGCGTCGCACTGGCGCGAGATCAGGTCCTTGGCGGCTTCCGACTCGCCGCCGGCATAGATCGTCGGGCGCGGCCGGGAGGGGAGGGAAAAAGGTTTCGGTTGCAGCACGGTGTCGGCGACGCGATAGTAGCGCCCTTGGTAGGAGAAGTGATCGTGTTTCCAGACGCCGTCGACCACGTCGAGCCATTCGGCGGTGCGCGCGTAGCGATCGTCGTGGGTGTCGAAGGCTACACCGTACTGCGCCGCCTCCGAGGCCCACCAGGAGGAAACCACGTTGAGCGAGACCCGGCCGCCGCTGATGTGATCGACGTTCGCGGCCTGCTTGGCGAGCAGCGCCGGGAGGTGGAACGTCGGCCGCACGGCGACCATGAGCTCCAGGCGGTGCGTTACCGCCGCGAGCGCTGCGGCCGTGGACCAGGCGTCGAGCGCCGGGGCCTCGACGCCCTTGATGTCGTTCAGGTTCAGCTCGGCGACGAGCGTCAGGTCGTAACCGATCTCCTCGCTGCGCCGCGCGAGCCGGCTGACGTACTCCCAGCTCGCCGCCATCCCTTCGTCCTCGACGTTGCGCAGCCATCCGCCGAAGACCGGCAGCCAATATCCGTATCTCATCCCGCGGCCTCCGTTTCCAGGTATTCGACCAGCCGGGTGAAAGGATCGAAGCCGATGACGCGCGGCGCATCGGCCACGAAGTTCGACAGCGCGTTGATGTCGTAATAAAGGATGTCGCCGTCGCGGTCGTCGATCAGGTATTCGACGCCGCCGACGTCGATCGCCGCCGCCTCGAAAATCCTTTCGACGTTGGCGATCACCTCGGGCGGCGGCGTGTACCCTTCGACGCGGATGCCTCGCTCCTGCGCGTCGAGGGCGCACGCGGCGCCCACCAGGGTCGCGCCGGCGGTGGTTTGGCAAGCGTCCGCCGGACAGAGGTTGAAGGAGTTGCCTGCGCTCCAAAGGCGGATGGCGTAGAGGTATTTCCGCCCCAGGACCTCGACGCGGACGATGTGGCCGTCGCGGGCGGGAGCGAATTCCTGGACCAGCGCCGTGCTGTCGATGCCGAGGTCGATCGTCCCCTCTTCCACCGCCGCGGCCAGCTCGGCCGGAGTGTCGTAGCGGACGATCCCCGCGCCGCTGCCGCCCACGTTCGCCTTGACGACCAGGGGAAAGCGCAGGCCGCGGGCAGCTTCGATCACCTCGGCCGGGTGGTTGACGACCCGGGCGCGCGGGTACTTGAGCCCCAGCGACTCCAGCAGCGAGAGCTGGAGCGCCTTCGAGATCTCGACCCGGAAGCCGCGCGAGCCGTTGACCACCCGGGTGCCCAGGCGTTCGAGGTGATCCAGGTAGGCCAGCGTGTGGTAGATGCCGTGGCTCTCCCCCCGCAGGTAAGCGGAAGGGCTCATGCGGTTGAACAGCAGTGAGAAGCCGAGGTCACGCTCGGCGACGTCGAAGTGATGGCGCCGCGCGTCGATACGGACGTAGGGCGTGCCCCGGCGGTCGAGCTCGCTGAACAGCGGCCGGAACCAGTCCTGGTGCTCGTGGTAGATGGCGATGGGGCGGTCGAGCTTGGGCTTGGGTGGCGTCGATAGCATGAACGGGCGTCCTCTAGGTCAAAAGAGGGCGCCAGTATACATGATCTCCTAACTAACTTTTGTGGGCTTCAGGCGGGGCCGGCGAAGCGGGTGTCCAGCCAGGCCTGGGCCGCGGCCTCGTCGCGCGGCGAGGAAAGGAAGCGCTCCCAGGCCTGCTGCTCCTGCCAGACGGGGACCAACTCCCAGACGCAGAACGTGGGCTTGTGGGCGCCGTCGCGCGGCCAGAGCGCGAAGTCGGGCATGGCGTCGCCGTCCTTGTAGAAGACGGTCTGCCAGATCTCGTTCGAGCCCCGCCAGGTGCAGACGATGAGGAAGTAGAAGTCGTTGCCGCAGCGGTGGAGCACCACGAAACCCAGGCCGCGGGCTTCGAGCGGATTCGCCGTCAGATAGGCGCGGGCCAGGCGCGTGATCTCGCCGGGAATGGGCTTGTCGCCGGCATGCAGCCCGTACCACTTGAACAAGGCGCCAGGGGTTTCGATGGGCTCGCCGGGCGTGACGCGCTTGGGCGCGTGCCGGTAACTCGGGTCCACGCCCGAGTCGGTCTCGAGAAGGTTTGCGAGGTACGTATTCAGATCCGTATTCAAGGGCGTCATCGTTGGTTCCTCCGCTCCGCAAGAATACACGAGGCGCACGCCGAGCGATCGGCGTGCGCCTCGATTTCAGAGCCGGAAGCGGGGCCACCCTCAGCGGGCGGCTACCTCCATCTGGGCTGCCGAAGGCACTGCCAGGTTGACCTCGAGCCTGCGGTCGTGGCGGCGGTGAGGGTCCCAACAACAACCGGTCGTGTAAAGAGCCGCGAGGCTGGCGAGGACCAGCAGGGCGGGCACGGTGCGTCTGATCTTCATGATCTATACCTCCTGCCCCGGGCGATATTGCACGAGGGGCGATCGACGACCGTCTATTGCATCTGCCGTGCCAGGAGAAAATCCGAGTGGAAACCGCGAGCTCGTCCTTGAACGAGGGCTGCTGTGGACTTTACGGAGGACGCGAGGCCGGGACCTCGGGTGCGCGCGCCGATTTTCCCAGCGCGCGCTCGTAAAAGCAAAAAGGGGGCGTCTCCGCCCCCTTTTTGCTTCGGCTGTGGCCGCGCTCAGAATTCGAAGCGGGCGGCGAGTTGGAAGGTGCGCGGGGTGGTGGTGACGTTGTTCAGGACGCCGAAGTCGACGCGCGGGGTCTGGCCGGTGCCCCAGGTGGTATTGGTGGTGAAACGGTTCGCCGCGTTCGTGCAGTTGAAGCAGTCGGCGAAGATCGAGAGATTACCGGTCCAGACCTTGAAGCTCTTCGAGAGCCGCAGGTCGAGACTGTAGAAGTCCGGCTGGCGGAAGCTGTTGCGGTCGAAGTGGTCGCCGTTGACCGTCGGGCGGTCGGTGCCGCTCTGGCCGTCGCCGTTGATGTCCGCGCCCACCAGCGGGGTATAGGGCGAGCCGGTGAAGTAGCGGAAGGTGCCGCTCAGGCCGAGCCCCCACCATGGGGTGTCCCAGAGACCGTTGAGCACGGTCTTCCAGCGCTGGTCGCGGTTCGAATAGCCATAGTTGAGACCCAGGTTGTTGAAGTCCTCGGCCTGGATGCCGGAGAAGTTGCGCTCGTTGGAGTCGCTGTCCTTGTCGATCGAGTAGGTGACGGCGCCGTAGTAGCTGAAGTGGTTGTCGTAGCGCCGGCGCAGGGTGGCGGTGACGCCGGTGTACTTCGACTCGGCGTCGGACTTGAGATCCGTGATGGTGCCGTAGAACGGGTCGGGCCGCGTCGTGCTGTAGTGCGGCAGGCCGTTGGAGGAGGTGGTGCCGTCATAGACCCGGTTCAGGTCGGTGAGGCGCTCGAGCTGCTTGGTCTTCGCATAGGTGAAGTCGAGGGCGAGCACGGTCTTGGCGAAGATCTCCCGCTCGCCGCCCACGGTCACGCGGTCGGTATAGGGGTCCTCGAAGTTCGGATCGATCGCGAAGACGCCCGGCGCGGCCAGCTTGGCGAGGTGGGAGAGGTCGAGCGGCGCGACGCCGACGGGAGTGAAGCCGGCGCCCCAACCCGGGAACGGGCCAGCGGTCGGCGACGGCGGACCGGTCACGATCCCACCCACCTGTGTGGCGTTGATGGTGTACTGGGTGGCGCGGATGCCGTTGGAGGTCAAGAGCTGGGCGAACAGGATCGCCGGCGTGCGGCTCCAATAGCGGCCGGCCGAGAAGCGGAGGGCGGTCTTCTCGTCGGGCGCCCAGGAGATGCCGAGGCGGGGCGAGAGCTGGGTCTTGGTGTCCGGGATGTGCGCGTTCAGGTTGAACGAGCCGTCGGCGTTGCGGCTGTTCGGGTTCAAGACCGGGGCATTCGGGTTGTCCAGGCTCTCTTGGCGCAGGCCGAAGGAGACCGTCAGGTTGGGGCGCAAGAACCACTGGTCCTGCAGGAAGAAGGCGAGCTCCTTCTGGCCGAAGTTGGCGCGCCCCGCTTGGTCGGCGGTGAGGCCGTTCAGGCCGGCGAACTGCCGGTACTGCGACCAGCGGCCGGCCAGGAAGTCGGCCTGGTTGTTGAAGATGTAGACGCCGCGCCAGTTGCCCTTGAAGATCTGGTCGATGGTGGTGTCGTTGTACTCGGTGCCGCCCTTGATGACGTGATCCCCGGCCATGTAGGTCAGGGTGTCGCTGCCGCCCGTGCGCTTGTTCGTCGAGGTGATGGGGAGGAAGCTCACCTCGCCGTAGCGGGTGTTCGGCGCGTTGACGTCGATCTCGGGGAGGTTGAGCCCCTTGTCGGCGCGCGGCGTGTCCTCCTTGACGTAGGTGAGGTTGAGGTCGTTGAGCAGGTTGGAGCTGAACTGGCCGGAGTAGGAGCCGACGTAGGTCCACGCCTTCATCCCCTCGAGGCCGTTGACGCTCGCCGTGCGGTTCTGCGCGTTGGAGGTGCCGTTCTCGCCGGTGTAGGAGGCGACGTTGACGCGCGCCAGCACGCGGTGGGCGTCGTTGATCTGGTAGTCGAGGCGCCCGAAGCCGACGTAGCCGTCCTGGGTCTGCACGTACTGCGCCGGCGAGGCGAGGGCCGGATAGCGGGCAAAGACGGTCGGGTCCAGGTTGTTCGCCTGGATGGGGATCGTGATGTCCTGCTTCTGCTTGTCGTAAGAGAGGAAGTAGAAGAGCCGGTCCTTCTGCAGCGGCCCGCCGAGCGAGGCGCCGTACTGCGCCTTCTTCTGATCCGCCGGCTTGGTGGAGAAGCCGAGGGGGAGGCTCTGCCCCGGCGCCAGCTCGGGCGTGGCGAAGTCGGAGATCAGGCTCTGCGGCTGGTTGTAGTAGAAGCCGGAGCCGTGCACGGCGTTGGTGCCGTTCTTGGTGATGATGTTGACGAAGCCGCCGCCCGAGCGCCCGAACTCCACGGAGGCGCCATTGGTGATCACCGAGAACTCCTTGATCGACTCCTCGGAGATCGACAGCGGCGCGCGCCCCTCGGCGACGCCGGTGGCGCCGCCGAAGAAGGCGTTGTTGTAGTCCACGCCGTCGACGGTGATGTTGGTGTTGATGCCGCGCTGGCCCGACAGCGAGATGTTGTTGCGCTCGGAGTCGAGGCGGGTCTCCGGGGTGAAGAGGACCAGGTTCTTGAAGTCGCGGCCGGAGATCGGCAGGTTCTCGATCTGCTCGGTCTGGATGGTGGTGCCCACTGTGGTGTTGGTCACCTCGACCAGCGGCGCCTCGCTGGTGACGGTGATGGTCTCCGAAACCCTGGCACTCTGCAGGGTGAAGTTGACGGTCGGCGTCGAGCCCAGGAGCAGGCGGACGTTTTCGGCCGTGGCCGTCGCGAAGCCGTCCAGGGTCGCCGTAAGGGCGTAGTTGCCCGTGGGCAGGTTGAGGATGCGGTAGAAGCCCTGAGCGTCGGTGACGTCAGCGATCTTCAGGCCGGTATCCTTGTTGATGGCCTCGACGGTCACCCCGGGCAGGGGAGCCTTGTCGGTACCTTCGACGGTGCCGGAGACGCGGCTCGTCGTGACGTCGGTCTGGGCCAGGGCCGAGCCGGCCAACCCGAAGACCAGCAGCAGAGCCGCCAGGGCACAGACCCAGTTCCGAGAGCGGTTAGAGCGGACACGCACCATAAGTGAAGCCCTCCTTTGGCATGCGCAGTTTTTTTCGGGCGGATTCTACGCGAGGAGGAGCGACTCCTGTCGTACTGGCTGCGACCTTCCGGTGACAGGCCCTTGGCGATCAGGTGCCGCTGCCCGCTGTGCTAAGCTCCGCCCGCGAATGCGGTCGAAATGGACGGGCGGATTATACCCCGGACTGGCCCTCCGCGTTCCACTCTTCCTCTGCCGAGATTCAGCATGGACTCTGAGGACCACCCTCTCGTCAGCGTCATCATGGGGAGCAAGTCGGACTGGGAGACCCTCGGCCACGCGGCCGACATGCTCAACCGGTTCGGCGTCCCCCACGAGTGCCTCGTCGTCTCCGCCCACCGCACCCCTGACTGGATGGCCGAGTTCGCCAAGGGGGCCGAGGGGCGGGGGATCGAGGTCATCGTCGCCGGGGCCGGCGGCGCCGCCCACCTGCCGGGAATGGTCGCCGCCCAGACCCTGCTGCCGGTGCTGGGCGTCCCCGTCCAGAGCCAGACCCTGAACGGGCTCGACTCCCTGCTCGCGATCGTC
Source organism: Thermoanaerobaculia bacterium (assembly GCA_036275055.1). Lineage (GTDB taxonomy): Bacteria > Acidobacteriota > Thermoanaerobaculia > Multivoradales > UBA5704 > DATARR01. The sequence goes on from DASUEN010000046.1 coordinate 84,359, forward strand.
CAGATGCCCTCGGGCGTGCCGGTGGGGACGATGGCCATCGGCAAGGCCGGCGCTGCCAACGCCGCCCTGCTGGCCGTGCGCATCCTGGCGAGCTCCCGCCCGGCGCTACGGGAGAAGCTGCGGCAGTTCGTCGAGGAGCAGACCCGCCGGGTGCGGCAAGAGACGTTGCCTTGAAGGGGGGCGCGAGCGGCGTCATCGCGCCCGGCTCCGTCGTGGGGGTCCTGGGCAGCGGCCAGCTTGGCCGCATGTTCGCCATCGCCGCCCGGCGGATGGGCTACCGGGTCCATACCCTCTCCCCGGACTACGACACCCCGACGGGCCAGGTGGCGGATCTGGAGGTGCAGGCCGCCTACGACGACCTGGACGCCGTCCGCAAGTTCGCCCGCGGGGTGGACGTCGTCACCTTCGAGTTCGAGAACGTCTCGGCCGCCGCCACCGAGGCCGCCGCCGAGCATGCTCCGGTGCGGCCGGCAGGCGCCGTGCTCCACACTACCCAGAATCGCCTGCGGGAGAAGGGCTTCCTCTCCCGGGCCGGCTTTCCCGTCACCCCCTATGCGCCGGTGCGTTCCCTGGAGGAGCTCGAAGCCGCCCTCGCCCGCCTCGGCACGCCCGCGGTCCTCAAGACGGCCGGCTGGGGGTACGACGGCAAGGGGCAGGTGAAGGTCACATCCTTAGAAGATGCTCCCGCCGCCTGGGAGGCGGTAGGCGGGCAGGAGTCGGTGCTGGAAGCCTTCGTGGACTTCGAGCGCGAGGTCTCGGTGGTGGCGGCGCGGGGGCTCGACGGTTCCTTCGCCCACTTCGAGGTGATCGAGAACCGGCACCGCCGGCACGTCCTGGACGTCTCGATCGCCCCCGCGGCCGTCTCGCCCCGGGTGGCGAAGGAGGCGATGGAGATCGCCCGCGGCATCCTGGAGGGGCTGGAGGTGGTGGGGGTGCTGTGCGTCGAGATGTTCCTGACCCGGGACGATCGCCTCCTGGTCAACGAGCTCGCCCCCCGTCCCCACAATTCCGGCCACCTGACCTTCGACGCTTGTGTGACCAGCCAGTTCGAGCAGCAGCTCCGGGCCATCACCGGCCTCGCCCTGGGATCGACCGAGCTGCTGCGCCCCACCGCCATGGCGAACCTGCTGGGAGACCTGTGGAAGAACGGCGCCCCCGACTGGGCCGCCGCCTGCCGCGATCCGCAGGTCAAGCTCCACCTCTACGGCAAGGCCGAGCCCAGGCCGGGGAGGAAGATGGGGCACCTCACGGCGCTGGCGGCCACGCCCGGGGAGGCGGTGGAGAGGGTGGAGAGGGCGCGGCGGGCGCTGGTGGTGGGGGTGACCTAGGTGGGCGGGGAGGGGGTGGCGAGGGGGCGGGAGAAGAGGGCCGGGTGATGAGGGTCTTGGGCGGGGGCGCTGATAGGAGTCTACTGCCGCGGCCACTGCTCCCGCGGAACTCCGGCATACACCTGCTCACGCGTATGGAACCCATCGGCGATCACGGTGGCGCTCAGGTTTGAGCGGTCCACGGCGATCGGCTCCAGCAGCAGGCTCGGCACGTCTTTGAAACCATTGTTGAGATGCCGCTTGGGTTTTTCGAATGGTTGTTTCCTGGCCATCGCTACGGCGATCTCCGCCGCCTTCGTGGCCAGCCGCTTGATCGGTTTGTAGACCGTCATGCTCTGGGAGCCGGCGACGATGCGCTGGCAGGCGGTCAGCTCCGCGTCCTGGCCAGTGACCACGACTTTCCCTGCGAGCTGCTGCTCGGCCAGCGCCTGGATGGCGCCGCCCGCGAGGCCGTCGTTCGCCGCCACCACCGCGTCGATGCGGTTGTCGTGGCGCGTCAAGGCGTTTTCCATGATTTTCAGCGCCTCGACCGGCTGCCAGTCGGCGGCGTACTGATCGGTGAGGACGTCGATGTCGTGCCGGTCGACGTAGGGTTTGAGGACTTTCATCTGCCCCTGATGGTAGAGGATGGCGTTGTTGTCGGCCGGGGAGCCGCCGATCAGCACGTAGTGCCCCTTGGGGACGCGCTGCACCGCGTAGCCGGCCTGCAATTCACCCACCCGCTCGTTGTCGAAAGAGAGATAGAGATCGACGTCCGCATCGTTGATCAGCCGGTCGTAGGCGATCACTGGCACTCCCGCGCGATGCGCCGCTTCGACGATGGTCGCCGCGGTCTTGCTGTTGTGCGGCGCGACCACCAGCACGTCCACGCCTTGGGTGAGGAGGTTCTCGGCCTGGGAGTTCTGCACCGCCTCGTCGTTGTTGGCCGCCTGCACGAGCACGCGGGCGCCGAGCTCGCCGCAGCGGCTGACGAACATGTCCCGGTCGCGCTGCCACCGCTCCTCGCGGAGGGTATCGAGCGAGAGGCCGATGGTGAGCTGGCGTGCCCCTTTAGCCAGGCCAGCTCCGCGGTTGCAGCCGGCGACGGCGAGGGCGGCGGCCAGAAGCAGGATGAGGACGTTCTTTCGCATGGTGTTCCAGGGCGGCGGCCCCAGAGGACCGCCGCCAGGCTCGAGATCGAATTCAGTGGCCCGGGGTTTGGGTGGCACAGGGGACGCAGACCCAGACGCAGTGCAGGTGATCGCACCCGGAGCTGGACTGATTGGGATCCGTGCTGTTCGGATCACAGTGGCAAGACTGATAGGGGCACTGTCCTACCGGGCAACGGGGCGTCGGGGCCGGCGCCGGCATGGGGCTCGTGGAGGCGGCCAGGCTGGGCCGGGAGGGCACCTCCCCCTTGAGCACGGCGGGAGACGCGCCGGCGAGGAAGTTCGAGGAGGCCGGCAGCACCGTGTCCGGCTTGCCGTCGCCGTCGGTATCGACCTGGACGCCGGCCGGATACTGCGGCGCCTTGACGTAGGCCCAGACCGAGCGGCTGCCAGGGCCGAGCTCGATGCGGCGGGTCACCTCGCGCCGGCCGCTCCTGTCGCCGTTGACGGGCGTGAACACGGCCTTGACGTTGAGGGCGAGCGGCGCGGAGTAGGTGCCCCCCAGCGCCTCGGTCCTGAAGATGCGCATGGTGGTAACCGGCTGCTCGCCGGCCAGGCTGACCGCGACGTCATAGGAGCCGCAGCTCGTCTCGATCGGCTTGACGCTCACCAACGACAGGGCCAGCAACTGAATGCGAGTCGTCGCCTCGCCTTTGCCGTCGAAGACCGCGTCGTCCAGCCGGCGCACGGCGGTGTCGATGCCACCGAGGCTGCCGGCGGGGGCCGTCGTGAGCGGCGCGCCCTGGAACACGACCTTGCCGGTGAAGGGCTGCGAGCCGTCGCAGAAGAAGCCCGCCGGGAGGGGCTCGTTCGCGAAGCTCGTCTGGGCGAACCCGGCGACGGTCATCCACAGGTCGACGCCCTTGTGGACGACGTCTCCCGTTCCTGCGAAGACGAGCGGGCCGCCGATCAAGGCGAGAAGCATGGCTGCCGGTATGGCTGAACGGATCAAAGGCCTCGAGATCTTCATCCTTCGCTCCTTTCCGAATGATGGTGGAACGCGGGCTTGCTCCGGCCGGGGCTGCCTGCGAGCCACCCCTGCAAGAACAGTGCGCCCCAAGGGCCGGAGGGAGACTCCGGCCGGTACTATACGGGATCTTCTCGCCTATCTCCCATGCGCCGCGCCGCCGGCGAGCAGCTCGAGGAAGTGGTGGGCCTGGCGCACCTCGTCGCCGTACCGCTTGCGGGGGGCGCCGTCGACGAAACGCTGAAGGGCCGCGCGGGCTTGCTCCCGATGGCCGTTCTCGGCCGCCTTGGTGCCGAGGTTCCAGAGCGTGTCCCACAGATTGGGTTGGATGTCGATCGCCTTCTGCCAGGCCGCAAGCGCCGCGTCGGGCTGCTTGAGCTCGTAGAGCACCACGCCCAGGTCGTTCCAGGCGACTGGCAGCCGCGGGTTGGCTTTGACCGCCGCCTGGAATTCCGCGCGCGCCTGGCTCCACTGCTGCTGGCGCATGGCGATCAGCCCGAGCCGCTCGTGCGCCCGGGCATTGCCGGGATCGGCGGCAATCACCTGGCGCTCGAGGGCCGCCGCCTCCTGCAGCCGCCCCGCCTGGAAAAGCGCCACCGCGTAGGCGTTGAGCGACTGGGGAATCCCCGTGGCGGCGAGCGGCTTCAACACCGCGAGGGCCTCGGCCGTGCGCCCCACCTCCGCCAGGGTGAGCCCGAGCTGGCGCAGCAGCGACGACGTCACCGCCCCGCGGCGCCGGGCCTCGAACATTGCCGCCAAGGCTTCCTGGGTGTGGCCGCCTTCCAGCAGGCAGTGAACGAGCATCGCCTGGCCGTACGCCATCGCGGGGCGCTGGGCCACGACCTCCCGTGCCAGGCGCGCCGCCGCCGTCGTCTGCCCCTTGGCGAGGAGCTCGCTCACCTCGTGCATCTTCTGGTCGAGCCCAATCAATTTCTTGGGATCGTCTTCCGGACCGTAGTGCGTTCGCGTGCGGGCCGAAGCCGTGACGTAGCCGAGGCTTTCGAGCTGCGCCGCGGCCTCGGGCTGAGTGCTCCCTCGCAACGGCGGCCAGGCCGACTCCCGCGGCAGCGAGGCGAGGGCTTTCCGCACCGCCGCGCGCTCGGCGCCGGCGAGGTTGTGACGCTCCTGCGGATCGCGTTGCAGGTCGTAGACCTCAGGCAGGGGGAGGTCGATGAATTTCCGGCCCTGGGAGAGGATGCCGCGCAGCGGCGCCCAGCCCCGGTTGAAGGTGGCCGACAACGCCTCGAAGTAGGAGTCCGCCGGCACCCGATCGGCGGGAGAGAGAAGCGATCGCCCGGGATAGGCGCCGAAGCGGGCCGCAGCCGGTGCGGCCACGCCTGCCGCCTGGAGCACGGTGGGGAAGATATCGACGTGGCGCGCCGGCCGGAGGTCGCGGCCCGCGGGCACTCCCGGGCCCCAGACGACGAGCGGCACCTTGAGAGTGGCCTCATAGGCGAACAAGCCGTGCGTCACCTCGCCGTGCTCCCCCAGCGCCTCGCCGTGATCGGCGGTCACCACCACGAAGGGAGCGGTCTTGGCATGGTCGAGGAACGGCCGCAGCAGCGG
>DASUEN010000047.1:0-21651 GCA_036275055.1 Thermoanaerobaculia bacterium
GCAGTTCCTGCCGCAGCCCAAGCCGCGACCGGAAGAGATACCACCAAGAAAAAGAAGGGGGCGAAGACCCGGCGGCCGAAACCGAAGACTGATAAGGGCTAACTGAGCGACTTTCGCTGGCACTCTGGCTGTGCTAGGCTAACGAAGGGAGGGGATCACGAGAGGAAATCGAAAATCAGAGGAAGGACCCACCGATGCAAATTCGCCTCGACCAATTGAAAAAGCTGGAAGCCTCTTCGCTTCGCCCCGTGCCCACACATGAAGCGGACGAGAGGGTCGAGCTGATCGTCAAGAGCAGGAAGTCGGATTACGTACCCCCAGGGGTCGCGGTTCGGGCACGAATCGACCCCCACTTGTTTACTGGCGAGGGGCCAGCCTCGGTGCTGAGCCAACTCGAACAGGACCCCGAAGTGGTGTCTGTGTCCCTCGGAAAGAAGCTTCGGACGATCGGGTGAGGCCCGAAGTCCAAGCCTGCCCGGAGTCGCTGTTTCACCCCCGCCGCCGAGCCGCCACTGCCGGCGCCTCCGGCGCCAGAGCCCGCAGATACTGCCGGTCGAAGGCGGCGAGTTGGCTTTCTAGCTCCGAGTAGGGCCCCGGCTCCCAGGCGTTCGAGGAGACTCCCTTGTGCGCGTTGGCGCACAGATCCCAGTCCTGGCGGTTGGTCAGGTCCCAGAAGTCGATGGCGGGTTGGGGATCGAAGCCGGGGGCGGCGATGGCCTCCGGATGGAAGTACCAGTCGCAGACGATGCGGGTGCGGCCGAGGCCGAGCGATTGCAGGCGGTGGACCAGCACGTAGTCGGGAAGAAACGATACGAAGGCGCTCGGGAAAAGGGTGTAGTAATAGACGCGCCCGCGATCCTCTGGAGAAAGCCCGTCGAAGGGGGCCGCACAGCGCTCGCCGCCGATCGTCATGCTCCCCTCGGGATTGCTCATCCACATCGGCCCGCCCAGGACCGGCCCTTCGTCGAGGTCGTTCTCGGAGTTGCGGTAGGGCGTCAGCTTGTTGAGGTGCGGATGGACTGTTGGGCAGTGGTAACACTCGCTGAAGTTGTGGAAGAAAAGCTTCCAATTGGCCTCGACGTCGTAGACGATCTGGCGGACCGACTGCAGCTCAGGGAGACGCCAGGCGCCGAACTTTCCTTGAAGCCCCGGCAATGCCGCGACGAAGGGGACCGGATCCGGCGCGAGGCTCAGGAACAGCAGTCCCTGCCAGTCCGCGAGGGCGACCGGTTTGAGCGGATAATCTTGGGGAGCGAAGCTGGCGACGCTGGTCATGTTGGGGGCGGCGCGCAGGGCGCCATCCAGTCCGTAGGTCCAGGCGTGGTAGGGACACTGAATCGCGTGTCCAAGCTCGCCGCAGGGTTCGAGGCAGAGACGGCTGCCGCGATGGCGGCAAAGGTTGTGGAAGGCGCGGACCGTCCCTTCGCCATCCCGTAAAACCACGACGCTCTCCCCGTCGAGCTCGAAAAGGAAGAAGCTGCCAGGGGAAGGAAGCTGCGAAACGTGTCCGGCAAGGAGCCACGAGCGGTGGAAGATCCGCTCGCGCTCGGCGAGGAAGATCTCCTCGGAGGTGAAGTACTCGCCGGGAAGGGTGTGCTGGCCGAAGGCGGTGCGCGGTTTCATGATGGCGCGGGATTTTAGCATTGGGATCCGCTGCCGTCCTCTCCGGCGAGCCCGTAGGGCGGCAGATTCGTAGCCCAGGCCGTGAGCCCTGGGCGAGGGGGCGAGCGCTCCCTCGGGAGCCGGCCCCAGGGTTCACACCCTGGGCTACAGTCTGCCGCCCTACGGGCTCGCGTTGAGGGCCTACGCGCCCCTTCCGCCTATCCAGACCTATCCTGCCAGTAAAGTTAGCGCCTATGGGGGACAGGGCTCACTATCGGTACGCCGCCGCCTGAATCCCGTACAGCTCGGCGTACTGGCCCCCCTTGGCCATGAGCTCGTCGTGCGTGCCGACTTCGACGAGGCGGGCGCCGTCGAGCACCACGATGAGTGTGGCCATGCGCACCGTGCTGAAGCGGTGCGAGACGAGGATCGTGATGCGTCCGTCCGTGGCGCTGCCGTCGTGTTGCGCAGCGGCGGCGTAGCGCTCGAAGAGGGCGTGCTCGGTTTCGGCGTCCAATGCGGCCGTGGGCTCGTCGAGCACGAGGAGCAGCGGGCGATCGCGCATGAAGCCGCGGGCCAGCGCCAGCTTCTGCCACTGCCCGAAGGAGACCTCGACGCCTTCGGGCCAGGTGGGGCCGAGCTGCGTTTCGAGCCCGGCTTTCAAGCGCGCCACGACGTCGTCCGCTCCGGCACGATCGACGGCACGGACGACCGCGGGCTCGTCGTCGACCCGGGGGACGTCCCCCAGACCGACGGATTGCCGCGCGCGCAGCTCGAAACGAAAGAAATCCTGAAAGGCGCCGGCAAGACGCTCGCGCCACTCGTCGGCGCGCATGCGCGCCAGTGGCTGATTGTCCACATAAATCGTGCCGGAGGTGGGCTCGTAAAGCTTGCCAAGCAATTTGACGAGTGTGGTCTTGCCGGCGCCGTTCTCTCCCACGATGGCGACGACGGCGCCCGCGGGGAGCGTGAGCGATACGTCCTCCAGCACCAGACGGTCGGTTCCCGGATACGCGAAAGAAACGTGATCGAGGCGGATGCCTTCGCGCAGCTCCACCGGCACGGACAGATCCGCCTGCGACACCAGGGAGGCCGCGTAGTCCTCCAGCCAGGCGAGACGCTGGGAGCCGTCCATCCAAATCCCTCGCAGGAAGCCGATCTCACCGACCGTGGCGCCGATGTAGGCGGAGAGGCGCGCGCCGGCCGCGAGGACGAGCAGCACGTCGCCCGGCGGGGCTTGGATTCCCCAGGCCACGAAGGCGACGGCGCCCACGTAAGCGCCGCCGAAGACGGCCCAGGCGAGCGTGTGCCAGCCGGCGGAGCCCCAGCGGACGGCGGCGATGGGGCCGTACCACCTCTCCCAGGCCTCGCGGCGCTCGGCGACGAGGCGGCTGCCGATGCCGGTGACGCGCACCTCTTTGCCGGGCGGAGCCGTGGTGGCCGTCTGGAAGAGGTGGCGCGCCAGCCGGCTCGCGGGCGCCCCTCGCTCGTAGAAACCGCGCTCGAAGGCCGGCCGCCACGATGCAGTCAGCATGGTCGGCAGCGCAAATACGGCGAGCAGCACCAGGGCCGGATGGACCGAGGCAAGGAACGCCACCGTCACCGCCAGCCGCAGGATCCAGCCGCAGGTGGTGAAGATCGACATGTACAGGTGATCGAGCACGAAAACCTGATCGCGCAGCCTCGCGAGACGGTCGAGATACTCCGGCCGTTCCTGGTGGGCGATAGTGGCCACGGACGCCTGCAGCCGGGCCACGTGGGCTTCGAGCGCGATCGTGATCTTGTCGCGGAAGCGGCGCTGCACGCGGACGCTGACGACGCGCAGCAACCACGTGGCCGCGGTGGAGACGCCGAGGGCGATGGCGGCGGCGAGCACGATTTTCCTGTCGTGCCGCAGCACACCTTCGCCGAGCAGCTTGAGCCACCAGGCGATCAACGCATCCGGCAGGGCGGCCACCAGCGCCAACGTGAAGGCCGCCGTCATCAGGCTGGGCTCGTTGCGCAGCCCGAGCTTGCACAGCCGCCACATGGACGACAGCGCCGGCGGCAGGTCGTCGATCTTGGGCTTGCGGTCAGGCGAGGACTTCATAGGCGACTCCCTCCTCGTCTTCCGCGGCGTTGAAGCGCTGGGCCTGGAGATCGAACATCGTGCGGTAGCGGCCTCCGAGGGCCATCAGCTCGTCATGAGTGCCGAGCTCGATCACTTGGCCGTGCTCCAGCACGCAGATGCGGTCGGCGTGGCGCACCGTCGAAAAGCGGTGCGAGATGAGGATCGTCGTGCAGTGCCGCGTGGCCGCGAGGAGGCGGTCGAAAATCTCGGCCTCACCCCGCACGTCGAGCTGCGCCGTGGGCTCGTCGAGCAGCACCACTCCGGCGCCCCGCCCCACGGCATAGAGCGCGCGGGCAAGTGCGACCCGCTGCCACTGCCCGCCCGAAAGATCGGTGCCGCCCTCGTAACCGCGGGCCAGCACCGTATCGAGGCTGGCGAGACCGGCGGCGCCGGCTTCCTCGAGCGCGGCGAGGACCGCATCGTCCGGCGTGGCCTCCAGCGTTCTGCGAGGGGCGACGTTGTCGCGCAAAGGCAGCTCGAAGCGAATGAAGTCCTGGAAGACCGCGGCGACGCGCTTCCGCCACGACGTGAGATCCAGATCACGCAGGTCGACGCCGTCGATCTCGATCACGCCGGACTGCGGGTCGTAGAGGCGGCAGAGCAGCTTGGCGAGCGTCGTCTTGCCGGCGCCGTTCTGGCCGACGATCGCGAGCGACGATCCCGCGGGCACGGTCAGGTCGAACCCCTGGAGCACCGGAGCCGAGCCGCCGGAAGGGTAGGCGAACGTGACGTTCTTGAAGCGGATCTCGCGGGCCGGCTTGCCCAGGGCGTCGCGATTGCCGGAGGGCAGGGCTCCCTCGGCGGCCATGGCCGGCTGCAGGCGCAGCACCGCGGCCACCGGCGCGGCCGAGCCGTCGAGCGCCCAGTTGAGGCCGCCGAAGGCGATCATCGACGTGCCGATGGCGCTCTGCGCAAAGATGACGAGCGATCCGAGGTCCAGGTCGCCACTGGAGGCGGCGCTGGCGAGCGACCAGAAAACCACTACGTTGGCGCCGATCACCAGCAGCATGCTCCACAGCACGGGCTTCTCGCGCAGGCGGGTGGCCTCGTACTGCAACTTGTGGAGGCGGGTGCGGCGGTCGATGAAGCGATCGATGGTCCAGCCGGCGAGGCCGAAGAGGCGCAGCTCCTTGGCGGCGGGCGGATCGACGGCGAGCCGGTAGGCGTACTCGGCGTCGCGCTGCGCGGCCCGCACGGTCTCGGTGTTGCGGTCCTGCCACACCGAGCTCTCGCGCAGCAGCCAGTGCGTGGCCAGCCAAGCGCCGGCGAGGACGAAGGCCGCCCACCAGCGATACCTCGCGAGCACGACGGCGAACGCCAGGCCGCCGATCATCTCCACCAGCCCCGAGGCGATGAAGTCCATGGAGATCGAAAGCGGCGGACCGGTCATGCCGAGATCGAAGTCCCGCGCCACGGTGAGGTCGTTGGTGAGCTTGGGATCTTCGAGGTGCCCCATGCCGGGGGGCCGCACGCACGCCTCGGTCAGGCGGTCGTAAAGCCAGGCCGCCGTGCGGTCCCCGAGGTTGGAGCTCACCGCCTGGTGGATCGGCGTCAGGACCTGGAGCAGGACGAACACCACCCCGGCGAAGGTGAGCGGCGCGGCGAGCCCGGAGCGCCCCTGCACGGCGGCCACCAGCAAGCCCATGGCGATGCCGAAGAAGGCGGGCAGAAGGCCCCGCAGCACGAGCACCGCATACCAGGCGGCGGCCAGCGCGCCGTCCGCCTTCGGCAGGACGGCGAAAAGCTTCCACTCTTTGCGTTCCCGTAGGCTCTTCATATCCCTCTCCGTGTCGCGGAATCCTATCGCAGAGAAAGAGCTCGCGCTCACAGGGTGTCTGGAAAGAGCGGGCCGCCCCGACATGACGTCGAGCGATCTCGTGAACGGACCGTTATCCGCCGCTTCGAGGCCCTCACTCCCCCAGCCCCTCTCTCCCAGCCCATAGGCGTTAACTTTACGGGAAGCGCCGCCCGCCCAAGACCCTCACCCCTGCCCCTCTCCCGACCACCCCATCCCCCTCCCCGGGAGAGGGGTACCTGGCCGAACCGTTTTTGCTGTTGGGTGGGGGCTCCCTCTTCTCCCGGTGAGGGGGGCTGGGAGGGGGCGGGAGAAGAGGGCCGGGGTGATGAGGGTCTTGGGGGGCGGGACGAGGCGGCATTCCCACCCCTGGTGAGAGGAAAGCTGTAAAGCCAGCGTTGTTCACCTGGCGTCACCGAGCCGGCGAGAAAGAGCTCGTCGTCAGCAACGCATTGGAGCGCCTGCACTTTTTTCATGACCCAGAGAAACCTGGGGAAGGAGGTTTTATGTCCATGCGGAGAAGTCCGCTGATGGTTTTCGCTGTGCTCTCACTGGCCAGTCTGCCCGGCTGGTCCGAGGATGGGCCCCGGTCTCAAGGCTGGCCGCAATGGGGCCAGAGCCCGCAGCACACGGGAGTCGCGAACGTCTCGGGGCAGCACGCCAAAAAGCTGCTCGACGACGTCATCTACGACCCGTTCGTGGATGCGGAGAAAGCGGATCCCTTTTCCAGCGACGACCTGGGGGTCCATTACCAGGTGCCGCTGACCGACGGCGACGACGTCTACATGGAGTTCAAGACCGGGGCCTACACGAGCCGCCAGAGCTGGAACACCCAGGTCTGGAACGAGAAGAAGCTGCACTGGAGGCACGGCCACCTGGCGGAGGAGTGGAGCTTCGAGAGCGACTGGAAGCCGGTGCCTTTCCTCAGCCTCCTGACCGGCCGCGGCCCCTTCTGGGAGCCCGTCTTCCACGCCGTCCTGGTGGGCAACTACATCTACATACCGGGCTTCGGCGGCTCGATCTACAAGGTCGCCAAGTCCGACGGCCACGTAGTGGCGCGCATCAACCCCTTCGGCAACCTCTCCGGCGGTGGGCTCGATCCGGACACCTACGTCGCCGGCCCGCTCACCGCGGACGCCCACGGCAACGTCTACTACAACGCCCTCAAGCTCGACCACGACAACCCCTGGGACGTGAATCCGCCAGCCTCGTACCTGGTGAAGGTCTCGCCCAACAATACGGCCAAAACCGCCACCATCGCCTCGTTGACGCCCGGCACGCCCGGCGCCGGCGACTTGTGCCTGGGCATCTTCCGCGGCGCCGACCTGCCGTGGCCGCCGAGCCCGGACGCCGTGCCGGCGACTCCGAGGATCTGCGGCGTCCAGCGGGTGCCCGCGAATTCCGCTCCCGCCATTGCGCCGGACGGCACCATCTACATCGTCACCACCGCGCACCTCTGGTTCTTCGAGGGGTATCTCGTCGCCGTGAACCCTGACCTGACGCCGAAGTGGAACGCCTCGCTTGCCAACCGGCTCACCGACGGCTGCAACGTCACGTTGCCCCCCAACGGCACGCCCGGTGGCTGCCGCGAAGGCGCCCATACCGGCGTCGACCCGTGGCAGAACCGGAAGGGCAGCGGCTTCGTCTTCGACGACTCCACCTCCGTGCCGGTGGTGCTGCCGGACGGCAGCGTCCTGTACGGCGCCAAGACCTTTGTCCCCTACGGTCAGGGGCACCTGATGAAGTTCAGCTCCAGCGGCCAGTTCTTGGCCTCCTACCCCTTCGGCTGGGACGATACGCCGGCGGTCTACCCGCACGACGGCACCTACTCCATCATCACCAAGGACAACCACTACTCCAGCGGCGCCTACTGCAACAACATCTCGCCGTTCTGCCCCCAGGATCGCACCGCCACCAACCCGGCCTCCCCGGAGGCCTACTTCGTCACCCGGCTCAACAGCAGCCTGGAGCCGGAATGGCACTTTCAGAACACCAACACGCAGAGCTGCTCGCGTGACGCCCAGGGCCAGGTGACCTGCGTCTCCGATCACCCGGCCAGCTTCGAGTGGTGCGTCAACGCCCCGGCGGTCGACCGCAATGGCAACGTTTTCGTCAACAGCGAGGACGGCGGCCTCTACGCCATTCGCCCGAACGGCACGCTGCGCGACCACCTCTTCCTCGATCTCGCCATCGGCGCCGCCTACACGCCGCTCTCCATCGCCAACGACGGCAAGATCCTGACCCAGAACGACGGCCACCTCTTCGTGGTCGGCGACGAAGACGACGACGATTAATCCCTCGTAGCAGACGTCCAGGGGCGCAGCCTGCTGCGCCCCTCGGCCACCTTTCACTCACTGCAACGACAGAGAGGACCCTCGTCATGAAGAAAGCATTCCGCCTCGCCCGGAGAGCCTTGCTCGCCGGGCTCTTGATGGCCAGTCTCCCTGGCTGGTCCCAGGATTGGCCGCAGTGGGGCCGCACCCCGCAGCACACGGGAGCGGTGAACGTCTCGGGGCAGCATGCCAGGAAGCTGCTCGACGACGTGGTCTACGATCCTTTCGCGGAGGCCAACGAAACGGATCCCGAAGGGCCTGGCGCCCTGACGATCCACTATCAGGTACCGCTGACCGACGGCGACGACGTCTACATGGAATTCAAGACTGGGACGTACACGGGTCTCGAGACCCGGAACACCCTGATCTGGAACGAGAAGAAGCTGCGCCGGACGCACGGCCACCTGACGGCGGTGTGGAGCTTCGAGAGCGATTGGAAACCGTTGCCCTTCGGCAGCTTCGTGACCGGCCGCGGCGCTTTCGACGAGCCGGTCTTCCACGCCGTCCTGGTGGGCAATTCCGTCTACGTCCCGGGCTTCGGAGGCTCGATCTTCAAGGTCGCCAAGTCCGACGGCCACCTGGTGGCGCGCATTCAGCCCTTCGGCGGTCTCTTCGACGGCATGCTCGACCCGGACACCTACGTCGCCGGCCCGCTCGTTGCGGACGCCCACGGCAACGTCTACTACAACGTCCTCAAGGTCGATCACAACGACCCCTGGAACGTGAACCCGCCGGCCTCGTACCTGGTGAAGGTCTCACCCAACAATACGTTCAAAACCGCCACCATCGCCTCGCTGACGCCCGGTGCTCCCGGCGCCAACGATCAGTGCCTCGGCGCCTTCACGAACGCCGAGCTGCCGTGGCCGCCAAGCCCGGACGCCGTGCCGGGCATGGTGACCTGCGGCGTCCAGCGGGTGCCCGCGAATTCCGCTCCTGCCATCGCGCCGGACGGCACGATCTACATCGTTACCGTGGCGCACCTCTGGAACCGGGAGGTGTATCTCGTCGCCGTCAACCCCGGCCTGACGCCGAAGTGGATCTCCTCGCTCGCCAACCGTCTCACCGACGGCTGCAACGTCACCTTGCCGCCCAACGGCACGCCCGGCGGCTGCCGAGCGGGCGCGCACACCGGCGTCGATCCATCCCAGAACCGTCCCGGCGCCGGCCGCGTGCTCGACGACTCGAGCTCCGTGCCGGTGGTGCTGCCGGACGGCAGCATCCTCTTCGGCGCCTTCACCCGCTACAACTACGACCAGGGTCACCTGATGAAATTCAGCTCCAGCGGGCAGTTCCTGGCCTCCTACCTCTACGGTTTCGACGAGACGCCTGCGGTCTTCGTGCACGACGGCACCTACTCCATCCTCACCAAGGACAACCACTACACCGGCCTCGGCTCCTATTGCTCCGTCGAGGCGTTCTGCCCTTCGGACCGCACGGCCAGCAACCCGGCCGACCCGGAGGCCTACTTCATCACCAGGCTCAACAGCAACCTGCAGCCGGAGTGGCGTTTCCAGAGCACCAACACCCAGAGCTGCACCCGGGACGCCCAAGGTCACGTGAGCTGCGTCTCGGATCACCCGGCAGGCTTCGAATGGTGCGTCAACGGCCTGGCGGTCGACCGCAACGGCAACGTCTTCGCCAACAGCGAGGACGGCAACCTCTACGTCATCCGCCCGAACGGCAAGCTGCGCGACCACCTCTTCCTCCAGCTTGCGATCGGCGCCGCCTACACGCCGCTTTCGATCGACGGCGACGGCAAGATCCTGACCCAGAACAACGGCCACCTCTTCGTGGTCGGTGACGACGAGGACGACGACTAGTCCGCTTCGTGCTCCGTAGGGGCGCAGCCCGGCTGCGCCCCGATCGTTTCCCCCCTTTTTCTCCCCTCGGCGCTAGCTGTCCTTTCTGTCGTTTCTGTCCTTTTTTGCTTTTCTCCCTCTTCTCCCGGCGAAGGGGCGGCCGGGTGAGGACAACGCCGCCACGCCAACGTTCTTTTCTCGTAGCGCTCTATTAAACCGACAAGCCAGGCGCTCGTCGTGAAAGAAGCATCGGAGCGCCTGCCTTTTTGTCATGACTTTCTACTGGAGAACCTTGGAAGGAGATTTCATGTCCATACAGAGAAGCTCGCTGGTGTCGTTCGCCGTGTTCCTGATAGCCAGTCTGCCCGGCTGGTCCGAAGACGGGCCTCGGTCCCAGGGCTGGCCGCAATGGGGCCAGAGCCCGCAGCACACGGGAGTCGTGAACGTCTCAGGCCAGCATGTCCGGAAATTGCTCGACGACGTGGTCTACGATCCTTTCGTGGAGGCGGAGAAAGCGGATCCGACCTTTGGGGGTGGCGACCTGCCGGTCCACTACCAGGTGCCGCTGACCGACGGCGACGACGTCTACATGGAGTTCAAGTCGGGGGCGTACACGAGCATCTTGAACAGGAACACCCAAATCTGGAACGAGAAGAAGCTGCACTGGCGGCACGGCCACCTGGCGGAGGAGTGGAGCTTCGAGAGCGACTGGAAGCCGGTGCCCTTCCTCAGCCTCACGACCGGCAACGGTCCCTTCGACGAGCCCGTCTTCCACGCCGTCCTGGTGGGCGACTACGTCTACGTCCCGGGCTTCGGCGGCTCGATCTTCAAGCTCGCCAAGTCCGACGGTCACCTGGTGGCGCGCATCAAGCCTTTCGGCTCCACGCTCGACCCGGACACTTACGCCGTCGGCCCGCTCTCCGCGGACGCCAAGGGCAACGTCTATTACGACGCCCTCAAGCTCGACCACGACAACCCCTGGGACGTGAACCCGCCGGCCTCGTACCTGGTGAAGGTCTCGCCCAACAACACGATCAAGACCGCCACCATCGCCTCGCTGACGCCCGGCGCGCCCGGCGCCGGCGACCCGTGCCTCGGCAGCTTCAGCCTCGCCGACCTGCCGTGGCCGCCGAGCCCGGACGCCGTGCCGCCCACGAGGCCCTGCGGCGCCCAGCGGGTGCCGGTGAACTCCGCTCCCTCCATCGCGCCGGACGGCACCCTCTACATCGTCACCACCGCGCACCTCTGGATCCGCGAGGGGTTTCTCGTCGCCGTCAACCCCGACCTGACGCCGAAGTGGATCGCCTCGCTCGCCAACCGCCTGTTCGACGGTTGCAACGTCACACTGCCGCCCAACGGCACGCCCGGCGGCTGCCGCGCCGGTGCTCATACCGGCGTCGAACCGTCTCAGAACCGGGGCGGCGCGGGCATCGTGTGGGACGACTCGACCTCCGTGCCGGTGGTGCTGCCGGACGGCGCCATCCTCTACGGCGCCTTGACCCGCTACCCCTACTTTCAGGGCCACCTGATGAAGTTCAGCTCCAGGGGGCAGTTCCTGGCGTCCTACCCCTTCGGTTGGGACGACACGCCGGCGGTCTACCCGCACGATGGCACCTATTCCATCATTACCAAGGAAAATCATTACGGCGGCACCGGCTCCTACTGCCCGGTCGCGGAATTCTGCCCCAAGGACCGCACGGCCAGCGACCCGGCTTCCCCGGAGGCCTACTTCATCACCCGGCTCAACAGCAACCTGGAGGTGGAGTGGCGCTTTCAGAGCACCAACACGCAGAGCTGCTCGCGTGACTCTCAGGGAAACGTGAGCTGCGTCTCGGATCAGCCGGCCGGCTTCGAGTGGTGCGTCAACGCCCCGGCGGTCGACCGCAACGGCAACGTCTTCGTCAACAGCGAGGACGGCGGCCTCTACTCCATTCGCCCGAACGGCACGCTGCGCGATCACCTCTTCCTCGATTCCGCCCTCGGCGCCGCCTACACGCCGCTCTCCCTCGCCAAGGACGGCCGGATCCTGACGCAGAACAACGGCCACCTCTTCGTGGTCGGTGACGAAGACGACGACGATTAGTCCACTCCGTACTCGCCAGGAAAAAAGAGCGGGGCTCTCCGCCCTCCAAAGCGGAGAGCCCCGCCGCCCCAACGAGGAAGGCGCTTCGTAAGATTCAGTTGTCAAAGAACGCTCCGAGGGGTCCGCAACGAAATCAGGGCCTCTCGTATCGATCTCCAGATCCTCCGCCCCGGTCTCCAGGACTCTCGAAGCAAGCTCCAGGTCCCTCAGACCGAGCTCCAGATCGTCCGCCTCGAGGTCCGGACCTTCGGGATCTCGATGCGAGACCTTCCGATCTCGCTCCAGGCTGTCTACAGCAAGCTCAGGATCCCCTTGAGCGAGGTCCGGATCCCTTGGATCGAGGTCTGGATCCTCGCGACCAAGGTCCGAGCCATCGGGAGCGAGGTCTGGACCGCTTGGAATTCGCAACAGACCTTCCAGTTGGATGCGGTTCGAGAGATATAAGACCGCAAAGATTCCCAAATGTCAACTCTGCGCGAATTGCAGCTTGACAGAGTCGCTCTGCTCAGAGTATACATTGACCGTACAGAGCCAAGGCTTCGTCGTTGCCCGGCACCCAGGGCACCGGACCAGCGACGAGCTGCTCGACGCTGCAACTCATCCGGTTTACGGAGGAGTGGGCTTGCTCTTTGACAATCGATTCGATCAACCCCCGGGGGCGGATGCCGGCCGTTCCCGGGGTGCTACCTTCGCGCGGAGTCGTCAACTCCAGCCGTGAAGGAGTCCGCCGATCACGAGGCCTCCGAGGCCTCCGAGAATCATGATGGGTGCATAGGCCTTGGTGACGATTGCGCTGGGGAGGCTTAGGAGCAACCCGAAGAGCAGTCCCACGGCCCACCCTGGCCATGGGAGCTGCACACACCCGATCACTAGCCCGATCGCGAAGCGGTCCGCAAACGCTGCCAGCAGCGCCGTTCGCTTGTCCGGAAAGGCCATGGGGATCATCGTCCCCACCGCGAAGGCGCCGAACGCGACTCCGGCAATCACGCCCCAAAGGGGATTCGACATCAGCGCTTCCTCCTGGAAAAGACGGCTCTAACCGCTCAGCTCGTAGGCCTTCGCCAGCCACCCCTGAAGCTCGGGATCAACCTCCTCCGGCGACGACAGGCGGACCTTCTGGTGGTAGCGCCGCGCGGACAACTGCTCCGCCTTCGTGACGCGCGGGCTCTCGATCGGGGAGTCCGACTTGAGGTTCAGGAGGAGGTAGTCCCTGCGTACCTCGATGCCCGCGAAGGCGGACGAGCGGACCAGGTGGATCGAGGTCTTCTTCGGCTCCTCCTGGACCGGCCCGATCCGCCGCGCCGCCGTCAGGAGACGGTCGTAGATCTCCCGGACGGCCGGAGGTTTGCCCGTAAAGTGCTCGCCGACGGTCGGTTCCCGTAGGGTCTGGCTCATTCTCAATTACCTCCCGCGCGGAGCTTTGAGATTGGCGCTCTCCCCGATCCCAAGAAAGACCTTGCGGCAGTTGAATCACTCCTCGACGCGCTCGGGTTGCTTGAGACAGCATAGACCAAAGAGGATTAGCCCGCCAAACACGGCCTGCGGAAGGTAGGCCGGCTCCTTGGCCTATCCTTCTGGGAAACGGAAGCGTTCCTCAAGGGACGCCAAGCGTACCTTGCCTATACGGAGAGGGACTTCGAGCAAGACCGTAAGGACCTCGATCGCCTCGTGCTCCGATGACGGTCATCTGGTAGGCCAGCCCACCAGCCCCTGGCTGCGGTTGACCGAACCGGCGAAGCGTATACTGCATGACAATGAGCAGAGCAGAGAAGTCCAACGCCGTGCTCATCCTTCGCATCGACGCCGACCTCACCCGCTCCCTCGCGCGCGAAGCCCGGCGGCGGCGCAAGACCAAGAGCGAATTGGCTCGCGAGATCCTCACCGCCGGCTTGGCAGCGGAGGGAGGGAATCTCATCGCGCAAGAGGCTCGCCGTCAGTCGCTTCTGGTCAGCCGCCTTCGCTCGGAGAGAGAGGCTCTGGACTTCATCACGCAGAACGCCGACACTCAGGGATGGAAGTGAAGCGGGGCGCCATCGTCGTGGTGGCGGCGAAAGGCGCATACTCCGGCAAGCCCCGTCCGGCGCTCGTCGTGCAGTCGGATCTGTTCAACCCCACACACCACTTCAGCTCCAACGCCGATCGCGCAGCAAGCGGGCCTGCAGCGCCTTCAGCTCGCCGGTCCCCAGGCCGGCCAGAAACGCTTCCCGCTCCGCATCGACTTCGATCTCGAACGCCTGGCACAAGGCACGGACCGCTTCGCGCAGCCCTTCGACACGGCCTTCTTCGCGCCCCTTGCGCATCCCCTTCTCGAGGCCATTGCGCATCCCCTTCTCGAGGCCCTCGCGCATGCCCTTCTCGAGGCCCTGCCGTTCTGCCAGGCTGAGGGCACCGCGGGCGTCCTGCTCGGCGATCTTCGCCCGGTCGTACAGATCGAGCTCTCCGGCGCTGAAACCCGCCACGCGGGCCACCTCCAGCGCCTGACGGTAGGGCGGCTCCGACAAGGCCGGCGGCACCACCGCGAGGTTCTCCGCCTCCCGGAAGAAGTAGGCCCAGCGGTCGATCGTCCCCTCCGGGGCATCGCCTGAGCGGTATTTCGGCAGCTCCAGGAACACGTACTGCACCTGCGAAAGACCCAGGGCGCCGCCATGCTGCTCCTGCATCCGCCAGCGGCTCAGCATCGGCACCGGCGCGCCACCCGGCACCGGCGGCCCGGGCCAGAGGACGAAATCGCAGATCGTCACCCCCACCACGTCGTCGAGGCCGGGGTAGTCCTCGCCAGTACGCAGTTGGGTGACATAGGCCTTGGACGTGTTGTAGACCACCCGCTTCTCGAACCCCTCGACGTTGAGCACCTGCATCTCGACCACGTAGTGCCGCCCGCGCTCGTCGAAGCACTTGACGTCCACCAGCGACAGCTTCAGCTCCTCCACCGGCACGTGCTGCTCGGAGGAGAGGTATCTGAGGTCGGCGATCCGATGGTCTCCTGCGAGCTCCAGGAGCGCATTGAGCAGCTCGATGAGGAGCGGTTTGTGGACCTCGCTGCCGAAGATACGCTTGAAGACGAAGTCGGTCTTGGGATCCGCGAATACAGGCCGCATGGCGAGATCCTACCGCAAGACGGAGAAGGGGGCCGCCCTTGTCTCCGGCAGAGACCTGGAGATACACTCCCCGCGCCTTTACGGGGATCACTCGACCGATGCCGATTCCGACGCCTTTCCACGAGCGTACGCAGCCTCTCTGCACCAGCTACCGCTGGAAGGACTGGGCTGGGTACTGCGCCGTTTGCAGCTTCGATACGTCGCACGAGCGCGAGTACTTCGCCTTCCGCGAGTCGGCCGGCCTGCTCGACGTGACGCCGCTCTACAAGTACGAGGTCACTGGGCCGGACGCTGCGGCCCTCCTCGGCCGCATGATGGTGCGCGACGTGACCCAGCTCAAGGTGGGCCGGGTGGCCTACAGTTGCTGGTGCGACGACGACGGCAAGGTGATCGACGACGGCACCGTCTCCCGGCTGGCCGAGGATCATTTCCGCGTCACCGCGGCCGATCCCACCCTGCACTGGCTGCAGGCGGTGGGGCGCGGCCTCGACGTCGAGATCGAGGACTCCAGCGAGCGTCTCGCGGCGCTGGCGCTCCAGGGGCCCACCTCGCGCGCCATTCTGCGCGACGCGAGCGGCGCGGATCTCGACAAGCTCAAGTTCTTCGGCGTCACCCGCGCGGCGATCCTGGGGATCCCCGTCTGGATCAGCCGCACCGGCTACACCGGCGACCTGGGTTACGAGATCTGGGTCGAGCGCGACTCGGCGCTGGCGGTCTGGGACTCCCTGATGGCTGCCGGCGAGCGGCACGGCATCGAGCCCGCGGGGCTCGACGCGCTCGACGTGGCCCGCATCGAAGCCGGCTTCGTCCTCCTGGGCGTCGACTACTTCAGCTCCCAGAAGGTGGTCCTCGAATCGCGCAAGTCGACGCCTCTGGAGCTCGGCTTCGGCTGGATGGTCGATCTCGATCGCGGCAACTTCATCGGCCGCGACGCTATCGCCGCCGAGACGAAACGCGGCTCGGTTTGGCAACTCGTCGGCCTGGAGGTGAGCTGGGTGGAGCTCGAGCAACTCTACGCGAGCTTCAACCTGCCGCCGAGCCTGCCGGCGACGGCGCGGCGCGACGCCCTGCCAATCTATGACGCGGAGCGGCGCCAGGTGGGCCAGGCGACCAGTCACACCTGGTCGCCGCTGCTCAAGAAATACCTGGCGATCGCCTCGGTCCGCCGCGGTTTCGAGGCGCCGGGAACGGAGCTCCAGATCGAGCACACCGTCGAATACGAGCGGCGCAAGGTCACCGCGACCGTCGCCCCCATTCCCTTCTACGACCCGGAGAGGAAGCGCAAGCCATGACCGGCACGCGATACGACGCGATCGTGGTGGGCGCCGGCCACAACGGCCTGGTCTGCGCGGCCTATCTCGCGAAGGCCGGGCGCAAGGTGCTGGTCCTCGAACGGCGGCATCAGGTCGGCGGCGCGACCACGACGGAGGAGATCCATCCCGGTTTCAAGTTCTCCTGCTGCTCCTACGTGGTCTCGCTGCTGCGCCCCTGGATCATCCGCGACCTGGAGCTGCCGCGCCACGGCTACGAGATCCTGCCGCTGGAGGCGACTGTCACCCCGTTTCCGGACGGCCGGTATTTGCTGCGCGACAGCGATTCCGAGCGGACGCGCCGCTCCATCGCCCAGTTCTCGCCGCACGACGCGGAGGTCTACAAGCGTTTCGGGCAGCGGATGGCGGAGCTCGGCCGCCTGATCAAGCCATTGATCGATCAGCCGGCTCCTGATCCATTGTCGCGGGATCCGCGGGAGTTGCTGCGCATCGCGCGTTTGGGAAAGCAGATCCGCGGCGAGGGGGACGAGTGGCTCTTCGCCAACGTCAAGATGATGACGATGAGCGCCGTGGACTTCCTTTCGGAATGGTTCGAGTGCGAGCAGCTCATTGCGCCGATGGCGATCTCCGGCATCATTGGAACCTTTTTGGGCATACGCTCGCCGGGCACCGCCTACGTCCTCCTCCATCACTACATGGGCGAGATCGACGGCTCGTTCCGCGCCTGGGGGCTGCCCAAGGGAGGCACCGGCGCCATCGCGCAGGCCATCGCCAGCTCTGCGCGCGCCCTGGGTGTGGAGATCCGCACCGAGGCGCCGGTCGCTCATCTGCTGATGCAGAACGGGCGTGCCGCGGGCGTCGTGCTCGGAAACGGCGACGAGATCCGCGCCAAGGCCGTGATCTCGGGGCTCGATCCGCATCGCACGTTCCTGCACCTGGTCGGCGAGGAGCATCTCGACCCCGAGATCACACAGCAGATCCGGCGATTCAAGATGCGCGGATCTTCGGGCAAGGTGAACCTGGCGCTCGACGCGCTGCCCGAGCTCACCTGTCTGCCGGAGTACGGCCCCCACTTGCAGGGCGGCATCACCATCGCGCCGTCGATCGATTATCTGGAGCGCGCTTATGACGACGCCAAATATGGCGCTTTCTCCCGCCGGCCGTTCATGGACGTCCTCATCCCGTCGATGACCGATCCGACGCTGGCGCCGCCGGGCAAGCACGTGATGTCGATTTTCGTTCAGTACGCGCCCTACCATCTCAAGGAAGGGGCCGCGGACTGGCCGAATCAGCGCGAGGCTTTCGGCGACGCGGTCATCGACACGCTTGCGGAATACATGCCGAACCTCAAAAACCTGATCCTGCACCGCCAGGTGCTCACCCCCTGGGACCTGGAGCAGGTCTACGGTTTGACCGAAGGCAACATTTTCCACGGCGAGCTGTCGCTGGAGCAGCTCGCCTTCCTGCGGCCGATGGCGGGCTGGAGCCGCTACCGGACGCCGGTTCGCAACCTCTGGATGTGCGCCTCGGGCACCCATCCCGGCGGCGGCATCATGGGCGTGCCGGGCGCGCTCTGCGCGCAGACGATGCTCACCAAGAGGGCGGTCTGATGGGTTTCGACGCGATCGTGATTGGAGCCGGTCCGAACGGCCTCGCCGCCGCGGCGCGGCTCGCCGCCGCCGGGCGCAAAGTTCTGGTTGTGGAGCGCGCAGAAGCGCCTGGAGGCTTGTCCGCGAAACGCGAGTTTCACCCCGGTTACGTGGTGCCCGGCTTGCTGCATGACGAAAGCCTCGCGCCGCGCGCGATCGCGGAGCGGCTCGGCCTGTTGAAGCACGGCCTCGCCTTTCGCAAGTCTCCGTCTCTTTACATCGCGGAAGCGAACGGTCCGGGGATCCTTCTCCCGGGCGATGACGCCGGAGCCGCCGGCGCGATCGGTCAACGCTCGCAGCACGACGCCGATTGCTACCGGAGCCTGCGTGCCTTCGTTGGACGGATCACGCCGCTGATCAGTGCCGTGCTGGCGGATACGCCGCCGGCTCTCACACCTGGGTCAGCCGGCGATTTCTGGCAGATCGCCCGGCGCGGGCTGTCGGTGCTCCGGGTCAGCCGGAAGGACCTCCTCGAGCTGGCGCGCACAGCGCCGATGTGCGTCGCCGATTTCCTGAACGAACGGTTCGAGACGCCGCTCCTGGTGGAGGCCCTGGCCGCGCCTGCGGTGGCCTCCACGTGGTCGGGGCCCTGGTCGGCCGGTACGGTGACCAATTTCCTGCTGCGCGAGTGCGCCGGGGGAGAGGCACTGGCGGGAGGCCCTCCGGCGCTCGTCGCTGCGCTTCTTTCTGCGGCCCGCGCTGCCGGGGCTGAGTTGCGCACCGGCGCCGAGGTCGCGCGCATCCGGCTCGACCGTGGAAAGATCGTCGGCGTCACGCTCGCTTCGGGCGAGACGATCGACGCGCCGGTCGTCCTCTCCTCGGCCGACCCGAAGCGCACGATGCTCGAGCTCCTCGCACCGGGAACCCTGCCGCTCAAGATCGAAGAGGAGTTCCACCGGCTGCGCAGCCGGGGGAGCGCGGCGAAGATCCACCTGGCGCTCTCGGGCCCGCTGGCGCTTTCGGGAAGCGATGGCCGGCAGGACGAAGCGATCCGCATCGGCGGCGGGCACGTTGACGACCTCGAACGCGCCTTCGATGCTATCAAATACCGCCGGTTCTCCGAGCGCCCGCACCTGGAGATCCGCGTGCCCACCGTCGCCGACCCGAGCCTCGCGCCCTCCGGCCATCACGTCGTCTCCATCCTCGCGAGCTTCGCGCCCTACGCCCTCGAAGGCGGCTGGACGGCGGAAGCGCGCGAGCGCCTGGGCGAAGCGGTGATCGCGGTCCTCGAACAGCACGCTCCGGACCTGCGTCAGCGGATCGTGGCGCGGGAAGTCCTGACTCCAGCCGATCTCGAAACGCAGCTCGCCTTGACCGGCGGCCAGCTCCACCACGGCGAGCTGGCCCTCGATCAACTCCTGGTGATGCGCCCGGCGCCGTCGGCAGCGCGTTATCGCACAGTGATCCCCGGTCTGTACTTGGGAGGGAGCGGCAGCCACCCCGGCGGGGGCGTGCGGCCGACGGCGGGGATGCTGGCAGCGGAGGCGGTGCTGGGTTCTTGACGGTCCGGAAAGGCCGAAGATCGAACATCGCCAATCATGCCCTCCATGGCCCACGAGATCCTCGTAGATCTCTTCAAGAACCGCCCCTCTCTCGCCGCCGAGATCCTGGTCGAGGTGTTGGGCGTCTCGCTGCCGGCCTACACCGGCGCTCGCCTTGCCTCGATCGATTTGACCGAGATCCAGCCAGCCGAATACCGCGCCGACGTCGTCGTCGTCCTTCTCGATCGCGATGTCTCCGTCCGGGTGATCATCGTCGAGGTCCAGCTTGCGATCGACCCCAGAAAGCGCCTGAGTTGGCCCGCCTATGTGACGGTCTCACGCGCCATCCACGGTTGCCCGGCGGATCTCCTCATCGTTGCGCCCGAGCCGGCCGTCGCTGGCTGGTGCTCGGAACCGATCGAGATCGGCGTCCCTGGCTTCGTCCTGCATCCGCCGGTGCTGCGCCGTGCTGACGTTCCGGTGGTGACGGACCTTCAGGAAGCGGCTCGGCGGCCCGAGCTCGGGGTGCTCTCCGCGATGGCGCACGGCGAGACCGGCCAGGGAGCAACGATCGCCGCTGCAGTGCTGTCTGCGATCCGGGAGCTCGACGACGACCGGGCCCGGTTCTACCACGATCTCGTATATAATTCCCTGAATCAGGCGGCTCGCCGGGCACTGGAGGCAGTGATGAAGGGTTACGAATACCAGAGCGATTTCGCGAAAAAATACGTCGCGCAGGGACGCGCCGAGGGACGCGCCGAAGAAGCGGCACGCAACCTTCTGACCGTCCTCCGGGTTCGCGGCATTGCGGTGCCGGACGCCGTCCGCGAGCGCATCCTGGCCCAGAAGGATCCGGAGCTGCTAGAGCGCTGGCTGGAGAAGGCCGCCGTCGCCGCTTCGGTCGCCGCGGTCATCGACGAGCCGAATTGAGGCAGAGCAGGCCAGGGAGCATCAGGCCAGCAAATCCCGGTACTGGGCGTGGCGGTGGATTCGAGACGGTCCGCGTCGCGTGTCCAGCCACGTCAAGGCGTCCCGCCCTCGGCTGGATTCCACAAATCGAGGCCGCGGAATCTGGAGAAGCCGCCGTCTCGGCTGACGAAGCGGCAACGAGATTCGGCGGCGGTCGCAGCAAGGTAGGCGTCGTTGACGTCGTTTCCCTCCAAGTGCAGCTCTCGGCACCATTGCCACCAGCGGCCCCGCATTCGCGGGGTCCATGGCGTCTCGCGGAACTGGCCGCTCTCTTGGACCGCTTGGAGGAATTCCAGGGCCTCTTCGAGCGTCGAGGGAGTCTGGAAGATGTCAGGATGCGTGATGATGCGAAGGAAGGCTACTTCCACGAGAATGGGAAAGGTCACGGCAGGCCCTTCGTTCAGCGTTTCTTCCAGCCAAGCCTTCAAGGTCTCGTGGTCCGGATCGTCCTGCCGGAAGGCCCCGATGAGAATGTTGGCATCGAGCAGGACCATGGCCTAGCGCACCCTCAGCCTGTCCTCAGCCAGATCGGCGGCGGCTACGGCGTCCTCGAGCGTAGAGAACCCTGCCGCCAACCCACCGGCCGCCGAGGAGACAGGCAGGCGGATCCGCTGTCGAGGCGGCTCGGCCATGGGCGCGTGGAGACGTTCCCGGATGGCCTCTTCCAGAAACTTCGTCAGGCTCACGCCGAGCATCGCGGCTCGGGCCTTGGCTTGCCGGTAGAGCTCGTCGTCCAGCCGAAGCGTCGTCTGCATGACAGAAATCTGTCACTGCTCGTGATTCCTTGTCAAGGCCCTCACGCCGTTGCCGACTCGGTCGCCACCCGCGAGCGCCTGGAGCCTTCACGCCAGCAGATCCCGATACTGGGCGTGGCGGTCGATGTACAGGCGCACGTACCAGCAGGAGGGGATCACCTTGAAGCCTCGCTTCCGAACGTCGTCCAGGGCCTGACGTACCAGCTCTTCCGCGATCCCCCGGCCACGCAGCTCCGGCGGCACGAAGGTGTGCCAGAAATCGAGAGTGTTCTCCCCCGCCGGTCCGTATTCGCAGACGGATTCGTGATGGTCGACCACGGCGAAGTATTTCCGGCCCGGCTCGTCATGCTTCACTTCGAGATCCATGAGTCCTCCTCATCCCCGGGAGGGAAAGCCCCGCCGGGTGAGACTTATCGTAGAATGCGCATGCCTCCGCCGAAAGGAGAGAACCCATGAAGCTCAAGAGATCCGTCCTCCTGCTGGCGCTCCTCCTCGTTCCCGCGGCGCTTCACGTCTCCCAGGGCTCGGCCCAGGCGACTATCCGCTTCTGCTGCACGCCCCAACAGGTCGCAGCCTGCCAGGCCACCGGCGGCACCGCCAGTTGCCGCACCAACGTCTGCCAGTGTCTCTTCTAATCCTTCGCATCCACTGAAACCAACGCCACAACCATCACCGGGCGGAGGCGCCCCAAAGGATACCGTGAAGG
>DASUEN010000048.1:0-111364 GCA_036275055.1 Thermoanaerobaculia bacterium
GGCTTCCCTTTCGCTGGGGAGGGCGCCGTCTTCGCTTCCGGCTCGGGGATAGGGAACAGGGTCTCGCTCATGAGTGAAGTATCTCACGAACACGAGCCAATCAGAGGCGGCTATCCGGAATTTTTTCACAGCCTCTCAGCCTGGCTCTCGGCCAGCGGGCGACCAAGTTCAACCAACACCGAGAATCCGCTGACCAGGCGCTCATGCTGGCGCGGCAGGCCCTCGCCCTCGATCCGCGGCTGGGCCAGGCGCACCATGCCTTGGCGCTGGCGCTGGACGGCAAGGGCGAGATCACTCCCGCGCTCGCCGCCTATCGCCGCGCCGCGGAGCTCGAGACCCAGCCGGCCGCCGCCTTGGCGAGCGCCGCCAATCTCCTGCTCGTCCAAGGGCACCTCGCCGAGGCCCTGGAGATGGACGTCCAGGCCGCGCGGGAGGGAGGCGAGGCGCCGATCTATCTGGAGGTCCAGATGGGGAAGACGCTCGCGCTCCTCGGCTTCGAGCCGGCGGCCACCGTGTGGTTCGAACGGGCGCAAGAGCTGCGGCCTGACAACGTTTTCGCCGCCGCGGCCTTTGCCCAGATGCGCCTTTCGCAAGCGCGGCTCAAAGAGGCGGATGCGATCGCCGCCAAGGCGGTCGCGCGGGGAATCCGCCGGCCCGAGCTGGCCGAGATCCGCGGCACCGTGGCCCTGCTAGAGGGCGACGAGCGGCGGGCGAAGACGCTTTATGAAGAAGCTCTCACCATCGAGCCGGCCTACACCCGCGCCCGCACCCGCCTGCTCCTCCTCGCTCAAGGAAGCTCCGACATCGATCACAACCGGCGGCAGTTGATCGAAGATCTGCGCCGCGGCCGGTCCGAGGGCGACGAATGGCCGGACTCGGCGCTCGACGAAACCCTTCTCGAAGCGGGCTCCGGACGTAGCGCCGCGGCCCTCGCGGCGCTCGACGTGGCCATCTCCCAAGGCTATCGCGACAAGGAGTGGCTCCTTCTCGATCCGATGCTGGCCGGGCTGCGCGGCAATCCCGGGCTGCTCTCCCGGATCGAAAAGATCCGCCTGTTGATCGACGCCGAACGTCAGCGCGTGTTGGGCGCCCCCTGGCTCCCCCCTTCGCTGCTGGACGGCAAGGCCGCGAGGATGTAATCGGTCAGCAGCTTGTCCGATTGCTGATGCATTCCCCGCGAGTTGTAGAATGTGCTGGTGATCACCGCCACCAGCTTCGCCGCGGGCACCACCACCACTTTGTTGCCGCCGTTGCCGGACATGTAGAAAGCGGGAAACGTCCGGCCGCCGGCCGTGAAGTCCCGCCGCCACCAGAGGTAGCCGTAGGTGTCCGTATCACTCGCCTGGACGTGCGCGGCCGTCGAGACCTTGATCCATTCTTCGGGGATCACCTGCCGCCCGTGCCAGCGGCCGCCATCCAGATAGAGCTGGCCGAGCTTCGCGAGGTCGCGGCTGCGAATCCGCAGACCGCCGCCGGTCTGCGCCTGATGCAGGGGAGAGTAGATCCACGTCAGCTTGTCGATGCCCAGGGGGGCAAACAGCGCCTCGCGGGCGAAGTCGGGAACCGGGCGCTGGGTGGCTTTCTCCAGCACCCGGCCGAGGGTGAAGACGCCCGCCGTGCAGTAGGAGAAGCTGCGGCCGTAGGGCGAGTCCGCCGGCTTGGTGGCCCAGGGCGCGAAGCCTTTGATGGGAAGGTCGAGAAAGAAACCGAGCCAGTCCTCGGTGACGTACATACGCTCCTCGTTGCCGGAGGAGAACTGGTTCTCGTCGTCGCATTCGAGCAGCGAGCTCATGGTCAGTAGGTCCTCGACGGTGACCTTGAGCTTGCGCGGGTCGGGGTTCTTGGGATGGCGCTCCGGAAAAAGGCGGAAGACGCGGGCGCCCACGCCGCTCAGGGCGCCGCGGGCGATGGCCTGCCCCACGAGCATGCTGGTCACGGTCTTGCTCGCCGAGCGGACGTCGTTCTGCGTCTCGCGGTCCGCGCCGTTGAAGTAGCCCTCATAGGCCAGCTTGCCGTCCACCATCACCAGGACGCTGGTGATCTTCTGGAAGGTGTTGTCCCGCACCTTGTCGCCGAGCGTGGTGAGGAGGGCCGTATCGAGCCGGGCGGCCGCGGCCGTGCTCACGGGAATGCCGTCGGCCTGATCAGGGGGCTGAAGCTCGCCGGCGCCGAGGACCGGAGCCGCCAGCAGGAATGCCGTACAAAGGACGAAGAGGGATCGCTTCATGGGGTCTCCTTGGTTGGTCATCCCCTTATCGCTCCCCGGCCTTCCTGCGGTGATGAAGACGGCCTGAATTCTTCCTGAAGATTCGGTGAAAGCCCTCTTGAAGTGCGCGCGATCCGGCGTAAACTAAAGACTATGCGACACACGATCCTCCTTACGGCCTGTCTCCTTGCCAGTCTCCCCCTCCGAGCCGCCCTAGCAGCCGATGCCGCCGAAGTGCGACTCCTCAAAGTCCACCCTGGAATCGAGCTCGAGCTCCGCATCCTTCCCAACCCCTCGCCGTCGTCGGCCACGGAGCCACACCCGATTGGCCGCGTCGAGATCACACGCCGCGGCGAGTCGAAGCCGTTCCAGACGCTGGAGGTCACCGGGAATGGCAGCTCCCGGGAGCTGGCCTCGTTCTCCCGCTTCGAAGACGTGAACTTCGACGGCTATGCCGACCTGCTCCTCGGCCACGACGGGGGTGCCAAGTGGGTGGGCTACGAGGTCTACCTCTACGATCCAGCCTCCGGTACCTTCGTCCAGAACGACCTCAGCCGCGACATGTCCGAGCGCCTCACGGGGCAGACCCTGGCCTTCGAGCGCGCGACGGCCACGATCCGGCTGACCCACCTGCCGGTCGGCTGCCAGAACGGTTTCGTCGCGAGCGAGACGTTCGTCATCCAGGGCGCGCATCTGAAGAAGGTCGAGCAGGAGGATGACCTGCGGGCGAAGGACGGGTGCTACGCAGTAACGCGCCGGGTGCGGGACGGGGGCGGGATGGAGGAGGTTTCCCGCGAGCGCGTGGCCCGGACCGGCTGAGGTCAGGCGGGCTCGGCGATAACGTGCCGGTAGAGACGTCCCAGCCCGTCCAGAACACCCTTTGCAGGCCCACGACGGCGGGACGTCTCCGCTGGGGTAAGACCGGTCCGATGAGCTTCGCCCATCCGGGACACGATACGGGATCCTGACGGTGATGGGCGAGAACGGCGTCTCGGCTTCGACTCAGGTCACACCGAGCTCCATCCTATAGCGATAGGCTAAGAAAAAGAAAAACGACGCAAAGGAACCAAATATTAAAAGTGCCATATAAAAATCGCCATGCGCCCCCTCGGGCGTCGCGGCGGCAATGATAATAACAACGATTTGCCACAGCCCAGCGCCCAAAAAAGCTTTCCAAGTGAAAGCGGAATCCTTGATCTTCAGTATCAATCCTAATAGCGCAGGAAGGTTGCCAGCGAGCATGGCAAGATAAAGGATCCATCTATCTATCGAGGTCGAATGATCCAGCTTTTCTGTCGCCAGAGTAATGGTGAACCATGCATATATTGCAACCGCCAGCAACGAAAGAAAGCTGACCAACATTCCGGCTGGCTTGCGAAGAGAGGTTCTCCTCTCCGGCTGCACGGGTGGAATAGCCACCTTGGGTTCGCTGCCGGCAGGCTGCCTGGGCGTGCTGGCGATCGTCTCCAGAGGCTCTTTTTGAGGCAGCAGTGCGCTCATCCTTTTGGATTCCTGCTCAGCCAGAATCCGCCCGAGCAACTCCCCGAGCTGATTAAGATCGTCACTGAAATGGCGGTTGCTGATCTCGAAGGCTTGGCGTCGCGAGAGCGGTGACAGCACGTCAGGAAGCTCTTCGGCGCTCGGCATCTCTGTGCCTTCGAGCAGCACGGGGATCACGCGGATCTTTCTCGCAAGCGCAGCCTGGATCTCCAAGCGGACGAAGTCACGGGGGTCCTGAAGCCGCTCAGTTTGCAGCCAACGCTTTCCGATCAAGGCCAGGACGACATCGCAGGATGCGACGGAGCTCTCGATGACCTCCACGAAGTCGAGGCCCGGCTCAATGGAGTCGATGTCCATGAAGATCTGGCCAGGCCCGAACCGCGCGGCGAGACGGTCGCGCAGGGCATAGACATAGCCCGTCGCATCGTCCCGCCGGTAGCTGATGAAGATGCCGCCCATCGTCGTCCCCTCGGTTTCGCCGGCCCGGAGCTCTGTCCAGGACTCGCCCCTGGCCACTGGGAGCAACTCCAGAGTGTTGAGGATCTCCTCAAACATTACAAGGGCCTAGACCCTAGGTCAAGCTCAGGAGAGGAAAGGGGCGGACGTAGCCTGAACCGGCATTGAAGGGGCGAATCCGGGTCATCGGCGAAGTGGCCTGAAGATGCTGGAGGTCTCACCGCAACACAATCCTTCGCAAGCGCGGCGCGGCGGAGCCTCCGGCACTCGCAGGGCTCGGGTGGCGGCCTACGGCGGAGGCGATGCGGTCGAGGTAGATCCTGGGCCCGCTGACCGCGGCGGAAGGAAGAGATCCTGCCCTGGAGTGCCGCGCCATGCCTCGGCCGGCAGGAGTCTCTCCTCTGCGGACGCGCGTGACAACCGTCCCGGACTGCCTCACTGCGCAAGGGATCTGCATCACGCGGATCTCGAGCTGCATCACCGTTCCCTCGATCTGCGTGACGCAGATCCTGGGAAGCATCACTGCGCTCGGGCTCTGCGTGACGCAGACGGCGGAAAGCATCACCGCGCAAGCGGGAAGCGTGACGCAGATCCCGGATTGCCTCACTGCGCAGACGGGGAGCGTGACGCAGATCCCGGATTGCGACACTGCGCAAGCTTCCCTAGTGATGCAACTCGGAAGCGCCGTGACGCATCTCGCGGCCCTCGTGATGCGGGAGCCTTTCCCGGCCCCGCGGGAGAGGCTCTTTGTGTCGCAAGAGCGTTGTTGCGACACTAGGGAACGCAGGCTCGTGTGACATCACGCTTCGTGAACGCCCGGGAAACACCCCCTTGTGTCGCAGAAACCGGCCTGCGGGGCCGGGGACCGTTGCGTTGCATTCCGCGAACGGCTCCTGGTGATGCACGGACCGGCCCCGGATGGGGGGAGACGGCGCTCGTATGGCGTAAACTCGCGGGCCATGCGACGCGCGATCCTTCTTACGTCCTGTCTCCTCGCCTGTCTCCCCATCCGAGCCGCCCGGTCAGCGGAGGCCGCCGACTGGCTGATCACGACGGATCTCTATGGTATTCCGCTGCATCAAAGGCTGGTGCTGACGATCGCGGACGGCAAGCTGACCGGCGAGCTCGGCGGCGACAAGCTGGAAGGCACGC
Organism: Thermoanaerobaculia bacterium; assembly: GCA_036275055.1. Classification (GTDB taxonomy): domain Bacteria; phylum Acidobacteriota; class Thermoanaerobaculia; order Multivoradales; family UBA5704; genus DATARR01. Next base: position 5,315 of record DASUEN010000048.1, read on the forward strand.
TGAGCGGCAAGGCCATACATTTCATCGCCAAGGGAGACTCCGGCGATTCCGCCGAGTACACCGGCACCCTGGACGGCGATACGATCTCCGGTCAAGCCGTGCTCGTCGACGGCGGCGACAAGTCGCGCACGCCCGGTGCGTTCACCGCGCACCGCCTGCCCGAGCGTCCTCCGGGTCCGCCGCGGCGTCACGAGTTCACGCCCACCACCTACTATCGCCAGTTCTCGGCGGCCACCCAGCCCGTGCTCACGGTCTGGCCCGGGGACACGATTCACACCACGACGGTCGATGCCGGCGGCACCGACGCCGGCGGCGTGACGCGTGTGTTCGGTGGCAATCCGCAGACGGGGCCGTTCTACGTCGAGACCGCTCTGCCCGGCGACGTTCTCGCCGTCCACATCGATCATTTACGGTTGAATCGCGACTATGCGATCAGCACGGACGGGATCGTCGGACGTGCCATGTCCCCGCAGGTCGCCATGAAGATGAAAGACGCCGGAAAGACCGTGCGCTGGCATCTCGATCGTGAGCGCGGCGTGGCAACTCCCGAAAATCCGACCGATCATCTGAAGCAGTACACCGTGCCGCTGCTCCCCATGCTGGGCTGCGTAGGGGTCGCGCCCGGTTTTGCCGCCGCGCCGTCCCCCACGGGCGATTCGGGCCGCTTCGGTGGCAACATGGATTTCAGCGAGGTCGCGGAAGGGGCGACCGTGTACCTGCCGGTGATGCAGCCGGGTGCGCTGCTCTACGTCGGCGACGCCCATGCCGCGCAGGGCGACGGCGAGCTCACCGGCGATGCGCTGGAGACCTCAATGGACGTGGAAATCACCATCGACGTTCTGCCGCACAAGTCCATCCAGTCGCCGCGCGTCGAATCGCCCACGCACATCATGGCCGTGGGCTTGGCCGGATCGCTCGACGATGCGCTCCGCACCGCGACGGCAAGCCTCTCGCAATGGCTGGAGCAGGATTACAAGCTCACGCCGTCGGAGATCGCGCAGGTGCTCGGCACCGCCGTGGAATACTCCGTCAACGAAATCGCCGACCGCAACGTCGGCATCGTGGCCAAGGTCAAGAAGGAACGGCTGGCGACGCTGGTCAAGGACGCGGCTGCGAAGTAGGAGCGCCCCCCGCCCAAGACCCTCATCCCCTGCCCCTTCTCCCGCCCCCTCGCCACCCCCCTCACCGGGAGAAGGGGACCCGGCCGAGCCGTTCTTGCTGTGCTCGCTCGTCCTTCTTGTCCCTGCTGTCCTTTTTGTCCCTGTCGTCCCTTCTCGCTTTTCTCCCTCTTCTCCCGGTGAGGGCATGCGGGAGAAGAGGGCCGGGGTGATGAGGGTCTTGATTTGACGCCCGCTGCCGGCCCTTGTACATTCCCTGTACACATGAAGCTGCTGACCGAGACGGACCGGGACTTCGCGAACGCGGTTTCGCACCTCGCCTACGTCAACCCGTTCCTGCCGGAGCGAATCGAATGGGAGCGGCGGGCGATCGGCGCGGAGCACGTGCCGTTCGGCGGGGTCTGGCACGCGGGGGCCGACTCCGGCGGGCCGAACCCCAACGAGGTGCGGATCGCCGAGCGCGTGGAGACGCTCGCCGAGGCCTTGCGGGGGAAGCTCGCCAAGGGTGCGCGCGCCACGGGGGAGGAGACCGGGATCTATCAGGACCTCGTGCTCTACCTCCTCTACTATCGTTATCAAGAGCAGCTTCATGACGCCAGCACCGCGGCCAGGAAGACTGGCCTCGGTTTCTATGCCAATTTCACCGCGGACTGCGAGCGCTTCCTGGCGCCGGCCGGCGGCAAGCTGGAGCATCCTCATGATCCGGCCCATCTCTTCGCCTGCTGTTTCCAGGTGTGCCGGGCGTTTCATTCCATTTTCAGCTCGATTTTCGGCAGCTCGATGCCGGCGGCGCGGCTGCGCGCTCAAATCTGGCAGTCGATCTTCACGCACGACCTGCGGCGCTACCAGACGTCGCTCTACCTGCGCCTGGGCGACGTGACCACGCTCGTCACCGGCCCTTCCGGCACCGGCAAGGAGCTGGTGGCGCGCGCCATCGCGCTGTCGCGCTACATTCCTTTCGATCCGGCCGCGCGCCGGTTCGCCGAGCGGCCGGAGGAATCGTTTTTTCCGCTCAACCTCTCGGCCTTGTCTCCCACGCTCATCGAGTCGGAGCTTTTCGGTCACCGGCGCGGCGCTTTCACGGGAGCCGTGGCGGAACGCGCGGGGTGGTTCGAGGTCTGCCCGCCGCTCGGCACGGTTTTCCTGGACGAGATCGGCGAGGTGGACGGCACCATTCAGGTGAAGCTCCTGCGCGTCCTCGAAACGCGGACGTTCCAGCGCCTGGGCGACACCCGGGACCTCCGCTTCCGCGGCAAGGTCGTGGCAGCGACGCACCGCGACCTGGCAACGGAGCTGGCCGCTGGCCGTTTCCGCGAGGACCTTTATTACCGTCTCTGCTCCGACCGCATCGAGACGCCGTCACTCGCCGAGCGCCTGCGCGACTCGCCGCAGGAGATCTCCGATCTCGTGCTCTTCCTGGCCCGGCGCCAGACGGGAGAGGAAGCGGCGCCGGAGCTGGCACGGGAAGTCCTCGCCTGGATCGATCGCAAGCTCGGCTCCGGCTACCCATGGCCGGGCAACGTCCGCGAGCTCGCGCAATGCGTGAGCAACGTCCTCGTTCGCCGCGAGTACGTCCCCATCGCACGGGTCCCTGAAAACGATCCCCGGCGGGCGTTGGCGGAGGAGATCGTCACCGGCCGGCTGTCGGCGGAGGAAGTCCTCGGCCGCTACTGCACGCTGGTCTACGCCGAGACCGGCAGCTATCAGGAAACCGCCCGCCGGCTCGGGCTCGACCGCCGCACCGTGAAGGTGCGGGTGGACCCGGCACTGCTGGCGGCGCTGCGCCGCTGAATTAGAGGGAGAACAGCAAGACAGGGACTTCAGGGACAGCAAGGACGAACCGCAAGGGCGGGGAGCCCGGGCACGTTTTCGGGCCGAGGGGTGTCTAAGGCGATATGGGAGGTTCCAGGACCGGGACCTTCCCGGTCTCCTTGAGGAGGAGGTTTCCCATGTCCCGAACCGCCACGCTGTTGGGCTTGCTCGCCCTGGCAACGGTGGGTGTCGTCACCGGTGCCGTCGTCCATAAGGCGCCCGTCACTGCCCGGCCTGCCGCCGCCACCGCCGCCAGCTTCGCTCCGGCGTCGTTCCGATTCAGCAAATCGTCCGATGCAGGCCCCGCGGCCGAGCCGGGGGCGCCGATCCGCCTCACGGCTTCGGACGGCACGGGCCTCGCCCTGGTGGCGCTGGAGGCCAACGGTGTGCTCGAGCCGCCGCTCGCGTTCACCGAGCTCCACCTGACGTTCGAGAACCCCCGCGATCAGCGGATCGAGGGGCGTTTCCGCATCGCCCTGCCGCCGGGTGCGGCGCTCAGCCGTTTCGCCATGAAGATCGGCGGCGCCTGGCAGGAGGGGGAAGTCGTGGAGCGACAGCGCGCCCGCGTGGTCTACGAGGACTACCTCCACCGCCGGCAGGACCCGGCGCTGCTGGAACAGGAAGCGGGCAACGAGTTCTCGGCCCGCGTCTTCCCCATCCTGCCGCGCGAACGGAAAGAGATCATCGTCTCCTATTCGCACGCCCTGGCGCGGACGAGCGAGCCCTACGTCCTCCCGCTCCAGGGGCTTGCCGAGGTCGGCCGGCTCGACGTTCGCGTGCTGCTCGGCGATCGGCCGGCGGAGGACGCCGCGGCGAGCAATCTCGGCGGAGAGGTCCGCGACCGCCGCGTCGTCGAGCTGCACAAGCATGATTGGACCCCCGACCGCGACTTCGAGATCGCCCAGGACCGTGCGGGAACCGCGGGGCGGGCCGGTTTGCGTCAAGCGAACCTCGCCGTGATGCGGGTGGCGCCTGCCGTCACGGCGGAGCCGCAGGAGATCTCCAGCCTGTACGTGCTGGTCGATTCGAGCGCTTCCCGCGCTTTGGGCTACGCCACCCAGGTGCGCCGGGTGGCGGAGGTGATCGCCGGCTTGCGCGAGGGCGCCGGGAGGTCGACGCCGCTGGGAGTCGCCGCTTTCGATCAGGAAGTCGTGCCCATTTTCGAAGGTCAGGCGGGCGGCTTCGGCGAGGCGGAGGTGGAGCGCCTCGCCTCTCGCCAGCCGCTGGGAGCCTCCGATTTCGAACGGGCGCTCTCCTGGCTCGGCAATCGGCTGGGGCGCAACGGCGCCCGGTATCGCCGCGTCCTGCTGGTGACCGATGGGGTCGCGACGGCCGGTGACACCGAGACGCGGGCGCTCAAGGCCGCGGTCCATGCCCTCGGCGCCAAGGGCATCGAACGCCTGGACGTGCTCGCCGTGGGCGGCCTGCGCGACGAAGGAGTGCTGCGCGAGCTGACGACCGGCAACCTGGAGCACGACGGCCAGCGGATCGACGGCTCGGCGCCGCTCGCCGAAATCGGCCGCCGGCTGACTCTCGCCTGCCGCTCCGGGATCAAGGTGGCCGTCGAGGGCGCGAAATGGGTCTGGCCCGATACCCTCGACGGCGTGCAGCCGGGGGACGAAACCCTGGTCTACGCGGACCTGCCGGCCAAAGGCGACGTGCGTCTGACCCTGGGCGGCAAGTCCGTGGCCCTCGGCGGTGAGCTCGGTGGAGCCGAGCGTCCCCTCCTCGAGCGCGCCTGGGCGCAGGCCCGCATCGAGCGGCTGGTGCACCTGCGGGAAACCGCCTCGGCCGGGGACGACGACCTGCGGCGGGCGCTCGGGCACGAGATCGTGGAGATGAGCGTCAAGAACCGTGTGCTGAGCCCGTTCACCGCCATGCTGGTGCTCGAATCCGAGTGGGAGTATGCGCGCTTCGGTCTCGATCAGCGGAGCCTGGCGAACATCCTGACGGTGGGGGCCGGCGGCCTGGAGGTGCTGGCCCGCGGCCGCTCCGAGTCGCGGGGCGATTTGCAGGCGGAGGCCTTCAAATCTGAGCGCGAGCTCGACTCCCTCGGCTACGTGGCCGGAGAGCGGACGACGAACGCGACGCCCCCAGCCCCTAGTATCGGGCAGCCCGAGGCCATTCCCGATGGGGTGGAAAACGGGGTTGGCGTTCCAGGGGGAGTCGAGGGCGGCGTGCCGGGCGGAGTTGCGGGAGGAGTCGTAGGCGGGGTCGTGGGGGGAACTCCCGGGGGCGTGCCGGGAGGAGTGGAGGCGCCGAGGCCTGTGCCTCCGGTGGAAGTTCCTCCTGCCAGCGATCAGGCCTTGCGAGTGGGTGGTGAGAGAGCTCGCCGGCAAGCCCCTGCGGAAGACAAGGAACGGCAGGTGGCGCCGTACAGCGGGCGCTTCGCCGAGGTCATGGAGGACCTGGCCGTCGGCCGCACCGCGGCAGCCCGCGCCACGGCCGAGGCCTGGCAACGGAAGGAGCCCGGGGACGTCCTGGCCCTGCTGGCCTTGGGCGAGGCGTGGGAGGCCACCGGGGATCAAGCCGGCGCGGCGCGGGCCTACGGCTCGTTGATCGACCTCTTCCCCAGCCGTGCCGACTTGCGGCGGCTGGCGGGTGAGCGCCTCGAGCGGCTGGGGGACGCGGGGCTGGCGCTCGCGATCGATACCTATCAAAAGGCCGTGCACGACCGGCCGGACCATCCCTCGGGGCACCGGCTCCTCGCCTGGGCCCTGCTGCGCGCCGGCCGCCACGAAGAGGCTTTCGCGGCGCTCGAACGGGGATTGGAGCAGCACTACCCAGGAGGGCGTTTCGCCGGGGTCGATCGGGTCTTGCGGGAAGACCTCGGGCTGCTTGGAGCGGCTTGGCTGCACGCCGAGCCCGGACGGCGCCACGAAGTGCTCGACGACCTCGCGGCTCACGGCTCCCATCTCGCGAGCGAGCCTTCCCTGCGCTTCGTCCTCACCTGGGAGACCGATGCCAACGACGTGGACCTCCACGTTTTCGACCACCAGGGCGGTCACGCCTACTACCAGCACAAAACCTTGCCCTCCGGCGGCGAGCTGTTCGCGGACGTGACGACCGGATACGGCCCCGAATGCTTCGCGGTCTCGACCGGATCGGAGCGGACCGATGACGACGCCGAGCCCTACCGGCTCAAGGTGCACTACTACAGCCGCGGACCGATGGGCTTCGGCATGGGGACCGTGCAGGTCGTGCGCTACTCCGGCGGCCGGCTTTCGATCGACCCGCGGCCGTTCGTGGTGATGGCCGATCAGGCCATGGTGGACGTGGGCACGGTGGGCGGGGAGAGGGTGCGCAAGAGCAAGGCGGGCCGGTAAGGAAGCATTTGGAAGTGCTGATCTCCCCGGCCTCGCCCGGGGCTGAAGACCCGGGCTACCAACGGTAGTCCCTGCGGGACCCAGGGAGAAGGATGCGGTCCCGTAGGGAACACCGAGGGTAGCCCGGGATTTCAATCCCGGGCGCTAGGGTCTCCGTGCGCCCTCATCTCGCGCTCTCCTTCGTCCCTGCTGTCCCTGCCGTCCCTTTCGTCCCTTCTTGCTGTTCTCCCTCTGGCTGATACGATCCCACCCGACTTTGCCCAAGATCCCGTCTGCCCACAGGAGAGCTGCCCATGCCGATGTCCCTCGCGATCCTTCCTTCCCGTGCCTGCGCTCTGGCCCTGCCGCTGCTGGCGCTCCTCGTGACTCTGCCGGCCGCCGCCCAGCCGCCGAAGCCGGCCGCTCCTCCCAAGCCCGCCGCCGGCGCCGCTCCGGCTGCGCAGGGCGAAGCCGCGCCTGCCGAGCCCACGGCGGAGACGAAGTTCAAGAACGTCAAGGTGCTGCGCAGCATGCCCGCCTCGCAGATGCTGGCGGTGATGCACCTCATGGAATCGTCGCTGGGCGTCTCCTGCGGGTTCTGCCACGTCACCGAAGGGAACCAGTTCGACCTCGACACCAAGAAAGAAAAAGAGACCGCCCGCCACATGATCCAGATGGTCCTGGACATCAACAAGAACAACTTCGAGGGACGTACCGTCGTCACCTGCAACACTTGCCACCGCGGAGGGGAACACCCCGTCGCCGTGCCGCCGCTCGGGGAGCTCGCCGCGAGCCACGCCGCCGCGGAGCCGGAAACACGGGAGAAGTTGCCGAGCTCGGCCCAGGTCCTCGACCACTACGTCGAGGCCCTTGGCGGCCGGGCCGCTCTGCTGGCGGTGAAGAGCCGGGTCGAGCGCGGCACCTTGCTGCACGCCAAGGTGGTCGATCCCGACAGCCCCAAGGCCAGGATCGTCAACCGCGGCCAGGAAGATCCGCTGGAGATCACCCTGGAGTGGCCCGGGAAGGTGACGATCGTCGTCAACCTGCCCAATGGAAAGCTGGTGGAGAAGCTCGACGGCACCACCGGGACGGTCGAATCGCCCGAAGGGAAGCGCCCCATGACCCCGGCGGAGATCACCCGCTTCTCCACGTTGGGCGACCTGCGCCGGGACCTGAGCCTCCAGGACCGGGCGGACAAAATCCGCGTCACGGGAAAGGAGAAGATCGACGGGCGGGACGTCTACGTGCTGCGCGCGCCCACCGCCGACAAGGGGCGCGAGGTTTTGTACTTCGACGCCGAGACGGGCCTGCTGCGCCGCCGCCTCGTCTTCCGGCCGACGGTGATCGGCCCTGATCCCGAGCAGACCGACCTCGAGGACTACCGCAGCTCCGGCGGCGTCAAAGTGCCGTTCACCATCAAGGTGACCCATCTCGACGACGACCACCTCGGCACCACGCGAAAGTACAGCGAGGTGCACGACACCGTCCAGAAGTAGACGCAGGCTCGCTGAGCTGAAAGTATTGGAACCTCAACGAAAGGAGTGCTGCAATGCCACAGGTCTCACGGTTTCTTGGGCTCCCAGCCCTTCCCGTCCTTGCCTTGAGCCTCGCGATCGCCGTGCCCGGACTGGCCCAGCCCACGGTGGGCTCGTCCAACACGGCCACGGCGGACCCCACGGTGCCGCGGCCGCAGACGACGCCTTGCGCCGTGCAGATCTTCTCCAACTTCCAGTTTGCGGACTTCTCGCCCAAGCCGTTCACCTATGCGCCGCCCGCGGGTTGCAAGGGGCCGTGGGCGAAGGTGGTGCTGGAGGCGGATTTCTCGTGCACGAAGGGCCGGCAGTTCGACCGCACGGCACAGATCGCGATCGGTCACGTCAACGTCTACTTCGGCACCACTTCCGAGCCTTCGAGCAGCGTCAGCCCGTCCTGGCACGTGGAGCGCGACCTCACGGACTACAGCCCGCTGTTCAAAACCGCCCAGAGCGGCGAGGTCAACCTCGGCAACCTGGTGAACGATACGTTCACGGGCGTCTTGAGCGGCAGCGCCCGGCTGCTTTTCTATCCCTCCTCCCGCACGGTGCCGGCGCCGCGGACGGCCGACCTGGTTTTCCCCATGGCGACCGATCCGGGCGGCGCGGTGCTGCTCGACAAGACGGCGAACGTCCTCGCTCCCACGTTCACGCTGCCGCGCAACGTCGAGGGCGCCTTCCTCGACGTGATCACGCAGAGCCAGTCGAGCGATGAGTTCTGGTACACCTGCGTGCCGGACGACGTTGCGGATTCGCTCTTCAGTTGCGGCGGCACCTCCTTCCGCGAGGGGGAGGTCACCATCGACGGCCAGCCGGCCGGCGTCGCGCCGGTCTATCCATGGATTTTCACTGGCGGCATCGATCCCCTCCTCTGGCGCCCCATCCCCGGCGTGCAGACGCTCAATTTCCTGCCGTACCGCGTCGATCTCACCCCCTTCGCCGGCGTCTTGAGCGACGGGCAGCCGCACAAGGTGGGCTTGAGCGTCTTCAACTCCAACCACTATTTCACGGTAACGGGCACGCTTCTCGTCTACCTCGACCGCAACGCCAAGAAGGTGACGGGCGCGGTGACGCAAAACACGCTCGCTGCCGTCCCCACTCCATCGGTCGAGGAAAACCTGACCACGGCGGCGGACGGCACGATCACCGGCTCGGTCAACACCAGCGCGGAGCGCAGCTTCACGATCGCCGGCTTCGTCAACACGTCGCACGGCAAAGTGGAGACCACGGTACGGCAGAGCGTGAAGTTCTCGAACGATCAGGATTTCATCAACGCGGCGGCGCAGTTCCGCCAGACCATCCGGCAGCGGACGGACATCGTCTCGGTCACGGAGACGAGGCAGCGGGGCGCGGTTTCCTTGTCCGAAAAGATCCTCTCCTACCCGCTGAACCTCGACATCAACGCCACCGCCCAGGCGGACGGCTCCACCAACCAGACGACGACGAGCGATCAGACCTTCCTCAGCCAGGAAGGTGAAGTGAGCCGCGGCGACGCCTCCCTGGCCGTGGTTTCCAACAACGTCACCACCCAGGACACGCTGCTCATCAGCACTGCCGGCGTCATCACGGGTTTCCAGGACCGCAAGGGCTCCCAGACCTACTTCTCCACCGCCACGGACGGCAAGTGCTACAGCCGCTCGATCGCCTCGGCGAGCGGGGTCTTGACGGCAGTGACGGACGGGGCCGGGTGCGGCGGGCACTGAGCGAATGCGGCGTCTCAGAGGCTTCCCTTGCCGGCACGGCCATGTTGTCGTAAGCTCCTAAGTACGAAAGGAGATACTATGAGGAAGAAGCCGAAGAAGTTGCAGCTCTCAGCCGAGACGCTTCGCATCCTGACGCCTGGGAAGGGGCAGATTGCCGGAGGGCTCACGGAGCCGTCCTGTTTCACCTGCGCGGGTACGTGCCAGACCGACTGCGGCTCCTGTGGGAATTGCACGCAGGATCCCTGCCCCATCTCCGATGCTTTTAGCTGCCCGTGCGGCTGAGCACTACCCCTCGACTGCGCCGAGCCGCCGGCTCTGTGTAAGAGCTGCGCGGCTCGTTCGTCTCCCTTTCCTGGAATTCGCGTTTTTGAGTCACACCCTTCCGATCACCGGCCCGTAGCCGCCGAGCTCTCCACCGCGGTGAAGACGTACTCGTGCTGCGCGTCGCGGAAGGTGAGAGTACGCTTGGCGTCTTTTTCTCCCACGACGAAGGTCAGCCCACTCAAGCCGGGCACGATCGTCACGAAGGCGGTCGTCCCATCGTCGTTCTTTCGTGACGCGACCGGGGTCTTCCACTCGCCAAAGTCGAACCAGGTGTCTTGGTCTCGGTGCGAGACGGCGATCTCGCCGAGCGATGCGTTCGAGTATTTGACCGCAAGCCGGTCGGCGGCGGTTCTCTCGGCGGGAATCGTGAGCCGTTTTCGCTCCGCGAGGACCGCAGCCTTCATGTTCTTCGCGATGGTGGCGACGTTTTCTTCAGCCTCCGGCTTGCCGTCGAACAGGACTTCGACGAGGCGGCGGCGGAACGGGGCGAGCAGGGAGTTACCCTCGTCGCTGTTGGTGAGGATTACCGCAGCGACGTCGTGCTCGGGCAGGTAGTACATGTCGCTCTTGTAGCCGATCATGCTGCCGCCGTGGGAGACGATAGGGATGCCCCACCTGCGGTCGACCTCCAGCCCCATGCCGTAGGTCATGTCGTTGCCGATCCGGATCTGCGGATTGCGGCGGCTCACGACGTTCGCCTCGGACGCCACGCGCTTGCCGTCGAGGACGCCCTTGCCGAGCTCCATGCGCAGGTAGCGCATCATGTCCCGCGCGCTGCTCCAGGCGCCGCCGGCGGGCCGCAGCGGTCGGATCGAGTAGTTCGCCTCCATGACGGCCGCCGCGGTGTTGCCGTCGGCGTCCCAGGCGTGGGGTGACGCGTGGTTTCCCGCCAGCGCTTTCGCGTAGTCGAACGTCGTCGAGCTCATGCCGAGGGGAGCAAAGATCCTGGTGGCCATTGCGTCGTCGTACGCGGCACCGAGCTCGCGGTCGGGGGAGATCACGTGCGCGGCGACGAAGCCGCCGGCCGCGGCGAGGAGGTTCGAGTACTGGAACATCTCGCCGAACTTGCTCGTCGGCTGGAAAGTACCGAGGAGCGCCATCTCGCTCTTCGGCGTGGCGTCCCGGAACTCGAGAATCCACTCGAAGTCCTGCCGCGGCAGGCCGGTACACGCGCAGACGAGGTGCCGGACCAGCACCTGCTTCGTCGTTTCGGGATCGCCCAGCTTGAAGTCGGGCATGACCTGCACGACCGGCGTGTCCCAGCTCAGCTTGCCCTCGTCGACGAGGGTGGCGAGGAGCAGCGTGGTCATCGACTTGGTGTTGGAGGCGATCATGAACAGCGTGTCCGCGTCGACGGGCGTCGGATCGCCGAGCTGGCGCACGCCGATGCCGCCTTCGAAGACGATCTTGCCGTCCTGGTACAGGCCGATCGCGGCACCCGGGACTCCCAGCTCCGCGAGGCTTTTCTCCACGAAGTCCTTCAGCTTCTTTACGCGCTCGGCGTCGAGCGGCGCGGCCTTCTTGCCGGCGAACGACTCGCGCCGGTACCCCGGCGGCTGGAGGCGGTCGAAGATCGCGGCGATCTGGCCGCCACGCTTTTCGGCCACGGCGTCGTCCATGTCGAAGATCATGACCGTGAAGGCCTCACCACGCTTGGCCGCCCGGGCGACCACGGCCCGGTGCTCGTTCGGCGAGACCTCGTAGACGTAGCTCGTGAACGAGTCCCAGCCTTCGCGGCCCGGCAGGTCCCTTTTCAGCTTGAGCACCCACTTCATGTCCGGCCGCACCGCCTCCCACGCGGTTTTCACCGCCGCGTCGGCGTCCTTCCCGTGCACGTCCACGAGGGCGATCCGCGAGTCGCCCTCGGGCGTCAGGATCACCGCGTTGCCACGGGTCTCGATCCACCAGCCACCGGGCGCGACGAACGTCGCCCCGTCGGGCGTGGCGCGCGGCGTGTCGGCCGCGAGCTGCTCCCGTGCCGCGGGCTTCGCCGCCGGTGCACTGTTCGCCACGGGAGCTTCGCCGGCCCAGGCCGGGGCGGAAAGGACGAGCACTGAGAGGAGCAGGAGGGGGAGGAGGTTTTTGCGCATGGCTCATATCTTAACCTATTGCTGGCGGCCCAGGCGGCTTCACCTGAGCCCGATTGCGCTCGAAGCGGCCCGGGAGGCCGTCCTAGGCGGCGGTGGAACGGCTGCCTCTCGGCGCAGGCGCGAGGCGGAGTCTCGCGGCCATCGTCACCAGGTCGGCGAGGGAGCCGGCCTTCATCTTTCGCATCACCTTGCCTCGGTGTGCCTTCACCGTGATCTCGCTGATGCCGAGCTCGCCACCGATCTGTTTGTTCAACAGACCGGAGACCACCAACGCCATGACCTCACGCTCGCGCGGAGTCAGTGACGCGTACCCGTCGCGCAGCGCCTGCGTTTCGGCCTTGTCGTCAAGGACAGCGGAGCTGCGCTCGATGGCGTTTCGGATGGCGCTCAACAGCACGTCGTCGTCGAACGGCTTCGTCAAGAATTCGACAGCTCCCGCCTTCATGGCCTGAACCGTCATCGGAACGTCGCCGTAACCCGTGATGAAGATGATCGGCATGTCGATTCGATCGACGGCGACGAGCTTCTGCAGATCGAGACCATTGAGGTCCGGAAGAGAAACGTCCAGGACCAGGCAGCTCGGAGCAAGGACTCGCGGCCGGGCGAGGAATTCTTGTGCGGACGCGAAGGTCTCCGGTTGCCAGCCGGCGAAACGGATCAGCAATTCCAGCGATTCGCGCACCGAGACGTCGTCGTCAACGACGAACACGGTGGGTGTGGCGTGCGGCATGGGATGACCTCGATTCATGGGCAGGCGAATCGCTCAGCTCACCCGAAAAGCGGCATTGAGCGCCTGCAACAGAGCCGTCTCGCTGAAGGGCTTGAACAGGCACTCCACGGCACCCTGTTCGATCAAGCTTGGCCGGAGGGTCTCATCTCCGAGAGCGGTGATGAAGACGATCGGAATCTCTTGCCGGCGAAGCGTCAATTCCCGTTGGAGATCGGGTCCGGACATGCCCGGCATGACAATGTCGAGGAGCAGGCATCCGGTCTGGCTGGCGCAATCGGACGCCAGGAATTCTTCCGCCGACGAGAACGCCTGGGCCGCAAAGCCGAGCTCCCTCAGCAAGTCGGGTAGCGATTCGCGCACGGACTCGTCGTCATCGACGACTGACACAAGTGAACGTCTGACCATCACGGAACCTCATGGCGTGACCCTCGTCCGTCACAGCAGCCGCGCGTTCGCCATGGTCGCAGGATACGCCGCCCGGTGGTGAAGGTCCAGCATACTTTGGTGTCGGTCTGCGCCCGCTGCCGGACCGACACCTTCGTCCAATAGACCCGTCCTACGCTTTTAGCGAAGATTGCATTTGTGTGACGTGAGCGATTCGTGGCGCAGGGCGGCGATTGGGGAAACGCGGTCACGGAACAGATGTCTCTGCTGGGAGCCCCGGAATTGATCGGCATTCACACCAATATGCCTGCCACCGTGCCGCCCGACATCGACAAGGCGGCCTTTGCCGGTGCGCCGGCGCCGTCGGGCCTCTCGGCCGACGAGAAGCACGCGTACGATCAGCTCGCCTACTTCTACAAGCACGGCCTGGGGTACGCCAACGAGATGGCGAACCGCCAGCAGACGCTCTATGGAATCGGGGATTCACCGGTCGGGATGGCCGCCTGGATGATCGATCACGACGCGAGCAGTTACGCGCTCATCGCGCGGGTCTTCGACGGTCAGCACGAGGGGCTCACGCGCGACGACGTCCTCGACAACGCCACGCTCTACTGGCTGACGAACATGACGATCTCTTCGGCTCGTCTCTATTGGGAGAGCAAGCTCGCGTTTTTCGCCCCGAAAAACGTCCCCATCCCGGCTGCGGTGAGCGCCTTTCCGGAAGAGCTCTATCAGGCCCCGCGGAGCTGGACGGAGAAGGCGTATCCCAAGCTGATCTATTACAATAAGCTCGACAAAGGCGGGCACTTCGCGGCGTGGGAGCAGCCGCAACTGCTGGTGACGGACCTGCGCGCGGCGTTCAAGTCGCTGCGGTGATGCGGCATGCAAGGCGGCTCACCTCGCGGCGCTCAACGTCCTCGCCGTCGCCCGGCAGCATTTGGGATCGCTCGACAAAGTGTCGCGGGTCGTCCGGCTCGGCGTGTCGGTGGCCACTTCGGGAGATGTCCGCGATCAGCCGAAAGTCGCCGACGCCGCTTCGGAGCTACTGCAAGACGTCTTCGGAAAAGACAAGAGCCCTTGCCGCCTGGTGTATGGCGTCGCAAGCCTTCCGCTCGGCACCCCGGTCGAGCTGGAAGTCATTTTCGAGGTGGCGGGTTAGAGAGGAGGAATCATGGTCCGCATGGCATTGGTGGTTTCTGTCATGCTCGCATCATTGCAATCGCCGGCCCAAGCCCAAGGAAAGGAACGTCCCATGGAGCACCCGACCTTTTATCGCACGATACAGATCGATGGGCTCTCCATCTTCTACCGGGAGGCCGGCCCGAAAGACGCGCCGGTGCTTCTCCTGCTGCACGGGCTTCCCTCTTCATCGCGGATGTTCGAGACTCTATTCGTCCGGCTTTCCGATCGCTATCACCTGGTCGCGCCCGATTACCCAGGCTTCGGACACAGCGACTGGCCGGATCCGAAAAAATTCGCGTATACGTTCGATCACTACGCCGAGATCATGAATCACTTTACGGAAGCGCTCGGGCTCTCGCGGTACACGCTGTACATGCAGGATTACGGCGGCCCCGTTGGTTTTCGCATGGCCTTGGCCCATCCGGATCGGATCGAAGCTCTCATCGTCCAGGACGCGGTGGCGCACAACGAAGGCCTGGGGGCGAACTGGAAGCCGCGGCGGGCCTTCTGGGCCGATCGCGCTACCAACGAAAGCACGCTGCGCACGAATCTCCTGTCGCTCGCGACAACACGGACGCGCCACGTCGGCAACGATCCCAACCTGGAACGCTACGATCCGGATCTCTGGACGGATGAATTTGCCTTTCTCAGCCAGCCCGGCCAGGCCGACATTCAAAGCGACCTCTTCTACGACTACCGTACGAACGTCGACGCCTACCCCAAGTGGCAGGCCTGGATGCGCGAGAAGCAGCCTCGGCTTCTCGTCCTCTGGGGCAAATACGACCTGTCCTTCGAGCTTTCGGAACCGGAAGCCTATCGCCGCGACGTGCCGAAGGCCGAGGTCCACGTCCTCGATGCGGGTCACTTCGCGCTCGATACCGCAGCGGATCAGATTGCGCAGCTCGTCCGGAGCTTCATGAAGTAGCGGACCTGATGGGAGGAAAAAATGTCGCAAGGCATCAACTATGATCGCCGCCGTTTTTTGGGTGCCGCGGCCATGACCTTCGCTGCCGCCGAGCTCGGCCTGATCGGCTCCGCGACGGCACAATCGGGCAAGAAAAAACCGGCGGGCATCCCCTCGATCCAACCGGGGACGAACGCGTCTTTCGGCCCACTCAAGCAGATCGATGCGGGGGTGCTGAACGTCGGCTACGCGGAAGCCGGCCCTGCCGAGGGTCCTGCGGTCCTCCTTCTGCATGGCTGGCCCTACGACATCCACAGCTTCGTCGAGGTCGCTCCGTTGCTGGCCTCGGCCGGCTACCGGGTGATCGTGCCGCACCTGCGCGGCTATGGGACGACACGCTTCCTGTCGAATGACGTGGTCCGGAACGGTCAGCCGTCGGCCCTTGCTCTCGACACCGTTTCGCTTATGGACGCTCTCAAGATCCAGAAGGCGATCCTTGCGGGCTTCGACTGGGGAGCGCGCTCGGCCGGCATCGTGGCCGCGCTGTGGCCCGAGCGCTGCAAGGGACTCGTTGCGGTCAGCGGCTACCTGATCGGCAACCAGGAAGCCGGCAAGATCCCTCTGCCGCCCCAGGCCGAGCTCCAGTGGTGGTACCAGTTCTACTTCGCCACCGAGCGCGGCCGAGCGGGCTACGAGAAGTACCGCGACGACTTCGCGAAGCTCATCTGGCAGCTCGCCTCGCCGAAGTGGGGCTTCGACGATGCCACGTTCGCGCGCAGCGCTGCATCCCTCGCCAATCCGGATCACGTCAGCATCGTGATCCACAACTACCGCTGGCGGCTCGGGCTCGCCGAAGGCGAGTCGAAGTACGACGATCTCGAAAAGCGCCTCGCGGCGAGCCCTGTCATCACGGTACCCACCATCACCCTGGAGGGTGACGCCAACGGTGCGCCGCATCCCGATCCCAGCTCCTATGCCAAGAAATTCTCGGGGAAGTATTCGCACCGGGACATCACCGGAGGCATCGGGCACAACCTGCCCCAGGAGGCGCCGAAGGCATTCGCCGACGCCGTCCTCGCGGTCGCGGGCAAATGATACCGATCAACAGACAGAGGAAAGGAGGCCGTTTCGATGCTCTCGCAGCCTCGCACTGAGCTCGGCTCCCTGCGAACCGTCGCCTAGCTCTACGTCGTCAGACTCTCACGTCTCACCGCGTCTCCCCCGCCCAAGACCCTCACCCCTGCCCCTCTCCCGACCCCCGACGCCCCCTCCCCGGGAGAGGGGAACCCAGTTGGGGCGCTCTCGCTGTTCTCCTCGTCCCTGTTGTCCCTGCCGTCCCTTCTTGCTGTTCTCCCTCTTCTCCCGGCGGCCGGGGGGAGGCTGGGAGAAGAGGGCCGGGGTGATGAGGGTCTTGGGCGGGGGAACGGATCTGACAAAGTAGAACCAGGTTGCTTCGGAATGATGCAATGTAGATAATAGTCCCCGCCGCACGGCGAGTGCGGCGAAGAATGGACAACGGGCTCAGAGGCTTGGGGGACTGCGAGGCCCGCGATGACGCGATCGTCTTCGCTCCGAGAGCGGCAAACGCGAAGAGGCCATCTTCGAGATCGTCGGCCAACTCATCCTCGACCTTACCGGACTGAAACGGGCGGAGCGGGCCGTGCGTGAACGCGAGCGCGAGGCGCGCCTGGTCGTCAACACCATTCCCGGCTTCGTCGCCATCTTGTCGCCGGCGGGCGAGGTCGACGTCGTCAACGACCCACTCGTGGACTACTGTGGCCAGCCGCTGGAAGCGATGAGGCAGTGGGGAACGAACGGGACGATCCATTCGGACGACCTCCCTCACGTCCTCGACGTCTTCACACAGGGGATCACGTCGGGCGAGCCCTACGACTTCGAGGCGCGCATCCGGCGCTTCGATGGCGCCTATCGTTGGTTTCAGGTTCGCGGGCTTCCCCTTCGCGACACGCGCGGGCGGATCGTCCGCTGGTACGTTCTGCTTTCCGACATCGACGACCGGAAGCGCGCTGAGCACGGGCTGCAGCAAGCCTACGGTCATCTCGCCGAAGCTCAGCGACTGAGCAAGACGGGGAGCTTCATCACGGACTTGCTGGCGGACGAACACGACTGGTCCGAAGAAACCTTCCGCATCTTCGAGCTCGATCCCGCGACCAAGATAACGCTGCAGACGATTCGGAACGCCGTCCACCCTGAGGATCTGTCGGTGTTCGACGCCGCCTACGAGCGCGTCAGCGAGGGGGCGAATCTCGATCTCGCCTACCGCATCGTCACCCGGTCTGGGAAGGTGAAGCATCTTCACGCCGTTGCACACGTCATGGAATGGATCGCGGGGCGGCCCGTTGTCATCGGCGCCATTCAGGACGTGACGGCGAGCAAGGTGGCCGAGGAGGCCCTGAACCGGGCCCGCTCCGAGCTCGCCCATGTGTCGCGCGCCACGACGCTGGGCACGTTGACCGCCTCGATCGCGCACGAAATCAACCAACCGCTCTCGGGCATCATTACCAACGCCAGTACGTGCCTGCGAATGTTGAATGCCGATCCTCCGAACGTCGACGGCGCGCGCGAAACCGCGAGGCGGACCCTTCGCGACGGCAACCGCGCCTCGGACGTGATCAAGCGGTTACGTGCGCTGTTCAGCAAGAAGGAGGCCACGCTCGAGTCGCTGGATCTGAACGAGGCCACCCGAGAGGTCATTGCGCTGTCGTTGAGTGACCTGCGGAGAAACCGGGTGGTTCTTCAGTCGGAGCTCGCCGACGATCTCCCGGCCATCACCGGCGATCGTATCCAGCTCCAGCAGGTCATCCTGAACCTGCTCCGCAACGCCTCGGACGCGATGGCCGGCGTCGACGATCGCCCACGGCAATTGCTGATCAGAACCGAACGAGAGGACGGCGATCGTGTGCGCTTGACCGTGCGGGATGCCGGAGTGGGCTTCGCCCCCCAGAGCATGGACAAGCTGTTCGACGCCTTCCACACGACGAAGAGCGACGGCATGGGTATTGGGCTCTCCGTCAGCCGCTCCATCGTCGAGAGACATCAGGGTCGTCTCTGGGCACAGCCGAACGACGGCCCAGGCGCCACGTTCTCGTTCTCCATTCCCCGGGCTCCAGTAACGAGGTGAGTCTTTCCTGGCGGCACGGGTCTGGGGTAAGCTGGCGGGCGACTGATTTCTCGAGGATGCCGATGAAGTCATTCCGCCTGCTGGCCTGTCTCTGTGCGCTGGCTCTGGCCGCGTCCGCCGCGGCGGAAGATCTCAAAGCGCTCAACCACAAGGCCCGCGCCTCGGTCGTGCTGCTCAAGAACCTCGACGCTTCGGGCGACGAGGTGGCCGAGGGCACGGGCTTCGTCATCGGCAACGGCTACATCGTCACCAATCACCACGTCGTGGAAGGCGCCTCGCGCATGGAGGCGGTGCTCGCCGACAAGAGCATCCTGGAGCTCTCGGGTATCCTCGTCCAGGACGCGGGCCACGACCTGGCCATCCTCAAGGCGCCGGCGAGCCACCTCAAGCCGCTCTCCCTGGTGGGCGCGGACCCGGTGGAGCCCGGCGAGCGCGTGGTGGTGCTCGGCAATCCTCTGGGTTTTTCGAGCACTTTGTCGGACGGCATCGTCTCGGCCTACCGGGAAAAAGGGATCGAAGAGGACCCGGACTTCATCAAGGGGCCGCTCCTCCAGATCACGGCGCCCATCTCCGAGGGATCGAGCGGCTCGCCGGTGATGAACCTGAACGGCGAGGTGGTGGGGGTGGCCGTGGCCTTCTTCGAGGGCGGGCAGAGCCTCAACTTCGCGGTGCCCGCGAGCAGCGTGCGCCGGCTCCTGAAGCGGGTCGATCCGAAGCGACTGGAGCAGAAGTTCAGCTCCGGAACGGGGTTCCCGGCGAGCATGGACCTGCTGCGCAACCTGGGGATCTCGACGCTCCTCTTCGCCGTCATTTTCATCGCCTTCCGCAGAATGCGGAGATGAACCCGGAGGGGTCCCATGCAGAAGACGTCCAGCTTTCGACGTTTCGTCGTCCTGCCGGCCGTGCTGGTGCTGGCCGCCGCCTGTGTCTCGACTCCGCCTCCTTCCCCCGTACCCTGTTGCGACGCGCCTTGGGGTTATGAGGCGCCGGAGCATTGGGCGGATCTCTCGCCCTGCTACGCCGAGTGCAGGAACGGCGGCGAGCAGTCGCCCATCGACATCGTCAACCCGCAGCGGGCGGAGCTGCCGGCCGTCGATTTCTCCGGCTACGGCACGGTTCCCGACCTCGTAGCGCGGCACGACGGCCACACCATCCGCATCGACGTCCCCAAGCCCAAGGCGGATTCGGACCCGCCCGTGGCGTGGCTGAAGCTCGGCGGCGTGACCTACCGGCTCGACCAGTTCCATTTCCATACTCCCAGCGAGCACAGGGTCCGCGGCAACGACCGGCCGATCGAGATCCATTTCGTCAACATCTCTCCGGGCGGCCGCGTCGTGGCGGTGGGGGTCTTCATCAAGGACGGGCCGTCCAATCCGGAGCTGGCCAAGATCTGGAAGGACCTGCCGCCCAAGGGCGAGTCCCGCCCGGTGGGAACTCTCGACCTCGGCCACTTGCTGCCTCCCCGTTCCGAGCGCACCTCGTACCGCTACTCCGGCTCGCTGACCAATCCCCCCTGCGGCCAGGGGTACCAGTGGATCGTCTACAGCCAGCCTCTCACGCTGGCCGCGGAGGAGATCGGGAAGCTTCAGGCGATCTTCTCCGGCAAGGAGTTCCCCGAGGGGAACCGCCGCCGGCCGCAGCCGCTCAACGGCCGGATCGTGTTGACGGACGTTCCGCGGCTCTAACGGCAGGCCGCCCCCCAGGCTTCGGCGAGCCGCTTCTCCACTCCGATCGTCTCCCGCAGCGCCGCGGCGATGCGCCGGAATTCCTCGTTCTCCGTCATCCGGAGGGGTCTTTCCTCCCGGGCGGCCAGCCAGCGGTCGAGGACCTGGTAGCCGCCGATGCGATAGTCCCAGGCCTCGGGGTCGATCCCCTGGAACGCCTCTCGCCCCGCTCCCTCGCTCTCGTGGCGTATACCCGGCCGCCACAGGTTTTCCGAAGGCAGAAGGTGGAGCTTGACCAGGATGGCGCCCAGAGCGCTCAGCTCCAGGAAGGCTCCATGATCCCTGGGCAGAGGGACGCGGGGGAAGTCCGCACGCAGCAGATCGGCATATCGCCGCCGGTAGGGCGGGCTGTAGAGGACGGCATAGACGTACTCGAAAAGTACCTCGGGAGTGGGCTCCTCTCCCAGTCTGTCCGTGAAGAGCCCGAGTGCCTTGGGCTCCAGGTTCGGCCGCCATCCTTCGTAGAGGGCACCTTCCGGATGGAGGAACAGGGGGAACAAGGTGTTGACGTCGTACGCCGACACCGCCTTGTGGGCGACGAGCGCGTCGGCGGCGAGCGCTCCGAACCCCTCCTTGCACTGGCGAGCCACGACCAGCCCCAGGTTCTTTCCCGCCAGCATGTGGCGCATCGTTCGTTTCCGCGGCCGTTCGACGACGTAGTCCGCGTAGAAGATCGTCCGCCAGTCGAAGGGATGGAAGAGGATGCGCTCGAACCTGCTTTGCCAGTCCCCGTCGGTACGGATCTTGGCCGCCGCCCGTGCGGTCGCTCCGGGAAGGAGCTCGACCGGGACCCGCGCTTCCCGCAAGGCGCGAATCCGCCGCTCGAGCTCCTCCGGCTGGGTGTCGACGGCGAAGGCGTCGCGGCCGGTGACGATCCCCGCAGAGCGTTCCTGGAAGAGGTCGGCCACGGAGATCCCCCGGCGGTACTCCTCCTCCAGGGCGGCATCGCGAGGCGTGAAGAGGAAGGCCGGTCCGCGCGGCGCGATCCCCCGCCAGGGGACGGTCTCGACGTTCCGCTCCGCCAGCCAGAGCCGCTTGCTGCCCCGGCTTCCCCAGAGGTCCGCCCGCAGCTCCCGCTTCGCGAGCCCCGGCTTCTTGACCAGGAACACCACCGCCACTCCCTGTTGGACGCCCTCGAAGACGTTGGCATCGGCCGAGCCGTCCGGGGCCCGCTCCTTCTTCTTGCGGTTGCCGTGCAGGTCGAGGACGTAGATTTCGTCGAAGGTGGCGAGGAGCGACTGGCGCATTCCCCGGAAGGTGGGGTTGTCCAGATAGCCATGGTTGGTGACGAAGGCGACGATCCCCTCGCCGGCCTCATCGACCTTGCGCTGCGCGAAGCGGAGGAACTTCACGTAGTCGTCCTGCAGCCACTTGGGGTTGCGCTCCTGCAAGGGCTGGCCCGCCACCCGATGGTAGCCTTCAACCTGGCGGCCGTCGGCAGCGTTGTAGGATTCCCGGATCAGGTCGGCGATCTTCTTGCCGCGGTTCGCCGAATGCCCGGACCAGGGGGGATTGCCGAGGACGACGGTGATCTTGTCCTCCTTCTTGACGCGGCCGGCCGCTTGCGCCTCCTGGGTGAGGGCGGCCACGAAGGGGAGGCTCGACTGCGCGAGGTCCTCCGTGTCCTCCAGGGCATTGGTGAGGTAGAGGGGAAAGCGCTCGCCCCGGCGCAAGGGGTGGCCCATCTCCGCCAGCACCAGGCTCATCTTCAGGTGACCCATGGCATAGGGGGCCATCATCAGCTCGAAGGCGTGGAAGTCCCGCAGCACGTGATCGCGCAGCAGGGCCGGCACGGCGCCGCTCCCCGACTCGGCGCGCACGGCCTCGACGGCGCAGCGGGCGGCTTCGACGACGAAAGTCAGAGTGCCGGCCGCGGGATCGAGGAGCGTCACCCCCGGGTCCGCGAGACCGTCGCGCCGGCCGAGCCGCGTCTTCAGCAGGCGATGGACCGAGCGCACCACGAACGATACCAGCTCCGGCGGCGTGTAGTAGACCCCCCGCTTCCTGCGCAGCTCAGGGTCGTAGCACTGGAGGAAGGTCTGGTAGAAGTCGAGGACCGGGTCCTGCCCCTGCCGCCCGCGCGCCCGCTCCAGCATGCGGCGCACGGGGGCCGCCGCCAGCACCGCCACGATCTCGTCGACGATCCAGGCGACGGCGGGATGGGGATCGCCCAGGGAGATGTTGAGGAACACCTCCCGCAGGATGCCGCTCGCGGCCGGGATGCTCTTCGCCGCGGCCTGGCGGTCGAATGCCCCCTCCGTTTGCCAGCGGGCCGCCAGCAGCCCGTAGGTGAGGGTTTGAGCGTAGAGGTCCGCGAATTCCCGGTGGGTCAAGCCGGAGAGGAGGAACTCCGAGAACGCCTTGTAGAAACCGGCGAGGTCCGAGCGTCCCTCGGCGTCCGCTTCCAGGAGGCCGAAGATGCGCTTTTCGAGGATGCGCGTGCGGCCGGCGAGGCACTTGGCCAGAGCGGCGGTCGAGTCGCTGGGCGGCGAGGCGAAATCGGTGAACGAGTCCAGCAGCTCCAGGAGGCGCTCCGGGCCGTCGGCCAGCGCGCCGGCCTGGGCCAGGAGGACCCGCTCGCCCTGCCGGTAGAGGCGGAATTCCCGGAAGTTGGTGAGGAGGAGGTTGGGGAAAATCCTCTTGTACCGCTGGATCTGCTCCGACCCCTCGACGAAGTCGAGGGCCGTCCCCGGCCGCTTGGCCTCCACGTAGCCGGCGATCCGTTCCCCGCGCCGGACCTGGAAATCGAGCAGGCAGCCCTGGGTCTTGCTGGGAATGACGGTCACGCGGAGGTCCGGCCGGCCCCGTTCCTCGGCGTACCACTCGAAGAGGTCGAGGAGGTGGGGATAGAAGCTCTCCTCCCGCGACTCCCCTCGCCGCTCCATCTCGAAGATGCGGTCCAGGTAAAGGAGCAGCGCCTCCCGGGGATCGGCCCGGAGAGGCGCAGGTTGCCGAAGGGGAGAACGGGTCGCCGGAAAGGGAGCCTTCACGGCTCCTAGGATATCTGAAAATAGTACCTCGCAAGAGACGGTGTGCTCGAAGGAAGAAAGAAAGAGCGCCTCAGCCCTCCCTCTCTTCCTCCGCACCCATGGGATCGAGCACGTCCAGCCACTCCCGCAGCTCGCGCGCCCGGTCCGGCTCGCCGAGGCGCTCCGCCTGGACCGCAGCCGCGACGATCAGCGCCAGGGCCGATCCGTTGGGCTCATGGTCCTCCGGCAGGCGGGTGATCTCCGGATGGGCGGCGAGGGCCTGGCGGATGAGGGTCACGCCACGGTCGAGAACGTGTTTGAGGACTGGACGGTCCAGGAAGGGATAGCGGTCGAGCCCCAGCTCCGAGAAGGAATGGGCGAGATCCTCCAGGACGTCCACGCTGTCCAGGGCGGTAGGTTCCTCCGCGAGGAAGGTGAGCCAGCGCGCGGCGTCCTCCTCGCGCCAGGGATCGAGCTCGTCGTCTTCCTCTTCATCGTCCTCGAAGTCCTCCTCGTCCTCGAAATCCACATCGGCCTCGAGATCCTCGTCCTCGAAGTCGTCCTCGTCGTCCCCGGCATCGGCGTCCTCCTCCGGCAACTCGCCGAAGAAAGCCTGGTCCCACCCCTCCTCCGCCTGCCGGATCGAGTCAGGAGGCACCAGCCGGCCGGCACCCGGGTCCTGTTCGATCGGGCTGATCCCATAGGGCGTCGCCGAGGGCGGCAACCCGTCCAGCAGCCCCTGGAGCCGGAGGATGCCGTCTCTGACCGGCGCGCCGAGCGAGAATTCGAGCTGGGCCGCTTCCGGGTCGTGGGCGACCTTGTCGAGGAACTCCATCCCGGCCTCGGTGAGCACCTCCGGCTGGCGCCGGAAGCGCTCGCGGAAGACCCGCGCCCGCTCGCCGGCTTCCGCCGTCCGCCCTTCGGACATCAGCAGGCTCACCTCCAGGGGACCGAGGGCGGCGCTCTCGGGATCGTCCTGCCGCGCCTTCTCCAGGGCCTCCCAGGCCTCCTCGAGCTCGCCCTCGACGGCGTGGGCGCGGACCAGGTTCTCCCAAAGCACGGCGCGGAGAGCGGGCTTGAGGACTTTCGCCAGCCGCTCTACCGCCTCGCCCTTCTCCTCCTGCAGATCCAGGTCGTCGTGGGCTTCGAGGAAGGCGTTGAGAGCCGCCGCGTCACGATCGTCGAGGCGGCCGGCCCGGTCGGCCTCCTCGAACATGGGTTGCACCAGCGCCAGGGCGCGCTCGGGATCGCCGTCATCGAGGAGGGCGGTCGCAAGGTCGCCCACGAGATGCCGGGGGACCCGGCCGGACCGTCCCAGCTCCTCGGTCTTGTCCAGCGGCAGGGCATCGGTGACGAGGCGCCAGATCCCCTCCGGATCGAACGACGGGACCTCCGCCGCCCACGGCGCGCAGCACTTCTTGTACTTGAGACCGGACCCGCAGGGGCACGGATCGTTGCGCTCCGGCTGGGAGAGGGGCCGGGGGCGGTAGCCGTTGCCCGGCAGCGGCACCGAATTCCACAGCGCGCGGCCGAATTCCGAGGCCGAGCTGCGCCGGGCCGCCTCGTCCGGGAGCTGGCCGAAGAGGCGCGGCATGCGGTTCGCGGCCTCCTCCCGCACCCAGGTCAGGAACGACTCGCTGTTCTCGTCGGTCAGGATGCGCGCGACGGCCTCGTGGAAGAAGCTCTCCAGCTCTTCGAGGGTTTCGTCGTCGAAAGTCTCTTCGGTCATCGAGATGATTCCTTTCGGGCAGGAGAACAGCGGAAAGGGCGACCGCCTTCCCGGATTCTAGTCCCGAGCCGCCGCCGTTCAGGCGGCCTTCCGGAGCTCCGGCGGCACCTGGGGCACGCAAACGACCCCGGCGGTCGTCAGCTCCTCCTCGACGCTCCGCACCACGGCCGGATCGTGGCTGACCGCGCGGATCAGGGGGAGCACCGCCACAGGGCGAGCGCCCTGACCGAGGGAGTCGAGACACGTCGCCCGCACGCAGTACTCGAGAGCCACCCCGGTCACGTAGACCGTGACCCCGGGATGCCGGCGGACGAGCTCGACCATGATCGGATTCTCGAACGGGGAGTAGCCGAGCCCCGCCCGTTCGCTCCCCTTGGACACGACGACCACCCCTTCCGGGAACACGAGCCCGGGATGGAACTCCGCCCCGGGAGACCCGGCCACGCAGTGATCCGGCCAGATCCCCCCGTTGCGGGAGAAGCTCTCATGATCCGGCGGATGCCAATCCCGGGTCGCCACGATCGTGAACCCCCGCCCCCGAGCCGCCGCCATGGCCTCGTTGATCCCTGGGACCATCGAGCTCGGCTCGACCGTGGGCAGCGCTCCCTCCTCCATGAAATCGCGCTGCATGTCGACGACGACGAGGATGGGGGTGGGGGTGTCGGTCATGAGGGTAGGGATACCACGCCTGGGGAGACGTAGGGAAGCGATGAAGGCGACCCCCGGTCCTCTCGTCTATGCCATATTGGACCGGGCCGGGCTCCCGTCTCACCCCGTGCTCTCTGGGAGCTGGGATCAAAAAAGCGGGTAAATTCTCATAATACCCCTTGACAACGGCCGATCATCCGTGGATGATGCACCTGTTCCTGTTGCAAGAGCAAACCGAAGTATCGGGTGTTTCGAGAGGAGATTCAATTTCCGGCGCCACTTCCGGTACCGGATTTCGAGCCGCGAAGGCTCAAAAAGGAGAAGGACAATGGCTAAGAAGAGTGCGGAGGGTACCACGAAGCGGCAGTTCATTCGCCAGGGGGACCGGTTCAAGGTCTGGAGGAAGGTGTCGGCCTCGGTGGCCGCCAACGCCGCCGACCTGCCGCAGGCGGCGATTCCGCTGGCGGCCCTGAACAAGGTCATCGCCGAGGTCGACCAGGTCGTCACCGACCAGGCAGCCTCCCAGGCGAGCAAGCAGCAGGCTTCGCAGCGTCTGAAGTCCCTGCTCACCCAGGGCAACCAGTTGACCGATGTCTTGAAGACGCTCGTCCGGCAGCACTACGGCAACGGCAGCGACAAGCTGGTGGAGTTCGACGTCCAGCCGTTCCGTGGCCGTACCAAGCCTACCGTGGTGCCGGCCCCGGCTCCCGAGCCTGGAGCGCCGGCTCCCACCCCCACCACCCCGCCCATCAGCAAGTAGCCTTCCCACCCCGGGGGCGTGCCGCGTGCACGCCCCCTTTTTCGTACCTCTTCCCATGAGCCGATCCCGACATTCCCCTCATCGGACGCGATCGATGGCAGATCGGACACGATCGATCGGCCGTCTGACGTGGCAGTTGCGCCGTCGAACGTGTCAGACGGGACGACGAACACGTCAGATGGACCATCGAACGCGACAGACGAGCCATCGAACGTGTCAGATGGGCCGTCGAACGCGACAGACGGGCGGTCGAACCTGTCAGATGAGCCGTCGAACGCGGCAGACGGGCCCTCGAACGTGATCGATGGACCGACAGACGTGGCAGATGCGTCGTCGAACGCGACAGATGTGCCGTAGATCGTGTCAGACGGACCCTCGAACCTGTCAGACGGGCCGCCGAACCTGGTCGATGAGCCGTCGAACGCGTCAGATGGACCGAAGGACATGACCGATGCGCCGTAGGACATGACCGATGAAGGTTGGGAGAAGGTGGGGTGCGGTCTACCTGCAAGTCTGCCCAGAGGCGCGCATCAGCCCGGGCGATTTCCAAGGTGAACGGTTCATCCCTGGTTCCGTGCTATGGTCCGGTCTCGAAGGGGGTTCACGGATGCTCTACAAACTCCCGTTGGTGCTCTCTCCACAGCCTGAGGGTGGGTTTACGGTCACCTCGCCTCTCCTTCCGGAGCTCGTTACTGAGGGCGACACGGTGAGCGAGGCCTTGGCCAACGTCCAGGATGCTCTGGCGGCCGTCATCGAGACCTACCAGGACCTCGGACGACCGCTGCCTGCCAGCTCACGGTTGCCGGACGAGGATAGCCCCGTTTGGCTGGAAACCCTGATCGTCGCCTGAGAACCGGGCATGACCTATCGGGAGGTCAGCCGAAAACTGGAGCGGCTCGGCTGCCAGGAGCTTCCCCGCCGAGCCGGTGGTTCCCACCGCAAGTGGTTCAATCCTTCTTCTCAGCAGGCTACGGTCGTACCCGACTGGGGTGGTCGTGACCTCAAACAGGGCACGGTCCGGGCCATCGTGCGGCAGCTTGGAATCGTCTGGGCGGACTTCGTGCGAGCGTAGCCGCCGACCGGAGGCACTCTGCCCCCCGCGGCGCACTCCACGCTGCTGTCGAGGGGCGCGCCGGACTTGGTCATCGAGATCCTCTCGCCAGGGACCCGCAGTCAGGATGAAGGAATCAAGCGGGGGGTCTACTAGTCTAGCGCTACGGTGTCCCTGAGTACTGGACGCTCGATCCAGACCGCAAGACCGCCCGGGTCTATCGGCGGCTCGGCAACCGGCTCCGCCTACCTTGTGATACCCTCATCATAAGGCGTCGTTTACTGAGAAAGGTCAAGGTTTCCTCTTTTTGGAATCACTGCATCGCGCCCAACTCTTGTCCGAGCATGTTCCATAGAGTACGATAGAACACACCGAGGAGAAACCCAGTATCTGTTCTATTAAATGAGGAAGGGGCGTTTTGGCATCCAGAGTGCCATGAGGAACAATTCCTATGGGCAGTCCGAAATGTATCAGAGCAATGCTGTTTGCTCTTGCTCTGGGCACTATCCTGCTGTTGTGTGCTCTTGCACAGTCCTCTCCCCAGTCGAACAATCTTGGAAGGCATCCGCCCCTGTCTCACGACGACCTAAGTGAGGAGCTCGCGAAAAGTGAGGTCAGCGCTTTGCCGGCAAATGGGCCGGCTAGCTTACCTTCTTCGTCGCCGTCCAAGTCGGTACCCCCGCCCACGCTGACCTCGCCCCATTGTGAGTGTCAAGCCTCCGACGAATACTACTGCCGAGCAGAGTTGCGGGGATTTGTGCCTGGAGCCTTTATCCATCCCAATATCAAGGACTTTGTTCGCATATCCTTAATGTTGTTCCGCCTCCAAGAAAACATCAACCACCCCCCAGTCTTTCGTCTCATAAAGACGACTGGTCATACCGATGGACTCGAAAACAAAGGTGTTTGCTGCTGGCGCGATCTAGTTAAAGCTGAAAAAGAATGCGCCTTCGTCGTCCCCGGAGTCAAGCCAAATAGTCGCCTTTTTGAAAAAGAGCTCGGCTTGGCTCGCGCTTGCGTAGCACGGAGCGCTCTGGAGCGTGCTCTTCACGACGAATTTCCAATACCGCCCGAAGACTGGCGGCTGAATGCAGAGGATATCGAGACCGGAGGCTCCTCGGGAGATCCGTACAGGAAAGTCACGCTGGAAATCTGGATAAAGGATGGATGTGATTATGGAAAAAATCAATGAAGTATGCGGCACGGCCTCTCGGAGTTCTCGACTGATTGGCTCAAAGCCCCTCCATGTCGAGAAAGCTCCTCTCCATTCCTATCGCGAGGACGAACAAATCCTCGGGCTTGAAGCGACATCAGCCGCTCTAGCTCGTGTTGGAGAGATTCTTCGTTGCCTCGGGCATCAGCCACCCGGAGGAAGAGCCGAACCCGTCGGCGTAGAAAACTCTAACAGACCAACTGCCGCGAAGGAGTATTCACAGAGACTTATCGAGTTGATGTCGCGCGAACCAGCGCTGCACCCCTATCTCTCTGCGCATCCTGAGGCGGGCGTTGAGAGAGCGCTACTGGCGTGGGCTGCCGCATCAGGTGACGTAGCCTTTCTGCAGGCATTACGGGGTCATGGCTGGGAGTCGCATCAGACACGCTGGTTAGGTCTGATGAAGTCTGTTCTTGTTCCTGTACTTCTGATTGCACTGACCGCATTTCTCGGTAGCTGGATCGCCACAACTCTACAGCGCACAGCCTTCGCCCATCAGAAAACCTTCGATCTTCGGATTGAAGGACTTCGCAAGGGTCAGGACCGTTCTGCCGAACTCTACACCGCCATTAATGAGATTTATTCCACTATTGCGGATGCTGAGGACCAAGGATTCAAAGGCCTCCGCACTACTAAACTGCGCGCCCAACGGCAAAAGATGGATTCAATCAACGCCGCGGCTAAATTATACGATACTAAGGGTTCAGTTGGAGAAGCGATGAAAAACGCAGCCGTTGTCTTGGATCACTACATTGAGTGCCTAGATGGTAAGCGCCAGCAAGAACAGCAGCAGAGTGCACCCATACAGAATTGCTCCAAAACATATGATCTGTTACCTGTTTTTGACAGGATCGTAGACGCTCACACGGTTGCCATGTCGAAGTTGCTTGAAAGTGAACCATAGCGCGGCACTCTTATAGGAGTTCGGTCACGGTTTGCGCATGAGTTCGACCACGCGAGCAGGCTTCCAAGTGCGGCCCCGATCCCCAACCCTAAACACCTTGGGGCAGACGCTTTTCATCGAACGGAAGCCACTTGCCGTGTTGAGGCCCGCGATTATCGACCTCGGCGGTACCGTCGGTAGCGCGCCTAAGTCGCACTGCATGCCGACCATTTCGAGGATCGGGTAGGGTGGCGGTTGTGATGATCGGGATACCAAGGGGCCGGAGCGGGGGGCTCAACCGGCATACTCCCTTATCAGTTCGCCGGGGAGGGGTAAGCCTCCCTCCTTCCATGCTATGGTCCCCTGTCGTTTCCGGAGGAAACCCATGAACCGCCAGACCCTGGCACTCACCATCGAGCAGGAGCTTTTGGAGGAGGCGCATGCGGTGGCGGTGCGGCGGCATACGTCGGTCAACGAGATGGTGCGGCAGTTCCTGAAACAGGTGGTGCGCCAGGAGCGCAAACGCCTCGAGGCCTGGCACGACGTCAAGGCTCTGCTGGACAAGCCTCAGGTCCGTCTCGGGCACGACTTCCCGGGCCGGGAGGGGCTCCATGAAAGGTGAGCTGGTCGCGTTCGTCGATACCAGCGTCCTCGTCTACGCCGTCTGCTCCGACCACCCCCAGAAGCAACGGCTGGCGCGCAGTATCGTCGAGCGCGGGTTCGTCGAAGGGTGCTATGCCACCAGCACGCAGGTACTGATGGAGCTCTACGACGTCCTCACCCGCCGGGCCGAGGTCACGCTCCCCAGCATGGAGGCGGCCGACTACGTGCGCGCCCTTCGCGAATGGCACGTGGTGGAGGTGGACTCCGATCTCGTCTCCGCCGCCGTGAGCCTCGCCGAGCGCGAGGAGATCTCCCCCTGGGACGCCGCCATCTTCGAAGCCGCCCGACGGGCGGATTGCACTCGCGTGCTTTCGGAAACGCTCACTGCCGGGCGGATGTACGAAGGGGTGCGGGTGGAGAATCCGTTCGCGTAGTCGCTCCGCTCGCCCCGCCTTGATGTAGCATTCCTCCAGCCGTCTACCGCAGGAGAGATCCCCATGTCCGAACCGTCGTCCGCACCTCGGGACAAGCGCCCGTCTAGGTTTGCTTCGTTCTTCCGCCGCAAGTGGCAGGGGAAGGACGTGGCCATCGCTGTCCTTGGCCTGCTGTTCGTGTCCATGTCTGCGTACGCGTTCCGCGGACCGCTGGCGCATGCCCTGGCGAAGCTCAAAGCGGGGGCCAAGGGGGGCGAGACGGTGGGGGTGTTCGAGGTCATCGTCGACCGGGAGAACCGGCAGTATTTCGACGTGCTCTTCGACAAGCCGGTGGGCCAAGGGAAGGTGGGCGACGTCCTCGATCCCGCTCCGGCCAAGATCTTCCCCACCCTCGGCGGCTCCTGGAAGTGGAAGGACACCAACGCTTTACGCTTCCAGGCGAGCGGCGGCCTGCCGGTCGCCAGTGAGTTCAAGGTCCAGCTCGATCCCGACAAGATCGTCCAGAAAGGGCAGGTCTTCACCGGCGATACCGAATTCACCGTCCGCACCGACAAGTTCCTCGTCGAGGACGTCACCGTCAACGAGGAGCCCGCCCTCGAAGGGAAGAACAAGGTCATCCTGCGCGGCGAGATGAAGTTCAACTACGCCGTCGAGCCCAAGACGCTGGCCCCCCTCGTCAAGCTCGTCGATCCGGACCAGTCCAAGCCGGTCGGGGTGGCGCTCGAAATCGACTACCAGAACCGGTCGATCGGCTACCGCACGGAGCCCATCGAGAAGAAGAAGGAGGCGCGCAAGGTCAAGCTCACCATCGCCGGCACCTTGACCCCGGCCGGCGGCAACGTCCCGCTGGGCGAGGATTCGGTCAAGGAAATCGAGATCGGCTCCAGCACCACGCTCACGGTGCGCGGCGTCGAAGCCCAGCCGGGGGACAAGGAGTCCTCACTCAAGGTCACGTTCTCCTCCCCCATCTCGGCGGCGGTGGCCGAGAAGTACGTGAAGCTCGATCCGGCGGTCAAGGTGCAGCTTTCGGCGGAGCAGAACGTGCTCACCCTCACTGGCGAGCTCGAGCCAGGCTCTTCCTACACGCTCACCATCGCCAAGGGGATGCCCGCCACCGACGACGCCGTGCTCCAGGAGGACTACAGCGAATCGGTCGACCTGCCGGACCTGGAGCCCAAGGTGCGGTTCCAGAGCCAGGGAATGTTCCTCTGGAACCAGGGGAAGCACGCCGTGGCCCTGGAGGCGGTCAACGTCCCCTCGGTCAAGATGACGATCGACCGGGTCTATCTCAACAACCTCTTCTTCCTCTTTGCCTACGGCGGTTTCAACGACGAGGAGACGGGCTATTTTGGCGAGCTCAACCACGCTCTGGGTGACCGCCTGAAGGAGGAGACGCTCAACGTCGGCGGCAAGAAGAACAAGAAGAAGGTCGTCCCCTTGAGCCTCGACAAGTACGTGAACACCAAGGAGCCCGGTCTCTACCGGGTCTCGGTGGGCAAGCCGGACGACTACGAGGCCGCCCAGCGCTGGCTCCTCTTGACCGATCTCGGGGCCGTGGCCAAGCGGGGGAACGGCGAGTTCCTCGTCTGGGTGTCGTCGCTCAAGGACCTCGCGGCGGTGGGCGACGCCAAGGTCACCCTGATCTCGGACCAGAACCAGACGCTCGCCTCCGGGCGGACGGACTCCTCCGGCCTCTGGCGGGTAAAGGACAAGGTCCTCGCCACGGGGGCGTCCGGCAAGGCGGTGCCCTACATGGTGACGATCGAGAAGGGGGACGACTTCTCGTTCCTCCTTCTCAATGAGATGTCGGTGGACACCACGGGGCTCGACGTGGGCGGCGCCGAGGCCGTGGGCTCAGGGTACACGGCCTTCCTCTATGGCGAGCGCGACCTCTACCGGCCAGGGGAGACGGCGCACGGCCTCGCCATCGTGCGCGACGGGGCGCTCCATATCCCCCCCTCCATGCCGGCCCTGCTGCGCCACCGCGATCCCCAGGGGCGGGAGCTGGGGACGCAGCGCATCACCACCGACGCCAAAGGGCTCTCTCCCTTCGAGCTGGAGCTACCGGCCTACTCGCTCACCGGCTCCCACACGCTGGAGCTGGAGGTGGCGCAGAAGGTCATTGGACAGTACCGGTTCCACGTCGAGGAGTTCGTCCCCGACCGGATCTCGGTCGCGATCGCCGCCCCCAAGGAGAAGGTGGGCCCCGGGCAGGTCATGAAGTACACGGTGGCGAGCGACTACCTCTTCGGCGCGCCGGCCGCGGGGCTCCCCGTGGAGACCCGGGTGCGCCTGGTGGATTCGACTTTCGCTCCCAAGGGGTTCGAGGGCTTCAGCTTCCGCAACGACGAGCGGAAGCTGGACGACAAGGACGTCTTCTCCCAGCAGGGGAAGCTCGACGACGCCGGACGCAGCTCGTTCGAGGTCACCATGCCGGCCGGCACGCCCGTGCCGTCGTCGCTCGAAGCCGTGCTCACGGCCCGCGTGCAGGAGCAGGGAGGCCGCGGCGTGGCGGCTTTGGAGCGGCTCCAGGTCCATCCCTATCCTTATTACATAGGGTTGCGACGGACGGGCGGCTCGCAGGAGGGGTTCGCCGATCCCGGCAAGGAGGCTTCGTTCGAGTTCGTGGCCGTCTCTCCTGAAGGGAAGGAGGTTCCCTCTGGAGGCTTGCGGGCCGACCTCTTCCAGGACCGCTGGAACACGGTGCTGCGCAAGACCTCCAGCGGCGGCTGGCGCTACGAGACCACCCGCGATCCGGTGCTGATCGCCTCGAAGGCGGTGCCAGCCGGCAAGTCCAAGGGAAGCTTCACCTTCACCCCCAAGATCTACGGCAGCTACCGGGTGACGATCACCGATCCGGCGACCCAGGCGTCGTCCGAGGTCGAATTCTACGCCGCGGGTTGGGGGACCTCGCCCTGGGCGATCAAGAACCCGTCGCGTCTGGAGCTGGACCTCGACAAGACGGAGTACGCGCCGGGCGAGACCGCCACGCTCCAGGTGCGGGCACCGTTCCCCGGCAAGATCCTGCTCACCGTGGAGCGCGAAGGGGTGCTCGATACCCAGATCGTGGACCTGCCGGGCAATACCGGCAAGATCAGCGTGCCGGTCCGCGGCGAGTACCGGCCGAACGCCTACGTCACGGCCACCCTGGTTCGAAAGGTGGGTGATCTGGAGACCGGCTCGGCCGGCCGGGCCTTCGGCGCCGTGCCCATCGCCGTCAACCGCAACGCCAACCATCTGGCGCCCCAGATCGCGGCGCCGGACCAGATGCGGCCGAACCGCGACCTGGCGGTGACCATCAAGGCGGTACCCAATGCTGTGGTGACCCTGGCGGCGGTGGACGAGGGGATCCTGCAGCTCATTGCCCAGAAGACGCCGGAGCCGTTCGACTTCTTCTATCGCAAGCTCGCCCTGGGGGTGACCTCGTACGACACCTTCAGCCTGCTGCTGCCGGAGCTCAAGAACCTGCCGGCGGGCGGCGGCGAGGGAGCGGAGGGGCGGTCGCAGTACGTCCGGACCGAAGGCATACGGCGGGTGAAGCCCGTGGCCTTCTGGTCCGGCCCGGTGGTGGCGGACGCGCAGGGGAACGCCAAGGTGACCTTCAAGGTGCCGGAGTTCCAGGGCGCGCTGCGGCTCATGGCGGTGGCGATCGACAACGACCGCTTCGGCTCGTCGTTCCGCCTCACCCGGGTGCGCGATCCGCTGGTGCTCCTGCCGACTCTCCCCCGCATCCTCGCCTTCGGCGAGACGCTCCAGGTGCCGGTGACGGTGCGCAACGACACCGGGAAGGCCGGGCCGGTCACCGTCGCCCTCGCGGCGGTGGGCGCGGCCACGGTCGAAAAGCCTTCGCAGGCCGTGGACATCCCCGTGGGGCGGGAGAAGACGGTCTACTTCACGGTCAAGACCGGCACGGGAGAGGGGATCGTGAAGTTCGTGGCGACCGCCTCCGGCAACGGCGAGCAGTCGAAGTCGACGACGGAGGTGCCCATCCGCTCCGACCTGCCGGAGATCACGGCCGAGGACGCGGGGCAGGCGAATACGGCGAGCGTGGAGATCGCGACCCCCAACGCCGACCAGTTCCAGCCAGGGGTCAAGAGGACGCTGCGCATCGGCGCGATCCCCCTGGTGCAGTTCGCGGGCAAGCTGGAGCACCTGCTCCACTACCCCTACGGCTGCCTGGAGCAGACGACGTCGAGCGTCTTCCCGCTGATCTACATCGCCGATATCGCGAAGGCCCTGGAGCCCTCGCTGCTCGATCCCAAGAACGGCCACGGCGATCCGGCGGACATGGTGCAGGCAGGCCTGCGGCGGATCGCCACCATGCAGCTCGGAAATGGCGGCTTCTCGCTCTGGCAGGGGGGCCGGGAGGTCCACCCGTGGGGGAGCGTCTACGCCACCCACTTCCTGGTGGAGGCGAAGCGGGCCGGCCATCCGGTCTCCGACTCGCTCTACCGCAACGCCCTCGCCTGGCTGGCCAGTGAGGTCAAGGCCAAGAACGCCTACGGCAGCGAGGAGCTGGAGCGGATGGTCTACGGCCTCTACGTGCTGGCGCGGGCAGGCAAGGCGGATCTCGGCACCATGGACTTCATCCGCCAGAAGCACTTGCAGGAGTTGTCGTCGAATTCCAAGGCGATGCTCGCCGCGGCCTACGCCTCGGTGGGGAACCCGAAGGCCACGTCGGCCCTGGTTGCCATGGTCGGCGAGGTCCAGGAGATGAAGCGGCAGACCGGGGGGAACTTCGATTCGGCCATCCGCAACCGGTCTCTCCTCCTCCTCGCCCTGCTGGACGCGGCGCCCAAGGACCCGCGCATCCCCTCTCTCATCGACCGCCTGGCCCGCGATGCGCGCACGGTCTATTGGTGGACGACGCAGGAGGAGAGCTTCACGCTCCTGGCGCTCGGCCAGTTCATCCAGCGCCAGCAGCGGACGGCGGACTACAGCGGCACCCTCTTCGTGGGCGGCAAGAAGGCGGGGACGTTCGACGGCCGGACGGCGACCTTCCGCAACCTGCCGCCGGGGCCGGTCAAGCTGCAGATGAACGCCGGCTACAAGCCGGGGGCAGCCTTCTACAGCCTCACCAGCCGCGGCGTGCCGAAGGACGAGGTGTTCAAGCCGGCGAAGGAGGGCCTGGAGATCGAGCGCCAGTTCCTGACCCGCGACAACGCGGCGGTCAACCTGAACGACGTCAAGCAAGGGGACCTGGTGGTGATCAAGACCCGGGTGCGCAGCGTTTCCGGCCCGATCCAGAACGTGGTGATCGTCAACCTCCTCCCCTCGGGGCTGGAGGTGGAGAACCCGCGCCTCTCCACCACCGAGCAGCTCCCCTGGGTGACGGACGCCAACCTGCAGCCGGCCTACATGGACCTGCGCGACGACCGCATCCTCCTCTTCACCGACCTGCCGGCCGACTCGTGGCAGACCTTCTATACCCTGGTGCGGGCCGTGGCGCCGGGCAAGTTCCACCTGCCGCCCGTGCAGGCCGAGGCGATGTACGACGGGGCGATCCGGGCGACGGGGGAGCGGGGGGAGATGGAGGTGAAGGTGCGGTAGTGAAGGTCGCCGATCCCGTTTTGCGCAGACGCCGGCGCTGGGCCCTCGCCCTCGCCGGCGTCATCCTCCTCGCCTCCCCCTGGCTCTGGTACTGGACGCTCGCCCTCGTTTTCCCCTTCCCTTGGGAGAACCTCCAGCGTGCTCCGGCTGTGGTGGTCTACGACCGGCATGGCCAGCCGCTGCGGTTTTTCCTTCCCCAGGATCAGCGGTGGCGGCTGCCGGTTCGACTTTCCGAGCTTCCGCCCGAGCTTCCCCGGGCGCTCGTGGCCTCGGAGGACCGGCGGTTCTATCGCCATTTCGGGGTCGATCCCCTGGCGGTGGTCCGGGCGGCGTGGTCGAACGTGCGGCGCCGGGGAGTGGTCTCCGGGGCGTCCACGATCTCCATGCAGGTGGCGCGCATGGCGGACCCGGGGCCGCGGACGCTGGGCTCGAAGCTGCGGGAGACGATCCGCGCCTTGCAGCTCGAACGGCGGTTCTCGAAGGACCAGATCCTGGAGCTGTACCTGAACCTCACCCCCTATGGCGGCAACGTCGAGGGGGTGGGGGCGGCGGCGTGGTTCTATTTCGGCAAGGAGCCGGACCAGCTCTCGCTGGGGGAAATCGCGCTTCTGACCGCCCTTCCTCGCTCGCCCGTGCGGTACGACCCGACGCTCCATCCCGCCGCGGCGCGAGAGGCGCGGGACCGGGTGCTCGATCAGCTCGCGGAGCGTGGCGCCTTCTCCCGCAAGGAGCTTCAGGAGGCGCGGCGCCAGGATCTCCCCCGCCTGCGCCACCGGCCTCCCTTCGCTGCTCCCCATTTCACGGAGATGGTGGCGGCGCTCGATTCCGGCTCGGCGCGCATCCACAGCACGCTCGACCGTGCCACGCAGGAGATCGCCGAGGCGCAGGTGGCCCGCCGCATCCGCGAGCTGCGTGACCTGGGGATCAGCGAGGCCGCCGTGGTGGTGATCGACAACCAGACCCGCTCCGTGCGGGCGATGGTGGGCTCGGCGGGATTTCACGAGGCGATCTATCAAGGACAGGTCAACGGCGCTGTCGCCCGCCGCTCGCCGGGCTCGACGCTGAAGCCCTTCCTCTACGCCATGGCCATGGACGAGGGGCGGGTGTTGCCGGACTCCTACATCCTGGACATCCCCACCGATTTCTCGGGCTACGTGGCCGAGAACTACGACGAGCGCTACCGCGGCCGGGTCACGGTGCGCGACGCCCTCATCCAGTCGCTCAACGCCTGCACGGTGCGCCTGCTTTCGGAGGTGGGGCTGCCAGCCTTCCAGAAGCTCCTGCTCAAAGGGGGGCTCTCGACGCTCAACCGGCCGGCGGGAAGCTACGGGCTCCCTTTGATCCTGGGCGCGGGGGAGGTGCGGCTGCTCGATCTCGTAAACCTCTACGCCACGCTGGCGCAGGGGGGCCTGCACCGGCCGGTGCGGCTGGAGGAACACGGCTCTCCGGAGCCGGAGGCGGTCCGCCTTTTTTCTCCCGAGGCGGCGCGGGCGGTCGCGCAGATCCTGACGGCGGTGCGGCGGCCCGATCTTCCCGAGTCCTGGGACCTGACGCGCGACGTGCCGGGGGTGGCGTGGAAGACGGGGACCTCCTACGGCCACCGGGATGCCTGGGCCGTGGGCTTTTCGGCCCGCACCACGATCGGCGTCTGGGTGGGGAACTTCAATGGCAAGCCGCGCAAGGGAATCTCGGGGAGCCAGCACGCGGGTCCCCTGCTCTTCGACCTTTTCCGTTCGCTGGAGCCGGGGGGGCGGGCCGCGGTCACGCCGGATGGCTTGCCGCCGGAGGAGATCGAGGTCTGCGCCCTCTCGCACGAGTTGCCGGGTCCGTTCTGCCCCGAGCGGGTGCGCATCCTCTTCCTGCCTGGCCGCTCGAAGCTCCGCGCCTGCACTCTCCACAAGCGGGTGCTGATCGACAACGCCACCGGTGAGCTCCTGGCCGGCGACTGCCTGGCCCGTCGCTCCCACGAGTTCCGTTTATTGACGGTGTATCCCCCGGAGCTGGTGGCCTGGTGGCGCTCGCAGGGGACGGCCGTGCAGGAGATGCCCCGCCTCTCGGCTTCCTGCACGGGGATTCCGGACGCCGAACCTCCCCGCATCGTCTCGCCCGACGGCGCCACTCCCTATCATCTGCGGCAGGACTCGCCGGCCGGATTCCAGCGCATTCCCCTGGTAGCCCAGACCTCTCCCGGCGTGCGCCGCCTCTTCTGGTACCAGGACGGCCTGCTGGTGGCGACCACGGAGATGGACTCCGAGAAAGGCAGCCGCTTCCTCGATCCCGTCCGCGGCGAGCACCGGCTGGTGGTGACGGATGATCTGGGCCGGTCGGACGGGGTGACGTACAGGGTGGAGTAGGACCCTGCCGCAGAAAGACGCCCGTGGGGCGCAGGCTCCTCTGCGGCATTCAGAACCGGGGCAGCAACCCGACTTGGTCTCCAGCTACTGGATCAGGTCACGCCGTTTGACGGATATGGTCCAGATCAATGGCCAGAAGCTCGAAGAGATCGTTGCCGATCGGCGTCTCCTTGCCCTGTTGCTGATAGGCGAGGATCATCTCGTGGAGGGCATCCCGCAGCATCGACCGGCACTCCTCGACTCCAGATCCTTCCGTAACCACCTCCGGCCACTCTACGAGTTGGCCCAGATACCCGGAATCGATCTTCGTATATCGGGCGGTATAGCTTCTGACCATCTCAGTGCTCCTCGCCCCGATATCCTACGCCAAGCGGATTCGCTGAGCGCTCCGCGGGGCTGTCAGATGCGGACCGCGTGACGGACGACCTGGGGTGGTCGGACGGGGTGACGTACAGGGTGGAGTAGGAGTTGATGAGGAGTGTCTGCACTGCCGGTTCTACGCCGGAGTCCTGGGCGGCTTGATCGGGCTCGGCATCACCGACATCCTCGACGGTCTGCAATCGCACGTCATCAACGACGAGCGGTCGGCCGGGCTCGTCGCCGCTCCCACCGCCGCCTAACAGTACTCCTCCGATCCCGACGTCTATCAAGCCTATGACTTCTACACGGCGGCCCACGAAGGAACGTTCTTCGATCACAGCGCCTACTTGGGCCCCTCGCAGACCGTGCCGGCCCACAACCATCTGAACCTCGCTCTGTCGCGCGCCAAGCACGGCACCTACAGCTTCAACCCCGACGGCTTCCCACTCTTCTCTGAGTGGGTCATCGACACGACCTACCTCACGCTCGACGAGCTCTATTTCGACGGCTACATCGACGACTACGATTACCTCATCTACCTGGGCATGGCCGATGCCCTCTACTACTCCTGCGTCATTGAGCACTTCCAGGATCAGGGAGGCGCCTTCGCCGACCCGCGCATCAACGTCGGTGAGCTGAGTCATCCTCTGAACGCCTCCGGCTTCTCCTGGATGCCGAGGTGCAGAGCAAGCTGACGCCGCTCCTCTGGCAGATCCAATAGAGTGACAAAGAGGTGCGGGCGGAGCTTGCCTCCGCCCGGGCCACTCCTTCAACAATCCCTCAATGCTCCTGTCACAAGGGTGTCTGAGAGTTGGTCACCGGGTTGGTTCCTCCGCCCCGCGCCCTAGGCGGCAACCGCAGGGCGATGTG
The DNA here is from genome assembly GCA_036275055.1 of Thermoanaerobaculia bacterium. Classification (GTDB taxonomy): domain Bacteria; phylum Acidobacteriota; class Thermoanaerobaculia; order Multivoradales; family UBA5704; genus DATARR01. The sequence goes on from DASUEN010000048.1 coordinate 44,689, forward strand.
GGTGCCTTCCCGTGGCCTGGCACGCAGCTTTCTGGGAAACCGTCGGACGTGGCGACGGGTTGCAAGGACCTATTAGGAAGCTATGGACGAACGACTGTGTTGGCTGTAGAGTGCCAGACATGCAATGAACCCCGGGAGGTCCACGGCTTAGGAGCCTCGCTGAGGAGCCGGCCCGACTCTCCTGCTCTGAGAACAACAATTTGGTGACTAGACATGAACCTTCCTTCGGAGAGCTTGCAAATGAGACAAAAATACATATCGTTGGTCGTTCTGGTTATGCTTATAGTTCTGATGTTTTCTACGGTTGGTTTTTCCGTCTATTGCCATCTGCAGATCGAGACGCTCGACCAAAAAATCCAAGACGCGAAGCTACACGATGGTGGCTCAACATTGCCTAAGCTTCAAGAGCGCAGAGAACTAGAAGACTTGCGTTTTCAGATATCCTGCGCCTCCGGCATCTTACTTTTCGTTGCGCTCCTAGTATACTGCATAGGATTTCTTTTCCGCTTTCCTGAGCATTTCCGCTCAGATCAAATCCGAAAGCTCGAGATTCGGCGGAGCGAAATTCTTTCAAACCAAACAATTGACATCCAGCAAGTTATTTCTTTGAATTTAAATCACCTGGCGGAGTATTACGAAATCAACAAGAGCCAAGCTTCTAATAGCTTTTGGATTAGCGTCATCGCTTTCTTCGCTGGTCTGATTGTGCTTTTGTCCAGCATACTTTCCTACCAGTTAGGTCCTCGCCATGAGCAATCGACTCTAACAGCAATATCCACCTTTGGCGGTGTTGTGGCCCAGTTTATTAGCGGTGCTTATGTGTATCTGTACAGAAAAAGCCTTTCGCAGGCAAACTTGCTTTTCAAGAGATTGGCGTCCAGGGAGGAGATTATGTTGGCGATTCAGGAATCTGGAAAGATTAAAGATCCTCAGCGACAAGATGAAGTTAGAAGAGAAGTCGTGCTAGCCCTATTGAGAGCAGTTATCTCCAATCCTCCGGAGGTTAAGGGCCAGGGACAATAGCTTTCTTGGCCACCCGTCAATTCTTGAAGGGCGGCTCATACTTGAGAGGGCTTCGTCCGTCATTAAAAGTACAGACGAGTGGGCCATTGTTTGTTATCCCTCCCATATTGTGACATTTATGCTCGAACTCACGGCCTGCCCACTCGTTCACAGTGTTCTTGAGAATCTGGACATCTGACTGTTTCACGCGATTATTGTATTCCCACCGCCCGTAGAAGAGAGCGGGAATCACTGTTATAAACCAGATAGCAAGCGACGCGCCTGCCCAAAATCGAGCTACTCTATCAATTGACCCAACCCCCGAAGCCGAGGGCCCAGGAGTTGGGTCGGGCTGGCCGGGCCTATCCTTCTTCCGGTTGCTCACAAGGCGGAGGTCTTATTTGCAGAGCGCTGACGTTGCTCGTGAACTCTTTAATGGTGATCTCGCTGGATTGGTGAACCAAGAAGTCGGAATTCTCAGAGTTGATAGTACTCTCTGTGCTCCTAGCGATTCGACGGGGCCTTTCTCAAATAGCAAAAAAGAGTCGCTTCCTGGCAAGAGAGTGAGATGATTGGCAGATGTAGGCAGCCGAAGCTTGGCTACAACCCGCTCTCTAGATGATTTGTTCACTGATGCATCGATCTGGTACAACCACCAAACAGTTCCTTGAGAATCTTGGGTTTTTTCGGCCTGCCTAGCCAATAAATAGAGAAAATTACCGTAGCTGTAAAGGCCTACAGGTAGGGAAAGTCCTTCTACCTCTCGAAAAATGGCCTCTGCACTCTTCGGGCCAGCATTAAGATTTTGGAGTCGCGGTATATGCTGAATTGGCTCCGGTAGAGTCGCCAATAGATTAATTGGCTCTACGCTATTGCTTGGTAGTTTAAATAAAGAAGGGACATCATACATGGCGATGAAGTAAGAGTCGTTTTCAATCGAAGTGAAATAGGAAAAGCCGAGAGTATAGTACTCAAAGTTGGCATCGGGTAGAATGACTCGAACCTTTGTAGGGTCATCAAGAGCAGCGGCTAGGAACCCCATAGTGAATGGCTTGCCGGCGTCGGGGATGAGAGCGGCCCCATACGCTGTGATCCTGCCATTGGTGACAGTCCAATCGTACAAGGCCCCTATGCCGCCGGCAGGATTTGAGCTCTTAAGAGAGATGCTCTTGCCGGGCAACGGAACTAGGTGCTGGTCGAGCAAGACAATCTGAGAGTCAAGCAAACTTAGAAGGAAGCCCTTGTTTACCGGAAGAATACTAGAAGGAAAAAAATGGTCTGCAGAAAAGCCTTTTAAACTTAATGGAACTAGGCTACCAGTAAAGGTGTCGAGGACGAGAAGATTGCTGTTAAGAGTGTCAACGATTAGCACTTTGGAGTGGTCAAGCCAAACCGCTGAGTTGATCCAAAGTTTCTTTGAAGGAAAGATTTGTTTGATGCAGTGGTCCTGTTGGGCGCTCGCATTGTGAGCGACTATAGAAAATGGAAAGAGTAAGAGGGCCACGAGAATTGATCGTTTGATTTTCATAACTCGGCTCGGCTCAAATGAAGTTTTGGCAAACCCCAGGACCCATAACGCAGTCCTTTATGCCAAAATGATAGACCTCGTTCTCAATGACAGTAGCTTTGCCGGCCTGAATAGTTGAGCATCGAGATATGCGTTTATCACTCTTGGCGGGGGGATACTCCGGACTCTGCTGGTTCGGCCCCCATGCTTGCAAGCCTGAGGCGAGAAATAGTGCGATGGCAAAGCTTGCCACTCGAAAGGTCTTCTGTGTCGCGGTCATTGGTTCCTCCACGGGTAAACTGTCTCTTGTGACTAACCCCCCTCAGCGTCCTTCCTCAGTAAGTCACCAGCCAGCAAAAGAAGTTTAGCGTAGGTTGATTAAACCGCCGCAAGCAAATTTTTAGAACTATAGCATACGTCTGGAGGCGATGTCAACTGTCTAGTCAGGAGCCGGGTCACAATCGCTACGCTGCCTCGGCCCAGATGTCCCAGGACCGCTGATTCAGGTCGACCAGGGGCCGATAACCATCCTCCGCTGGCGTCATCAACGATAACGCCGAAGGCGCAGCGCAGATGTGCAGCAGGTCACTCGAGACATCCTGGCCCGCTTTCGTCACCGGCGAAGGGCAGAACTAGAACTCCGGCGTCTGCGAGCTGCTCCGGATCACCAGCTCCTCCAGCCGCTCCTCCGGCGGCAGGCGCAGGGCGAAGCGGACGGTCTCGGCCACGGTCTCCGGGCGGAGGAACCATTCCTTGCCCGGGGCTCGGGAGTGGAGCCGGCGAAGGAGGTGTCTGTGGCGCCGGGACGCAGCTCCGTCGCCCTGAGCTCCAAGTTCTCCCGCTGGAGGGTGCGGGCGAGGGCGCGGAGGGCGAACTTCGAGGCCGAATTGGGGCCGCCAGTGAGGAAGGTGCGGGTCGAAACGTCCGACGAGATCATGAAGACCAGGCCCTTGGCGGCTTTGACTGGCGGAGGAAGGCGACCGTCGCCCGTCCAGGCTCCTCGGACGTTCACGCGGAAGGTGGCGTCGAATTCCTCGGGCGAGAAATCTTCCAGCCGCTTGAAGATGCCGATGCCGGCGTTGTTCACCAGGGCGTCCAGCCGGCCGAAGCGGCCCAGCACGGCGTTCCGGAAGGCGGCTACACTCCCAGGGTCACGTCGTACCCCTCTTCGGCCAGCACCCGCGCGAAAGCCGCTCCCAGCCCCCGCGAGGCGCCGGTCACGGCGGTGACTTTTCGGCCTTCCCTGCCTCACCTCTAATTTTCCCCGTGAGCCACCCCCGCAATCGCCCGGGAGGCCTGGGCGCCTTCATCTGCTCGAAGTCCTTCATCGCCTCTTCGGGCGGCATGGCGGGGTTGTGATAGCGCTCCCGCAGGCTGTGGAGGTGGTCCATGAGGAAGAGATAGAGGCCCGTCTCCGTCCGCTCCGGGAACTCTTTGAGGATATCGCTCCTGCGGATCATCCCGGCGATGGGCTTGTAGACGTGAACCCGCCAGGAGGCCACCTCCTGGTGCCACGGGACGTCCCGCCCCTGCTCGATCCCCAGGCAGTAGCCATGGACCCGGATGTGCTCGAGCAGGCGCTGGTAGCCGTCGGGAACGGTCACCCGGTACTCGTCGGGCGATTCGGGCTGGAGGCCCGTGGCTTCCAGGAAGGCGGCGAGGCCGCTCTTGAGGAGCACCTCCTCGATCGACACCCCCGGTTTCAGCGGGACGGGAGTGAGGAATTCAGTGACGTGCGCTTCAGGGCAGCAGGTCCGCGGGGCGGCCAGCCAGGAAGGCCAGCAGGTCGGCCATGAGCGCCGCGCGGCGCGCGGATTGGAATTCCGAGGACAAGTCCCTCGCGGGGGAATCTAGGCCTCCGCCTCCGCCCGCTTCTTGGCCAGGTTCGCCACCATCCCCACCATTCCCATGAGCCCCATGGACTTGCCCATGGAGAGCTCGCGGCCGAAGACGCGGTAGACGATGTCGGACGGCACTTCGGCCACCTGCGCGAGGGGAGCGCCGGAGAGGGTGTCGTCGAGGATCACGGCCATGGCCTTGGCCGAGATCCCCTGTGGGTTCTCGACGGCGAAGTGGAAGTCGAGCGTGCCGTCCGGCAGCGGTTCCGGGAAGATGAACGCCTCGGACTCGCAGGCCGGCACCCGGGCTTCCTCCGGGTACGGGCGCTGGGCGATCTGGGGCGGCACCTCCTCGAAGCGGCCGGCGAGGTCGATGAGGAGCTGGATCCGCTCGTTGCGGTCGGCGATCGATCCGAGCAGGTCCAGCGTCTGCGTCAGTTTCTCCGGTACGGCCATGGCACGCTCGTCCTCTTCTCCGCTTTTCGGCCCTGGGGTCACTTCTCGATGGGCACGCCCACCAGGTTGCCCCACTCCGTCCAGCTCCCATCATAATTGCGGACCTGCTTGTAGCCCAAGAGGTGGGTGAGGACGAACCAGGTGTGGCTGCTGCGCTCGCCGATGCGGCAGTAGACGACGACGTCGTCGTCCGGCTTGAGCCCTGCCTCGCTCTCGTAGAGGCCGCGCAGCTCTTCGGCGGTCTTGAAGGTGCCATTGTCCGGATTGACGGCCTTGGCCCATGGCACGCTCTTGGCGCCGGGGATGTGGCCGCCGCGCAGGGCGCCCTCGTTGGGGTAGTCCGGCATGTGGAGCCGCTCGCCCGAGTACTCGGCGGGGCTGCGCACGTCGATCAGCGGCCGCTTGGCGTTGGTGTGCTCCAACACCTGGTCGCGGAAGGCGCGGACGCTCTTGTCGTCGCGCTCCGGGGCGGTGTAGTCGGTCGCCGGGTAGGAGGGCACGTCCTTGGTCAGCGGGCGCCCTTCGTTGGCCCACTTGATGCGGCCGCCGTCGACGATCTTCGCCTTGTCGTGCCCGAAGAGCTGGAAGACCCAGTAGGCGTAGGTGGCCCACCAGTTGTTCTTGTCGCCGTAGAAGACGACGGTGGTGTCCTTGGTGACGCCGATCCGCCGCATGAGGGCCTGGAACCCCTCCTTGCCCAGGTAGTCGCGCCGCACGGGATCGTTCAGGTCCCGGGTCCAATCCACCTCGACGGCGCCGGGGATGTGCCCCGAGGGATAGAGCAGCGGGTCCTCGTTCGACTCGACGATACGGATGTTGGGATCGTTCAAGTGATTCGCAACCCACTCGGTCGAGACCAGCACGCCGGGATTCACGTAACCACGATTCTCGATTTCGCTCACCTCAGTCTCCTTTCGCTCAGTGCCAGAGTCTCCCATCTCATTTGTGACCAACTCTATCACGATGCTTTTGGGGTGCCAACGGCCCGCGGGGAAGCCCGCCCCGTCACCAGGGGCGGGCTTCGATACTCTGAGGTTTCAGTGGCAGAGGAAGTAGCAGGTCTGCGAGTCGCCTCCGTCGCAAAGGCAGCAGGCCGTGCAGTTGGTGCCGCCGCTCTGATTGCAGATGGTGCATGCCGGCGAGGCGTAGGCGGCCTTGGGCGCGGTGGCCAGGGCGGCGGCGACCAGCACGGCGGCGAGGAGCAGTTTCCTGAGGTTCTTCATACTTGGTTCCTCCTCGAAAAAGGTTGGGCTCCGAGGTTTCAGGAGCACTGGTGGATGCAGAATTGCAGGGTGTCGCCGCCGCAACGGCAGCAGGCGATGCAGTTGGTGCCGCCGCTCTGAGCGCAGACGTCGCACCCGACTGGCCCCGTCGCGCGGGCCGTCTTCGGCGCGGTGACCACGGCGGCGCCGATCAGCACGGCGGCGATCAGCAGTTTTCTGAGGTTCTTCATGCTCTGTTCCTCCTGCGAAAAGGTTGGGGCTCCGAGTCACCGGGCCGCCCCCACGGCGGGTCCGGCTGGAGCTAGTCCTAGGGTCGCAAGGAAGAGAGCCGCGCGTCTTCTAAGATATTGCGGGTCCGCGTCTTCCGCCGGCCCGATGCCCACTTGCCTGGAATTGCTGTCTCGTGCGAGGTGCCGGCCGGCCGGCTTGGAAGCATGGCACCCTTGTGCAGTGACGCCGCCGCGATCAGGGAGACCGTGGCCGAGCGCCACGGTAGAGAGGTCAGCCATGATAAGAGCTGTCCGCCATTGCACCACCACCCTCGTCCTTGCCCTCTCCCTCGCCGCCGCCGCTCAGGCCGCCGTCCCGCTGGCGCCGAAGGCCGGCTGCGAAATGGACCCCGACGGCAAGCCCCACTGCGTCCTGATCCCCTCCTGGGTCTGGCTGAGCGCCCACTCCCGCCCGGCCCGTCACTCGGTGACGGCCAAAGCCGGCTGTGAGATGGATCCGAACGGCAAGCCCCTCTGCGTCCTCAACCCCGGCCCGTAGGCTGCACCCCCGGGCGCCGGTTCCAGGACCGGCGCCCTTCTTGATGACGGCGCCAGTCTCCTCAGAAAAACACCCGCTGCACCGACCAGTACAACCCCACCGCTGCGATGAGGCACGAAGCCGGCACCACCACCCGCTGGCGATACCAGGCTTGGCCGCGGAACGGCAGCCCCACGAGCAGGAAGGCGACGGCGATGACGGTGAGCTGCCCTCCCTCGACCCCGAAGTTGAAAGAGAGGAGCGCTGTCAGGAACTCGGAGCGGGGAAGGCCGAGCTGGGAGAGGACGCCCGCGAAGCCCAGGCCGTGGAGGAGGCCGAAGGCGAAGACCAGGGCGATGCGCGACGGCTTGAGCTCCGGCGTGAGGATGTTCTCCACCGCCACGAAGACGATCGACAGCGCGATCAGCGGCTCGACGATCGACGGCGGCAGCGAGACGATGCCGTAGATCGAGAGCCCCAGCGTCAACGTATGGGCCACGGTGAAGGCCGTCACCTGCTGGAGGATCGGCTTGACGCGGCGGGAGAGGAGGAAGATGCCGAGGACGAAGAGGATGTGGTCCGGTCCCTCGGGCACGATGTGGGTGAAGCCGAGCTTGAGGTAGAGCTTCACCACCTCCCAGCGGGTGGGCGGCACCACCGCCTTCGAGAGGGAGAACTTCGGGCTCTCCCTCCCCCCTTCGAGCCATCCCCACTCGGCGCTCTCGTCCCCTTCGTTCTGCAATACCAGGGGATAGGAGCCGAGCTTCATCTCCTGCTTCCAGGTGAAGGCGTGGGCTCCTCCCGGGATGGCGCCGTGGAGCCGCAGCGTCGGCCGGCCCGGCATGGAGTCCTTGTCAGGCGGCGCGATCTCCGCCTGCGGGGTGACGGCCTTGCCGTCGAAGCTCACCGTGGCGCCGTCCACGAAGCGGGTGAGGAACTTGCCGAACTGCTCCTCCACCTTGGGTGTCAGGCCGCCGATGGTGCCGTAGCGGGTCTTCCCCGCGGGGCCGCCGAAGTCGCCCGGCGTCAGGTGCTCGGGATCGATGGGCACGTCGATCCGGTAGGTGCCGTCCTTGAGGAAGGTGGCGTAGACCTGGGTCTTGCCGAGCTCGTGGGCCCGGGCGCCTGGGACGGCCAGGAAGAAAAGAAGGAGGGCAAGAAGGATTCGGGATCGGCTCATCGGCGTGACGCTCTCCGTGGCAACAGTACGGAGCGGGGACCCTTGATGGATCAGATCAACCGCCCGAGCGGCCCCAGGTCCAGGTTCAGGTCCTCGGGCGCCAGGCCGAAGCGGGCGGCGATCTCATGCAGCGTCTCCTCCAGGCGCATGAGGGCGAGGCCGAGCTTCTCCACTTCCTCCTCCGTCAAGGTGCCGGCCTCCATGCGGCGGATGGCCTGCTTCTCCATCAGCTTGCGCAGGAACTCGGTGATCGCCAGGAGCAGCCGCGCCACCGAGCGCTGCACCTCCTCCGGATCGGCGTTCCAGCGCGGCGCCTCGGCGGCGGCCCGGCGCTCGATCTCGGCCCGCAGGGCGTCGAGCTCCTCGATCTCCAGGTGAACGGCGTCCTGCTGGCTCACGGCGTGGCTCCGGGCGCGAAGGCGTAGGGGGGCCAGGGGCCGGTCGCCACGATCCGCCGGCCGCCGATCCGGCCGCGGGCCTCCTCCACCGCGGCGAGGTAGGCGGCGGCGGCGGCCCGCGGCACGAGATGGTAGGCCGTGCCGAGCAGGGGGCCGGCGGTCTGCCGCTCGATCCGCTCGGCGCGCAAGAGCGGTTGGAGGGCGCGGCTCAGGGGGGCGATCTCCGGCAGGCTCCGCATCTTCTCCCCCTCGCGCCGGCGGGTTTCGAGGTAGCGCGCGCCGGGTCCGGCCTTCAGGGGCTCGGGGGCGGGAGACGGGTCCGGCTCGCCGAAGACCCGCAGGGTCATCTGCACGCAACCGCGGACGAGCGTCAGGGCCGCGGCGAGCTCGCTCTCGCGGGGAGCGAGCCGGGCCGAGAAGGTTGCTTCGTCCGCCGCGCTCTCCCCGAAACGGGCGGGGAGGAGGGCCGGGAAGAGCCCGGCGAGCCGGCGGACGACGGCGTCCTGCCGCTTCAGGATCTCGGGCGAGGGGAGGGGGGGAGCTTCGAGGGTTCCCACAATCATTCCGATGCCGCGGCTGCGAGCCAGCCGTAGGGGCTCGCCCCCGATCCCCTCGCCGAGAGGTCCGCCCGGCTCGCCTTCGGTCACGGCATAGAGGTAAAGGACGCTCACTCCTCCGTCTCCTTGGGCAGGATCCGGTCGGCGGCGCAGAGGACGGCCGAGAGCTGGAGGTAGATGAGGTCGATGCCGGCGAGGCCGATCACCACCTCGCCGGTCAGAACGACGCCCCGGTTGAGGAGGTTGTCCACCGTATCGAGCAGCGAGACGTCGCTCGTCTCCAGGACTTCCAGGGTGTCGTCCCGGCTCACCGTGCTTCCTCCACGAAGTGGTAGGGGGGCCAGGGGCCGGTGAGAGTGACCTCCCCCCCCTTGGCGGCGAGGCGGGTGGCGAAGCGGCCGACGGCGGCTTCGAGCTCGGCGGTGCGGCTCGCCGGGACGAGGAGGGCGGCGTCGAGGAAGACCTTCCCCCCCTGCTCCGGCGCCGCGGCGGGCTCCCGGCGCTCGGCCTCGTCCGCCGCCGCCGCCAGCTCCTCCCAGCCGGCCTCCACCTCGGCGCGCAAGCGGCCGGCGAGGTCTTTCGACGCTTCCTGCTCCCGCTTCTTGCGCAGCAGGAAGCTGGTGCCGGAGCCGGCCGGGGCGGCGAGCTCGCGGACCTCGGCGGCCAGCGCCTCGCGAGCGCGGGCCTCGTCGAGCCGGACGCGCACGCCCCACTCGACGCGGCCGGCCACCCGGTCGAGCACGCGATCGAGGAGATCGCCCTTCTCGCGGAGATGGGCGAGGGCGCGCTCGTCCGACGCGAACAGGGTGAAGAGCTTGAGCGGCAGCAGGGCCGGAGCGTCGCGGAAGTGCTCGACCACCGCCTCGTGGGCGAGGGCGCAGGCCGAGACCCAGTCGAGGTCGATGAGCCGCTCCTCGATCCGCTCGCCGCTGAAGTCGGGGAGGGGAGCGCTGGCCGCCACCAGCCAGAGCCCCTCGGCGACCGCCAGGATGCGCGGGGGAGCGAGCCCCGGCAGGCCGGGCGGCACCTCGCTCAGCGCGGGCTCGCCGGGCTGGCGCACCAGGCAGTAGAGATAGGTCGCGGGGAGCGGCATGGGAGCCTCACCGCTTGCGGGTCTCGTCGCCCTCGAAGGTGACGTCCACCTCGAAGCCGCCGCGGTCGAGGGAGACGGCTCCGGCCGGCTGACCTTCGCCGCGCGCGGCGCGCAGGCGGGCGAGGAGGTCGCGCTCGGCGGCCACGAACTCGTCGTCGCCGATCTCGCCCAGCTCGTAGCTCATCTGGAGGGCCAGGATCTCCTCCTTGAGCGAAGCCGGGTCGTCCCCCTGCTCGGCGTCGGCCGCGGCGGCGATCTTGTCGAAGACGAAGCCGAGCCCCCCCATCAGGAGGCGGTCGAGGATGATCATTCCGCGTCCGTCGCCCGCTCGAGCTTCAGGCGGATGTTGACGAAGTTGTAGGGGGGCCAGGGGCCGGTGTACTTGAGGATCAGGTTCTCGTAGCGCGCGTCGACCTCCTTGACCTTGGCGTCGAAGTCCCCTTCGCGGTCGCGGGCGACGAGGAAGGCGGCGTTCAGGATCATCTTGTCGCCGATCGGCTTGTTGGTGCGCGAGGCCACGGAGACGGCGCCCAGGGTGTCGAAGATCTCGGCCACCAGCTTCTCGGAGCGCTCCTGGAGGAGGGAGTCGACGAGCCGGCCGTATTGCATGCGGGCGAAGTAGGTGGAGCCCTTCTGGTTCGAGATCTCCTGGCGCAGCAGGCGGAGGTTCTCGTCCTCCTTCTCGATCTCGCGGATGATGGTCTCCGGCTCCCACAGCACCTTGAGGCCGAACTCCAGCTTGTCCTTCATCTTCACCAGCACGTCGCGGAAGGCGTCGTAGGCGCTGCGCAGCAGCTCGACGATGTCTTCCGAGGTCTTGAAGACGGTGCTGAAGGACATGGGGATCACCGTGTAGTCGCGCATCACGGCCTCGTTGACCCGCTCGTGGGCGAGCACGTTCTCGCGCGTCGGGTCGTAGACCTCCAGAGGCGTGTCCGAGACCACGGCGGCGATGTCCTGGTAGCTCACCGTGTGCACCTCGGCGGGATCGCTGCCGATGCCGATGGGGCCGAAACGGCGGGGATCGGTCGTCTGGATGATGCAGTAGACGTATTTGCCGCTGCGGCTGTCGCCGCGGGCAGGTTCGGGAAACGGCAACAGCTCTGGATGGCCACCGGCCGCGGCCGTGCGGGGGGCGGCCGGCGCGGCACTCCTCGCCTTCTTCGCCGGCGGCGTCTTCTTGCCGCCTTTCTTCGCGGCCCGGGAGCCGGTCGTCTTCTTGGCAGGGCTCATGGCGTGGCTTCACCCTCCGCCGGCCGGGCGGCCGCGAGCTGGCGCCGGACTTCCTGCTCCAGGTCCTTGGGCAGGCACGGCTTGGTCACCACCGCGTTGCACCCCACCTCGCGCGCCCGGTCGTGGGCACTGGCGAGAGCATGGGCGGTCAGGGCGATGATGGGGATGGCCCTGGTTGCGGGGTCCTGCTTGAGCCGCCGGGTGGCTTCCCAGCCGTCGATCCCCGGCAGCGAGAGGTCCATGAGGATGACGTCGGGTTTGAGCTCGTGCGTCTTCTCGATCGCCTCCAGGCCGTCGGCGGCGGTGGCCACGCGGAAGCCCCGGAACTCGAGGTACTCGGCGAAGATCTCGCGGCCGTGGTCGACGTCATCGACCACGAGGACGAGCGGGGGGGACTGTTCAGCGGTCATGCCGGCCTCGGTTTCGCGGGAAGGAAGAGCGTGAAGGTGGACCCCTCGCCCAGCCGGCTCGCGAGGGCGATGCGGCCGTCGAGGAGGGAGGCGAGCCGGCGGCAGATGGTCAGCCCCAGTCCCGTGCCCCCCTGGCGGCGGGCATAGGAGCTGTTGGCCTGTTCGAAGGCCTCGAAGATGGTCTTCTGGTTCTCTTCGGCGATGCCGATACCGGTGTCGGTCACGGCGATCGAGATCTCGCCCACCGGGCCGTGGTGCTCCAGACGGATGGCGACCGATCCTTGGGGGGTGAACTTCAAGGCGTTCGACAGCAGGTTGAGCACGATCTGCTTGACCTTCTGGCGGTCGGTCTCGATCTCCGGCAGGTCCGGCGAAAGGTCGCGGGTCACCGCCAGGCGGGTGCCGGCGATCACCGGCTCCACTTCGGACATCACCTCGTCGATCAGCTCCGGCAGGCGGATCAGCTCGGCCTGGACGGGCATCTTCCCCGACTCGATGCGGGTGATGTCCAGCAGGTCGTTGATCACGGCCAGGAGGTGACGGGCGTTGGCGTCGACGCGGGTGAGCTTGTCCTGCTGGGGAGCGGTGAGCTCGCCCGAGACCCCTTCGAGCAGCAGGTGGGTATAGCCCATGATGGCGTTGAGCGGCGTGCGCAGCTCGTGCGAGACGTTGGCCAGGAACTGCGACTTCAGGGCCGAGGCCTGCTCGAGCTGGAAGGCCTGGCGGCGCAGCAGCTCGTTCTGCTCGGCGAGCTCGGCGGTCGCTTCCCGCACCTTCTCTTTAAGCTCTTCGGAATGGCGCTTGACCTGCTCGTAGAGGAGCGCCTTCTCCATCGCCTCCGTCAGGTCGTGGAGGATGGTGACCACGGCCGTCTCCTCGCCGTGCTTCGAGACCACGCGGCCGGAGATCGCCTCCACGGGGACGTTGGCGCCGGTGCGCGGATCGAGCAGGGTGAGCTCCCCCCGCCAGCGCAGCGACTGCCCGGCGTAGAGGTTGGAGACGAAGGAGGTGAACACCGCGTCGTTCGCCTGCACCCGGCGCTCCACCTCGTGGTTGCGCTGGGCGCGCAGGCCCGGCGGGAAGGTGAACATCCGCTCGGCGGGCGGGTTCATGCGCGCGATGTTGCCGGCCGGATCGGTGACCAGGATGGGCTCCAGCACCGAGTTGAGGATGAGGTCGAGCCGGTCGCGCTCGGCACGGGTGGCGGCCTCGGCGAGGCGCAGCCGGCGGTAGTTCTCCTCGATCTCCTCCGTCGCGCGCCTGAGGTCGGTGACGTTGCGCAGCACCGAGACGATGCCGTTCTCCCCGGAGCGGATGGCGACCGGCGTGCTCAGCACCTCGAAGAGCAGCTCCTTCCCCTCCGAGGGATCGACCAGCAGCAGCTCGCGCCGCGTGGGACCGCTCTCGGCGGTGAACAGGGAGGCGGAGAAGAGCATGTTGTTGAGCGCCACGGCGCGCCGCCACCCTTCCCGTTTGTCCTCGCCCGCGGTCAACAGCGTCTCGGCCCCGGCGTTGGCGATCAGGATGCGCCCGTCGGCGTCGGTCAGCAGGATGGGATCGGTCACCGCATTGGTCACCGCCAGGAGGAGGCTGCGCTCCCTCTTGTGCCGGCGCTCGTCGGCCTGGAGGCGGCGGTAGCCCAGGGCGGCGAGCCGCGTCCCCAGCAGCTCGGCGGCCCACAGCACGTCGTCGGTCAACGGGCCGTCGCCCGTGCCGGACAGGAGCAGCAGGCCGGTCGCCGTCTCCTGGACCCCGCCGCCCAGCGGCACGACGTGGAAGGAAGCATGTCCCAATGGGGTCGCGAACGGGCGGGGGAGGATCTGTCCGGAGTCGTGGAAGGCCACGGGCTCGCCGCCCGCCAGGGCGACCACCAGGGGATGGGTGCGGTCGGCGAGGTCCAGTTGGAAAGCTTCCACGGCGGCGGGAGGCACGCCCAGGCCGGCGAGCCCGGCGAGCCGGCCGCTTTCGGGATCGACCGCCGCGCACACCGCCCGCTCGATCCCCGCGTAGCGCGCCAGCCAGCGCAGCGCCAGCACCGCGCAGGGGCGGGCCTCCGGCTCGGCGAGCAGGGTGTCGACGAGCGAGAGCTTCGCTTTGGCTCCGGCGCTGCCGCCGCTCTGCGGAGACGGCAGCACGCCGAGGTGAACGGCGCTGGTCATGCGTCAAGCCTTCGTGGCGGTGCGGCTCCGGCGAGCCGGCAGCTCCTCGCGGGCCATCGAGGCGGCGAGCTGGGCGCGCAGCGACGCGTTCTCCGCCAGCAGGTCCTCGGACGTGCGGCTCTCGATCGCCGGCCGCGACACCGTGGGGACCTGCGCGACCGCCTCCGAGTACTTGATGTAGGTGTCGATGGAGGCCACCACGATGCGGGCTTCCACCGTGAGCAGATCGATACCGACCAGCGAGACGCGGACCCAGGCGTCGATGACGATCCCCTTGTCGAGGACGCGGTCGAGGACGTCGATGAGGCTGGTTCCGCCAGAGGCTCTTTCAACCGGCATGATTCGTTTCCCCCTGGTTATCTCTTGACAGGCTTGGTCCGGCGCCGCGGCTCGGACGGTGGAACGGCCAGCCGGGAGACTTTCTCCTCGAGGAGGCGCACCTGCTCGCGCAGGGCCTCGTTCTCCAGCGAAAGCTTCCGGGCTGCGACGGAAAGGTTCGGATCGTGCCGCCACCAGTCGAGGCCGATCTGCTCCGCTTTGTCGATCGAGCAGACCAGCAGGCGGATGCGGATGGTGATGAGCTCCACTTCCGCCAGCGACACGCGGATGTCGCCGGCGATGACCAGTCCCTTGTCCAGGACGCGGTCCAGGATGTCGACCAGGCCGCTCGCGCGGCGATAGGACGGTTCGATCGATGAGCTCATAGCCTTGTGCGACGGCGAATCGTAGCTGACAACGGACGCCACTTTCAATGCAAGAGATCTGCCCGGAGACAGCCCCCGGAAGGCTGGTAGCATAGCGCTTTCGAAGTCCCCACGAGGAGGAGACGAGAGACATGAAGATTCCGCTGGTCGTGAGGCGCTGGCTGCTGCTGATTCTGGCCCTGGTGACGGTGCCTGCCGCGGGGAACGCCATGCAGGCCGGGAAGGGAGCGCCCGCGGGCGACGTCGCCGCGGCGCGGGCCGTCTTCGAGAAGAACTTACAAGCCATAAGGGATCGGGACAAGGCGGCCTACCTTTCCTGCTACCTCGACTCCGAGAGCCTGGCCCGCACCGGCTTCGAAGGCTCGCAGCTCGGCTACAAGGACCTCGCGGCCTCCGCCGGCAAGGGGTGGCCCGACCACATCGATGCGGACGACCTGCACCTGACTGCCGTGCGCCCGGGCGTGGTCTACGGCACCTACCGCTATCGCGTGCGCTACGGCGGCCGGGAGGAGACGGGGATCTCCGAGCGGGTGTTCGTCCAGACGCCTGGAGGATGGAAAATCGCCGTCACCACCGCCTTCACCGCCCAGCCGGGCGTGCCGCCTCCCCCCCGGGCGCTGGTGGGCGCCACCCTGGTGGATGGCACGGGCGCGTCCCCCGTGGCCGACGCCGTGGTCGTCGTGCGCGACGGCAAGATCGACTGCGCCGGTTCCCGCGCCGCCTGCCCGGTGCCCGCGGGCGTGGACGTGACGGACCTCAAGGGGCTGTGGATCACGCCGGGGCTGATCGACGCGCACGTCCACTTCTCCCAGACCGGCTGGGCCGACGGCCGGCCGGATTCGATCGATGTCCGCCCTCAGCATCCTTATGAAGAGGTGATCTCCGGTCTCGCCCGCCACCCGGAGCGCTTCGGCCGCACCTACCTCTGCACGGGGGTGACGGCGGTCTTCGACGTCGGCGGCTACGCCTGGACGCTGGGGCTGCCGGCGTGGTCCGAGGCGAGCACCGGGGTGCCGCACGTCGCGGCGGCGGGGCCGCTGCTCTCCACCATCGACCACTGGCTGAACCTGCCGGCGGAGCGGCAGTTCATGGTGCTGACCGACGAGGCCGCGGCGCGGACCGGTGTGCGCTACCTGGCGGACCGCGGCGCCAACGCCGTCAAGGTCTGGTACATCGTGGACGACAAGCATTCCGTCGAGCAGTCCGCCGCCGCCGTCCGCGCCGCGGGTGAGGAGGCGAAGGCGCACAACCTCCCCCTCATCGTCCATGCCACCGGCCTCGACGAGGCCAAGGAAGCCCTGCGCGCCGGCGCGAAGATGCTGGTGCACAGCGTCAGCGACAAGCCGGTGGACGACGAGTTCCTGGCCCTGGCGAAGAAGAACGGCACGATCTACTGCCCTACGCTCACCGTCTACCGGGGCTACTTCCGGATGACCGCCGGCGCCACCGAGCACCAGCCGCCGAAGGTGGACGACCCCAACGGCTGCATCGATTCCCAAACCCTCGCCCGCGTCGCCGAGACGGCGAAATTGCCCTCCACTTCCACGGCCGAACAGCTCAAGGCCCGGGATGGGCGCCTGTCGAAGGTCGAGAAGACCGATGCCGACAACCTGAAGAAGGTCTTCGACGCCGGCATCCCCATCGCCATGGGGACGGACGCCGGCAATCCGCTGACCCTCCACGGCCCGTCGGTCTACGCCGAGATGGAGGCCATGCAGGCAGCGGGGCTGACGCCGCTCCAGGTGCTCACCGCCTCCACCCGCGGCGGCGCCCAGGCCATGGGTAGGGAGAAGGACTTCGGCACGGTGGAGAAAGGCAAGCAGGCCGACCTGCTGATCGTCGGCGCCGATCCCACGAAGGACGTGGCCAACCTGCGGCAGGTGCGGTGGGTGGTACGCGGTGGGGCGGTGCGGTCGATCGCGGAGCTGAAGGCGTTGGCGACGGCGGGGACGGAGAAGAGCGGGGAATAGGAGGTATTTGAGGTTCAGTCGCGATGCGCTTTTCAAAACATCTCTCCAAGGAATTCGCCGGCCCGTCCATTCGTTGCGATAAGGGGAGCATTTACAATGAGCGATGTACCCCTTACCGGCCCCACCACCCCCACGAAGTATTGGCACGCGCTCGCCAACGGGCGCATCCAGTGCGACCTCTGCCCGCGGTTCTGCAAGCTGCAGGAAGGGCAGCGAGGGCTCTGTTTCGTGCGCGGGCGGCAGAACGATCAGATCGTCCTCGCCACCTATGGCCGGTCGAGCGGGTTCTGCGTCGATCCCATCGAGAAGAAGCCCCTGAATCACTTCCTGCCGGGCACGCCGGTCCTCTCGTTCGGCACGGCGGGGTGCAACCTGGCCTGCAAGTTCTGTCAGAACTGGGACGTCAGCAAGTCGCGGGAGATGGACACCCTCGCCGATCAGGCGACTCCGCAGGTCATCGCCCGCGCCGCGCAGCGCCTCGGCTGCGCCAGCGTCGCCTTCACCTACAACGATCCGGTGATCTTCCTGGAGTATGCCATCGACGTGGCGGACGCCTGCCACGAGCTCGGCCTCCAGGCCGTGGCCGTGACGGCGGGCGAGATCTGCCCCGAGCCCCGCGAGGAATTCTTCCGCCCCATGGACGCCGCCAACGTCGACCTCAAGGGGTTCACGGAGGAGTTCTACCGCCGGATCTGCGGCGGCGAGCTGGGGGCGGTGCTCGACACGCTGCGCTACCTGAAGCACGAGACGGACGTGTGGTTCGAGATCACCACCCTGCTGATCCCCGGTGAGAACGACTCGAACCGCGAGCTCGAAGCCATGACCCGCTGGGTGGTGGACGAGCTGGGGCCGGACGTGCCCCTCCACTTCACGGCCTTCCATCCCGACTACAAGATGCTGGAGAAGGACCCCACCCCTCCCTCCACGCTCACCCGCGCCCGCCGCATCGCCATGGCGAACGGCGTGCGCTATGCCTACACCGGCAACGTCCACGACGAGGAGGGCGGCAGCACCTGGTGCCACGCCTGCGGCGAGCGCCTCATTGGCCGCGACTGGTTCGTGCTCAAGGCGTGGAACCTGACGCCCGAGGGGAGCTGCAAGACCTGCGGCACCCCCTGCGCCGGCCGTTTCGAGCCCCGCCCCGGCACCTGGGGCGCCCGGCGGCTGCCGGTGCGGCTGCGGGATTTCGCGGCGACGGCTCGGGCATAGGCGCTGACTTGGAGGCGGAGACACTGTGCGGAATCGCGACGGTGAGCCCGGCATTCGCGCCTGCGAGCTTTCGTTCCGGGTCCGCCATTTTTGGCAGCGAGATCCCCTGCCCGGGCTTCGGGGTCTCATTTTCTGCTGCAAAACTCGCGAAGTTTGCTGCGAAACTCGCGAGCCCAGCCGCAAAACTCGCGAATTTTCACGAGAATTCGCGAGCCCCGGACCGGGGAACACGGGCCCCGGCTCGCGCTTCGCGAACTCCGGACCGGGGCCCGCGAGTTTTGCAGCAAACTTCGCGAATCCAAGCCGAAATTCGCCAACTTTGCAGCACATTTCGCGAGGGTGGAAGCGCGGCTCGCCCTCCCGCGGCGCGGGCTTGCGAGGGCGCATCCCGGGTTCGCGAGCCCACAGCCGCAGTTCCCTTTCCCGCTGACGGAGCTCGCTTTCCCCGAAGCAGGAACGGGAATTCGCCGGGGCGGCGAAGACCGGCTGGATCGGCGGCGAGGCCTACGGGAAGATTCCCAGGTCCTCGTAGCAGGTGGCGATCTTGTTGATGGCCTCGATGAAGGCCGCCGTACGCAGATCGACCTTCTTGTCAGCGCGGATCTTGCGCAGGTTGTGGTAGGCCGGTCCCATCGTGTCTTCCAGGCCGGATTTGACCAGGTCCGCTTCGTCGGCGCCATGGGCGAGAGCCTGCATCTCGGCGTCGGTGAACGACTTGCCGGTACGGGTGCTGATCGAGTTGAGGATGCGCTGGTAGGCCTGTTCCTCGAAACGCCGCTCCATGCGTCCAAAGCGGACGTGGGCGAGGTTCTTCAGCCATTCGAAGTAGGAGACGAGCACGCCCCCCGCGTTCGCGTAGTGATCCGGGACGACGAGCACACCGCGCTGGTCGAGCATCTCGCTCGCGTCGCTGGTCACCGGGCCATTGGCGCCCTCGACGAGGATCTTGGCTCGGATCCGCGGCGCATTCGCAGCCGTGATCTGGCTTTCCAGCGCCGCCGGAATGAGGATGTCGCAGTCGAGCTCGAGCCCTTCGGCGGGGTTGCTGAGCCTCTGGATGCCATCGGGAAGGACGAGCTTGTGGATCGACTTCTCCCGCCGCGGCTGGTCCCTCCACTGTCTCACGATCGCCGCGGCGTCGAGTCCCTTCGGATCATAGAGCGCGCCATCGAACTCCAGCAGGCCGACGATCGTCGCCTCCATCTCCTGGAGGAACGTGGCGGTGTACGAACCGACGTTACCGAGCCCCTGGACGATCACCCGCTTTCCCTTGATCCCCTTCGAGAGGCCGAGCGCAGCCATGTCCTCCCCGACGCTGCACACCTCGCGCGTCACGAAGGCCACCCCACGCCCGGTCGCTTCCTCCCGGCCGCGGATGCCGCCCTGGGCGATCGGCTTGCCGGTCACACAGGCGGCTCCCTCCAGCTTGTCGTTCGCCAGGGCCGTATAGGTATCGACGATCCAGGCCATTTCCCGCGCGCCGGTGCCGAAGTCCGGCGCCGGCACGTCGATGCCGGGGCCGATGAAGTTCTTCTTCACCAGCTCGAAGGTGTAGCGCCGGGTGATCCTCTCGAGCTCGTGCTTGTTGTAGGCGTTACCATCGATCCGGATACCACCCTTGGCGCCACCGAAGGGAGCGTCGACCACCGCACACTTGTAGGTCATCAGGGCAGCAAGGGCCATCACCTCGTCCTCGCTGACGTCGAGGCTGTAGCGGATTCCCCCCTTGGTGGGGAGCTTGTGGTGGCTGTGCTCCGCCCGCCAGGCGTGGATCACCTCCACCTCGCCGTTGTCGCGCTCCAGGGGGAACGTGAAGTGATAAATGCTGTTGCAGTTCTTGATGATATCGAGGAGGCCACGGGGGTGGCTGGTGAGCGCGGCCGCGCGTTCGAAGTTGCGGTTTACCTGCTCGAAAAAGTTGATTCGCTGGCTCATGCGAGGATTCCTCGAGACTTTGGCAATCGGGACGCCTGGATGGATTGCGGGTGCGGGCTCCAGAGACGGAGGCCAAACGACGGGGAGTGATAGCATTCTTACCGGTCCGCTGCAAGCCCTTACCCTGCGGAGCGGCCGGATTTTCCGGACGCCGCGCCAATTCGGATCGCCCTTTTCACGATGCACTGGCTCGAAACGACCCTCTTCCTCGCCAATTCCTTGCTCCAGTGGGTGACCGCCGCCGGTATCGCCCTGGTGGTCTTCCTCACCCTGCTGCTGTTGCGGCGGGCCGTGGTCCGCGCGGTGGGCCGCATCGCCAGGCGCACGGCGAACGGCTGGGACGACGTGGCAACCGGCGTCGCCCAGCGCACTCGGGGCCTCTTCCTCCTCTTCCCTTCCCTATGGCTGGGGAGCTTGGACCTCACTCTGCCGCACACGGTCGAGCGGGTGGTCGCGGGGGCGGCCAAGGTCGCCGTCTTCCTCCAGGTCGCCCTTTGGGCGTCGCTCGCCATCGACCTCTGGGTGGCCCGGGCGCAGCGCCGGAAGCTCGCGGGGGACGCCTCGTCCGTGGCCCTGGCCGGCGTCCTGCGCTTCGTGGCCAAGCTCTCCCTCTGGGCGATCCTCCTGCTCGCGGCGCTCGACAACCTGGGAGTCAACGTCACCACCCTGGTGACGGGGCTGGGGATCGGCGGCGTCGCCATGGCGCTGGCGCTCCAGAACGTCCTCTCCGACCTCTTCGCCTCGCTCGCGATCGTGTTCGACAAGCCGTTCGTCCTCGGCGACTCGATCACCGTGGGCGACATGACGGGGACGGTCGAGTCGATCGGCCTCAAGACCACCCGGCTGCGAGGGGCCTCGGGCGAGCAGCTCATCCTCGCCAACGGCGAGCTTTTGAAGAGCCGCATCCAGAACTGGCGGTGGATGAGCGAGCGGCGGGTCGTCCTCGCCTTCGGGGTGCCGGCCGGCACGCCGGCAGCGGCGGTGGCGGGGATCCCCTCCCGCCTGCGGAGCCTCATCGAGGGGCAGACGGACGTCCGCTTCGAGCGCGCCCACTTCAAGGGGTTCGGCGTCTCCTCGCTCGACTTCGAGGCGATCTACTGGATCACCACTGCCAACTACGACCTGTTCATGGACCGCCAGCAGGCGGTCAACCTGGCCCTGCTTCAGTTCTTGGAAGAAGAGGGGATCGGCCTCGCCGTCCCCGCCCGGTCGGTCGTCCTGTCGCGCAGCCCTGCGCACCGCGAGGACCGCAACCTTCCTGCTAATCGGCCGTAACACGTTTCCCGGGGAGATCTTTGTCTCGGAAAGGAGCTTCTGTGCGTAAATCGATTGGACTGGCGGCCCTCGCGGCGCTGCTGATACCGGCCATCCTGGCGGTACCGGCCATGGCGCAGCCGCAGGGAGATACCCGCCTTTTGCATTTTCCCGACATCTGCAAGGACACGATCGCCTTCACCTATGGCGGCGATATCTGGGTGGTAGGCGCCCAGGGGGGCGCCGCCCGCCGGCTGACTTCGGGCGAGGGGGACGAGGTGTTCCCCAAATTCTCGCCGGACTGCAAGTGGATCGCCTTCACCGGCCAGTACACCGGCACCCGGCAGGTCTATGTGATCCCGGTTGACGGCGGCCCCCCCCGCCAGCTCACCTTCCACAACGACATCGGCACCATTCCGCCCCGCGGCGGCTACGACAACCAGGTGATGGGGTGGACGCCGGACGGCAAACAGGTCCTCTTCAACGCCCACCGCACCCCCTACAGCGACCGCGTCCCCCGGCCGTACCTGGTGCCGGTGGCGGGCGGCATGGAGAAGCCCCTCCCCCCTCGCGAGGGCTCGACGGGCGTCCTCTCGCCGGATGGCAATCGCTACGTCTTCGCGCCGGTGATGCACGAGTACCGCAACTGGAAGCGCTACCGCGGCGGCCGGACGCCCGACCTCTGGATCTACGACCTCAAGGCCAACACCGCCGAGCAGATCACCAAAGATCCGGCGATGGATTACATGCCGGTCTGGATCGGCGAAACCATCTACTTCGTCTCCGACCGCGACGCCAAGCGGATCAACAACCTCTATGCCTATGACCTGAAGACGAAGCAGACGCGCGAGCTGACGCACCACGACACGTTCGACGTCTTCTGGCCGAGCGGCGACCGCCGCATCGTCTACGAGAACGGTGGCTGGATCTACCTCTTCGATCCGGCCTCCGGGAAGAGCGGCAAGGTGCCCATCCGGATCGAGGGGGACCTGCCGCGGACCCTCCCCTACTTCAAGAACGTCGCCGAGGACGTGGAGACGGGGTCCATCTCCCCCAGCGGCAAGCGGGCCCTGCTGACGGCGCGGGGCGAGCTCTTCTCCGTGCCGGCCGAGAAAGGGGAGATCCGCAATCTCACCAGCTCCTCCGGCGTGCGCGAGACGGCCGGTTCCTGGTCGCCCGACGGCCGCTGGGCCGTCTACCTTTCCGACCGTACCGGGGAGTACGAGATCTGGGTACGCCCGGTGGACGGCTCCGGCCCGGAGCGGCAGGTCACCAAGGACGGCGGCGTCTGGCGCTTCCAGCCCCGCTGGTCGCCGGACTCCAAGAAGCTCGCCTACGGCGACAAGAACCGCAAGCTCTTCTGGGTCGAGGTGGCGACGGGGAAGACCACCGAGGCCGACCAGTCGCGGCGCGGCGACATCCAGGACTATCAGTGGTCGCCCGACAGCCGCTACCTCGCCTACACCAAGACCGGCGAGAACTCGTTCCCGAGCATCTGGATCTATGCCCTGGACGATGGGAAGGCCCGCCAGCTCACCAGCGACATGACGGCCGAGGCCGAGCCCACCTGGGATCCCACGGGGCGCTACCTCTACTTCCTCTCCAACCGCGACTTCAACCTCGACTTCAGTGGCTTCGAGTTCGACTACGTCTACAACAACGCGACTCGCATCTACGTCGGCGTCCTCTCCAAGGAGGGCCCGGCCCTCTTCCTCCCCGAGAGCGACGAAGAGAAGCCGAGACCCGAGGAGAAGCCGGGCGTCGAGGCGCCGGCCAAGCACGAGAAGCCAGCGACCAAGAGCGCCGAGACAGCGCCCGAGAAATCCGAGAAGCCCGAGAAAGGGGAGAGGCCCGAGGGCGCTCCCGGCAAGGGCGCCCCGGTACGGGTGAAAGTCGACTTCGACGGCTTCGAGCAGCGGGTGCGGGCCCTCCCCGGTCCCTCCGGCAACTACCAGAGCCTTTCGGCGAGCGGCACGGCCGTCTTCTACCTCTTCCAGAGGACCGCCAACGGCGCGCCCTCGCTCAGGATGTTCAACCTGGAAGCGCGCAAGGAGGAGACGATCCTCGACGGCGTCGCCGGCTACGACCTGTCCGCCGACGGCAAGAAGATCCTCTATCGCCAGCGCGGCGCGGACGTCTTCGGCATCGTCGACGCCCGCGGCGGCCAGAAGCCGGGGGACGGCAAGCTCGACCTCGAAAAGCTGGAGCTGCGCATCGATCCGCGGGACGAGTGGCGCCAGGAGTACTTCGACGCCTGGCGCATCTTCCGCGACTGGTTCTACGACCCGGCCATCCACGGGGTGGACTGGAAGGGAATCCGGGACCGCTATGCCGAGATGCTTCCCTCCATGTCGAACCGCTCCGATCTCGACTACCTGCTGGCCGAGATGGGGGGCGAGGTCTCCGTGGGCCACGGCTACGTGCAGCCGGGCAACTCCCCGGGGCCGAAGCGGGTCGAAGGGGGACTGCTGGGCGCCGAGGTCGAGGCCGACTCCGGTTACTTCCGGGTGACCCACGTCTTCCCGGGTGAGAACTGGCATCCCGACTTCCGCTCGCCGCTGACCGAGCCCGGCGTCCACGTGGAGAAGGGGGACTACATCCTGGCCGTGGACGGCCAGACCACCCAGGGAGTCGACAACTTCTACCGCCTGCTGGAGGGGAAGGCCGACCACGTGGTGACCCTGCTGGTGAACGACAAGCCCTCGGCGCAGGGCGCGCACACGGAGAACGTCCGGCCCGTCAACACGGAGTACAACCTGCGCTACCTCGACTGGGTGCAGTCGACGCGCGCCAAGGTGGACAAGCTCTCGGGCGGCCGCATCGGCTACATCCACCTGCCGGACACGGCGGTTGCGGGCAACCGCGAGCTGTTCAAGAACTTCTATCCGCTGGCCAACAAGGACGCCCTGATCCTCGACGACCGCTGGAACGGCGGCGGCTTCATCCCCGACCGCATGGTGGCCCTCCTCTCCCGGCCGCTCCTCAACTACTTCGTGGGGCGCGACGGCTATCCCAATCCCACGCCGCAGTTCGCCAACACCGGCCCCAAGGTGGCGCTCATCAACGGCCAGGCGGGCTCCGGCGGCGACGCCTTTCCCTACTACTTCAAGGAGCTGGGCCTGGGGCCGCTGATCGGCACCCGCACCTGGGGCGGCCTCGCCGGTCTCTCGGGGAACCCGCCGATGATCGATGGCGGCACCCTCACCGTCCCCACCTTCCGCTTCCTCACCAAGGACGGCGGCTGGGCGGTGGAGAACGAGGGCGTGGCGCCGGACATCGAGGTCATCGACGCCCCCGACGCCCTGGCCCGCGGCGAAGACCCGAGCCTGGAGCGGGGCATCAAGTACCTCCTCGACCAGCTCGCCAAGAACCCGCCGAAGAAGGTCACCGTGCCGCCGGTGCCGAAGGGCGGGAATCCGCGGTAGAGGCAGAGCACCCAGAAAGAATCCTCCGGCCGGGTTCCTTTCTCCCGGTCGGGGGAGTGCGGTGGCCCCCTCCCAAGACCCTCACCCCTGCCCCTCTCCCGACCCCCTTATCCCCCTCCCCGGGAGAGGGGAACCCGGCTGGGGCGGGTCTGGCTTTTCTCCCTCGTCCTTGTTGTCCCTGCTGTCCCTGATGTCCTTTTTTGGCTGTTCTGAACGGTGGGGCTCCCTCTCTACCTTCCTGAAAAAGCTACGGCACGCCGGCGAGCGGCAGCACCCAGGGCTCGAAGCCGTTGAGCGGGGTGTAGGCCGAGAAGAATAGATTGCCGCCGGCCGGCGTGAGCTGACTGGGAACGGCTGAAAACATGCCGGGCACGAGCTCCACGGCCAGGTGCGTTCCCGCCGCCGTGCCGTCGCTCACCCAGATCTCGCGGCCGTGGACGGCGTCGTTGGCCGTGAACCAGAAGCGGCCGGCCGCCACCGTGAAGTCGTCTGGAAAGGAGGAGGAGCTCCCCGGCACGAGGTCCAGCCGGACCGTCCCACCAGGCGTCCCGTCCGTGATCCACAGCTCGAAGCCGTGGCCGGCGTCCCACCCCCGGAAGAGACGACGGCCGCCGAGGCGCGGCCAGACCGGCAGGCCGTAGGTGCCGAGATCCAGCCCCGGAGGCTGCGCCGTAACCTCTGCCACGAGCGTCGTTCCCGCCGTCGTGCCGTCGGTGCTCCACAGCCCACCCTGCGGCGAGTCGCCGGGGGCGATGCCGAAGAAGAGGAGCCGGCCGGCGTGCTCGGTGAGGCCCATGACCTCGGTGAAGCCGGCGAAAGTTGCGCCGTCGACGGTTGTGCCGTCCAAACGGTAGAGAAGCCCGCCGGCGGTGAAAAAGACCTGGCCGCCAGCCGTCGCGACCTCCGGATCGAAACCGAGGTTCCAGGAGACGGCGAACGAGGCCGTTCCGGCGACCGTGCCGTCGCTACGGAAGAGCGAGTAGCCACTGTCCACGTAGGAATAGAAGTAAAGGAACCCGCTCACCGATGCCGGCTTCGTCGTCCCCGAGGGCAGAAGAGACAACAGTGCCTTCGTGCCTCCGGCCGTGCCATCGTTCGACCACAACGAGATCCTCTGGTGGTCCTCGCTCTCGAGCACGAAGACCAGCCGGCCGCCGAATTCCGAGAACGACTGCACGTAAGTGCGGCCCAGCTCCGCGACCTTCTGCGTTCCCGCTGGCGTGCCGTCGGTGGCCACGAGGCTCGCGCGAAAGAGTCCTTCCGCTGCGGGGTCGCCGGCAAAAGCGAACACCTTGCCGCCGGCGGTGATGGGTGCCAAGAAGCTGCCGCCCTGGGCGGTCACGTGCGAGGCTGTGGTCAACTGCTGCGTGGTGATGCCGTCGCTCGACCAGAGAGCACTATCCCTGCCATTCCAGCCCGTGAAGACCACGCGCTCGCCCAGACTGGCGAATTGGGGATTGGACGAAGAAGCGGCGCGATCGAAAGTGGCGAGCGGACGCGTGCTCGCCGCGGAGCCGGCGGTCACCCAAAGCTGCGAGACGCTGCTGCCGGTCGCCAGCCCCAGCACGACCTGATCTCCCAGCACGGCGCCGCCGGGCGTCAGGAAAGGCGGGAAGGCCGCGCGGCCGAGAAAGACGGTCCCCGTCGCCGTGCCGTCCGTTCGCCATAGGGCGGGTCCCTCCTCGTCCGCAGCCGAAAAGTACACGGCATCACCGAGGGCCACGAAAAGGTCAGGGCTCGACGAGCAGTGGCCGGGGCACAGGTCGCGGACGAGGTGTGTACCGGCCGCCGTGCCGTCGCTCGTCCACAGCTCGACTCCCTTGGAGGGCCGGCTCCATCCTGCGAAAACCACCCGCCGGCCACCCGGCACGGGCTGAAAGAGCGACTTGACGACGGGGCAACCCCCCGGACAGCCCACCAGGGGAGAGGCCGGCCCGCCCTGGGAAGACCAGAGCTGTGAGCGCTTCCCCGCCGGGGTGACCAGGAGGAGCAGAGACCCGGGGAGACCGGCGGCGGTTCCCTGGTCTTGAACCCCGCCGTCCAGTCCGAGCAACCCCGGGCTGGTGATGGCGGTGAGACGGCGCGTACCGCCGGGAGTGCCGTCGCTGCGCCAGAACTGCTGGCCGTCTCCGTCGTCCGCCACGAAGATGACGCCGTCGCCGTCGGGCTGGAGGAAATCGGTCTCGACAGAGCAATCGTGGAATTCGCAGACCTCATACACCGCGAAGTGCCGGAGCGGCCGCGTACCTCCCGCCGTGCCGTCGCTCGTCGACAGCGAGAACCCCTGGTCGTCCGGCGCCACGAAGAACATCCGGTCTCCCACGGTGGTCAGCAGCTCGATCGAGGGGAAACCTGCAACGAGCGACGTGCCTCCCGGAGTGCCGTCGGTGACCCAGAGACCGTTATTGTCGAGATAGGAAGCGATGGTGAAGAAGACCCGCCCGCCCAAGGCGGCAAAGTTTTGGGGAGAGCTGCTCACCTCTCCGGGCACGAGGTCGGAGACCTTGCCGGTGCCGGCCGCCGTGCCGTCGCTGTGCCACAGCTCGCAGCCGGCCTCCGCGTCGAAGCCGGCGAAGAGCAGGGCGCCGCCCGCGAATATCTCCGTCCGGCTTGGGGAGTCGAGCTGAGGGCAGGTATCCGGTTGCAGAAGAAAGGTTCCCTCCGGGGTGCCGTCCGTGCGCCACAGCTCGCGGTCGTAGTAATGGGACGTGGGGATCTCGAACAGCTCGACCGCTCCGATTCGGCCCAGGAACCGGGGACCACCCTGACAGCCGGCAACCTCATCCGTGCAGAACCCCGCGACCAGCTCCGTGCCTTTTTCCGAGCCGTCGGTGATCCACAACGTGACTCCAGGCCCCGGCTCCCGCGCAGAAAGCGTGGTTCCCGCCAGGAAGAAGAGAGCCCGGCCACCCAGAGTCGTGAACTGGGACGGCGGCGTGTAGAAGCTACCCGTGCCCACCGGCGGTCGCGCCGGGTTGGCATCGACAAGCAGCCGTGCCGTGGCCCCTTGCAGGGACCCCGGCACGGCGAGACAAACCGAGAGCGCAAGGCTCGCGAGAGCCCTTCGGGAGTGCCGGCCTCTGAGATGCGTCATTGACGGCAAGTGTACACGCCGCGCCGCAGGATTCCTTGCAGAATCTTGTGCAGAGCCCCTCTCCTCACCGTCCCGGAAAGCTCTCCAGAGCCGCCAATACCGAATCGATGTCGTAGGGCGTATGGTCCGCCGAGATCTGGAAGCGGATCGACTCGTCGCCCCTTGGCACGACCGGGAACTTGAGGCCGGTGGCGAGGATGCCGTGCTCCCTCAAGTGCGCCACCAGGGCCGTGGTCTTCGCCGTGTCGCGCACCATGAGCGGCGTCACCGGGTGCTCGCCGGGGATCGTCTCGTAGCCCAAGCGCAGCAGCCCCTGCTCGAAGCGGGCCGTCATCTCGCGCAGGTGGTCGAGGAGCTTCAGCCCCTGCTTGCTGTCGAGGATCTCCAGGGCCGCGAGCGCCGCCGCGCATTCGCCCGCGGTGATGGGGTTGGAGTAGATGTAGGTCGGCGAGGTCTCGCGCAGGAAATCGGTCAGCACCTGGCTTCCGGTCACATAGCCGCCGTTGACGCCGAAGGCCTTGCCGAGGGTGGCGATCAGCACGTCCACGGGTCCGGAGCCGGTGAACTCCTCGGTGCCGCGCCCGGTGCTGCCGAAGGCGCCGACGCCGTGGGAGTCGTCCACCATCACCACCACGTTCTCGGGAAATTTCTCGTCCCAGCGGCGGGCGATGGCCAGGATCTCCGGCAGCGGCGCGTGGTCGCCCCGCATGCTGAAGATGCCGTCGGTCACCACGATCACCCGCCGGCAGGTGCCGGCCGCGGCGGCGAGCTTCGCTTCGAGGTCCGCCAGGTCGAGGTGCTTGTAGACCTGCTTGTCCTTCGGCCGGGAGAGGCGCATGGCGTTGATGATGCAGTTGTGGTTGAGCTCGTCGCTCACCACCACCGTCTCGGCCGTGGTCAGGGGGACGAGCACGCCCAGCACGGCGGCGTAGGCCGAGCTGAAGATCATCGCCGACTCCCGCCCGTGGAAGTCGGCGAGGCGGTCTTCGAGATCCACGTGGGTCTGGTAGGTGCCGCTGATGAAGCGCACGGCGCCGGGGCCGACGCCGAAGTCCTGGCTGGCGGCCTCCTCGGCGCCGCGGAGCTCGGGACGCAGCGACATTCCCAAGTAGTTGTTGGAGTTCATCTTGAGGAAGGGCTGGTGCCCCTCGCCGGCGAGGCGGTAGCGGGGACCGCGGTTGCCCTCGGCGGGAAGGACCTGGGTGATCACCGACTCGGCCCCCTTGAGGGTGCCCCGCTCACGCAGGGCTTCGAGCTCGGTCGTGAGGGCTTGGTGGAAGCGCTCGACGGGCATTTAGTGGACCTCCTCGGCGGAGAGCTTCCTCTCCAGGTTTTCCAGCATGTCGCGCACCAGGGCCGCGAGGTCGTAGTGCGGGTCCCACCCCCACTCCTGCCGCGCCGCGCTGTCGTCGAGCGAATGGGGCCAGGAGTCGGCGATGGCCTGCCGGGTGGGATCGATTTTGTAGTCGATGACGAACCCCGGAATGTGCTTGCGGATCTCGGCCGTCAGCTCCTCGGGGGTGAAGTTCATCCCCGTGACGTTGAAGGAGTTGCGGTGGACGAGCCGGGCGGGATCGGCCTCCATGATGTCGATGGCCGCCTTGATGGCGTCGGGCATGTACATCATGTCGAGCCGGCTGTTGGGCCTCAGGAAACAGGTGTAGTGCTCGTGGCGGATCGCCTCGTAGAAGATCTCGACCGCGTAGTCCGTGGTGCCGCCGCCGGGCGGGGCACCGTGGGAGATGATGCCGGGAAACCGCACGCCGCGGGTGTCCACGCCGAAGCGGTGGTGGTAATAGTCGCAGAGCAGCTCGCCCGCCACCTTGGTGACGCCGTACATGGTGGTGGGGCGCTGGAGGGTGTCCTGCGGCGTGTGGTCCTGCGGCGTGCCGGGGCCGAAGGCGCCGATCGAGCTCGGCACGAAGACGGCGCAGTGGTTGATGCGGGCCACCTCCAGGATGCGGTAGAGGCTCCCCATGTTCACGTCCCAGGCGACCTGCGGCCGGCTCTCGCCGATCGCCGACAGCAGGGCGACCAGGTGGTAGATGGTCGAGATCTGGTTGCGCTGCACGACGTCCTGGATCTGCCGCTCGTTGGTGCAATCGAGGAAATCGAAGGGGCCCTCGGTGCGCAGGAGCTGCTCGCGGGTCATCATGCGGATGTCCGACGCCACGACCTGATCGGCGCCGTAGCGGGAACGCAGGACGGGCACCAGCTCGGAGCCGATCTGGCCGAGGGCTCCCGTGACGAGGATCTTCGTCTTCATGGTCCTCCCGAATGCCTGGGATGGGGGGAGATGACCGCCTCCCCATGAGAGGATCATAAACCGAGACGGGAGGTGCGCATGGCCTGGATGATCTACGGCGCCAACGGCTACACGGGAGAGTTGGCGGCACGGGAGGCGGTGGGGCAGGGTCATTCCCCTATCCTCGCTGGCCGCAACGGCGGGGCAGTGGGGCGCCTGGCGAGCGAATTGGGGCTGCCGAGCCGTGTGTTTTCTCTCGACGACCCGCAGGCCACGGCGGTATCTCTCTACGGGATCAAGGCCGTCCTCCACTGCGCCGGCCCCTTCGTCCACACCAGCGCTCCCATGGTCGCCGCCTGCCTCGCGACCGGCGCCCATTATCTAGATATCACCGGCGAGATCGCCGTCTTCGAGAGCATCCTCGGCCGCGGGGAGGAGGCGAAGAAGGTGGGCGTGGCCCTCCTCCCTGGCACCGGCTTCGACGTCGTCCCCAGCGACTGCCTGGCGGCCCGCCTGGCTTCCGCCCTGCCGGATGCGACCGATCTCGCCCTCGCCTTCGATTCCGCGGGCGGGAGCATGAGCCGCGGCACCTTGAAGACGATGCTCGAAAGCCTCCCGGCGGCCGGGGCCATCCGCCGCAACGGCGAGATCGTACCGGTGCCGGTGGCCTTCGACGTCCGCGAGATCGACTTCGGGCCGGGAACCGGGAAGCGCTGGGCGATGACCATCCCCTGGGGAGACGTGTCGACGGCCTACCATTCGACGGGGATTCCGAACGTCCGGGTCTACTCGGGAATGCCGCCGGGGCAGATCCGGCGGATGAAACGCCTGGCCCCTTTCCTTCCTCTAGCCGGCTGGGGACCGGTGAAGCGCCTCGCCCAGCGCTGGGTGGAAAAGCGAGTGACCGGCCCTTCGGAGCAGGTGCGGGAGATGGCCCGGGTCCATCTCTGGGGAGAGGTGCGCAACGCCGCCGGCCGGACGGTGACCGCCACGCTGGAGACCCCCGAGGGATATCGCTTCACCGCCGCCTCCGCCGTAGCCAGCATCGAGAGGGTCCTGCAGGGGACCGTTCCTCCGGGGGCCTGGACTCCCTCCCGCGCTTTCGGGGCGGACTTCGTGAATAGCATCCCTGGGGTGGTGGCCGGCGAGCTGCGGCGAGCGTGACCGTCACAAGGCGTGCAAAGCCGCCCAGGCAAGGCCGCCCAGGAGGAGCAGAGGCAGGCCGGCCACCACGATCGCCACGACCAGCACCGGGCCGACCACCGCCAGCACCACCAGCCCGATCACAGCCGCAGCCATCGCCAGCGCCACCTTGACGGCGACGAAGGCCAGCGTCACCGGCAACAGGGCCACCTTGAAGACCAGCTTGAACAGCACCGCCATCACGGCGAACGTAACCAGGGCCGCGCAAGCCAGGGCGAAAAGCAAGAGCAGTCCGAGCATGATGAGGTCCCTCCCGATCCGCACTACGGCGAGGAGAGCGAGCGGGTTTCAGGCGGCCCGGCGAGTGGACCTCATCCGGTTACTGCCCGTTGGCGAGCTTCCCCCCGCCGTCGGTCCAGCCGGACAGACCTCCGAGCAGACATGCCACCTGCTTGAACCCCTTCGCCTGCAGCTCGAGCACCGCACGGGCGCTCGTATGCTCTGCGGCTCAGGTGCAGTAGGTGATGACCAGTTTGTCTTTGGGCAGCTCGCCGGCGCGCGAGCCGAGGTCGGAGAGCGGGAGCGAGATCGCGCCCTGGGCGTGGCTCGCGTCGTACGACTCCTTGGGGCGGACGTCGACCAGCACGGCCTCGCCCTTGGCGAGCGCCTGGCGGGCCTCGGCCACCGAGATCCGGCGGGCCGTCTCCTGGGTGGGAGCGGCCGGGGCGGGAGCCTGCGGTTGCGGCGTCAGGCTGGGGGGCTTCACAGGGTTCTGCGGCGCGGCGAACGCGGGGGTCGCTGCCACTGCCAGCAGCACCCCTCCGGCGAACGCCAGCCCTTTACGTGACATCCAATGCATCCTTGAACCTCCTGGGCAACAAACCCTCGCGGGCGGCCCGGTTGATGGGCTCAGTTTACACTGGGAGGCAGCCCAGCGCGCACATAACCATGACATAAGGATAGGACTGAAAAGAAAGGAGTTATGGGATCCGAGGGGATCGGATCGGCCTACCCGATCACATAGCCGTCACATAAGACTCCTGGCCGTAGCCGGAGCCAGGGGAGAGCCTGGCCGTACCTGCCAATCACATAGCGCCGGGAAGTCCAGTGATTGAAAACAAAGAGCTTACGGCACCGGAGGGTATCGCCGCCTGGCTCCCAATCACATAGCCATCACATAAGAGCTACGCCCAGTAGGGAACGTACTTGGAGTTCTTCTTGGACCGGTTCTCGGGATCCCAAGCCTTGACGAGGCCAGCCTCCAGTGTCTCCGCGATGATCCGAGAGGCTATCGCGTAGTTCTGCGGGCTGATGGTGAACCTCGCCCTCAGGCTCGCGTTGGTCATCTGGCTGTTCGAGACGTACTGGAGGCTGCGAAGTCCGAGGACGAAGGTGATGCCTGGGCCCGGATCTCCTCTTAGTCGTGCAGATCAGCATCCGGGTATTCCTTGCGGCGGGTTCGTGTTGCAAGCGGCAGTCTGTGACACAAGGCAGGCTCTTCGAGCACGCGATATACCTCGGAACAGATTTGGGGGAAATGGTACTACGCGCCATGAAGGGTGGCAGGAGTTCATCGAGTCCAAATCCGCCGGCAAGATTCAAGCCGGCGGTAGGCGTTGAAGCTACCCGCTAGGACTGAGATGCATTCGGACGTGACGGTCGGGGTGCAGCAATTGCGAAGAGCCCTAGACTAGGTGGCGGCTCTACACGGCTCTACACGGCTCTACGCGTACATACTTGAACTCTTGTCCGAAACGAGCTAGACTTGTGGTCCTAAAGAACCAAAAAGCTGGAGTTGGCGATGACCGGATCGTGGGAGGATAGTTATGAGAGTTGGTAAGTGGGTGCCTGTCTACCGTAAGACGATTCCGATGCCTCCCAATCTAAGTATGGCCTTCGGCCTAGTCGAAGGGGCTCAACTCCACCTCGCTCCCATCCGGGATGAAGACTCCCATAGAGGAAGTCGATTCAATGCCGAGGTTATGGTTTCCCCCGTACCTGTCGAAAGCTGGAAGGGAGCGTGTCGACTGAGCGTACGCTTGATGGATCGGCCCCGATCGTTGGCCCTCGCCACGGCGTTTCTGAGAGAAAAAAGAATTAACATTATTATTACCGAGGCCTGCGTTACCTATCGAGACAGAGCGCATTGGGATGCAGTATGTGATGTAAGCCAAGCCGAGGGCTTTTCAAGCCTCCGAGAGACGGACCATCATAATTACGAGATGAGAATGCGCACTTTCTTGAAAGGTCTGACGAAAGATTTCCGTACGTATATCGAGCTGCCGCAAAACCAATGGGCGTTTCTCCAAGGCCAACAGAAACATGCCGAGTTCAATCCACTGCCGGGATTAAATGATTCTTACTTCAATTGTGATTTTGCTCGCAAGACGACTCTTCGGTTTACCGGTGGTGGAATCACGCTCCCGGATTCGCTTGTGGACTATATCCTTAGTCCCATAAGAATTCACAGCAGGAGTCTCCCGAGTTATGCGATAATCACAGGAAACACAGAACAGCGCTACTTGAGGTTGTTTTTCATAGAAGACTACTCTGACACGTTTAGAGCTATTGTCGTGAATGAACGATCAGGCTTTGAGGGTGGTGGCGTAGGTGTGCTGAATCAATTTTTGGAGGCACTCCCGGAAGAGG
The DNA here is from genome assembly GCA_036275055.1 of Thermoanaerobaculia bacterium. Lineage (GTDB taxonomy): Bacteria > Acidobacteriota > Thermoanaerobaculia > Multivoradales > UBA5704 > DATARR01. Next base: position 78,120 of record DASUEN010000048.1, read on the forward strand.
TCAACATCATGAAGCTCTCAAATTATATGGTCGAGAAGACCGAGGACTCTGAAAAAGGAAGGCTGGAAATCATCGGGCACTGGAACATTCCGAGCGCACCCGTTGACCCGCGAGCTAAGCTGGATTACATGAAGAATGAAATAGTGCGTATTGTTGGTGGAATACAGGCAGAGGACATAGACAGCAAGGTCCACCGCCAAATATTTAAAGTAGAGAGTTTTTCAACTCCAGATTTAATGTATCCAAGAGTCTTCATTTCATATTCGACGCGCTTTGAGGCGGAGAAGCTCGAACGCCTGAAGAATGCTCTGTGGAACAACAACTTCCATCCTGTGCTTGGTACCAATTACGCCGCTGCTCCAGCCGAGGCTGAGATACCCAATCCCATGACTGTGCCCAAGGATGTAATGCAGACGGCCTTTGAGGCTATGCGTGGATGTGTTGCACTTATCTCGCTGCAGGTCAAGCGAGAGGATTTTTGTGTTCACGATCACAATGGAGGAAAAAGGTACGTCCTTCCTCCTTGGACCGTTGCGGAAGAAGTATTCGCTTGGGCCCGTGACATAGGCATGCTAATACGGCTAAGCGACGAGCGTGTTGAAGACCCCCGATACAATAAGAATGTACACACGATCAAGTTTGACTCGGACGAGGACTATGAAGCTGGGGTTGAAGAGGTGATCGAGGCACTGAATAATTTTAGGGCTACTCCGCGATTTTCTGCCAAGTTTCGTGAGGCTTGCCAGCAGCTATTTATTCCTGCCTACCCCTCTGACCAATAGATACAAGAGACGGCGGATGGCCCTCTCGTGAGAGGTTCGTGTCTCTTATCTGGTGAGGAGGGCTGCCACGGAGACAGTGAAGATGAGGTCTCCGTATAGGTCTGTGCGGTTAGTTATTTCCATCTCTTGCGGCCAATGCAACCGACGCGTGGCTATGCAAGACGGTAGCGGAGAGGAAAGGCAGAGCAACTCGCACCAACTGCAAGGGGCGAGAGAAGGACTACGGGCAACTCAATCCCTTTCCTTGGTCACCAGGAAGTGTACTAGCTCCTGTATAGAACTACGGCGACAAGCGAGGGCGGGATTCAGGGCAAAACCCTACCTCCCCGTCGTAAACGCCAGCGCCAGGAGCGTCTGCTGCTCCAGGACGTGAGCCTTGCCGGAGCCGGTCGCCGGGCTGCCGCTCGCGGAGCGCTTGACGGAGCGGATGGGACGGCGCAGCAGGCGCTCGATTTGCGGCTGGACGAAGAAGAGGGCTCCCATGTTGGCCGGCTCTTCCTGCACCCAGACCACGTCCCGGGCGTTGGGGTTCTGCTCGAAGACGGCCGCCAGCTCCTGGCTGGGGAAGGGATAGAGCTGGTCGAGGAAGACCACGGCCGTCTGGGTGTCCTGTCGCTTCTCGCGCTCCCGCTTGAGCTCGTGGCCGATCTTCCCCGTGCAGAGGAGGATGCGCTGAGCGTCATGGACCTCCGTGTCGGGGACGACCTGCAGGAAGTGGTCCCGCGCCAGGTCCTCCACGGTCGAGGCGGAGTCCTTGTGGCGCAGCATGCTCTTCGGGGTCATGACGACGAGCGGCTTGCGCCACGGGGTGAGGGCCTGGCGGCGGAGCATGTGGAAGTACTGGGCCGCGTTCGACGGCTGGCAGACCTGGACGTTGTCCTCGCCGCAGAGCTGGAGGTAGCGCTCCATGCGGGCGCTCGAATGCTCCGGCCCCTGCCCTTCGTAGCCGTGGGGGAGGAGCATGACGACGCCGGAGAGGAGCCCCCATTTGTCCTCGCCCGCGGTGACGAACTGGTCGATGATGATCTGCGCGCCGTTGGCGAAGTCGCCGAACTGGGCCTCCCAGCAGACCAGGGTCTCCGGAAAGTCGCGGCTGTAGCCGTACTCGAAGCCGAGGACGGCGGCCTCGGAGAGCATCGAGTCGTAGACCTCGAAACGGGCCTGGCTCGGCGCCACGTGGTGGAGGGGGGTGTATTCCGAGCCGTCCTCGACGTCGATCAGCACCGAGTGGCGCTGGTTGAAGGTGCCGCGCCGGCTGTCCTGTCCGGAGAGGCGCACGGGCACGCCCCCCTTGACCAGCGAGGCGAAGGCCAGGGCCTCGGCCATCCCATAGTCGAGCGGCCGCTTGCCGCTGCCCATCTCGGCGCGCTGCTGGAGCAGGGCCTGGATCTTCTTGTGGACGTGGAACCCCTCGGGCGCCGTGGTGAGCGGACCGGTCAACGCCGCGACCTCGTCCGCCGGCAGGCCGGTCTTCACCTCGTACTCCGGGCGCCAGCGACCGCCCTTGAAGGGATCCCAATACTCCGGCAGGGTGCGCAGGGTGGGGCGGTCCAGCGAGGCGGCACCCTGATGGGCGGATTCATGGGCGGCTTCGAGCTCGGCGCGGATGGCGGCCTCTCGCTTCTGAGCTTCCTCGTCGGAGACGCCGGTCGCCTTGGCATAGAGCCGCCAGGCGGTCGGGTGGGCCTGGATCTGCTTGTAGAGGAGCGGCTGGGTGATCGTGGGATCGTCCACCTCGCTGTGGCCATGGCGGCGGAAGCCGATCAGGTCGATCACCACGTCGCTCTTGAAGGCGTAGCGGTAGTCGATGGCCATCTGGGCCACGCGGGCGACGGCGTCCGGGTCCTCCCCGTTGACGTGGAAGACGGGGATGGGGAGGCGCTTGGCCACGTCCGAGGCGAAGCGGGAGGACTGGAGCGCCTTGGGCTCGGTGGTGAAGCCGATCAGGTTGTTGACGATGACGTGCACCGTCCCCCCCACCCGGTAGCCGTGGAGGTCCGCCAGGTTGAGCGTCTCGGCGAGAACCCCCTGGCCGGCGAAGGCGGCGTCGCCGTGGAGGACGATGGGGAAGACCGCCTCGTGCTTCTTCTCGTCGCCCAGGCGCACCTGCTTGGCCCGCACCCGGCCGAGGGCCACGGGGTCCACGGCCTCCAGGTGGCTGGGGTTCGAGACCAGGTGGATGTTAACGGTATGGCCGTTTCGCGCTGTGTGGTCGCCCGTGGCGCCCATGTGGTACTTGACGTCGCCGCCGCCCAGGATGCTGCGCGGGTCCACGTCCTCGAAGCCGGCGAAGATCTCGGCCGGGCTGCGCCCTACGGTGTGGACCACGACGTTGAGCCGGCCGCGGTGGCTCATGGCGATGACCACCTGGCTCGTCTCGTGGGCCGCGGCCCCTTCGAGCATCTCGTCGAGCAGGGGGAGGAGGGCCTCGACCCCTTCAATGGAAAACCGCTTGGTGCCGAGATAGCGCGACTGGATGAACTGCTCGAAAGTCTCGGCGCGGGTCAGAAGCTCCAGGATGCGGTCCCGGTCCACCGCCGGGGGTTCGGACTCCATCCGCTGCTGAATCCACCGTCGCCGGGTGGGGTCGCCGATATGCATGAACTCGACGCCGATCGTGCCGCAGTAGTAGCGGTGGGCATACTCGGCGGTCGCCGGATCGCAGTCTTCCAGCCCGGGCGCCGTGGCAGGTGGCAGGCGGTTCATCGGGTCCAGGTCCGCCAGCAGGAAGCCAAGCCGGCGGTAGGCGTTCAAGGTCTTCTCGTCCAAGGCCGCGGGGCGCTCGGGCGTGACGGTCGGAGAAAGGGTGTTCGTTTCCATGACCTCAGGAGGATAGCGCATCTGGGAAGGGGTGGCCGGCGGGAAGGCGGCCCGATGCAGGACCGCCTTCCGTGTCGATCAAGAGGTGGGGTCCTCAGGGCTTGCTGGCACCGAGGATCTGCTCGAGCACGGCGGGATCGAGCGTGCCGGCGCCCTGGGTCTGGTTGGCGGCCGGAGCCATGAAGTCGAGCGCCGGAGCCGCGTTCATCAGGGTGAGCGGCTTGGTCTGCCCGAGGATTGCGCACTCGTAGCCGCCACAGAGCACGCAGACCCGCGCACAACTATCGTGGTAGGGATCGAGGCAGGGCCAACTGGGGCATTCGTCGCAGCAGGGCCTCGCCCAGGCTGGTGCGGACGCCAAGACCGCGACCAAGAGGACTGCGAAGCACACCAGGAGTCGGATTCGCATCGGTTACCTCCTTGCCAAATGTTTCTGGGATCATACATGCATAAGCGCGAAGGAGCCAGTTGGAAGGGCGGAGTTACGACTCGCCGAGGCTCTCCCGGAAGTCCACGATCAGGCGGTTCAGCTCCTCGGTCTCGATGAGGAAAGCGTCGTGCCCATGGGGCGAGCGGAGCCAGGCGAGGCGGCTGTCGCCCAAGAAGGCGGCGAGCTCGCGCTGCTCTTCCGGCGGGTAGAGCACGTCCGAGTCGATGGCCACGACCAGAGCCGGCTGGCGGAGAGAGCGCAAAGCTTTCTCGTAGGAGCCCCGGCCCCGGCCCACGTCGTGCGAGTCCATGGCCCGGGTCAGGGTGACGTAGGAGTTGGCGTCGAAGCGGCCGGCGAGCTTCGTCCCCTGGTGGCGGAGGTAGCTCTCCACCTGGAACTCTCCAGACTTTTCGAGCTGGCGGCCGAAACGGTCCTCGAAGGAACCCCGGCTGCGGTAGGTGCACGTCGCGACCGCCCGGGCCGCGGCCAGCCCGGCCGCAGGCGGCTCCTCCGGTGAATAGCGCCCGCCTCGCCAATTGGGATCGGCTCGAAGGACCTGGCGCTGCGCCTCGGAAAGGCCGATGCACCAGGCCGAGTGGCGGCCGGAGACGGCGACGGGTGCGATCGCCTCCACCAGGTCCGGATAGAGAAGCGCCCACTCCAGCACCTGCATCCCCCCGAGCGAGCCGCCGAGGACGAGCTTCAGCCGGCGGACTCCCAGAGACCGGATGAGGGCATGCTGAACGCGGACGAGGTCGCGGATGGTGACGGCAGGAAAGTCCGCCCCCCAGGTTCGCTCCTCCCCCGGGCGGGGTGAGGCCGGACCGGTGGTGCCGTAGCAGCTTCCCAGGACGTTGCTGCAAATGATGAAGCCGCGCCCGGGATCGAGCGCCCGCCCTGGCCCGAAGAGACCGGCCCACCAGGAGCCGGCATCAGCCGAGCCGGTCAAGGCATGGCAGATCAGCACGGCGTTCGCGCCGTCGGGAGCGAGCCGCCCCCAGGTGCGGTAGGCAACCCGAACGCCGGAGAGCGCTCGGCCCGACTCCAGCCTGAGCGGTTTCGGAAGGTCATAGACAAGGGTTTCGGGAGAGATCGGCAGCCCTCTCATGATTGCAGTCCTCCTTGGGGTTGAGCGACGGCGTGCCGAAAAAGCAAAAGACCCACTCCGGCAGTGCCGTCGCGGGTCTTGAAATCGTCGAGCCTGGATGCTTCTGGTCTAGGCGGAACGCGCTCCTTCCCCGCGCCGGATGCGGCACATGCACATCGAAACGGGGATCGTGAAGCGTTCAGCCATGACGCGCAGAGTGTGGGGCGAAGCCGCCCTCGTGTCAATCCCTGAAATCAAGGGCAGGTGTTGAAGGCGCTGGTGTCGAGCACGGTGGTGAAGGTGTGCCCCTGGGGATTGGTGTAGACCTTCATGGTCCCCGTCTTCGTGTCCTGCACGGTGAGGCTGACCTGGACGTTGGTCAGGCCGGCGGCGAAAACCCAGAACTTGTTGTTGAAGCTGCAGGCGTTGAGCACCTTGACGGTCAGCTCGATATTCGCCGCATCGAAGAACCAGAAGTAGCCACTGTCCGGGGTGAGCTCCACGCCCTGGGCCGAGCCGCTCTTGCCGTCGGGGGTGGCCCAGTCGGCGGTCACCCGGAAACGACTGGCGGAGAGGCAGAGGATGGGGCCGCCGGTCACACATTCATTGCTGGCCTCGTAGGCGCCGATGTCGCACTGAAGGATGCCGGTGTCCCTGACTCCCGGCCGCACCGCGCCGCGCTGGTCGATCGGCTCGCAGGCCCGGGGCGTGCCCGCGGGCGCCGGGTTGCCATGGTCGATCGCGGGGCTGCCGGGTCCCAGGGGGCGCACCGGCGTCGGCCCACCGACCGACTGAAGTACGCCGATCTTGATGGGGATCGACGAATTCACCTGGTCGTGGTTGGCGGCGGAGGGGCCGTTGCAGGAGACGTCGGCGATGCCCACGTAGTTGTAGCTCGAATCGACCGGCCCCCAGCAGTCCGGCTGCGTGGTGGTGGTGGCGGTGTTGCCGGCGATGATCGAGTTGGAGACGACCGGCGCGATGCCGATGAAGGCGTTGGTCTCCACCACCAGGCCGCCGCCCCGCAGCGCCGAGTTCTCCGCGATCGTGAGGTTGTTGACGGTGGTATGCGAGGTGCCGAAGACGTAGAGGCCGCCGCCGAAGTCGGAGTCCGCGTGATTGCCCGAGAGGGTGTCGTTGGCGAGGCTCACGGTGCCGCCGACGGCGAGGCCGCCACCCACGCCCTGCGCGCTGTTGTTCACGAAGGTGCTCTGGGTCACCGTCAGGGAGGCGTTGGTGCCGTTCGAGTAGAGGCCGCCGCCGGAGCCGGGGCCTTCGGGTCCGGAGACGCTCGAGTTGCCGGAAACGATGCTTCGCGTGAGCGTCAGGGTGCCGGCGTTGAGGATGGCGCCGCCCAGCCCCGGGGCCTTGCCGTTGCGGAGGGTGACGTCGCGGATCTCAGCCGTCACGCCAGCGGGAATGTGAAAGATGCGGTCGAGGCCGCCGCCGTCGATGATCGTGCTGGCGGCGCCGTCCCCCAAGAGGATGAGGTTCCCCAGGACGTCGAGGTCGCCCGTGGCGCCCAGGTCTTCGCCGCTGCCGGGGATCGTGAGGGTGTAGGTGCCGGCATGGAGGAGGATGACGTCCTCGCCCGGATTTTGATTGGCGGCGAGGATCGCTTCGCGCAACGAGCAATCTTGCGGCGTGCAGGCGCCGTCGGCGGAGTCGGTGGTTTTGGTGGGAATGAAGACCGCGGCATGGGCGGCCGAAGCGGCGGCCAGGGAGATGGCCGCGGCAATGAAAAGGCTTGAAATCCTGCGCAACATGGTCTTTCTCCTGCGAGATCGCTCGCTGATAATCGCTCAATAGCTCGGCGGCTCCCATGCGCGACGGCCTAGGATGCCGCGCAATGCCACCGGCCTTTCGAGTCTCAAGCTGCTCGCTCTCGAGCGTTTCTGAATGGGTTTACGGCATACGGCGGGAAAGCGTCTAGCGTGCCGGCTTGGGGATGAAAAGCACGAATCCTGCCACCAGGCCCAGAGCCGTGATCACGCAACCCCACACGAAGGGCGCCGGCCGGTAGAGGAGGTCGAGACGCATCGCGCCGGCCGGCAGGCGGGTGGCGACGAAGGTTCCATGACCGGTGTGGTGAAGATAGCCGTCGATCAGGAGGAGCCAGCCGCCATCCTGGTAGATACTGGTTCCCAGCCACTGCCGGCGGCGCAGGTTGGCAGGGCCGGAGATCCAGGTGTCCTCGAGCCTCTGGATGAGCACGCCTCCGGCCGGCCGGGGGGTGGCGAGGAAAAGGAGAGGGAAGGGATCAGCCTGCTCCCAGACGGCGGCCGTCGAGTCCGCGAAGATCTTCACCCAGGGAGAGGGAAGCTCCGCCGCGAGCGGAGTGAGGAGGTAGCGCACGCCGAGCCGCCGGTAGAGCGGATCGCCCGGCCCGTTGGCATCCAAAGGCTTGACCAGCTCCAGGTAGTCCCGCGGCGCCATGGGGCCGGAGATTCGCGCGTCCTCCAGGCCGTACAGCCCGGCGAGGTTGGGCGGCAGGACGTCTCCCAGCGCCGCCATGCGGAATCCCTTGAGCCCGTGGGTGGCGAGGCCGTAGCGAACGGCGCCGATCGAGTCCGACTTCGGGATCGTCACGCCGAGGGGAGTGGCGGGAAGCCGCCATCGCCACGACTGCGACGAAATGCCTGCCCAGGGAGCCACGGCCTGCGGCAGGTAGCGCCATGCCGGCAGGAGGACCGGAGCCGAGACCGCCGCCACCACCCCCAGCGCCGCTCCCAACCCGGCCAGCCCACGGAGGCCCAGGGTCAGCGCGTAGATCGCCAGGATCCCCAAACCCCCGGCGCTCGCCGCGAGATCCCCGCCCAGCAGAATCCCCACGAGGGCCACAGCTACTAGGAGGGTACCCCGTCCCGTCCCATCCCGGCGGGCCAGCCCATAAAGCCCCACCGGGAGGAACGCCCCCACGTTGCCGGCGGTCCATCCGGCCCAGAACGGCAGCAGACCCACCCCGTAAGCTAGGGAGCCGGCCAGGGCCAACCCGGCTCTCATCCCCAAACGCCGGAGCCAGAGGAAGCTGAAGGCGAGACCGGCCAGCACCCGCAACGCCGCCACGAAACCGGCCGCCCGCGCCAAGGGGAGGGGCCATCCCAGAAGGGTCAGCGGTTGAAGGGCTTGGGATTGGAGATCGGCCAGCAGCGGCATGCCCGCGCCGGCCCGGCGGTTCCAGAGCGGCCAGTGCCCCTCCTCCAGGGCCGCCCGCGCCGCCGCCTGGGCCGGTGCCACGACCCGGATCATGTCTTCCTGGGCCGGATTGCCGTGGGGCGGTGGGAGGAGGACCCTACCGCCGAAGAGCACCGGCCCGAAGAGCGCCAAGAGGACGGCGGCGAAGACCGCGAGCACCCGCCCCGGCACGGGCTCGTACCACCGCCGGAGCGCCGCGGCCAGGACGGCCCCGGCAAGGACCAGCCAGAGGACGGGGAGCAGGTCCACAGGGGTCCAGTCGGTCACGGCGGGCGAGTCTACCGCAGAGGGGATGATAGATTCGGCCGATGTTTCGGGTCGCCGCCCAGCTCTTCCGCTACCGCGGGCTCCTCGCCACCCTGACCTCGCGGGAGCTCAAGGCGCGCTACCGGGGATCGGTGCTGGGCTTCCTCTGGTCGCTCGCCAATCCCCTGCTGCTGCTGGCGGTCTATACCTTCGTCTTCAGCGTCGTGTTCAAGGCCCGGTCGCAGGGGGCGGACCCGTATGCCCTGTTCCTGGTGAGCGGCCTTTTCCCCTGGATCTGGACCTCGGCCTCGACGCTCGAAGGCGCCATGTCCCTGGTGGTCAGCTCCGGGCTCATCCGCAAGGCGGTCTTCCCGGCGGAGATCCTCCCCCTGGTGTCGGTCCTCGCCAACCTGGTGCACTTCCTCTTCGCCCTGCCCATCGTCATCACGGCGCTGGTGGCGGGGCGGCTCCTGGGGTATCCCGTGGGCGGGGTCACGGCCTTGGTCCTGCCGGTCATCATCCTCATCCACCTCCCCCTGGTGGCCGGGCTGGCCCTGGGGTTCTCGGCCCTCACCGTCCATTTCAAGGACGTGCGCGACCTGCTGGCCAACCTCCTGACCTTGATGTTCTTCCTAACGCCCATCCTCTTCCCTCTGGACAGCATCCGCCACATCCCCCTCGTCTGGTGGGCGGTGCGGCTCAACCCCTTCACGCCCTACATCCTCTCCTACCAGGAGGCGCTGTTCTGGGGGCGCTTTCCGGAGCCCACGCTCTGGTTGCAGATGGGAGTGGTGAGCCTCCTTGCCTGGTCGCTGGGAGCCGGGCTCTTCGAGCGTCTGCGCGAGACGCTGGTGGAGGCCGCGTGAGCGAGCCCGGGACGGCCACTCCTGCGATCGCCGTCGAGGGGGTGACCAAGCTCTACCGGCGCACCTTGCCGGGGGACCGCCTGCGCACCTTGAAGAGCGCCCTGGTGGGGAGGAGCCTCACGCGGGGGCTGCGGCCGGAGGAGGCCATCGCCGCCCTGACCGGGGTGGACTTCACCGTCGCCCGCGGCGAGGCGTTCGGCTTGATCGGCGGCAACGGCTCGGGGAAATCGACCCTGCTCAAGCTGGTGGCGGGGATGCTCAAGCCCACCTCCGGGCGGATCACCGTTGCCGGCCGGGTGGCGGCGCTGATCGAGCTGGGCGCCGGCTTCCACCCGGAGATCTCCGGCCGGGAGAACGTGTACATCAACGGCGCCGTCCTCGGGCTCTCCCGTAAGCAGATCGAGCGCCGGTACGCGGAGATCGTGGAGTTCTCCGGCCTGGGGGACTTCATGGAGGAGCCGGTCAAGAACTACTCCTCCGGCATGTACGTCCGCCTGGGATTCGCCGTGGCCGTCCATACCGATCCCGACGTGCTGCTGGTGGACGAGGTGCTGGCGGTGGGTGACGAGGCCTTCGCTCACCGCTGCCTGCGGCGGATCGAGGAGCTGCTGGCGTCGGGGAAGACCCTGCTGCTGGTGAGCCACAGCCTGGACCTGGTGGAGGGGGTCTGTGACCGCGTCCTCTGGCTCGACAACGGCGTTCAGCGTCTGGTGGGAGAGCCCCGCCGGGTGATCGACGCCTACCGCCAGGAGGTGGCCGAGAAGGAGGGGGAGGAGCACAAGGCGGCCCGGCAGCAGCGGCAGGAGGCTGGAGCCGAGGTCTCCGAGGAGTTGCGCTGGGGATCGCGGGAGGCGGAGATCACCTCCTTCCGCCTGCTCGCGGGAGGCGAGGAGCGCTACCACGTGGAGAGCGGCGAGCCGGTGGTCTTCGAGATCCGCGCCCGCGCCGCCCGGCCGCTCAACGACTTCGTCTTCGGCGTCGCCGTGGCAACCCCCCGCGGCACCGAGGTCTGGGGCACCAACACCGACCTCGAAGGGTACGTCCCCGCTTCCTTCGACGGCGAGGCCACGGTGCGGCTCACCTGCCCGGCCCTCCGCCTCGGTCCCGGCGATTACGTGGTGGACGTGGCCGTCCACGCCAAAGACGGCGCCCCCTACGACTACCAGCGCCGCGCCTTGGCCTTCACGGTGACGGTGCGGGATGGGGGGATCGGCACGTACCTGCCGGAGCATGGCTGGGAGTTTGGAGGTGGGGTATCCTTCTCCCGTTCCCCATGAACCTCCAAGACCTGGCCCGGCATCTGACGGCGGTGGCGTTGACGGCGGTCGATCCTGAACGTCTGGCGCGGGAGGAGCTGTCGCGCCGGGGCGAGCGCTTCGGCGCCGTGGTGGCGCTGGGCAAGGCGGGGGCGGGATTCGCCCGCGGGGTGGGAGCAGGCCTGGAGCCGGGCTCGCGGCGGTTGCTCATCCGCCCCCACCGGTCGCCTGCGCTGCTCGATCCTGCCTGGGAGCAGAAGACGGGCGGGCATCCCCTTCCGGACCGGCAGAGCGTGGCGGCCGGCGAGCGGCTGGCGAAATGGCTCGGAGACCTCTCGCCCCGCCCCCTCCTGGCCCTGGTCTCCGGCGGCGGCTCGGCCTGCCTGGAGGTCCCCGCTCCCGGGCTCAGCCTGGACGACCTAGTCGCCACCCAGCGGGCGCTCCTCGCCTCGGGCCTGCCGATCCATACCGTGAACGCCGTCCGCAAGCACCTGTCGCGGCTCAAGGGGGGCGGCGCCCTGCGCGCCGTGGGCGGGCGCCTCCCGCGGATCCTCGCCCTCCTCCTCTCCGACGTGCCGGGGGACGACCCGGCCGCCATCGCCTCCGGCCCCTTCGCCGCCGATCCCACGACCTACCGGGAAGCCCTGGAAGCGGTGCGCGCCCTGGCCGTGCCGGACGCCGTCCGCCGGCACCTGGAGGCGGGGGTCCGGGGGGAGGCCCCCGAGACGGTGAAACCGGGCGATCCGCTGCTGGCCCAGGTCGAGACGATCCTCGTAGGCGGCGCGGGAACGGCGGTCGCGGCGGCCGTCGCCGAAGCGAGGCGGCAGGGATTTCAGGCCGTGGATGGCGACCTGGAGGGGGAGGCCCAGGCGACTGGGCGCGAGTTGGTGAAGCGGGGACGCGCCCTGGCCGGCGGGCTTGGGGGAGCCGGCGTCGCCCTAGTGCTGGGGGGCGAGACCACGGTCACTTTGGGGAACGCGGCAGGCAGCGGCGGGCGCAATCAGGAGCTGGCCCTGGCCGCGGCGCGCGAGCTCGCGGGCGGCGAGGGCGAGCTCGTCTTCACCCTGGCCACCGATGGCGAAGACGGCCCCACCCGCTATGCGGGCGCCGTGGTGACCGGGACCACCTGGGATGCGGTGCGGCGGGCCGGCATCGACCCCGAGGGCGCCCTCGCCCGTCACGACTCGCGCACCGCCCTCGCCGCCGTGCCCGGGACGTTGACAGAGACCGGCCCCACGGGCACCAACGTCGGCGACCTCGCGGTCTACCTGCGGGCTTCCGCGGTCGGGATGGGATAGCATGGCGGAACCGCCCGAGAAGGAGGCCCCGATGGACGAGCCCGAAGCAGCAGGATTCAACGTGAAGATCACGGACGACGAGCTCAAGGGGCGGTACTCGAACCTGCTCCGTATCACCCATACGCGCGAGGAGTTCATCCTCGACTTCATCAATTTGGTGCCCCCGCAGGGGATCGTCTCGGCCCGGATCGTCACCAGCCCGGGGCACCTGAAGCGGATCATCCGCGCCCTGGCGACCAACCTGGAACGCTACGAGACCACCTTCGGCACGATTCAGGAGGCGCCGGAGCCGAACGAAGAAGGCAGCATCCATTAAAATCCGGGTGATCCCGGGAAGATGAAGGCGCCGAACCTAGGGAGGGAGGCGGCTGAGTCGAATGGCTGGACGCAATCGAGCGCGGAGGCGGCTCGCCGCCGTCTTGCTTCTGCTGTCGCTGCCGGGCTGCCAGTCTGCCCCGTCCCGTCCCACCGGCGGCCTGGACGAGGGGCCCACCCGCTGGCTCATGCTGCCCGACGAGGTCCGTAAGTATCGGCACATCCACTCGACCCGCGAAGCCGTGGACTTCAACGAGACCTTCTGGCGCCGGCGCAACCCGGACCCGGCCACCCACGCCAACGAGTTCGCCAAGGCCTTCTATGAGCGGGTGGAGGCGGCCGACCGCCTCTACTCCGAAGGGGGCGTCCGCGGCAGCCTCACCGACCGCGGCCGGGCCTTGATCCTCCTCGGCCCTCCGCCCGTCCTGCGCTACGGCCAGAAGAAGGTCCCCGCCTGGGACCCGGGGCACCCCGGCGCTCCCTCCAACGTCCACACCCACGAGATCGTGCTGGAGACCTGGGAATACCCCGTCGCCGAGTTGCCGCCCCCGCTGGCCGAGCTCATCCAGGCGGATGGGCCGCGGCAGGAGATCGTCCTGGTCTTCGCTGTCGAGTCCCGGCATACTTCCTTGATCGAGGGCGAGAAGTACCTCGACATGGCGGTGCGCTCGGCCGTTCGGGAGTAGAGGCGGCAGCGAAGGAGGTCCGGCATGACCAATCCTGACGTCACGGCTCCGCGGCCCAACTGGTGGCAACGGAACTGGAAATGGTTCGTGCCCACCGGCTGCGCCGCGGTCCTGGCGCTCTTCGCCCTCTTCGTGCTCTCGCTCGTCGTCTTCGTCTTCGCGGTCATCCGTCATACGGACGTCTTCGAGGACGCCCTCGACAAAGCGAAGTCGGACCCCCAGGTCCGCGCCGAGCTGGGCGAGCCCATCCACGAGGGGTGGTGGCTGAGCGGCAACGTGAACACCACGGGCCCCTCCGGCAACGCCGACATCTCCATCCCCCTGAAAGGCGCCAGGAAGGACGGCACCCTCTACGCCGTCGCCCACAAGTCGGCGGGAGAGTGGCGCTACGATCGCCTGGAGGTAAAGGTGGACGGGCGGGAGGAGCGGATCAAGCTGCTGAATCCCGTGCGGGGGGATGCGCCGCCGTGGTGAGCGGGACGATTTCCATCCTCTGACCGGTCCGATCCACGTCGGATCGACGCAGCGGCATCGCAACGATCCTCAAGATGCACGGTATCGAATATGACGAGCGCTATCTGCTGGGATGACGCGAATCCGAGCGATGAGCTGCCGTCGCCCTTTCAGGGCTTTTGGATTGGGTGGTGACGGGTTTACCCGGGGCTGGCAAAAAGCGCCAGCCCCGGGCTACATGCCTTTACCCCTTCGGGGCATGCTGGTTCGCGGAAGTCCCCAAGAACGGACGCCCCCGGGTGATGGGAGGCGCCGCGAAGGAGTCGGTAGCATGAATCGGAGCGAGAGCTGCCGTCGCCCCTTCAGGGCTTTGGGATTGGTGGTGGCGGGTTTACCCGGGGCTGGCAAAAAGCGCCAGCCCCGGGCTACATGCCTTTACCCCTTCGGGGCATGCTGGTTCGCGGAAGTCCCCAAAAACGGACGCCATCCTGGTGATGGGAGGCGCCGCGAAGGAGTCCCGTTCTGCGATAAGGGCAGACGACGAGGTTCCAATGACCTCGACCGTCTCCATCGCCGGCAGATGCAGCACTATGCAAGCCCGCCAGGGCCGTCTTTTGCTCCGAAGGAGCTACGGAATGTAGCCTGGGGCTGGCGCTTTTTGCCAGCCCCAGGTAGAGCCCCCCATCAATCCTCAAGCCCCGAAGGGGCGACGGCAGCTTTCGCGTCACCCTTTCGACGCCGGTGCCTGGGTTGTGGCATGGAAAACCTCCTTTGCGATATCTTGGAGCCCCATTCCTACGGAGGGTTCTTTCATGGCGAGCACGTTTACCAACCTGCTGGTTCACATCGTTTTCTCCACCAAGAACCGAATTCCGGCAATTCACGAAGGTGTGCGCGAGCCCATTTATGAGTACCTCGGCGGCATCGTCAGGGGCGAAGGTGGCATTCTCCTCCAGATCGGCGGCGTTCCTGATCACGTTCACCTCCTTGCCAAGATCAAGGCCGACATAGCGGTCTCCGAGATCGTCGGCCGCATCAAGGCAGGTTCCTCGAAGTGGATCAATCAGAAGAAAAAAACGGCAGGACACTTTGAGTGGCAGGCCGGTTACGGCGCCTTTTCGGTCAGCGAGTCACAGGTGTCGAGGGTCCGGAAGTACATCCAGACGCAAGAGGCCCACCATGCGCGGGTCTCGTTCAAGGACGAGCTGATCACGCTCCTCAAGAAGCACGGCATCGAATATGACGAGCGCTATCTGCTGGGGTGATGTGAATCGGAGCGAGAGCTGCCGCCGCCCCTTCGGGGCTTGAGGATTGATGGGACCGCCTCTATCCGGGGCTGGCAAAAAGCGCCAGCCCCGGGCTACATGCCTTTACCCCTTCGGGGCATGTTGATTCGCGGAAGTCCTCACGAACGGACACCTCCCGGGTGATGGGAGGCGCCGCGAAGGAGTCTCGTTTTGCGATAAGGGCAGGCGACGAGCCAATGACCTCGACCGCCTCATCGCCAGGCCGCTTGCTCGAGCGCCCGGCAGATGTAGCTCTATGCAAGCCCGTCAGGGCCGTCTTTTGCTCCGAAGGAGCTATGGAATGTAGCCTGGGGCTGGCGCTTTTTGCCAGCCCCAGGTAGAGGCCGCCCCATCAATCCTCAAGCCCCGAAGGGGCGGCGGCAGCTCCTCCCCATTCCCGGCTCCCGGGATAGACTATCCCCGCCCGTGGGGCCTTACCGTGGAGGGAGCGTCGATGCCCGAACCGAACTTGGACCAGCTCGCCATCAACACCATCCGATTCCTCGCCGTGGACATGGTCGAAGCGGCCCAGTCCGGTCATCCGGGCGCGCCCCTGGGGCAGGCACCCATGGCCTATCTCCTGTGGACGCGGTTCCTGCGCCACAACCCGGACAATCCGGACTGGCCCAACCGCGACCGCTTCGTCCTCTCCTGCGGCCACGCCTCGGCGCTCCTCTACGCCCTCCTCCACCTCGCCGGCTACGGCCTGCCCATCGAGGAGCTGAAGCGCTTCCGCCAGATCGGCTCGAAGACCCCGGGTCACCCCGAGCACGAGCTGACCCATGGCGTCGAGACCACCACTGGCCCCTTGGGCCAGGGGCTTGCCAACTCGGTCGGTATGGCGATCGCCGAGTGCCTGAGCCGCAACCGCTTCAACCGTGACGGGTTCCCCCTCTTCGACTACCGCGTCTGGGTGTTCGCGAGCGACGGTGACATGGAGGAGGGAGTCACTTCCGAAGCCTGCTCGCTCGCCGGCCACCTGAAGCTCGGCCAGCTCAAGGTTCTCTACGACGACAACCACGTCTCGATCGACGGCCCCACCTCCCTCTCCTTCTCCGAGGACGTGGGCAAGCGGTTCGAGGCCTACGGCTGGTTCGTGCAGCACGTGGCGGACGTGAACGACCTCGATGAGGTCGCGAAGGCGATGAAGGCGGCCGAGGCGGAGGCGGAGCGGCCGTCGCTCATCGTCGTCCGCACCGTGATCGGCTTCGGCAGCCCCAACCGGGCGGGGACCTCCAAGGCGCACGGCGAGGCGCTGGGTGCGGAGGAGACGGCGGCCACCAAGAACGCCCTCGGCTGGCCCCTCGAGCCCACCTTCCTGGTGCCGGATGAGGCAAGGAAGCCGTTCGACGAAGCCCGTGAGCGTGGCCGGAGACTGGAGGAGGATTGGAACGCCCTCCTCGCCAGATACCGGCAGGCCCATCCCGAAGAGGCGGCCGACCTCGACAGCCGGCTCGCCGGCAAGCTCCCCGAGGGGTGGCAGGACGGCATCCCCACCTTCAAGCCCGGGGACAAACCCATCGCCACCCGTGCCGCTTCCGGCCAGGTGCTCAACGGCATTGCCGGCAAGCTACCCTCGCTGGCGGGCGGCTCGGCGGACCTGACCCCCTCGAACAACACGGCCATCAAGGGGCGAGCCGATTTCGAGGCCGGCCACGCCGAGGGGCTCTACTTCCGTTTCGGCATCCGCGAGCACGCCATGGGCTCGATCATGAACGGCATCGCCGTCTCCCGGCTGTGGATTCCCTACGGCGGCACCTTCCTCATCTTCTACGACTACATGCGCCCGCCCGTGCGCCTGGCGTCGCTGATGAAGCTGCAGACGATCTACGTCTACACCCACGACTCGGTCTTCTTAGGCGAGGACGGCCCCACGCACCAGCCCATCGAGCAGCTCGCCGGCCTGCGCTCCGTCCCCGGCCTGACGCTGATCCGCCCGGCGGACGCCATCGAGACGGCGGAAGCCTGGCGCGTGGCCATCGAGCATCGCCACGGTCCCGTGGCCCTGGCTCTCACGCGGCAGAACCTGCCCATCCTGGAAGAGACGGCGAAGGCGGCCCGCGAGGGATTGCCGAAGGGCGCCTACGTCCTCTCCGATCCCGCCGCGGGAGCCCCGGAGATCATTTTGATCGCGACCGGCTCCGAAGTCTGGCTCGCTCTGGAGGCGGCAAAACAGCTCACTGCGAAAGGTAGAAGAGTGCGCGTCGTCAGCATGCCGTCCTGGGCCCTCTTCGACGCCCAGCCCAAGGAGTATCGCGACTCGGTCCTCCCTCCGAACGTCCGCAAGCGCCTCGCCATCGAAGCCGCCTCGCCCTTCGGCTGGGAGAGATACGTCGGCCTGGACGGCGACGTCCACGGCATCGACCGGTTCGGGGCGTCGGCTCCTTACAAGGACGTGCAGAAGGAGTTCGGATTCCTGCCGGAGGACGTGGTGAAGCAGGCGGAGGAGTTGCTGGGGCGGTAGCTGCCGCCGCCCCTTCGGGGCTTGAGGATTCTTGAGGGCTCCTCTACCAGGGGCTGGCAAAAAGCGCCAGCCCCTGGCTACATTCCGTAGCTCCTTCGGAGCTGCCTGCGGCTCCCTCCCGCACCGCTGGCGCACCCTTCCTTCATGGGAGGGTCGCTCATCCCAGGCCCCCTCCCATTTGAGAGAAAGGAGAGAAAAACGATGAGAAACGTGACGTTTTTCGCCTTTGTGTCGTTGCTCGTCATGAGCTTCCCGCTGGCCGCTCAACAGGGGCCGGCGACGCAGACGTTCTGCGTCTCCGGGGTCTCGACCGGCGTCGGCTGGAGTTGGGGGATCATCAGCAATGGTGGGCTGCAGAGCCGGGCGGTGGTGCCTCCCGTGGCCGCGGGCTCGGGCTGCAACACTCTGGCGGCGGCTTTCGCCGGCTCGATCAATGCCAACTCGCAGTGCACGGCCACGGTCTCGGCGACCAATCCATGCTGCTTCACCGTCTGCTGCAAGCAGGGCTTCGACTTCTGGATCGGCGACGCCGCCGGCGACCCGGCAGGCAAGCGCTGCAAGGTCACCAATACCCCCGGCGGGTGCTCGTTCAACCCGCTGGTGATCCAGACGGACAACGCGGACGTCTCCTCGGCCTGCGCGGTCGGGACCGACGCCTCGGATTCGAAGCAGTAAGGCCCTCTCCTCCCGCCTCTCCTCCCCCTGAGGCGAGGCGGGAGGCCGGTCACTTTTGACTCCCGGCTCCTCTGCCCCTACAATGTGCTCTCCCTGCCGGACCGCACGGAGAGGTGCTGGAGTGGCCGAACAGGGCTGCCTGCTAAGCAGTTGTCCGGGGTAAACCCGGACCGAGGGTTCGAATCCCTCCCTCTCCGCCATTTTCCTGACCCTTAAAGCGCCGTCCGGCCCGGAGGTTGCATCTCCGGTCCGTGCCCGTTTTCCTCTGGGGCGCCTGCGAGGTCCCGATCATGAAAGCCATCAATCCCGCCACTGGTGAGCTGATCCGCGACTACCCCGAGCACGGCGACGCCCAGGTCGAGGAGATCCTGGGTCGCGCCGAGACCGCTTTCTCCGCCTGGCGCAAGGTCCCCTTCGCCGAGCGGTCGCGCCTGATGACGCGGGTGGCCGATCTGCTGCGCGACCGCGCCGGCGACTACGGCCGCCTGATGACCGAGGAGATGGGCAAGCCCATCGCCGCCTCCGAGGCGGAGATCGACAAGTGCGCCTGGGTCTGCGACTTCTACGCCGAGCATGCTGAGGGCTTCCTGGCGCCGGAGACGGTGGCGACCGACGCCAGCCGCAGCGGCGTGCGCTACGACCCGATCGGCCCCGTGCTCGCCATCATGCCGTGGAACTTCCCCTTCTGGCAGCACTTCCGCTTCGCGGCCCCGGCCCTGATGGCGGGCAACACCGGCCTGCTGAAGCACGCCTCGAACGTCCCCGGCTGCGCCCTCGCCATCGAGGAGGTGTTCCGCGACGCCGGCTTCCCCGCGGGGACGATGGCCACCCTCCTCATCTCCTCGGAGAAGGTGAAGGGGATCATCGCCCACCCGAAAATCCGCGCCGTGACCTTGACCGGCAGCGAGAAGGCGGGAATGGAGGTGGCCGCCGAGGCCGGGCGAGCCCTCAAGAAGACGGTCCTTGAGCTGGGCGGCTCGGACCCCTTCATCGTCTTGGGCGATGTCGATCCCGCGGAGGCCGGCAAGCAGGCCGCAAAGGCGCGCACCATCAACTCCGGCCAGAGCTGCATCGCCGCCAAGCGCTTCATCGTCGAGGAGTCGGTGGCCGAGCGCTTCGAGGCCGAATTCGTCCAGGCCATGGCGGCATTGAAGGTGGGCGATCCCATGGACCGCGGCAACGAGATCGGCCCCATGGCCCGTGAGGACCTGCTCGCCACGCTGGACGACCAGGTGCAGAGGACGGTGGCGGCCGGCGGCCAGCTCCGTACCGGCGGCCACCGGTTGGAGGGGAAGGGCTGGTACTACGCCCCCACCGTCCTCACCGGGGTCGAGCCCGGGATGGCCGCCTTCGACGAGGAGACTTTCGGACCCGTGGCGGCGGTGACCCGCGCCCGCGATGCCGTGCATGCCGTGGAGCTCGCCAACCGCTCCAGCTTCGGCCTCGGCGCCAGCGTATGGACGGGAGACCCCGCCCGCGGCGAGGCGCTCGCCGCCGAGATCCAGTCCGGCAGCGTCTTCGTCAACGGCGTCGTCAAGTCCGACCCGCGCCTCCCCTTCGGCGGCATCAAGAGGTCGGGCTACGGCCGGGAGCTGGCGGACGTGGGGATCCGGGAGTTCGTGAACGTCAAGACGGTCTGGGTGAAGTAGGGTTGAAGTAACCCTTGATGCAGAAAGCGGCACGGATGGCCGCGGATGGAGCCGGGGATTGAAATCCCCGGCTACCCTCGGTGTTCCCTACGGGATCCAGGAAGAGCTGCGGTCCCGCAGGGACTACCGTCGGTAGCCCGGGATTTCAATCCCGGGCGCCGAGGGCGGAGATCAGCACCTTCGGGCGTCCCCCCCTCAATACGCCAGCAGCTCCCGCGCCGCCGCCAGCACCTTCTCCTTGTCCGGCAGCAGGACCTTCTCCAGGTTCTTGGCGTAGGGCACCGGCCGGTCCGGATAGGCGACGCGGCGGATGGGGGCGTCGAGCCAGGGGAAGGCGGCGTCGGCCAGGCGGGCGGCAACTTCGGCGCCGAAGCCCAGGGTGATGGGCGCCTCGTGGACGATCAGGGCCCGCCCCGTCCGCCGCACGGAGGCGAGCACCGTCTCCTCGTCGTAGGGGACGAGCGTCCGCAGGTCGATCACCTCGGCCTCGGCTCCCGACTTCGCCAGCTCTTCCGCGGCTTCGAGCGAGGTCCAGGTCGAGGCGCCATAGCCGATCAGCGTCAGGTCCTTGCCCGCCCGCAGCACCCGCGCCTCGCCGATCCGCTGGACTGCGTCCCCCTCGGGGAGCACGCTCTTGATCCGGCGGTAGAGGAACTTGTGCTCGAAGAGCATCACCGGGTTGGGATCGCGGATGGCCGCCTTGAGCAGCCCCATGGCGTCCTCCGCCGTGGCCGGGCAGACGACCTTGATGCCGGCGGTCTGCGCGAACCATCCCTCGGGGTTCTGCGAGTGGAATGGCCCGGCGCCCACGCCGCCTCCGGTGGGGAGGCGCACCACGATGGGGCACGGCACCTGCCAGCGGTAGTAGAGCTTGGCCGCGACGTTCACGAGCTGGTTGAAACCGCAGGAGATGAAGTCGCCGAACTGCATCTCCACCACCGGCCGGTAGCCCAGGAGCGAGGCGCCGATGGCGATGCCGATCGTGCCGCTCTCGGCGATGGGCGTGTCCAGCACGCGGTGGGGCCAGCGGGAGTAAAGCCCCCGGGTGGTGCGGAAGGCGCCCTCGAAGGCGCCGATGTCCTGCCCCATGATCACCACCGCGGGATCGCGCTCCATCTCCTCCAGCAGCGCCTGGTTGATGGCATCTACATAGGTGAGCTCGCTCGGGTGCTTGCGGCGGCGGATCATGGCCGGGGTCTCGGGTCCCTTCGGCTGCGGCGGCACGGGGGCGAACACCGGCCGCAGGGCGACATCCGGCGGCGGCGGCGAGGCGTCGATGGCGCGGGAGATGGACGTTTCCACCATCTCCCCGATCCGCGCCTCCAGGCGCTCGCGGGTGCCGGCGTCGAGGACCCCCTCCTCCTCCAGCTTTTTGGCATAGGCGGGCACGGGATCGGCGGCGCGGTAGGCGGCGAGCTCGTCCGCCGGCACCACCTTCAGGGAATCGTCCCCCTCGCTGTGCCCCCGCATGCGCCCCAGCATGGCCTCGATCAGGGTGGGGCCGCCGCCCGAGCGGGCGCGGCTCACGGCGCGGCGGAAGGCTTCGGCCATTCCGTCCGGATCGTTGCCGTCCACCGTCTCCGCCGCGACGCCATAGCCCGGGCCGCGGTCGGAGAGGCGCTCGGCGGCATACTGGAGGTAGGCGGGGGTGGAGAAGGCGTAGCGGTTGTTCTCGATCACCAGGATGAGCGGCAGCTTCCAGACGGCGGCCATGTTGAGCCCCTCGTGGAAGTCGCCCGTCGAGGTGCCGCCCTCGCCGATGAAGCTCATCGCCACCCGGTCGCTCCCCGCGTGCCGGAAGGCGAAGGCGCAGCCGGCGGCCACCGGGATCATGGAGCCGAGGTGGCTGATCATACCGACGTGCAGGATCCCCTTCTCCGGCGCCAGGTAGCCGTAGTGGAACGAGCGCTCGACTCCTTGAGAGAACCCGTCCCCCTTGCCCAGGAGCTGGAGGGCGAGGCGGTTCAGCAGCTCCTCGGGCTCCGGCCGCCGGCCGTCCGGCTCGCCGAAGCCGAAGCCGGGGAAGGCGCGGGCGGGATCGAGGTAGACGGCGAGGATGGCGCCCAGGTCCCGGTGGAGCGTGCACAGGGCGTCGCCCGCCCCCAGGGCCAGGCCGGCCGGGATGGTGGTGGCCTCGTTTCCCACCTCGCTGTACCACTTGGAGACCCGGCCGGTTAAGAGCAGGGACTCGAAGCGGGCGTCGAAGTCCCGGGTGAGCTTCATATAGGCGTAACGAAGCAGCCGCTCCCGGGCGGAGGGAGCGGCGACGGCGGCGGCGGCTTCGGGAGAGTGGACGGTCATGGGAAAGGAGTGTATCAAGGGAGCAGGGCCCGGCATCCGCGCTCGCGAGCATTCGTTCCGGGCCCTCCATTTCTGCCAGCCAGACCCTCTGCCCCGGCTCCGGGATCCCATTTTCTGCTGCAAAACTCGCGAAGTTTGTTGCGAAACTCGCGAGCCCTGCTGCAAAACTCGCGAAGTTTGCAGCAGGGCTCGCGAATTTTCACGAGAATTCGTGAGCCCCGGACCGGGGAACACGGGCCCCGGCCCGCGCTTCGCGAACCCCGGACTGGGGCTCGCGAGTTTTGCAGCAAAATTCGCGAATCCAAGCCGGAATTCGCCAACTTTGCAGCACATTTCGCGAGGGTGAAAGGGCGGGACACCGTCTCGCATCGCCGGCTCGCGAGGGCGCATCCCGGGCTCGCGGGCCCCAAGCCGCGATTCCCTTTCCCGCTGACGGAGCGTTGCTTCCTACTTTTTCTGCAGCCCCCCCACCTGCTTCTCCAGCCGCTTGCGGTGGCGGTTCTCGGGGTCCATCTGGAGGAGGATCTTGAGCGCCAGCTCGGCCTTGGCGGCGTCGCCCTGCTCGATGAAGGTCTCCACTTGGCGCACCCCCTGCTCCAGGGACTGCTGCCGGCGGTCGACGGTCTCCAGGCGTTCGACTTCGGCGTACATGGCCGCGGCGCGCGGGCTCGCGGGGAGGGCCTTCTCCAACTCCAGGGCCACGTCGCGGGCGGCGAACCAGTTGTGATCGGCCAGCGACTGGCGGTAGCGGCTCTCGAAGACGGCGCTCTGCTCCTCGGCCTGGACGCCGGCCCGGGCCTCCGCCAACTGCTCGCGGTAGAAGTCGAGGGTCACCCGGGAGACGTCGAGCTTGGCGAGGGCGTCCAGCTCTTCCTTCGCCTCCACCAGCCGGTGGCCGGCGAGGAGCTCCTCGAAGCGGCGGCGGCGGCGCTCGATCTCCGCCGTCTGCTGGACGCTGCGCTCCGCTGCCTCGAGCTCGTGGCTGAAAGTCTCCGCCCGCTTGCCCGAGGGGTCGTTGCGGGCGATGGCCTCGAGCTCCCGCCGGGCGGTCTTGAGGTCGCCGGCGGCGAGGGCGGCGCGGCCGGCGGTGAGGGCGGTTTCGGCCCTCTTCCCTCGCTCCGCCTCCTCGGCCAGCACCTGGATGCGGCTCTCCAGCTCCACCCGCCGCGGGTGATTGGGCTGGATCTCCAGCAGCGTCTCCAGAGCCAGGCGGGCGAGGGGGAGCTGCTTGCGCTGGAGATAGTTGGCGAGCACCTGCTCGGTCTCGGCGGCGCGGCGCGCCTGCTCCTCCCGTTGCTGCCGCGCCTGCTCCTCGCGCTGTTGCCGGGCGTGGTCGTCGCGCTGGCGCGCCTGGGCCAGCCGCTCCTTGAGCCGGTCGAGCCCCAGGGCGCGGGGATGGGCGGCGTCGATCTCGGCGATCAGCCGCTGCGCCTCGTCCAGCCGGCCCGCAGCGAGAGCCGCCTCGGCGCGGGTGAGGTCGACGGTGTTCTCCTGCACCCGCTTCGCAGCCCGGTCGATCTGGGCCAAGAGGTCGATCTTCTCGGCCCGCGACAGCTCGCTGGAGCTGCGCTGGCGGGGCGGCCCGGCCGGCGGCGGCGTCTGCGTGGGCCGCAGCACCGGGGACTCGTCGGCCTGGGCCATCACCGAGAGGGGGATCTCGCGGGTCTCCGCTCCCAGCAGCCCCTTCGCCACCCGTTCGAGGGCGGAGATGAAGGCGCGGGCGTCCGGATAGCGCTGCTCGCGGTCGCGCTCCAGGGCGCGGCGCACCACGCGGTCGAGCTCCTGCGGCACGTCGACGTGCGGGTTGCGCCCGCGCAGCGGCAGGGGGTCTTCCGAGAGGCGCTTGAAGATGAAGCCGTGCGCGTTCTCGGATTCGAAGGGCGGCATGCCGGCGATCATCTCGTAGAGGACGAGGCCGAAGGAGTAGAGGTCGCTGCGGTGGTCGAGGACCACGCCGCTGGGCGCGCTGGCCTGCTCGGGCGAGCAGTACTGGAGCTTGCCCATGAACATCCCTACCTGGGTGATCTCGAAGCTCGCGTCCGCTTCCAGGGTGCGGGCGAGCCCCAAGTCGATGATCTTGATCCGCAGGTTGCCGCCCTTGTCCTCGGTGATCATCAGGTTGTCGGGCGAGAGGTCGCGGTGGATGACCCCCGTCGCATGCACGGCTTCGAGCCCCTGGAGCGCCTGGATGCCGAGCTGGACAGCCACCATCACCGGGAACGGCCCCACCCGCCGCAGGCGGTCGCCCACGTCCTGCCCCTGGATGTGCTCCCAGACCATGTAGAAGCTGCCGTCGGGCAGGGTCGAGAAGTCGTAGAGGATGGCGACGTTGGGGTGCTTGATCTGGGTGGCGAGCCGCGCCTCGCGCATGAAGCGCTTCTGCGCCGAAGGGTCCGCCGCCAGGTCCTGGCGCAGGATCTTCACCACCCGCAGCTCCTGCAGGTGGACGTGGCGCACGAGATAGACCTCGCCCATGCCGCCGCTGCCGGCGCGCTGGACGATCTCGTACTTGCCGTCGAGGATGGACCCCGGCTCCCGCGCGTTCAAGAAACACCTCCTACACTGACGAGGAGAGGGTATTGTAACCGACGGGAAGGTGAGGCGCTTGACGCCGATGCCGGGGGCTGAAGACCCCGGCTACCCTCGGTGTTCCCTGCGGGACCCAAGAAGAACAAGCCGCGGTCCCGCAGGGACTACCGTCGGTAGCCGGGGATTTCAATCCCCGGCGGAAGGCTTGAGAGGCCTATCTCAACCTACATCTCATCCAGCAGCTTCTGACGCTTGGCGTTGAACTCCTCCTGGCTGATCAGCCCCTCGTCGAGCAGACCCTTCAACTGGCGCAGCTTCCCGGCCACCGGGCTCTCCGCGGGAGCCGCGGGTGCCGGAGCCGCGGCGGGGGCCGCGGCAGCAGGGGCCGGAGCCGCCATGGCGTCGCGCATCATCCCCGGCAGCATGGCGCCGAGGCCGGCTCCCATGCCGATGCCGAGGCCGGCTCCCACGGTCCCTCCGGCACCGCCTCCCGGCTGCGCGGCCGCGTCGCCGATGGCCCTGGCGGTCTTGAACTTCATGTAGGCGTTCATGTCGCCGATGGCGCCCATGCCGCTGCGCTCGTCGATGAGCTTCTGCACTTCTTCCGGCGGCGTGATGGCCCCCAGGTAGAGGTCCGCCAGCTCGATGCCGTACTTGTTGAAGTCGTCCGCCACCCGGGCCTTGAGCCCCATGGCGAGCTCGTCGTAGAGCTTCGGCAGGTCGAAGATCGAGGTGAGGTTCTCCCCCAGCACGTCGGTCAGCCGGGCGACGATGACGTCGCGGAAGTAGTCCTCCACCCCCTCGGTGCCGTAGAGGCCGCGGGTGCCCACCACGGTGTTGACGAACACCTGGGCGTTGGTCACCCGCACGGCGAACTTGCCGAAGGCGCGCAGCCGCACCATGGCAAGCTCCTTGTCGCGGAAGATCACCGGCTCCTTGGTGCCCCACTTCAAGTCGAGGAAGGTCTTGGTGGAGACGAAGACCGCCGCCGCCTGGAACGGCGAGGTGCCGCCGAAGGGGATGCCGAAGAGGCTGGCGAGGATCGGCACGTTCTGCGTCGCCAGCGTGTGGCGGCCGGGGCCGAAGGTGTCGAGCGCCTTGCCGTCGCGGAGGAACACCGCCTGCTGGCTCTCCTCGACGATGAGCTGGCTGCCGAGCCGGATGGCTGCCGTCCCCTCGCGGGGCCAGCGCGCCACCATGGTGTTGCCGGTCGGGTCCTGATATTGGATCACGTCCATGTCTGCGGTCTCCTAGAGGATCAAGAAGCCGGCCCGTTCGGGACGGCGGCGCCGATGACCTGCTTGCGCTGCTTCCACTTGTCGTCGAGGGCGCGCACGGCCTGCTGCAGATGGTCGAGGGCCGGCGCCGGATCGTCGCCGCCCGGAGCCGGCACGGCGGCGATCCCCGCCTCGAGCTGCCCCAGATCGTCCACCACCGAGCTGTCGAATTCATAGAGGCGCACGAGCTCGGGCTCGCCGATCTTCACCGGATCGAACAGCCCGGTGGCACCGTAGTCGCTGAAGCGGATCGCCTGCGCCAAGCCGTCGAGCTGCCGGTCGAGGCGGTCGAAACCGTTGAGGGCGCCAATCTTGCCGGCGTCCGTGTAGCTGCGGGTGCGGTCGCGCAGAGACGCTTTGAGCCGCCCCAGCTCCGCCGCCAGGTGCTCGCGCAGCGACTTGTCGACGTCGCGCCGCAGCTCGCGGGCCTGAAATCCCCGGTAGCCGGGAATCTTTTCCCCCAGCCGTTCGAGGACGTTCCTTTGTGCCTTGGCCTGATCGTAACCGTTGCTCATGCCACTCTCCTCCGAGATGGAGTCCGGGGGCATCCTATCGCAATGCGCTGCCGCGTTCTCCGGCCTCCTCATCCTTATGACCTTTTCTCTATTTCCCTGTCGCCCCTTCTCCCCACCCAAGACCCTCACCCCTGCCCCCCGCGGAGTTGGGGGCGGACCGTTCAAGTCCCCGTCGAGCCGAACCCGCCTGCTCCCCGCTCACTCTCTTCCAGGACGTCAGCCTCCTCCCACTCGACGCTCGCCACGGGAGCGATCACGAGCTGGGCGATGCGGTCGCCGCGCTTGAGGGTGAAGGGGGCATCGCCCAAGTTGACGAGGATCACGCCGACCTCGCCGCGGTAGTCGCTGTCGATCGTTCCCGGCGAGTTCACGACGCCGATGCCATGGCGCAGGGCGAGGCCGCTGCGGGGACGGACCTGCCCTTCCCAGCCTGGCGGGATCTCCAGGACGAGCCCGGTGGGCACGAGACGGCGCTCTCCGGGCTGGAGGACCGTTTCCTCCAGGAGGGCGGCGCGGAGGTCCACCCCTGCGCTGCCGGGCGAGGCAGGCGAGGGAAGGGGGAGGTCGCGGGCGGCGGGGAGCCGCCGGAGCCTCACCTTCATGGCTTGCCGAAAGGCTTGGTGGGCGGGGTCTTGGTCGTCCCTCCGGAGCCGAAGGGGGGATTGCTGCCCCCTGTCTGGCCCGGCCCGGAGCCGTTCTGAACACCCGGCATGGGCATGCCGCCCTGCGTCCCGAAGCGCCAGGGCCGGCCGATCCAGCGGGTGGAGAGCTGGAACTGACCGCCGCCTACGGCAGCCCCCGGGGCTCTGATCACGCCCGAAAGCATGTCGGTGGTGAACCGCCACTCGTTGTAATGCTCGCGGCCGTTGAAGATCAGGATGGATTTCTTGTCGCTCTTGCTGTAAACGCCGATGATCGGCCCCACCGCCACGGTGTCCCCCGGCTTGGGGACGCCGAACCCGCCGCTCCCTTCGGTCGGTTGACTGCCATCGCCGGGCTGCTGCCCTGGCTGTCCCCCTGGGCTGCCAGGCTGCGAGCCCCCTTGAGCCGGCTGCCCGTTTTGTCCAACCGGCTGAAAACCCTGCGCGCCGCCCTGCTGGGGAGTCAAGGGGCGCAGGTCGTTGTTCTGGAAGATCAGTCCCCACTTGCCGTCGTCGGTCATGGGGTCCTTCCAGAGCTGGCGGATGGAGCGTGGCTTGACCTCCACGAGCTCGCTCAGCTTGGTGGGGAGGCGCTGAAAGCGGATCTGGAAGACGCGGATGGCCTCGACGTACTGGAGGCCCCGGAAAACCAGCTCCTCCTCCTTGTCGCGGCGGATCTCCTGGCTGATCATCGGCAGCATCGCCGCCAGCATCGCGGTCATGACGGTGATGGCGATGACCAGGACGACGAGGTTGTAGCCCGCTTCGCGCGAGGAGGAGGTCTTCATCACCACTCCTTGTAAGGCGTGCCGTCCAGCGACAGTCCGGGAGCGCCGGAGTGCACGTCGATGATGCCGGGCTTGCCGTCGGTGGTATCGGTCTCGGCCGGGGGATGATCCTGGTCGATCTCTTCGTATTCCGGCACCCAGGTGTCGTTGCGCTTGGTGATCGGATCGATCGGCATCTTGCGCAGGTATCCTTCGTCCACCAGCGCCTGGAGGCTCGTGGGGTACTTCCCCTTGTCACCGTAATGCTGGTCGATGACGTCGCGCAGCGTCCGCAGGTTGGTCTTGAGGACCGCCTCGTGGGCGCGGATCGGAACGTTCTTCAAGGCCGGCATGGCGATGGTGGCCAGGATGCCGATGATCGCGATGACGACGATCAGCTCCAACAGAGTGAATCCGCGCTCGCGAGCGTGCGCTTTCGGACGCTCTTTCGGAGATAGTGGAGATGTCGTCGGCATGGCTCGGCTCCTTCTTTCTCTCACCACTTGCGATAGGGGACGCCGTTGAGACCCACTCCGGCGGAAAGGGAGTAGACGTCGTACACGTCCTCTCCGCCCCAGGAGGTGGCCGTAACCTCGTCCTGAAAACTGCGCAGCCCCCATTCGTCCTTGCCGGTCATGGGGTCGATCGGCAGGCGGCGCAGGAACTTCATCTTCTTGTCCACCTGGCCCACGAGCTGGACCCCCTTGACCAGGACCTCCAGGTTCTTCGGATAGCCCTGGGCCCCCAGCTCGATGGGGATCATGCCCGCGTCGCTGTAACGCTTGTACTCGTCGATGGCCGAGCGCATCTCCCGCAGGTCCTGGCGCAGGTCCGCCTCTTTCGAGCGCTTGGCGGTGAATTTCGCCACCGGCAGGGTCACCGCCGAAAGCGCCACCAGCACGGCGGCCACCATGACCAGCTCGGCCAGGGTGAAGCCCGCCTCACCGTGCCGGCGACGAAGAGAGTCTCGCGAGAGCATCGTTTCAGCCTCCTACCTCTCTAACGGCCTCCGGCCGGCGAAGCTTCCCGCGGCTGGGGCAAGGGGCGGGGGCGCGTCTCCGGCTCGCCGTTGACCTCGATGATGGCGGCCCGGGAGCGCAGGGGAACGGGGCGCAGCCCCGAGTCGAGCGCCTTGGCCTCGAAGCCGAGCGCGCTCTTGCCCGCCGCCAGGGCGCGGAAGGTGATGCGGGCCACGGTCCCCGTCCCCTTGACCCCCGGAAGCTGTCCCAGCCGGCTGGCGCCGATCACCAGGGCGCCGGGCCGGCCCGTGTCGGAGAGCACCTGGGCCTCGCCCGCGGCGCCCAGGAACTCGCCGGCGTCGACTTTCTCCACGGCCAGCACCGCCGGGTCGAAGGAGACCGACAGCGGCAGGTGGGAGACCGGCTGGCCGGCGTCCGCCTGCACCCGCACCTCGAAGGTGTCGCCCGGGGAGACCGCGAGCCTCGCCGGGGTGAGCCAGACGCGGACGGCGGCGGAGCTCGCGGCGGGGAGCGTCGCGAGGGCCGTGGTCTTGGAGGAGTCGGAGGCAGCCGAAGCCGCCCGCACCACTCCTCCCGCCAGCCGTGCCGTGCCCGACGTCGAGCTCTGCGAAACGAGACCGTTCGCGGGCGGCTGCTCGTCCTCCGGCACCTGGGGTGGCGGCGGCTGCGCCTGGTTGGGCGGCTGGGTCGGCGCCGCCGGCGGCCGGAAGATGTCGCTGGGCGGCGCCGCCGGCACCAGGTTCACCCCGCCGGGCGGCTGCTGCTGTTGGGGCGGCTGGCCGGTGCTGCCCGGCGGCTGGACCTGGACGGGCACTCCGGGCACGCCCCCAGGCTGCTCGCCGGGGCGCAGGCCCCGCGGCAGGCGCTCGAGCCGGCGCCGGATGGCGTCCTGGATCTCCTCGGGGCTCCCTTCGCCGCTGTCGAACGGACCCTCGACGTCGGACTCCACCCGCGGGCTGCCGCCGCGGAAGCTGACGTTGGCCTCGGTGCCCACCCAGATCGGCTGCAGGTCCTCCTCGGTGATCTCGGCGTTGCGGATGATGTGGGGAGTCAGCGTCAGGATGACGTCCGTGCGCTGGTTGTCCGTGTGCTTGTTGGAGAACAGGCGGCCGAGGATCGGGATGTCGGAGAGGCCGGGGATCCCCTGGTCGGAGTCGGTCTGATCGCTGCGGATGAGGCCGGCCAGGAAGTTCGTCTCGCCGTCCTGCAGGCGGATGGTGGAGTCGATGGTGCGGGTGCCGATGATGGGCTGGCTCTGGCCACCCGAGGCCTGGACGTTGCCGGTTAGGTTCGAGACCTCGACCTTGATCTTCAGCGTGATCTCCTGGTTGTGGTGGACCCGCGGCTCCATGTCGATGCGGATGCCCACGTCCTGGTACTGGAAGGAGGTGATCGGCACGATGCCGCCGGCGCCGCCCACGTTCTGGGTGTTGAAGGTGGTGAGGGGGATGGGCACGCGGTCGCCGATGACCAGGCTCGCCTTCTCCCCTTCGGAGATGCGGAGCTGCGGCTTGGCCAGGAGCTGGGCGTCGGTATTGGTCTTGATGAAGTTGTAGACGAAGCTCGGGATGGTCAGCAGCCAGTTGCTCTGGTTGATGAACTGGAGGTCCGAAAGGCGGATGCCCGAGGGAGCGGCTGCGGGGGTGCCGGTCGTGCCGGTGCCGGTGGTACCGGTGCCGGTGGTGCCGCCGCTGGCCTGCCCGAAGTTCAGGGTCTGGCTGATGGAATAGGACGAGAGGGCCGTACCCAGCTCCCGCAGCCGGCCGCTGTTGATCTGCAACAGCTCGACGTCGATCACCACCTCGGCCTTGGCCTTGTCGTTCGACTCGATGATCCGCTCCGCCACCTTCACCTTGTCCACCGTGTCGCGCAGGATGATGGCGTTCAACTGGTCGTTGACGGCGATCTTGCGGGCGTCGATCAGGCTGCGCAGGATCGTCAGCATGTCCTTCACCTCGGCGTTGGAGAGGAAGAAGGTCTGGATGACGAGGTCCTCGTAGGTGCGGCGGTTCTGCGGCGTGTCCTGGGCGATGATGATCGAGTGCTCGTCCATCACCTTGTAGAAATGGCCGGCGGCGCGCATCACGGTCTCGAGCGCCGCCTGGGCGGTGACCTCCTTGAGGTCGACGGCGATCTCCTGGTCGCGCAGGTTGGGGTCGAACAGGACGTTGAAGCCGAACGCCTTGCCCAGGGCGCGGTAGATGGAGAAGAGCGACACCGGCTGCGGGAACTCGAGCGAGATCGGCTGGTTCGAGCGCGGGTTGAGCACCGGCGGCTGCGGGCGGGCGCCGCGGGTCTTCTGCTTCATCTGCTCGATGGTCTCGTAGCCGCCTTTGTTCGCCCGCTGGGCGAGGTAGGCCTTGTGGACGTGCTCGAGCTGCGCCTTGGCATACTGGTTGGTGGGGTCGAGCTGCACCGCCTGCTGGTATTCCACCAGGGCGCGCTCGACGACGTTGGCCTTCTCGAACTCCTGCCCCTTCTCGAAGTGGAACTGCGAAGCCTTGATCTTGGCCCGGATGAGGGCGGCCTTGTAGGAGAGGTTGCTGGGGTCCTCGGTGACCGCCTTCATGTAGTGGAGCACGGCGTCGTCCCAATTGCCGAGCTGGCTCGAGATCTCTCCCTGCCGGTAGGCCTGGTGGCTGGTGCAGCCGGCCAGGAGCCCCAGCAGGAGCAGGAGGATCGACGTCCGGACGATGAGGTCACGCATTGCGGAAAAATCCTCCGAGCTAACGCCGGCGTACGCCGAGCCGCTTTGGGGCCACGTTGGGGAAGTCCACGTACTTGATGTCCACCGATTCGTAGCCGATGTGGGCCACGATGAATTTCTTCTCGATCACGTCGCCTTCGAGGGCGTTGACGGTCTGCTTGCCGTTGCTGAAGACGGCGATCTTCTTGTTCACCGGACCGAAGTTGCCCAGGTACTCCATGGTGAACTCGGGGGGCTTGGGGATGGCCGCGATCCTCGCTGCCTCGGCGGCGGCCGCCGCTGCCGCCTCGGCGGCACGCCGCCGCTCCTCTTCCATACGCCGCAGCTCGTCGGCCGAGGGGACGTGGATCACCGGCTTGGGCGGCGGCGGATCCACGTACCGCCAGGGATCGCGCCCCACCTTCTCTTCGCTGGGGACGTGGTCCAGGCTCGCCATCTTCAGCACCGCCACCCGGTCTCCCGGCTGGGCGGAGCGAACCTCGCGGACCGCGCGCTGCGGACGGGCCGGGGCCTCTTCGCCCGGCTCGCCCAGGGGACGCCCGGCGCCGGGGGCCGGGGTGGCGGCGGCATCGTCCCCGCCGCCCAGGTGCAGCAGCGGCCGCAGGTAGACCCAGGCGGTGAGCACCGCGACGCAGGCCAGCACGATGAGCAGCGTGCGCTGCCGGGAGCCGCCGTTCATACGTCACCTCCAGCCTTGGACGGCGGCGGCCGAGGCGCCGCCGGGCGGGCCGTGGGAGCGGCCGGCACCGCCGCGCCGCCGTCCTCGCCGGTCATGGCGAACAGCGTCGACAGCGTCAGGGAGATCTGCAGCTCTGGACCCTCGGCATTGCTGGAGAGGCCGATCTCCTGCAGGGTGACGAAGGAGTGCGAGGCCTCGATCAGGTGGACGAGCTTGCGCAGCGCCGGGTAGCTCCCCTGCACCGAGAAGACGAAGGAGCGCTTGATGAGACCGTAGTCCTGGATCTCCTCCTCCGGGTAGGAGAAAGCGCGGGGCACGAGGCCCGCCTGCTTGGCCATCTCCTTGACTTCCTTGGTGATGCCGGTCAGCCGCCGGCTGCGGGTGGAGAGGCGGCCGCCATAGAGCTGCTGCACCTGCTCCTGATTGGTCCCCACCCGCGCGATCATGGTCGCGAGCTGCTGCTTCTTGCCGTTCAGCTCCCGGCTCTTCTGCACCTGGGCGTGGAGGTCGTCGTCGAGCTTCTCCACCTGGCCGGCGTAGCCGAGCTTGTAGACGGAGAACGCCACGGCATTGGCCAGGAAGAAGAGGAGCGCCGGCACCCAGATCCATGGGTGCTGGCGCCAGACCTCGGCGCGCGACTTCACGGCTGGCCTCCCGGCGTGGGCACGGCGCTCCCCTTGCCGGCCGGCGCGGTGGTCTTCTTGGGAACGGCCTTGGGAGCGGCGCCGGTGGGCGCCCCTTCCACCACCACGCTGCGCCGCGTCGCCGTCGGCACGTAGCTCACCGTGAGCTCGAACTTCACTTGATTGCTCCCATCGTCCGTTCGTTGCTCCTGGGCCAGGTTCGGATCGCCGAAAGCGGGATGCGCGAACAAATTGTCTACGAACTGGAGCAGCGCTTCGTCGCTGCGCGTCACGCCGCTGATCGAGAGCACCACCTCACCCTCGCGCAGCTTGCGCTTCGAGGCGCGAGGGACTTCCTTCCTCGCCTTGCTGCCGGTCTGGGGGACCAGGCGGCTGAGGCGCACGTCGTTGGGCAGCACTTCCGTGATGCGGTCGAGGAGCTGGCTCCAGGAGAAGGTGCGGGCGTCGATCTGGGTGTTCAGGAAGTCGATCTGGTCGTTGAGCCGCACCAGGTCGTAGCCGTTGAGACGGGTCTGAAGGTCCGCCACGTCCTTCTGCTGCCGCAGCAGCTCCTCCTCGCCGCGGGCGATCTGGGCTCGCTTGTCGGCCGAGTCGGAGAGATAGCTGCGGAAGACGAGGACGTTGGCGAGCAGCAGGCCCAGGCCGAGCAACCAGAGGAGCAGCGCAATCCGCACCACCGGCCGGCTGTTGCCGAAGG
>DASUEN010000049.1:0-18836 GCA_036275055.1 Thermoanaerobaculia bacterium
CTTCCCGCCGACGCTCACGGCGAACTACAGCTTGATCGAGGCGCCGGGAGATTCGGTCCTGGTGGGTGCTCACAACCGTGTCGGAGTAGACCCTCTCCTCGGCCCGCTCGCGGGCAACGGCGGCCCCACCCTGACCCAGCGGCCACTTCCCGGCAGTCCGGCGATCGATGCCGGCGACCCTGCGATCCCGAGCCCGCCAGCGACCGATCAGCTCGGCTTCGCGCGGATCTTCGGCCCGGCGGTCGACCTTGGTTCCGTCGAGGTGGGGCAGCAGCTCGTGGGGGTGCCGGCGCTGTCGGCCGCGGGACTCCTCCTCCTCGCCGCCTTGCTCTGCGCCGTCAGCGTCCGGAGGTTGCGGCGCGAGCGAGCATCGTGAGCGCTGTTCACCGCCGCTCGCTGTCCAGCATCCGCATCTGGTGCTCGTCGTAGCGGGTGCCGGCGACGGCGGAGGCAGGGATGGCTTCTTCGATGCGGGCGAGCTCTTCGGGTGATAGCTCGACTTGGAGCGCGCCCAGGGATTCGGTGAGCTGGGCTCGCGTGCGCGCGCCCACCACGGGCACGATCCGCTGGTCTTTCGCCAGCACCCAGGCGACGGCGAGCTGCGTGGGGCTGATCCCTTTTTCAGCCGCGAGCGCCTGCAGCGTCTCGATCAGGCGCTGATTCCGCTCGCGGTTCTCGCCGGTGAAGCGCGGCAGCCAGGAGCGGAAATCCCCTTTCGCCGCGGGCTGCGAGCCGCTGAGGAGGCCGCGCGACAGCACGCCGTAGGCGGTGACGCCGATGCCGAGCTCCGCCAGCAGCGGGAAGATCTGCTCCTCGGGGCCGCGGCTCACCAGGGAGTACTCGATCTGCAGGTCGCAGATGGGATGCTCGGAATTCGCCCGGCGGATGGTCTCCGGCCCCACTTCCGAGAGCCCGATGGCGCGGACGTAGCCGGCTTGGATCAGCTTGGCGATGGCGCCGACGGTCTCCTCGATGGGCACGGTGGGATCGAGGCGCGCCGGCCGGTAGACGTCGATGTGATCGACGCCGAGGCGGGTGAGGCTGTGCGCCAGGAAATTCGTGACCGCCGCCGGCCGCGCGTCGAAGCCGACCCAGCTCCCGTCGGGCGCGCGCAGAGCGCCGAACTTCACCGAGAGAAGAGCCTGGTCCCGGCGGTCCTTGAGCGCCCGGCCGATGAGCATCTCGTTGTGCCCCATGCCGTAGAAGTCGCCGGTGTCGAGCAGCGTGACGCCCTGGTCCAGGGCCGCGTGGATGGTGGCGATGCTCTCGCTCTCGTCGGCGGGGCCGTACATCCCGGACATCCCCATGCAGCCGAGAGCGAGTGGAAAGACGGTGGGACCGGTGGAGCCCAAGGGACGGAGTGTGCTGAGATTCTGTGTCGTCATGGCGCCAAGGTAGGCCAGGACGCGAAGTTTGGCAAGCAGCCCTCCTCTCCCCCGGGGAGGAGAGGAGGGAGGACGAAGGACCGTCTTTTAGTTGTCGCCGCCGCAGGGAGGCGGCGGGGCGCAGTCGAGGTCGATGCAGCGTCCGTCGCAACACTGTTGGAAGCAGCAGACGTAGCCGCAGGCGTTGGGGGTGGAGCAGTAGGTGACGCAATTGCCGCCCGCCTCCGCCCGGGGCGAAGAGAAGAGACCGGCTGCGGCACCCGTCAGGGCCAGCGTCGCGATTAGCATGAGCTTGCGCATTTCCATACCTCCAGTTTGAGAGTCGGCAGGTTTTGCCTGGTTTACCCGGCTACGGGATGGCATGGGTAGGATAACGCTTCAGAGCCGGGAATCCCCTCAGGCCCCGCCCAAGATCCTCATCACCCCGCCCTCTTCTCCCGTCCACTCGCTGCCCCCTCACCGGGAGAAGGAGAAAGCAAGATATCCTTCGCACATGAGCACGGACCCCTGCGCCACCCACACGGTTTTCAATCAAGCGCCCCCCTTCGAGGACGTGAACCTGTTCACGACGGACAAGGCCCTCGCTGAAGCGCTGCAGCGGGAGGGGAGCGCGTGGGCCGAGGAGCGGGCGCGGGCTTTCGGGGAGATCGTGGGCCGGCGGGAGACGATCGCCTGGGGGTTCGAGGCCAATGAGAACCGCCCCGTGCTGCGCCCCTTCGACCGCGCCGGCCACCGGATCGACGAGGTCGAGTATCACCCGGCCTGGCACTCGCTGATGGCGCTGGGGGTTGGGCATGGGCTCCACGCCCTCCCCTGGCGGGAGGTGCGGTCCGGGGCGCACGTGGCGCGGGCCGCGATGTTCATGCTCCTCGCTGAGGTGGAGGCCGGGGTCGGCTGCCCCCTTTCCATGACCTACTCGGCGGTGCCCGCGCTGCGTCACCAGCCGGAGCTGGCCGCGGAGTGGGAAGCGCGGCTCACCTCCACGGTCTACGACCCGCGCCTGATTCCCCCCGGGGAAAAAGGCGGCGCCCTCTGCGGCATGGCGATGACAGAGAAACAGGGAGGCTCGGACGTGCGGGCCAACACCACCCAGGCGCGGCCGGCCGGAACGAGCGGCGAATACGAGGTCACCGGCCACAAGTGGTTCTGCTCGGCGCCGATGTGCGACGCGTTCCTCGTCCTGGCCCAGGCCCCCGGTGGCCTCTCCTGCTTCCTTCTCCCGCGGTTCACGCCGGGCGGCGAAAGAAACCGTATTCATCTTCAGCGGCTCAAGGACAAGCTCGGCAATCGCTCCAACGCCTCCAGCGAGATCGAGCTGCACGCGGCCTGGGCGCGGCTCGTGGGCGAGGAGGGGCGGGGCGTGCCCACGATCCTGGAGATGGTGAACCATACGCGACTCGATTGCGTGATCGGCTCGGCCGCGGGGATGCGCTGGGGAACGGCGCGCGCCATCCATCACGCCGCGCACCGCAGCGCCTTCGGCAAATTGCTCGTCGCGCAGCCGCTGATGCGCAACGTGCTGGCCGACCTCGCCCTGGAGTCGGAGGCGGCGACGGTCGCCATGATGCGCCTCGCCCGCGCCTACGATGGGGACGACGCGGAGCATGCCACGTTCCGCCGGCTCGCCACGGCCGTCCTCAAGTACTGGGTCTGCAAGCGGGCGCCGGTGCACGCCGCTGAGGCGCTGGAGTGCCTGGGAGGGAACGGCTACGTGGAGGAGTGGGGGCTCGCGCGCACCTATCGGGAGGCGCCGCTCAACGGTATCTGGGAAGGGTCGGGAAACGTGCAGTGCCTCGACGTGCTGCGGGCGCTCCAGAAGTCGCCCGAGTCGCTCTCGGCCCTCTTCGCCGAGATCCGCGAGGCACGGGGAGGCGATCACCGGCTGGACACTTTCGCCATGGAGCTGCGCAAGGCTTTCGAAGATCCGGAGGAAGCAGAGGTCCGCGCCCGCCGGCTGGTGGAGCGGCTGGCCCTCGCGCTCCAGGCCTCGCTCCTCATCCGCCATTCCCCGCCGGACGTGGCTGACGCCTTCGTCGCCAGCCGCCTCGCGGGCGACGGCGGCAGGGCTTTCGGCACACTGCCGGCGGGGACGGATTTCGCGGCGATCCTGGAGCGGGCGGCGCCCCACACCCTCTAAAACCTAAAGCGATTTCAGATACTGGATCAGATCGGCCTTGTCGCTCGCGGAAAGGTGAAGGGTGAAGGTGCCGTCGTAGTGATCCACCACGTCGCCCAGGGTGGCGAAGCGGCCGTCATGGTAGAAGCCGCCTTTGGCGTGGGACCACAGGCCCTTCAGAGGCGTGGTACGGTAGCCGCCCTCCGGCGACCGCTCGGCCTGGAAGCCGTCGATACCGATCTCCTCCGGCGTGTGGAGGTTGTGGCCGGGCTCGGTGTAGAGCGGCGGCACGTGGCAGTTGGCGCACCCCGCGGAGCTGAAGACCAGCTTGCCCCGCTGCGCCGCGGTAGCGTCGAAGCTGCCGGCCGGCGCTGGCGGCGCCGGAATGGCGAGCTGATAGAACTGAAGAGCCGCCAGCTTCGGAGTGATCAGGTCGGCGTCGCTCTTGACGTCGCTGAAGCCGGCGCGGGCCGCCACCGGGAACTTCGCGGCATCGTTCAGCCGCGCATCGTGAAAATTCCCCTGGCCGTGCATCTCGAGATTCGCCACGAAAGCGTTCCAATAGGTCACGGAGCCCCAGCCGGTGTAGGTGTGGAGGTTGACCCCGGCGAGCCCGAAGGCGGGCGGAATGAGGACCGCGGCCGTCTTGCCGTCCGGGCGGAAAGCCTTGCCGTCCAGGAACAGCTCGGCGTCGAACCGCCCTGGGCCCCAGCTCTGGAGGACCGTGCGCACCGTGGGCTCGTCCACTCCCAGGAGGCTGGCTACCGCCGAGAGGTCGGGAGCGAGGTTGACGATCGCGCCCACGTTCAGGTCGCGATTGGCCCAGCCGTCGAGGCGCTTGCCGATGCCCGGGGCCACGGAGTCGTCGACCGTGGAATGGCAGAGGGCGCAGGTGATCGCCGCGCCGGTGAGACGGCCGTCCCGCGCGAAGGAGCCCTGAACTCCCACGACGGCGCCGAGCTTCAGCAGCGAGGCCGTGACGGCGGGATCGTCGAGGTTGACCTTCCCCCGTCGGATGGCGTGCAACACCTCCTGCGGCAGGGCCTCGGAATCCACTTTGAGGCCGACGGCCAAAGCCGTGCGGGGGCTCACCGTAGCCAGTGCCTGATGGATCTTCAGGGTACCCGACCAGAAATCCTGATCGCCGAAGGTTTCGTAACGGAACGTCTGCCGCCCTTCTTTCATCATTGAGTTGGCATGAGCCGCGATGGTGTCCACCGGCCGGGCGGCGTCGCCCGCCTTCTGAGCCAGCAGGGAAGAGCCGGACACGGTGAGGGCGAGGAGCAGAACCGCGCAGCAGAGCAGCGCGGCTTGGACGAGCAGCAACAGCGACCTTCGAATCGGCATCGGAACACTCTCCTTTCGCACTGAAGAGAGTCCCGGCGAGGAAATTCGTTACAGATCTCCACCCGGGCCGTTCGTAGCGCTCCGAGCGCCCTGATCGCTCGTGAGCCGTGAAAGCTGCCGTAGTGAGGATCTTGGGAGGCGGAAAGCCGTCCTGATGAGGTCCTACGGCACCCGCGGCGTCGCCGCGGCGGCCACGCGGGTCATCAGCAGCCGGCTCAGGGCTTTGCCCACGGGGTGGATCTCCCCGCGCAACTCGCACTCCGGGTGCGTCTCGCCCAGGATCACCTCGCGGGCTCGCAACCGTCCCATCTCGATGATCTGGAGGAGCACCGGCCAACTCCGCTCGGTGAAGGCGCAGGGGAGGCGGTGCCGGGGGCGGATCACCACGGTCTTCTCCCGGTATGGCGCGGGGATCTCGTGCAGCGGATCGTGCCCGTTGCGGTAGGGGAGCCCCTCGCTCTCTCCCTTCATAGTGACCAGCACCACGGCGTCGCACCCCTCCTCGAACGCCTTGCGGTAGGGGAGGTTGTTGGAGAGGCCGCCGTCGCCGTAGCGCTCGCCATGGAGGCGCGGCGCGTGGGTGTAGAACGGGGGTATGTAGTTCGAGGCGAGGCCCAGGCTCAGCGGGTCATCGGCCGTCCGCGCGTCGAAGTAGAAGGGCTGGCGGTCGCGCAGGCGGGTGACGCCGATCCATGCCGGCAGCGCCTCGGGGCGGCGAAGGCGCTCGGCGCCCACGTACCTGGAGAAGGTGCGCCGGTGCATCTCGCTGAAGCGATAAGGAGAATGCTCGCGCAGCAGGTTGCGGAAGTCCACCGACGGCATACGGGTGAAGGAGCGCCAGTAGCGCCTCAGCCGCCCCTCGGTGCCGGCGGCGAGGGCCATGGCGTTCCAGCAGCCGGCGGAGACGGCGGCGGTGAGGGTGGGGCGGATTCCCATCTCCAGCAGGCTCTCGATGACTCCCACCTGGAAGGAGCATCGCGCCGAGCCCCCCGAGAGGGCGAGCCCGATCCGGCGGGCCGAGCGCAGCAGGTCCAAATTGGCTGAAGGGCTAGGGTCGCGTTGCATCGCGGATACTGTACCGCAACGCGCCTGCCAGGCAGGGCACTGCCTGTTGAGAGCTTGGTGGAGAGCTGGGGGAGGAAAAAAAGGGGGAGCGGCCCCTACGCCCTAGGCGCCGCTCCCAAAGTCCATGCGGGCTCACGCCGGCATGGGGGGAGACTTTTTGTGTGGCTGCCGCGGCCGTTGAGGTACTGCGCCGGAGAGATGGGGCCTGGCCTTGTCAGCGAGGATGAGAATAGAGGGGAGAGATTACGACGCACATTACGGCGCTGTTCTGCTTCTCCAGGATCGGAGGGGAGGGGGGGCGCCGCCCGCGCGTCACCCCCCGAAGCCCTGCTCGGGCTCAGCAGCTCTTGCAGATGCAAGAGAACTGGTGCGTGTTCTCGTCGCAGGTGAAGGACTTGATCCCGCAGTGGGCGCAGATGAAGCGCTGACACTCGCACTGCTGGTTGACGCAGAAAAAGATGGTCGGCGGGCTGCACAGCAGGACCTTCGGCTGTGTTGAGGAGTCGACCGCCTGGTCGAGCATCTCGAGGAGGGGAGTGGTCGCCGGTTCGGTCTGGGGCGGAGCGGTAAGGTCCGCCGGCAGGGTAGCAGCGGGGGCCTGGGCCAGCGCGGCAGCGCCGGCGAGAAGACCGAGGAGCAGAGCGACACAGAGAAGCATGGACTTAGGCATGGGATCTCTCCTTGGTGGGGCGCGCCACTGCCGAGGCGTCGTGCCCCGGCCGTGCACACCCCTCTACTGGGTAGGTGTCTCCAGGCCGGGCTTGAGCGACAACCCCCCACCCATCTCCTGCCTCGCGGTATGGGGCACATCGCCGCGACCTCTGGTAAGATTTGCCGCGATGTATTTCCCGGAAGTCCCGTACGGAGTGAGAGACCGGGCATGAACGCCCGGCCTTCTCTGTTTTCATCCTTGGAAAAGAGAGGATCATGAGCACCACGGTCGCAGAAAAAGAGAGACGCGAGATCGCCCCCGAGAAACTCGACGAGGTCGTCATCCGCTTCGCCGGCGACTCGGGCGACGGCATGCAGCTCACGGGCAGCCAGTTCACCAACACCTCGGCGATGTTCGGCAACGACCTGTCCACCCTGCCGGACTTCCCCGCGGAGATCCGTGCCCCCGCCGGCACCCTCCCCGGCGTGTCCGCCTTCCAGGTCCGCATTGCCGACTATGACATCCACACCCCGGGCGACGCTCCCGACGTGCTCGTGGCGATGAACCCGGCGGCCCTCAAGAAGGAGCTCAAGGACCTCAAGGCCAACGGCATCGTCATCGTCAACACCGACGAGTTCAACGACCGCAACCTCGCCAAGGCCGGCTATGCCGTCAATCCGCTGGAAGACCACAGCCTGGACAAGTACCGGGTGTTCCAGGCGCAGATCACCACCATGACCCGCCGGGCCCTCGAAGGCAGCGGCCTCGAATCCAAGTCCGTCGAGCG
Source organism: Thermoanaerobaculia bacterium (assembly GCA_036275055.1). Lineage (GTDB taxonomy): Bacteria > Acidobacteriota > Thermoanaerobaculia > Multivoradales > UBA5704 > DATARR01. The sequence goes on from DASUEN010000049.1 coordinate 7,353, forward strand.
CTGCAAGAACATGTTCGCCCTGGGCATGTGCTACTGGCTGTTCTCGCGGCCGATGGAGAACACCGTCACCTTCCTGCAGCGGCAGTTCGCCAAGAAGCCGCAACTGGCCGAGGCCAACATCAAGGTCCTCAAGGCGGGCTGGAACTTCTGCGACATCACCGAGATCTTCCACGAGCGCTACGAGATCCCGGCGGCAGCTCTGGAGCAGGGCTTGTATCGCAACATCACGGGCAACACGGCCCTGGCCCTCGGCCTGATCGCGGCCAGCCGGAGGAGCGGCCTGCCGCTGTTCCTCGGCGCCTACCCGATCACGCCGGCCTCGGAGGTGCTGCACGAGCTGTCGCACTTCAAGAACTTCGGCGTCACCACCTTCCAGGCGGAGGACGAGATCGCGGCCGTCTGCGCGGCCATCGGCGCCTCCTTCGGCGGCGCGCTCGGCATCACCGCCTCCTCCGGGCCGGGCATCGCCCTCAAGTCCGAGGCCATGAACCTGGCAGTGATGACCGAGCTGCCGCTGATCGTCTGTGACATCCAGCGCGGCGGCCCCTCGACGGGCCTGCCCACGAAGACCGAGCAGGCGGACCTGCTGCAGGTGATGTTCGGGCGCAACAGCGACTCGCCGATGCCCATCGTCGCCGCCTCCTCGCCCAAGGACTGCTTCGACATCGCCCTGGAGGCCGTGCGGATCGCCATCAAGTACATGACGCCCGTGACCCTGCTCTCTGACGGCTACATCGCCAACGGCTCCGAGCCGTGGAAGCTCCCCGAGGTCGAGAACCTGCCGGACCTGCGCTTCGAGTTCCGCACCAACCCCGAGGGCTTCCACGCCTACGCCCGCGATCCCGAGACCCTGGCGCGGCCGTGGGCCATCCCGGGCACTCCGGGTCTGGAGCACCGCATCGGCGGCCTGGAGAAGGAGGACGTCACCGGCAACGTCTCCTACGATCCGGCCAACCACGAGAAGATGGTCCTCCTGCGGGCCGAAAAGGTGGCGCGCATCGCCAACGACATCCCGGAGCTGGAGGTCCACGGCGAGGCCGAGGGCGGCGAGCTGCTGGTGCTGGGCTGGGGCTCCACCTCGGGCGCCATCAACGGCGCGGTGAACGAGGCCCGAAAGATGGGCCTCTCGGTTTCCCGCGCCCATCTGCGGCACTTGAACCCGTTCCCGAAGAACCTGGGCGACGTGCTCGCCCGTTTCGATTACGTGCTGATCCCCGAGATGAACATGGGCCAGCTCGCCCTGCTGGTGCGGGCCCGTTTCCTCAAGGACGTGATCTCCCTCAACAAGATTCAGGGCCAGCCCTTCGCGCGGCACGAGATCCTCAACAAGATTCAGCAGATTCTGGAGTCGAACGCCCATGCCAACTGACACGATACCGGCCCTGACCAAGAAAGACTTCCAGACTGACCAGGAAGTGCGCTGGTGCCCTGGCTGCGGCGACTACGCCGTTCTCTCGGCCGTGCAGCAGGTCTTCCCCGAGCTGGGGATTCCCCGCGAGAAGTTCGTGGTGGTTTCCGGGATCGGCTGCTCCAGCCGTTTCCCGTATTACATGAACACCTTCGGCTTCCACTCCATCCACGGCCGCGCGCCGGCGGTGGCGACCGGGCTCAAGCTGGCGCGGCCGGAGCTCGAAGTGTGGATCGCGACCGGCGACGGCGACTCCATGTCGATCGGCGGCAACCACCTGATCCACACCCTGCGCCGCAACGTTGGGGTGAAGATCCTGATGTTCAACAACCGCATCTACGGCCTCACCAAGGGGCAGTACTCGCCGACCTCGGAGCTGGGGAAGAAGACCAAGTCGACCCCCTCGGGCTCGGTGGACTATCCGTTCAACCCGCTCTCGCTGGCCTTGGGCGCCGGCGCGACCTTCGTGGCCCGCAGCGTCGACATCTTCCAGGCCCACCTGCGCGACACCCTGCGGCAGGCTGCGGCGCACAAGGGGACGGCCTTCGTCGAGATCTACCAGAACTGCAACATCTTCAACGACAAGGCCTTCACCTACATGACGGACAAAGAGGCCAAGGACGACAACGTCCTCTACCTGGAGCACGGCAAGCCCCTGGTCTACGGTAAGGCCAAGGACAAGGGAATCAGGATGAGGGGAACACAGATGGAAGTCGTCCAATTGGGAGACGGCATCACCGCCGACGACTGCGTGGTGTGGGACGAGAGCCTGGACAACCCCGCCACCGCCTTCCTCGCCGCCCAGCTCCTGCCGCCGCACTTCCCGACGGCCCTGGGCGTCTTCCGCAGCGTCACCCAGGCCTCCTACGAGGAGCGGGTGGTGGAGCAGATGCAACACGAGACCGACCGCCTGGGCCTCGGCAAGCTGGACGCCCTGCTGAAGGCGGGGGATACGTGGACGGTTGGGGGGGCGGCTGCTGAGGGGTAGGGGAGAGCCGTCCGGGCGGGCCCGGACGGCAGGGTGGGGTCAGTTGCAGCTTGACAGGCAGGCTTGCAACTGGGTGTCACAGGAAATGATGCAGTCATTTACGCTGCATACCTGTTGGCACCTCTGGTAGTTGACGTTGCACTGCTCTTCACAGGCGGACGCGGCAGCGCCGCGACTGGCATGCAAAGCCATGAGGGAGAGCCCTATGGCTAGAGCTAGCATTTTGACTTTTCTCATCTCGAAGCTCCTTTCTGTTGCTACTCCTTGGAGATCCCCCGCCGGTTGGTAGGGGGATTGAACTGGCTCCGGCCGCTTCGTCCGCCGGAGACAATCAATAGGGTAGCGGGATCCGTGCCAACGGGGGCGGAAGTAGCGCGCAAGGGGTGCCAGCCGTATCCCGATACCATGGGTCCGAGACGCGCCAGAGCTGCCCCTTTCCCGTTCCAGGACCTCTCCGGGGAGACGGCATCCCTTCGTGATCCGGTTCGATTCCCCGTCCCCACGCTCCTTGCCCGTCCCCCGGTCCTCTGTTAGTGTCCCCTGCGCTCTGCGCTGCCGCAGGGTTGGGATTCTATTTCTCTGGAACAAGGCGGGACGGACCATGGCCAACGTCGTCATCGTGGGAATGCAGTGGGGGGACGAGGGGAAGGGGAAGATCGTCGATCTCCTCTGTCCCGCGTTCGACGGCGTGGTGCGGTATCAGGGGGGGCACAACGCGGGCCATACGGTGAAGTTCCGGGACCGCCACTTCTCCCTGCAGCTCATCCCCTCGGGCATCCTGCATCCGGACATCGTGTGCGTCCTCGGCAACGGCATGGTGGTGGCGCCGGACGCCCTGCTCTCTGAGCTCGGCCGGCTCTTCGAGGGGGGCGTCCGTTTCGACGGCCGCCTGTTCATCTCCAACCGGGCGCATGTGCTCCTGCCTTGCCATGCCCAGCTCGACAAGGCACGGGAGGAAGCGCGGGGAGCGGGGCGCATCGGCACCACCTCGCGGGGGATCGGCCCGGCCTACGAGGGGAAGGCCTCGCGCTTCGGTCTGCGGATGGTGGACCTCTTCGCGCCGGACTTGGAGGAGCGCCTGCGGGTGCTCCTCTCCCGCATCCAGGTGGAGCTGACGAGCCTGGGAGGGGAGTCGCTGCCGTCGCCTCCCGCCTATGCGGACCAGTGCCGGCAGTGGGGCGAGCACCTGAAGCCCAGCCTGCGCGACACCGAGCAGCTCCTCAACGGCTGGATCAAGGAGGGGAAGGCGTTGCTCTTCGAGGGTGCCCAAGGGTCGCTGCTCGACATCGACCACGGCACCTATCCGTTCGTCACCTCTTCGAATTCTACGACGGGCGGCGCCTGCACCGGCACCGGCGTGCCGCCGACGCGGATCGACGGCGCCATCGGTGTCCTCAAGGCCTATACCACGCGGGTGGGGGGAGGCCCGTTCCCCAGCGAGCTGACGGACGCCACGGGAGAGTTCCTGCGCCACCGCGGCAACGAGTTCGGCACCGTCACCGGGCGCCCCCGCCGCTGCGGCTGGCTCGATACGGTGGCGGCGCGCTACGGCCAGCTCTTGAACGGCGTGAGCACCGTGGCCCTGACCAAGCTCGACGTGCTGGACGACTTCGACGAGATCCCCGTCTGTGTCTCCTACAAGCTCCACGGCGAGACCCTGCGCGACTTCCCGCCGGACCGCCGCAGCCTGGAGACCGCCGAGCCGGTGCTGCGCACCTTCAAGGGATGGAAGCGTCCCACCGTCGGCATCCTCGACTGGCAAGACCTGCCGCAGGAAGCGCGCGACTACATCGACTTCATCGAGCAGGAGATCGAAGCGCCGGTGACCCTCGTCTCCACCGGTCCCCGCCGTGAGGAGACGATCGTCCGCAGCCATCCGGACCTCGACCGCCTCACCTCGGGGCGGTTGGGTAGGGTGCTGGAGCAGCGGTGAGGGCCGCGCCTTCGGATATACTTCCCCCTTGGGGGCCGTTAGCTCAGTTGGCAGAGCAGCGGACTTTTAATCCGCGGGTCCAGAGTTCGAGTCTCTGACGGCCCACCAATCGACTCCATCCTGGTCCAACCGCGGAGGCCGGGAGCTAGCCAACTCACCCCGCCAGCTCCGCCAGCGTCGCCTTCAGCAGCTCCCAGAACCTCCCCACGGAATCGATCTTCACCTTCTCGTCCGGCGAGTGGGCTCCGGTGATGATGGGGCCGAAGGAGATGGCGTCCATGCCGGGGAGCTTCTCTTTCAGGATGCCGCATTCGAGGCCGGCGTGGATGGCCAGGATCTCGGCGTCCTTGCCGGTCAGGCGGTGGTGAACCTGCTGGAAACGGGCGAGGAGCGGGGAGGCGAGATCGGGCTTCCAGCCGGGGTAGCCCTCGGTTTCCTCCACTTCGGCGCCGGCCAGCTCGGCGATGGCGCGCAGGCGGCGCTTCGTGGCGCGCATGGCGGTGGCCACGGAGCTGCGCGTGCTCATCAAGACGGTGAGGGAATCCTCGGTGCAGGTGACGGTCGCGAGATTGGTGCTCGTCTCCACCAGACCGGCGATGTCGTAGCTCATGGTCAGCACGCCGTGGGGGAGGGCGTTCAGGAAATCGAGTGCCCGGCGGCTGGCGGCGGCCGTCCAGATGCGCCCGGGGGCCGGCGCTTCGGCGATTTCGAGCTTCACGTCCGGGTCCGCCGGCCGGATCTCGGCGGCGATGGCGGCGATCTCCTGCTCGGCGGCGGCTTGGAAAGCGTCGCGGCTGGCGGTGGGCACCAGCACTCGGGCCGCAGCCTCGCGGGGGAGGGCGTTGTGCTTGTTCCCTCCGGCGAAGGACGCGATGTGGAAGGGGGTCTTCTGGGCGGCGGCGAAGAGGACACGGGCGAGGAGCTGCGAGGCGTTGCCACGCTGAAGATGGATCTCCATCCCCGAGTGGCCGCCCTTGAGGCCGGAGAGCTTGACGTCCAGAGGCACCGTCCCCTGCGGTGCCGGCGCCGTCTCCAGCGGCAGTGTCAACTGGCTGGTGGAGCCGCCGGCGCAGCCCACGGTGACCGTATTTTCCTCCTCCGAGTCCAGGTTCAGGAGCAGCCGCCCTTTGAGGTCGAGGCCCGCAGTATCCAGATCCAGGGCGCCGGTGAGCCCGGTCTCCTCGTCGATGGTGAACAGCAGCTCCAGGGGGCCGTGGACGAGGTCGTCCGAGTCCAGGACGGCGAGGATGGTGGCGGAGCCGATCCCATTGTCAGCTCCCAGGGTGGTGCCGGTGGCGCGCACCCAGTCGCCGTCGCGCCGGGGGACGATGGGGTCCTTGAAGAAGTCGTGGCCGGTTCCGGCGTTCTGCTCCGTCACCATGTCGAGATGCCCCTGGAGGATTACGGTGGGCGCGCCCTCCTTGCCGGGCGAAGCGGGTTTCTCGACCACGACGTTGCCTACCACATCCTGCCGGTGGCGCAGACCCTTGCGATCGGCGACCTGGATGACGTAGTCACGCGCCTTCTCTTCGTGCTTGGAGGGGCGCGGGATCTTCAGGAATTCATCGAAGTGTTTCCAGAGGGGACGGGGCTCGAGCTCGGAGACGAAGGACATGGGGACCTCCCAGGGGTCAGGGCTTCGGTACGAAGGATCATATACTCAGCCCATGTCCTTCCTCTTCCTGAATCGCCGCGAGGTCGAGTCCCTCCTTCCCATGGCGGAGTGCATCGAGGTGGTGGAGGCGGCTTTCCGCAGCCTCGCCCGCGGGGAGGCGGTTCAGCCCCTCCGCTCCGCGCTGTGGATGCCGGACCGCCACGGCCTGCTCGTGGTAATGCCGGGGATGCTCGGCTTGGCGGAGGAGGGCGTGGCCGGAGCCAAGGTGCTGACGGTGGTGCCCGACAACTTCACGCGGGGCGAGGACTCTCATCAGGGTTTCGTCCTCCTCTTCGATCAGCGGCAGGGGAGGCCGCTCGCCCTCTTCGACGCGGGCGCCGTGACGGCCATTCGCACGGCGGCGGCGAGCGCTGTCGCCACCCGCGCGTTGGCGAGGAAGGACGCGGGAGACCTCGCCATTTTGGGCACGGGCGTCCAGGCCCGCAGTCACCTCGAAGCGATGAAGGCCGTGCGATCGTTGCGGCGGGTACGGATTTGGAGCCGCAATCCGGAGAACGCCCGGCGCCTCGCGGAGGAGCAGGGCGCGCGCCTGGGCCTACCCGTGGAGCCGGCAGGCACGGCGCGGGAGGCGGTCGAGGGCGCGGACCTGATCTGCACGGTGACGGCCGCGACCGAGCCGGTGCTGTTGGGGGAGTGGATTGCTCCCGGCGCCCACGTCAACGCCGTGGGAGCCTGCACGCCGAACGCCCGTGAGCTCGACGCCGCGGCCGTGGTCCGCTCGCGCCTGTTCACGGACCGCCGCGAATCCCTCTTGGCCGAGGCCGGAGACTTCCTCCTCGCCCGTGCCGAGGGAGCGGTCGGCGACTCACACATCCAAGGCGAGTTGGGCGAGGTGTTGGCAGGGAAGATTCCTGGCCGCGGCTCCGGCGAGGAAATCACGCTCTTCAAATCGCTGGGGATTGCCGTGGAGGACCTGGCCTCCGGGAGGCACCTTTACGCCAAGGCGCTGGCCTCGGGGAGGGGGACCGCGCTGGAGCTGTAGGGGAGGTTCTCGCAGATCGGACGGATCCGACGGATCGGTCGGATCCGTCCGATGCTTTCACACCGCCGCCTTCACCCCTCCGCCACCGCCCGCCTGAGCTGCACCGTCAGCGCGTGATCCTCTCCCAGGGAGGCTTCGGCGATCTTCAGGGCTTGCTCGAAGTGGTCGCGGGCGGATTCCATGTCTCCCAGCTCGCGCTCCACGAGGGCCAGGTTGTTCAGGTCCGCCACCACCTGGGGATGGGAGTCTCCGAAGGCCTGCTGGTCGATCTGGAGCGCGGCTTCGAGGTGGAGGCGGGCTCCCTCGGTCTCTCCCAGGATGCGCAGGATACTTGCCACGTCGGTCAGCGCCTGCGCCGTGGCGGGATGGACGTCGCCGTAGATCTGCCGCAGGACGTCCACGATTGGGCGGGCGAACTGGAGGGCCTGCTGCGGATCGTTCAATTCGCGGGCGATCACGGCCAGGTTGCGTAGGTCCGTGGCAACGGTCGGGTGGACGTCGCCGAAGGCCTGGCGGTGAAGCTCCAGGGCCTGGAGCAGGTGCTCGCGGGCGGCTTCCCGCTGACTGAGATCGTGAAGCGTCATGCCGAGGTTCGCCAGCAGGGTGCCGAGGGACGCCGTCCGCGGCACGTCGCCCTCGGCGATGGCGCCTTCCCGGCCGCGCAGCTCCAGGGCGCGCTCCAGGTGGAGGCGGGCCTCTTCCGGCTGCTTCAGCTCCCGCAGCACGACGCCCAGGAGGCTCATGGCGTCGACTGCGCCGGCGCCTTCCGGACCGTGCTCCTCGCGGGCGGCTTCCAGTCCGGCCCGCGCCTCTTCCAGAGCCTCGGGGTGGCGCCCCATCTCGCGCAGCAGGCTGGCCCGCAGGAAGCACAAATAGACTTTGCCTGCCGGGGTGAGGGCCTCCGGCCGCCGCCGCACCGCCTCCGCGAAAGCCAGCCGGACGTGCGGCGGCCAGCGCCCCTCGGTTTCCTGCGCCGTACCCAGAAGGTTCTCCGGCGTGAGCAGGCCCCCTTCGGCCGGGTCCAGGGAGCGGGCGAGGTCCGCGGCCAGCTCGTCCACCTCGTCCTCGCCGATCCAGACGCGCAGGTCGCGGACGTTCGCGGTCCGCCGCGCGTCGTCCTCCACGTGCTCGGCCAGCGCGAGGCGGAGCAGGGCCATGCCGCGGGTGTGGAACGGCACTCGATCCACGAACTCCAGCAGCTCCAGGGCCAGCCGCCGGCGCTTGTCCGCGGTCAGCGGCTCGAGCAGGGCGTGGTTGACGCGCGGCGAGAGGAAGCTGTAGGTCAGGAGGCCCGGGAACGAGGGGTGGCCGTACTGGTGATCGACGAGCAGGCGCTGGTCCTCGCTCTCCACCAGCTCCTCGTCGATGGTGTCGAGGATCTCCTCCTGCTCCTCTTCGCCGAGCTCCAGGTGGTGGAAGAGGAGCTCGGCTGGCACGTTGTCGCTGCACAGGGCGGCGAGGTCGAGGAAGCGCTGCAGCCGGTCCGCCGTCTCCAGGTCGAGATCGTCCAGCATGTCCTTGACGGGATCGAGCAACGTACCCACCGGCAGGGGAGTGAGGTCGAGCCGCAGGCGCTCGCTGCGGGGCGCCACGCGCTCGTCCGCCTCGCGGGGGGAGCAGGAGAAGGCGAGGACGAGGTGCGGATTGCCGCGGGCCTCGGCCAGGAGGCGCAGGCGCACGGGATCGGTGAGCTGGGGGTTCGCCACGGTGTGGAGCACGAGGCGGTGGTCGCGGGAAAGCAGGCGCAGCAGCGCCGCGAACGACTCCCGCGGGTCGGGGCGGTCCGGGAAGATCTCCCGTGCCGCCGCCCGCGGATCGGGGAGGCGCAGCAGGAGGGAGACCACGGCGGCGCCGGACAGCGAGGGCGCAATGCCGGGCAGCATGGGCGAGACCTGGTGGCCGAGCCGCTCGCGGCCGGCCTCGTCGAGCTCCCAGCGCCGGGCGATCTGGATCTCGGCGAAACGGACGAGGTCGAGCCCCTCCTCGTAGCCGTCGAGGTCGAGGGGGAGGACCTGGATCTCGCCGCCCGCGGCCTGGGCCGCCGCTGCCAGCAGGCCGGTGCGGCCGCACCCCGGCTCGCCCGCGAGGATGAGCGCCGGAGCCGGGCCGCCCGCGGCGAGGATTGCCGTGATCCTGGCCAGGACCTCCGGAGAGTGCTCGTTATAGAGTGCGTGCTTCTCCGCGGGAGAGAGCGAGAGCGTCTCGGCGAGACCTGGCGACATCCAATTCACCTCCACCGGTAGCCGGGCCGCGCCGAAAGGGAAGGGACCGGAAGCGCGATGCTAAAGGACGGGAACCCTATCGAGCAAACCCGGGGGACGGCGGTGGCCCGGGCGATGTTCGCCGTGGTGGTGTGGGGCGCCTCGTTCATCGCCACCAAGATGGCGCTGGCGGAGGTCTCGCCGGTCACCGTCGTCTGGCTGCGCTTCGCCATGGGCGTGGTGGTGCTGGGCGGGCTGGCGGCGGCTCGCGGGCAGCTCGTGCGCCCTTCATGGCCGGACCTCGCCTACTTCATGGGGCTGGGGATCCTGGGCATCGCCTTCCACCAGTGGCTGCAGTCGAACGGGCTCGTGACCTCGCAGGCGAGCACCTCGTCGTGGATCGTAGCCTCGACTCCCATCTTCATGGCCGTCCTGGGCTGGCTGGTGCTGCGCGAGCGGCTGGGCTGGGTGGGGACGGCGGGGATCGCCGTGGCGGCCCTGGGCGTTCTGGAGGTGGTGTCACGCGGCGATCTGAGATCGGTGGCCGCGGGTCGCTTCGGCGCTCCGGGAGATTTCCTGATCCTCCTCTCCTCGCCCGTCTGGGCCGCGTTCTCCGTGCTCTCCCGCCGCGGCCTGCGTCGTTTCCCGGCGGCCGGGATGACCTTCTGGGTGATTGCCATGGGCTGGGTATTCACCACTGTCCTCTTCCTCTTGGGACCGGGCACGGCCGAGGTGACGCACTTGACTCTCCGGGGCTGGGGGGCCGTGGCCTTCCTGGGGATCGGCTGCTCCGGGTTCGCCTATGCCTTCTGGTACGACGCCCTCGCCGTCCTGCCGGCCTCGCAGGCCGGGGCTCTGCTCTACTTCGAGCCACTGGTGACGGTGGCGGTGGCCGCCGCCGTGCTGGGAGAGCCGGTGACGGCCGCCACCCTGGCCGGGGGCGGCGCCATCCTCCTCGGGGTCTGGCTGGTCAGTCGCCGGCCGGTGGCGGAGCGCCCTTGACCTCTGTCCGCAGGGCATCGAGCTTCACCGGGATGCGCAGGATGGCGCGGTAGACCTCCACCAGCAGAGACGAAAGGACGAAGCCCAGATAGGCGGCGAGAGGCAGCAAGGCCACGCCGAGGACGCCGCGGGCGATCAGGTGCGCCTGCTCGATCAGGAACAGGGGCTCCTGGGTGAAGACGAGGTAGAGGAGGTAGACGGCGGCGCACACCCCCACCACCGAGCCCACGCCGAAGACGAACGGCACCAGCCGCACCGGTAGCTTGAGCAGGAAGAGGAGGATTCCCAGAGCCTCCTCGCCGGCCGAGAGCCCCTCGGCCGGGGCAACGTTCACCGTCGCCGGATTGAGGGCGACGCCGCAGGCATAGAGGAAGAGGACGGCCATCCCCAGGCAGAGCCCGAAGCTCAGGAGGCTGCCGCCGAGGATGACGCCGTAGAGTCCCAGCCCGAAGGCGACGACGCTGCCGGCGAAGGAGGCGAGGGCGATGAAGGTCAGGATGGCCGGCGACGACAGCTCGCTGGGCGATTTGCGCAGCAGCGAGCTGCCGGCGTCGAGGAACAGGGCGGCCACGTAATGGAGGAGGACGGCGGCCGGGGCGATCACCAGCAGCGCCCCGAAGGAGAGGCGGAAGCTGTCGCTGCGCACGCCGAGCACGAGGTAGTCGAGCACCAGCAGGGCGGCGGCAAACACGTAGGCGACGTGCCCCGTCTGCCGCGCCACGAGGTCGGCGGCGCCCAGCCCGCTTTCGGTGAGGAGACGGCGCAGCCCCTGGAGCAGGAGGCGCACGAGCCGCAGGTGGGGGAGGGTGCCGGTCACGTCCTCCGCGCCCGCGATGCGGTGGAGCCGCTCGGCGAGGTTGCGACCGGAGGCGAGGAGGTCGCGCCGGGGGCCGACGCCGGGCGGAAGAGGAGGTCGCATGGCCGATTCCTGCGGGAAGAGCTCGGGCACCAGCCGCGCCGGCAGCCAGTCGGTCATGCCGATGCGGGTGACGAGGGTGTCCGGCCGGAGTTTCCCCTGATCCGCCAGCGCGCGCAACGCTTCCACCGGCAAGGGTCCCTGCTGGGCATTGTCCTGGTAGTAGTACCAGAGGGGCTCGGGCATGGAAAGAACCTCCTGGGGAAGAAGTATAAAGGACACAAAGGACAGCAAGGACAGGGTAGGGGGTGCGTTATTACTATCTCAAACCGAGCCCGTAGGGCGGCAGACCGTAGCCCAGGGTGGGAACCCTGGGCGGGGGCGGGGGAATGAACCGGCGACATCGCCCAGGGCTCACGGCCTGGGCTACGGTCTGCCG
>DASUEN010000050.1:0-13136 GCA_036275055.1 Thermoanaerobaculia bacterium
CTCATCCCCATGGGCAGCCGCCCCGCCGAGGGCGAGCGCTACGAGTTCTTCGGCCCCGGCCTCGTCGAGCTGTCGCGCCTCACCACCGGCAAGGCCACCCAGGAGGTGGACGAGGTGAAGACCATGCTGATCAGCCAGGGGTACCCGGAAGCCACGGTGCACCGCTTCTTCTCTCCCCTCTCGACGAAGAACGTCGACGTGGTGGACAAGACCGAGGAGCTGCGCCGCTTCTACGCCTACATCAACCGCAACGGCACGCTGCACAACAACGGCATGGTGGCGACCGGCGCCTTCATCGCCCACCTGGAGCGCGAGCTCGCCGGCGCTTCCCTCTCCCGCGGCAAGGACGGTGACCGCGTCTACGTCTTCCTCATGCTGGAGGATCAGGGGGACCAGCTCCAAGTGGGCTTCCGCAAGCTCGGCATGGCTCACCTCAAGGGGCTCGAAAAACTGGCGGTCTATGAGATCGTGGACGGTGCCGAGGCCGACCCGGCGACCTTCACCCCGATCCGCGGCGAGAAGCTGGCCGCCGCCATCGAGAAAGAGGCCGCCAAGGCCGACCGCTGGCAGCACGCGTGATCCTGGAGGGAGGAGGTAGGCATGAGCGAGGCTCTCTGGCAGAGCGACCTGCCCGGTTTGCCGCCGCCGCGGCGTGGCAAAGTGCGGGACGTGTACGACCTGGGCAATGTCTTGCTGATCGTGGCCAGCGACCGCCTCTCCGCCTACGACCACGTCCTGCGGCCGGGGATTCCGGGCAAGGGGAAGGTGCTGAACCAGCTCTCGAACTTCTGGTTCGGCCATCTCACAGGGGTGCCCAACCACCTCCTGGCGACCGAGCCCGAGGACTTCCCGGCCGAGGTGGCTCCCTACCGCGAGCTGCTGCGCGGGCGCTCCGTACTGGCGCGCAAGGCGCGGGTCGTCCCCTTCGAGTGCGTAGCCCGGGGATACCTGGCGGGGAGCGGCTTCCGGGAATATCAGAAAGACGGCACCGTCTGCGGCATCCCGCTCCCTGAGGGGCTGAGACGGGCGAGCCGCCTCCCCGAGCCTCTCTTCACCCCCGCCACCAAGGCGGAGACGGGGCACGACGAGAACGTGGATTTCGCCACCGTGGAACGCGCCGTGGGCCTCGACCTCGCCGCCACCCTGCGCGACCTCACTCTGAGCCTCTACAACCAGGGCGCCGCCCACGCCGCAGCGCAGGACCTCCTCCTCGCCGACACCAAATTCGAATTCGGCCACGCCCTGGACACTGGCGATCTCCTCTTGATCGACGAGGTCCTAACCCCCGACTCCTCCCGCTACTGGGACGTCGCCCACTGGGTCCCGGGAGAAGAGCCCGTCTCCTTCGACAAGCAATACGTCCGCAACTGGCTCGACGAGACCGGCTGGGACAAGGAGTCACCGCCTCCCGAGCTGCCCGCCGACGTGGTGCAAGGCACCCTGGAGCGCTACGTCGAGGCTTTTCGGCGGATCACGGAGCGGGAGCCGGTGTTGTAGGGCCATGGTAGAGTTGGGTGGTGGACCTTTGGCTGCGCAAATGTTCTTCCTTCGAAGAAGAAGCCGAGGCGGATCGCGAGTTCTGGTCGCGGATGACCGGGGACGAGCGGGTCGAAGCCCTGGAAGAGCTCCGGCGCCAGGCCTGGAAGGTCACCGGTGAACGTATCGAAGGACTTCGAAGAACTGTTCGCGTTCTTCAACGCCCGGAAGGTTAAGGCGCTCATCGTCGGCGGCTTCGCCGTCGCCTTTCACGCCAAGCCACGCTTCACGAAGGACATTGACCTCTGGGGATTGCGTCAGACCCTCCCAAGGTAGAGACGCCCTCACGGGTACCCCGTGGGGCGTCTCCGCGGCGGCGAGGCTCTTCCGCTTACCAAAACATGCCCGCGGGGCGTCTCGGTCAATTGTCGGATTCCGCCGCCGGGCTTGCTAGTATTCGGTCATCGTGCAACTTAAGCATCCTGAGGCGGAGCGGCGGATCGACGAGGCGAGGAGACTCCAGGCCGAGAGCTTGGACCTCGGCGATCTGGCCCTGAGCGAGCTTCCTGCCAGCCTGAGAGACCTGCCGCACCTTAAGGCGCTCAACCTACGTACCCTCAGGCCCACCGAGGCAGGAGACGTTGAATGGGACGAGGATCGAGCCCCCCCTGAACTCGCGGACCTATCCCCGCTGGCAGGACTCCAAGCACTTCAGAGCCTCGACCTATCGAGCACGGGCGTGACGGACTTGGCCCCGCTGGCAGGGCTCCAAGCACTTCAGAGCCTCAACGTGTCGAGCACGTACGTAGAGGACCTCTCCCCCCTCGCCGGACTCCAAAGACTTCAGCGACTCATCGCGTCGACTACGGGCGTGACGGACCTGTCTCCGCTAGCAGGACTCCAAGGACTCCAGCGACTCGAAATCGGCGAGACGGGAGTGGCGGACCTGGCACCGCTAGCCGGACTACAAGGACTTCAGAGCCTCGAGATCGGCGAGACGAACGTGGCGGATCTGGCCCATCTAGCCGGACTCCAAGGACTTCAGAGCCTCAACCTGTGGCGCACAGGTGTGAAGGACCTCTCACCACTGGCCGGGCTCCGAAGACTTCAGAGCCTCAGCCTTTGGAGCACGAGAGTGACGGACCTGGCCCCGCTGGCAGGACTCCAGGAACTTGAGAGCCTGAATGTCAGTGAGACGGGAGTGACGGACCTCTCTCCGTTGGCAGGACTCCAAAAACTTCAAAGCCTCGACCTGTCGTTCACGGGCATGACAGACCTAGCCCCACTGTCAAGGCTCCAAGCACTTCAGAGCCTCGACCTGTCGTTCACGGGCGTAACGGACCTGGCCCCGCTGGCAGGACTGCAAGAACTTCAGCGCCTCGACCTCCAGGACTGCCAGAGCCTCACGGACTTAGCACCGCTGGTAGGACTCCAAGAACTTCAGCGCCTCGACCTCTATGGCTGTCGACCCGCAGTCCCAGAGAAGCTCCTTCAGGTCTTGGCAGACCACTCACGCCTGACTGAGCTCGTTGCCGACGAAGCGGTCGGCGTGCCGCGGGAAGTTCTGTCTCACGGCCAATTTGACAACTGCCTCCCACGGGTGCGCACCTACCTTTCCGAGCTGAAACTTGGAATCGAGACTGAGAACGAGGTGAAGGTGATCCTCCTGGGCAATGGCCGTGTTGGGAAGTCGCAGCTCTGCCGGCGCTTCCGGGGCCAGCCCTTCGCCGAATCTATTCAGTCCACCCATGGCGTTCAGATCTGGCGGGAGGAGCTGCGAATCCAGACCGGAGGCCAGGAACGGGTCTTCCAGGCCAACTGGTGGGACTTCGGAGGCCAGGACATCTACCACGGCACCCACGCGCTCTTCCTGCGCAGTCGGGCCGTCTTCCTGATCCTATGGACCCCTGAACTTGAGAACCGGGCCGAGTACGACGAGAACGGCATCCCCCTGCGCAACCAACCACTCACCTACTGGCTCGATTACGTGCGCGCTCTCGCGGGTGAGGGCAGCCCGGTGATCGTCGTGCAGAGCCAGTGCGACCGTTTCGCCGACCGACGTCCCTCCCCGTCGAGGCCGGAGGGTCTTGGATTTTTCGAAGGCTGCTCCTATAGCGCCAAGAACGATCTGGGTCGAGACGCTCTCGAAGCACACCTCCGCGACGCCATCCTCTCCTTGCTCGAACGCAACGGCGCGCTCGCAATCGGCCACGGCCGCGCCGAAGTTCGCCGCCGGCTCTACGCCTGGCGAAGCGAGGACCAGGAGCGCAAACCCGAGGAGCGGCGAAACCGGACCCTCACTCTCGAGGACTTCCGCACGCTCTGCGATGAAGCTGGAGACATCATCTCCTGGGAGCACGCCCTCGATTACTTCCATCACACCGGGGTCGTGTTCTACCGGCCGGACCTCTTCTCCAACCGCATCGTTCTTGACCAGACATGGGCACTCGACGCCGTCTATACGGTTTTCCATCGCGGCCGGACGGCACCCTGGCTGAGAGACTCGGGACGCTTCACGCGCAAGGATCTCGCCCTGATGGTTTGGCAAGGTCACTCCGTGGAAGAACAAAGGCTCTTCCTTGCTCTGATGGAGAGCTGCGGCGTGTGCTTCTCTTGCGGAGAGACCACCCAAGGAGAGGAACGCTACATTGCGCCGGACCTGCTACCTAAATTTGAGGTCGTCGCGAGCCGGCTCCATGCCTGGAAGGAGGAGCCCCGTACTCCCAAGCTGCGGCTGGAGTACCGCTTCTTCCACCCTGCCGTCATCCGCCGCCTGATGAGCGAGATTGGCCGGCAGGCCGGGGACCTTGCCGAGTACTGGAAGTATGGTCTTTGGTTCAAAGATGGCAGGAAAGAGTCCCAGCTCCTGCTTCAGTTCGAGGACACCAGTACAAACGAGGCTCCAGGCGCCGGAGCCCTGGAGCTGAAGGCCCTGGGGCGTGACCCTGTGGGTCTCGTGCGCGAGATCCGTAAAGCGATCCTCCGGCGACGAATGCGTGAGGAGCCCGGGGAGCTTCTGACCCTGGACGGGATCACGGTGTCCCGGACCGCGCTGGCTACGGTGATCGATGGCCGCGTGCGCGACGTCCAAGGGAGGCCGGTCGCCGCCGCGGCCTTCGCCGCTTTCTTCGAGGACCGGGAACGCAACCCCAGCGAAGTCCGCGAGGCCAGGAAAACCCCCGGAATCGACATCATCCCTCTACCCGTTACCGCGAGCGAGAAGCCGCAAGAGGTCTTCATCTCTTATGCTTGGGGGGATGATAAAACTCCCGAAGGAAAGCTCCGTGAGCAGGCTGCCGAGGCTCTCTATTCAGCCCTCGAGCAGGATGGCTTCCAGCCCGAGCGAGACCGCGACCACATGCGGTCTGGGGAGCTGATCTCGGCTTTCATCCGCCGTCTCACCCGCGCCGATCTCGTCGTGGCCGTGATCAGCGACAAGTATTTGCGCTCGCCGTACTGCATGTATGAGATCTATAAGCTCTGGCAGAGGTGCCAGGGCGACGCCGATCTCCTGACGCGGTGCTTGGTTCCAATTGTGCTGCCGGAGGTGAAGGTTGGGGATGTCGAGGACAGGGCGCCGTACCTCAGATACTGGTCCACTCGCAAAGCGAACCTTGAAGCCCTGAGGCGCGATCTGGACAACCTCAGCTCCGCATCCGTCGAAGAGATTCGGTTGGTCCAAGAGTTCGCTCACCATGTGGACGAGATTCTTCTCTTCCTTAAGGACGCCCTCATGCCCAACAAGCTCGAGGTCCACTTCGAAGACGGCTTCCAAGCCGTGCGGGAGGCACTGCGACGGCGGACGGGAGTATGGCCGAGAGCCGCTGAGGAGGTCTGAAATGGTTTCGCCGCCCTCGGAGACGCCCCCGCGGGGTTCCCCAGAGGGCGTCTCTGTCAAGAAAGCTCCCCCAGCACCCGCGCTCGGCAGTCATCTTTCAAGGGAAGCTTCGCAGGTTACCTGCGGAGCTTCGCCGGTCAGTTCCGAAGCTTCCCCGATCCCCTCTGAAGCTTCCCGGATCAGTTCCGAAGGTTCGGCGATCCCCTCCGAAGCTTCCCCGATCAGTTCTGAAGCCTCCCGGGTTACCTGCGAAGCTTCGCCAGTCAGTTCCGAAGCTTCCCCGATCCCCTCCGAAGCTTCCCGGGTCAGTTCCGAAGCTTCGCCGATCATCTCCGAAGGTTCCCCAGTCATCTCCGAAGGTTCGGCGATCACTGGGGAAGCTTCGGAGATCACCGCTGAAGGGCCGGCCATCGGCGCTCGACAGACCGGGCCGGTTGGGACGCTACGAAAGGAGGACGCGGGACCGGGCGATTCCTCGCCGGGCGGCCAGGGCCGCCTCGGCGAGAGACGTCCCGCCGTTGCAGAGGATTTTCTCTCCTACCGTCCCGCCAGCCCTCCCAGGCTCCCCAGCAGGTACTTGATGTTCTCGTCCGACCAGCGGATGCCGCCTCCCAGGAAGAAGGCGTGGTGCTCCAGGGGATCGTCGTAGCCCGCCAACAAGTAGAGATTGGGATGGAACTGGTAGCGGCCGGTGAGACGCAGGTGGGGGGACTGGTTGTCCGGACGGTTGAAGCCGAAGGCTTCGAAGGAGAGGAGGAGCTTGCGGTTGAGCACCGGCAGCGGATACTCGACCTGCGCGCCCCCGGAGCCCTCGATGATCCCCGCCCAGAGGCGCGCGTCGTACGGCGCCTTGTAACCGAAGAGGCCGGTCGCGGTGTAGGACTGCTCCTGCGTCAGGGTGTGGAGCGTCGTCGTCTGGGGAATGCCGTCCGGGCCCGTGATGATGAAGGTCTGCGTCTTGTCCCGCAGCTTCCCCTCGGGACTGCTGACGAGGCCCAGGCGGTAGAGGTGCTTCTTGTCCTGCGGATCGATCTCGACGTTGAAGCTGGTCAGGGAGTTTTGCGACTCGCCCGAGACTTTGTCGCGACCCGCATTCGCCAGGTAGTACCCCTGGAGGTCGAGGTCGATCTTGAACTTGTTGATGGCGCCGAGCGTGCCGCTCAGGGTGTCCACTCCGCCCTTGATGCTGTCGAGGGTGGAGATGACGTCGTTGTAGGCCTTCTCGTCGTTGACCAGCTTGCCGATCGTTCCCTCGCCGCTGGCGATCTTGCCCGAGATCTTGTTCAGGTTGTCCGCCGAGGTCTGGAGCTTGGTCGTCAGCTCTTTCAGGTTCGCCGTGGTGCCCGAGACGTTGCCACGGTTTTCCTCCAAAATGGCCTGGATCTGATCGATGGCGCGGCTGGTCTGCTGCGAGAGGCGCGGCAGCTCGGTCTTGAGGGTGGCGCCCACGTCCTCATAATTCCGAATCGTCGCGGCGACGTTGGCGCGGTTTTCGGCGATGAGGGCCCGCAACTCAGCGCTGGTGAGCTGGATGTCGTGGATCAGATCGTTCAGATTCCCGCCGAAGTTGCCTCCGGAAAGCTGGCCCGTCACCGACTGGATCGAGGAGCCGATGTCGTTGATCTTGGCCAGCGCCTCGTCGATGGAGGGCGGCGTCGTGCCCTGGAGCACGGTGTTGGGCGGCAGCGGCGGCGCTCCCGGCGGGCCGGGGATGATCTCCACGTACTTCTCCCCCAAGAGGCCGAGGTTGGCGATTCTCGCCGTGGTGCCCACGGTGAGCGGCAGCGGCTTGTCGAGCGACAGGCTGATCCGTGCCTGGTTGTCCTGGAGCCCCACGCCGTCCACGTGCCCCACTTTGACGCCCGCCACCCGCACGGAGGCCTTGTCGTCCAGCCCGGCCACGGAACGGAAGACGGCATCCAGCCGTTGCCCCTTCGTGCCGAACAGGTTCAGGTCCTCGATCTTCCAGATGAGAAGCCCCAGGACCACCAGACAGAGGGTGGCGAAGATGCCGACCTTGATGACTGATTTCATGATCTCTCCAGCTCGCGAGCGCCCCTCGCCGCTTTGGTGTCTCCGTTCGCCGAGCCCTTCTCCTCGCCCCGCTTCTTCGGAGTTTCTTCCTCGGACAGCGGCCCCTCCGCCTTGCCATGGATGAACTGCTGCACCCGGGGGTCGTCGAGTTTCTGGAACTCCTTCGGCGGCGCTTCGGCAATGATTTTACCTTGATGGAGCATGGCGATGCGATCGCCGATCGAGAAGGCGAGCTCCATGTCGTGGGTGATGGTGACGGTGGTGGTCTTGAGGCGGTCCGAAAGGTCGAGGATCACCTCGCCGATGAGCGCCGTGGTGATGGGATCGAGCCCCGTCGTCGGCTCGTCGAAGAGGAGGATCTCCGGCTGATGGGCCACGGCGCGGGCGAACCCCACCCGCCGCCGCATGCCGCCGGAGAGCTGCGACGGCAGCTTCTCCCCCACCCCTTCGAGCCGCACCATGGAGAGGCACTCCTCCACCCGGTCGCCGATCTCGCTGCGCGACATCTTGGTCAGCCGCTGCAGAGGGAAAGCGACGTTCTGCCACACCGTCATGGAGTCGAACAGCGCCCCTTCCTGGAAGGCCATGCCGAACTTGCGCCGGAACTCGGTGATCTGCCGGTTGCCCAGCGTCTCGACCGCGGTGCCATCCACTTCGACCGTCCCCGAATCCGGCTTGAGCAGGCCGACGATGTGCTTCAAGAGCACGCTCTTACCCGTCCCCGAGCCGCCGATGACCACCACCGACTCGGCGTTGGCGACGTCCACGTTCACTCCGTCCAGCACCACCTTGGAGCCGAACGCCTTGTGTAGGTCGTGGATGTGGATCTTGGCGTCCTGGCCGCCTTGACCTGAGGTTTGCGCTGAGCCGGGCATTGGAGTCTCAGAACAGCAGCCGGGTGAGGAAAAAGTCCGAGATGAGGATGGAGATGCTCGCCACCACCACGGCCGCCGTGGTGGCGCGCCCCACGCCCTCGGCGCCGCCGGAGGTGTAGAACCCCTGCTGGCAGCCGATCGCCGCCAGGAGGAAGCCGAAGACGGCCGCCTTGATGACGCCCGAGAACAGGTCGTTCAAGTCCATGTACTGGAAGGTCTTGTCCATGTAGGAGACCGGGTTGGCGCCCATCAGCACCACCGAGACCAGGTAGCCGCCGAAGATTCCCACGCCGTTGCCCATCACCACCAGCAGGGGGAGCATGATCGTGGAGGCCCACACCCGCGGCACCACCAGGTAGTGGACGGGATCGGTCGCCATCACCTCCAAGGCGTCGATCTGCTCGGTGACCCGCATGGTGCCGAGCTCCGCCCCCATGGCCGAGCCGGCGCGGCCGGCCACGATGAGGCCGGAGAGCACCGAGGTCAGCTCGCGCACCATGGAGAGGGCCACCAGCGATCCCACGAAGCTCTCGGCATTGAACCGCCGCAGCACCGAGAAGGTCTGGAGAGCGAGCACCATGCCGGTGAAGAGAGCGGTGAGGAAGACCACCGGCATGGAGTCCACGCCCACCTTCACCATCTGGCGGAAGAGCTGCTTGAAGTCGTACGGGGGGCGCGGCGTCCAGGCGAAGATCCGCCCGGCCAGTTGAAAGAAGCGCCCGATCTCGACGAAGAAGCCTTCTATGGGACGCGGCAGGGTCATGTGTCCTCCCGCGAGAAACGCGACATCAGCTCTTCCACTCGTCCCTCCCGGACGTAGCGCCGCGGCAACCTCAACCCCAAGTGGCACAGGACCTCCCAGGGAATCGTCCCGGCGTGCGTGGCCAGCTCCAGGGCCGTGACTTCCTCGCTCCCCTGCCGGCCGAGCAGCACCACCTCGTCCCCCAGCTCGGCCCCGGCGTCCGTAACGTCGAGGAGTGTCATGTCCATCGTAACCGATCCCGCCACGGGGACCCGCCGTCCCCGCACCAGGGCCTCGGCCTGGCCGGTCAGGCGCCAAGCATATCCGTCGGCATAGCCCACGGGAACCACCGCGATCCGGCTGCGCCGCCGCGTCACCGTCCGCCCGCCATAGGAGACCGCCGTGCCTGCTGGGACTTCGCGGACCTGCACGATCCGCGCCCGCACCGCCATCACCGGCCGCAGGTCCGTGCGCTCCGCGGCCGGCAGCGGCTGGCCCGGGCGGTCCGCGGGCTCCAGACCGTAGATGGCGATCCCCAGGCGGACGACGGAAAAGCGGCTTTCCGGCAGATGGAGGGCGGCGGCGCTGTTGGCCATATGAATGAGGATCCCATCCCGCTCCTCCTGGGTGAGCTGCGCCAGCACGGCGGCAAAGTTCGCCTCCTGCGCCGCGTTGCGGGGGCTCGCGAGATCGTCCGCATCGCCGAAGTGGGAGAGCACGCCCGCCAGCCGCAGACCGTGACGCCCGCGCAGGATCTCCAGTGCCCGGGGCACCTCGTTCATGGCCACGCCGAGGCGCCCCATCCCCGTATCCACCTTGAGATGGACGGGTTGCGGCTCGGCCTGCCCCGCCATCCAGTCGCGCCAGAGGGCGAGGTCGTGGAGGGAGGAGACCGTGGGCGTCAGCCGGTAGTGACGGTAGAGGGCGATCTTCGCCGGCCGCGCCGTGCCCAGGACGAGGATGGGGAGCTCGACCCCGGCGCGGCGGATCTCCGCGCCCTCCTCCAGCAGGGCCACGCCCAGCCAGTCCACCCCGGCCCCGGCGAGCGCCCGCGAGACTCCCACGGCGCCATGGCCGTAGGCGTCCGCCTTCACCACCGCCATGGAGAGCGCCGCCGAGCCGCCGGCTCGCAACCGTTCGCGAATCCTGACGAGGTTGTGCTCCAAAGCCGACAGGTCCACGTCCACCCACGCCGGGCGCAGGGCGTCCTCGAGATCCCGCACCTCCGGCGTCTCGTAGAGGTCGGGATCCTCAGAACGGAGCGCCACTGGGTTCCATGCCATGCCGGTCGAGGTTCTTGAAGCTGGTGGTCTCCCCCAGGAACACGAGCTCGACGGTGCCCGTCTCGCCATTACGGTGCTTGGCGATGATCAGCTCCGCCAGCCCCTTGTTCTCGTCCTTGGGGTTGTAGACCTCGTCGCGATAGATGAAGGCGACCATGTCGGCGTCTTGCTCGAGGGAGTTGTGAACGAAGAGGTCGTCAGCCACGAAATTGTGAGGACCCGGGACGGTCAGGTCGAAAACCTCCTCGACTCCGTCTGCCTGGATGGAAGCGACCTGATCCCAGTAGATGTCGCTCTCGGCCAGGATCCTCAGGGCCTCAGCGCGAGCAGCCACTGCGACACGCAAGGCGCGCTCCCGGCTGAGGTTCTGCTTGAAGATCGTCAGTCCCGCATAGGCGGTCCCTATCTCCGAGTGGAGGCGTCGGTGCGTGATGCCGTTCTCCCGCATGGCGGGCCGGACGTGCAGATCCCACACATCCCGAGGGATCACGTCCCGGTTCGTGTTCTCCGGGCGGTTCGCAACGTAGGCCAGCGCCTCCTCCAGAGAGGCCGTCTTGTATGCGCCGACCGCTCCCACGGTCCCGGCGAATTGGAGCACCTGGGATCGGCCGCTGATCGTCACGTGGTATTGATCTCGCCCCTTACCTTTCTGGGAATGACACTGAAGGCGAGCCCTGAGACCGACTCTCGCCAGGAGCGACTGGACGTCCCTGGCCAACTCGGAACTGCTCGTGGCGTAGTAGATGGAAGGATAGCCACGTCCATTTCGGGGCACTCGAATGCTGCCGTCTGTGGACCAGAGGTGGCGGAGGAACCGGCCTATGGCGGCCTCGGGCTGCTCGAAGAGCTTGGCTGGCAGACGCTTCTCATAGGAGCGAAGGCCCCAGGCCCCCAGACTCTCCAGCCACTCCGCAACGGCGCTTCGCCGGCCATGGGTGTGGTGCCGGGTGGAGGAGAGATAAACCTGGAACCATCGCCGCTCCGGATTGATCCGGGGGCTGACGTCGTCTCCGAAGACCTGCGTGGCAAGACTGGCCACCGTCTGGGCCAGATCCATCTCTCGGGTCGTGTATTGGATGACATGGCGCGGCAGTGTGCAGCCGTCCCCGATGAGGT
This sequence comes from Thermoanaerobaculia bacterium, assembly GCA_036275055.1. Classification (GTDB taxonomy): domain Bacteria; phylum Acidobacteriota; class Thermoanaerobaculia; order Multivoradales; family UBA5704; genus DATARR01. The sequence goes on from DASUEN010000050.1 coordinate 11,365, forward strand.
GACCCAGGAGCGCCAGCTCGGCATCGGTCATCGTCTGGATCTCTCCACCAGGAACCTGGCGAGGGAGAGCGACGTGCTGCCCCTCCTGAAGCTCGTCCAGCCGCTTCCACCCTTCGATCGTCAAAAACTTGTGGTTCCCGGTCGCCCGCAGACTCCTGCCCAGCCGTGTCGTGAGGCGAAACACTGGTTTGGTTCCGGTGGAGAAAGCTTTGGAGACTGACGCGCGCTCCATCCTCAGACTTTCAGGATGAAGCGCCCAGATGCCAAAACCGCTCCGTCCGGCCAACTCACGGATCGGGACTCGCGCCCCGGAATCGGCCAGCGTCACCAGGGTGTCGCCCGCCAGGCAGCCCGATTCCCGAAGGTCAGCAAGTTGTGGCCGATGATCGCTCCCCCGACGCTCCGGCTGGCGGGAGAGCTGCGAGAGGGCCATGACGGGGACCTCCAGCTCCTTGGCGAGCTGCTTCATGCCGCGGCTGATGGCGGCGATCTCCAGGTTGCGGTTCTCGTAGCGCCCGCCGGCCTGCATGAGCTGGAGATAGTCGAGCACCACCAGGGCCAGGCCCCGCTCCGCCTTGAGCCGGCGGGACTTGGAGGCCACCTCCAGGAGCGTCGGGTTCGGCGAGTCGTCGATGAAGAGCGGCGCGTCGCCGATCGTCCGCACCGTCTGGATGATCCGCGTCCACTCCTTCTGCGACACGCGGTTCGAGCGCAGGCGGTAGAACGAGATGTCCGCCTCTGAGCAGAGGACGCGCAGCGCCAGCTCCTGCTGGCTCATCTCCAGGGAAAAGACGCCCACCCCCTTGCGCTCGCGGATGGCGACGTGCTGGGCGACGTTGAGGGCGAAGCTCGTCTTCCCCATGCCGGGGCGGCCGGCGATGATGATCAGGTTGCCGCGGTTGAGCCCCTGGCTGATGCGGTCGAAATCCGTGAAGCCGCTGGGCACGCCCGTGAGCATGCTCCCCGGGCGCTCCTCCAGCTCCTCCAGCGTGGTGTGGAGCACGTGCGAGAGCTGAGCGAAGCCGCGCTGGATCGCCTCCTCCCCCAGGCTGAGGATCGACTGCTCCGCCCGTCCCAGCGCCTCCGCCGCCGGCAGCCCGCCATCCAGGCAGTTGCGGATGATCTCGCCCCCCGTCTGAATGAGCCGGCGGCGGACGGAGCGCTCCTTGACGATCTCGACATAGGCGTCGATGCGCCCGATGTCCGGCAGGTCGAGGTCGAGCCCCGTGAGATAGGCGAGGCCGCCGACCATCTCGAGCTGTCCTCGCTGCTCCAGCTTGGCCTGCAGCGTGCGCAGGTCGATTTCCACCTGCTCGTCCTGGAGGTCGAGCATCGCCTGATAGAGGATCTGGTGGCGCTCCCCGTAGAAGTCCTCCGCCCGCAGCCGTCCCGAGATCGTGGGCAGCACGGAGGGGTCCAGCAGCACCCCGCCGAGCACGGCCCGCTCGGACTCCTCGCTATGCGGGAGGGCCTTCTGCTGAGGGAGGGTGTCGATCATGGAGACGGTGGCCAGCGATGAAGGGACATTCTAGCCCAACCGCCGGCAGCGCTACCGCGGACGCGCCTCCCCTCCCCCAAGACCCTCATCACCCCGGCCCTCTTCTCCCAGCCTCCCCCCCGACCGCCGGGAGAAGAGGGGGGAAGACCCATCCCCCCCAAGACCCTCATCCCCTGCCCCTTCTCCCGCCCCCTCGCCACCCCCCTCACCGGGAGAAGGGGTCCCGGCTGGGGCGGTCTTGCCGTTCGTCCTCGTCCTTGTTGTCCCTGCTGTC
>DASUEN010000051.1:0-2286 GCA_036275055.1 Thermoanaerobaculia bacterium
GGACCCTTCGGGGGATTGAGACTTCAGAGTCAGGGTGATGTCCCCCTCCGCAGCCACGTTGCAACGAGGTGAGGCGGGTGTTTGGAAAATCCGGCCGGTCTGCGCTTCGAATCCTCACCCCCTGTCCCCCTCTCCCATCTCCCACCCTATCCCCCGCCGGGAGAGGGGGAACGCCTGCGGTAGGGTCTTGCCCATGCGGGACGAAGAAGAAGGAAAAAGAAAAAGCTGAGTTAGTGGGCCGGCGGGACGCCAGCGTTCCCAGGACGGGTGTGGGCTCCTGGGAGGGCGTTGCCGGTGGGAGGCGGCTCAGCGGCACAAACAGCCTGTATCGCGAAAGCGCCGAAGACGGCCGTACCCGCCCTGGGAACGCTGGCGTCCCGCCGGCCCACTAACCCAGACGTCCAACTCGAGGACCGGGGGGAGCCTCCGCTCTTACCCCTTCTCCCCTCCGCCGTGTCTCTATAGAGTGGTGGCAGCCGGACGGTCGCGACAGCGGAGGGCAGTCTTGGGTTTAGAAAAAGATCTCCTCGAAGGCTTCTCGAAGGCCTTGGGCGTGCCGTCGGATGTGGCTCTCCGGGCCTACGTGCTCGAGGGCCGCGGACGGCCGCCGGGCCATGGCAGGCTTCTGGCTTGGGATGCGAACAGCATTCACGCCTTCGTCTTCGACACCACCAACGCCACCGGCATCCGGGGCGCGAGCGACGTTCTCCGCAGTATCGACGACGATCTGCGCAAGGGCGCCGAGCTCGAGCTTCTGAAGGGGCAAGTCCTCTTCTCGGGCGGCGGCAGCGGTCTCGCGGTGGTGGCGGAGCACGAGGTGGCCCACTGCATGGAGACGCTCCACAGGATCTTCGCGGAGAGGACGTGGATCGCCACCTGCACAGCGGCGGACGTGGCGCTCGCAGCGGGCGAGGGCTTCAACGAGCGGGTGCGCGCGGTGGGGAGGGCGCTTTCTCGAAGCCGGATTCTCAACGGACCGGACGCCGAGCCTGCCGTCCCCTTCTTCGTCGAGCGCTGCGCGGTGTGCGGGCGGCGGGCGGCGGCCCATAAACCCAAAAGAGGGGAAGACCGGACGGAACGCCTCGAATGTCAGCCGTGCTATGACCGCATCAAGCAGGGGAAGAAGAACGTCCACTTTCAGGGCGAGCCTTCGGATTTCAAAGACATTGCCGACGGCGGCGGAGAAGGTTTCTATGCGGCGGTGTATCTCGACGGCAAAGGCATCGGAAAAACCATTGCCAGCCTGCAGAGCCCATTGAAGTACGCAACTTTCTCGCGGGCCATCGACTCTGTCCTCAAGAGAAGCTTTGCCGAGATTGCGTCGAGCTACGGGCTCGTCGAGGATGGAGGCGGTCGCGCCGGCGGCTATCAGCTTCCTATCTGCGGTGGGGACGACGTGGTGGCCATACTTCCCGGGGAGGTGGCCGTCCCGTTCACGCGCGATCTGCTGAGCCGGCTGGAGAAGGCGGCGGAGGCGGATCCGGATCTTGCGGACAAGAAGATCGGCGCCGCGGCGGGGGTGGCGATCGGACATTCGAAATATCCGATCCGCCATCTGCTGGCCGAGGCCGAGGCGCTCCTGGGGATTGCCAAGCGGCGGGCGTATGAAGAGGACGGCCCGGAGACGCGCAGCGCGCTGAGCTTCGCGGTAGTGACGGACGGCTCGCCGCGCGCCGAGACGGTGGAGCCGGAGCGGTGGGCGCGCGGGAAGGACGAGCTGCTGCTCTCGGGCCGGCCTTATTCCTTGACGGAGATGGAGACCTTCTCCCGGCGCTTCCGCATCCTCCGGGACGAAAAATGGAAGGTCGGCCGCACGCAGCTCTATGCGCTCCACTCGCATGCGGTGCTGGGTTCCCGGCAGCTCCGCAACCACGTGCTGTATCAGATCGGCCGGCGGGAGGAGTGGCAAGGTCTCACGGTGGCGCTCGGGGGCGGCGAGAAGGAGCTGCTGCGCGATCCGGACCGTTGCGAGGCCCAGTTCGCCCCCGAATACGGCCAACGCCGAGTGTTCGACGTGGCGGACATGATCGATCTCCTGGGCCACTGGCGGGAGCCGGCGCCATGACTCGCTTCGAGATCCGGGTGGTACCGTTCGGCTCTCTTTACGTGGGCGGTTACGCCCAGGCGCTCGGCGGCTCGGGCGATACGGCGTCCGATTCGCTGGGGCTGCTCCTCCCCGGCAGCGCGGTGAAGGGAGCGCTTCGGGAGTCGGCGGTGCGGCTGGTCAACGGTGCGGGGCGGGGCGAGGAGGTGCTGCACCGATTGTTCGGCAAACGGCCGGAGCCG
>DASUEN010000052.1:0-10920 GCA_036275055.1 Thermoanaerobaculia bacterium
CGCAAGAGAACGTGCACCAGTTGCCGTAGGAGGGGCAACCTGGGTAAAAAGGTCCGGTGTAGACGGGACCTGTGTCGCAGTCGGCTGGGCAGGCGGAGTAGTTCTCGCTGAGCTGGTGAGGGCCAGTATCTGTCGCAGCTCCGTTCACCCCTCCTAGATGCAGAGCGCCAAGTCTGAGGAGAGTCTCGCGATGCAGTTGCAGTTTCCTGACACGCTTTTTCATCAAAGGGCTCCTTTCGTGTTGACAGAGTGATTCACTCGCAGCTCACCGACTCCAATCACCGACATGCAAGGAAATTCTAATACGTTCTTTAATTCAGGGGAACCGCCTGTCCTCGCATAACCCATGGAGAGGCGCCTGGCCCTCGGCGGTCGGTGAGGCTGTCAAAGAGCGGCGGCGATAACGCTATCCGGATACGAAGGGAGGCGGGCGGCGAATTCCAGGGTGCGATTGAACCAGTGCCCCACCAGCGGCAAAGGTCGCCAACGCAACAGCGTTGATCTGGCGCGTGCTGCTGGTCGTGAGGAATCGCTCCGCCGCCTCGACCACCCGGAGTTGCTTGCCGAGGTCGCCGAGGGGGCTACCTACGAAGACGGAGTGCCCGTCCGGCACGAACAAGCTGCGACCGCGGAGGTCGCCGCCTGAGGTACACACCTCTTGACCAGATCTCGTATTTGCGTGCAAAATGAGGATGACATGCTTGGTTATCATGGAGGAGACCATGAGAAAAGCTCTTGGATTCACCATCGTACTCTGCCTGTTTGTCTTGGCGCCCGCCTCGGCGGCCCAACTCAACCTGGGCGCCGATCCACTCTGGAGGTCCCTGATGCGCGCGGAGAGCCGGCAGGGAACCGTGGTATACGACTCGACCACGATCGAGCCGGACTGCTCTATCTACGACCATGGGTTCTGCTACTACAGTTGGGATTCCGAGACGCAATGCTGCGTCGCGCCTGACTATGGGGAGCCGCCGCTCGCCTGTCCCTGGGCGTGCTTCTAGCCCAACTTCGACAGTTTTCCTGAGGAATCCCAGGAGAACCGTACACAACAGGCCATTCAGAGCTCAGCGCCGCGGCTTCTTCTTGAGGCTGTCCAGGACCCCCTTCCCTTCCCCTCGTCTCCCCAGAATGGCATACAATGATGGCAGGAGGCTTGCCATGAGCTCGAAGGCATACAACTTTCATCTCCCCCTCTCTCCAGAGCTGCACGAATTGCTCAGGGTGGAGTCCAAGGTCTCTGGCGAGCCCGCTACAAGTCTGGCGCGAGAGGCGCTCGCTGACTGGCTGAGAAGGCGCAAGAAGGAGAGGCGCCACGCCGAGATCGCAGCCTTCGCAGCGGAGCATGCGGGGACGGACTTTGACTTGGACCAGGATCTGGAGGAAGCGGGAATCGAGGTCATCGAGGACGACAGGTGAGACGGGGTGATCTCTACTGGGCGAACCTGCGCCCTCGATCCGGTTCTGAGCAGCAGGGCAAGCGCCCTGTGATCATCGTCTCCCACGATGGCTTCAACGCGACACCCGGCTGGAGATCGATCGTCGTCGTTCCCTGCTCGACCTCTGGTTCTCAGAAGAGGAGAGGGTTGACGGTCGTGGCTCTGACCGAGGGCACTGGTGGGCTACCTGCCGACTGCGTCGCCCTCTGCCACCAGATTACGACCCTGGACCGCTCAAAGCTTACCCAGAGGATCGGAGCCCTACCCGAGGCAGACCTCCTCGCCGTTGAGGATGGGATCAGGGCGGCCATTGACCTCGATTCCTGATTCGTCTCTCCCTAAGTGCCTGGCTCTCCTCGCGTACCAGGAGGCATGGCGGAGAGGGCTTCACAGGGCACCTCGGCATCCCGAACTTTCGGGTCCTGGCCAAAGGCGCCAGGGTCTTTTTGCTGGATCTACGCCTGGCCGGCGCCGAACCCTCTCGCCTGTGTCAATGCGTCAGGAGTCGCCCAGCTCTCGGGCGTCACCGCCTTGCAGATCACTTCACTGTAGGCGAGAGCGGCCGGGCGACTTCCACGCCGCCTTTCCAGATTTTGCGCAGAGCCCGGATCGCCTTGATGTTCACGGTCGGGTCGCCCTCGACCAGCAGCAGGTCAGCCCGCAGGCCGGGCGCGATACGGCCGCGGTCGCCGAGGCGAAAGGCCCGGGCCGCGGCGGAGGTCGCGCCGATCAAGGCCTGGCGGGGGGTGAGCCCCGACTGCACCAGCAACTCGACGTCGCGGTGGACCGTCGGACCGTGGAACTGCGTGTCGGAGCCGGTGAGAATCGTGATGCCGGCGGCGTGGAACCGGCCGACGTTGTCCTTGAGGATCTGGAGGTTCTCGAGCGTCAGCGTGTTGACCGGTCTGGGGGTGAGCAGGTAGGTGATCTCCTCTGGGGTGAGGTACGGCGAAAGCTCCGGGTCGGCGACCAACGCCTCGCCGCCAGCAGTGGTGATGAACGACTCCGTGATCGCCAGCGTGCCGACCAGGAAGATCCCGCGCTCCCACGCCAGGCGGAGCAGCGAGTCCGTCACCGGAGTGTCGGGGAAGATGTGGACCAGGGCGTCGACGCCGTCCTCGACCGCCTGCTGGCCGAAGCGCTGCACGGTGGCATGGGCCACCGCGAGCCGGCCGCGGCGGTGCGCGGCGCGGACGAGCGCCCGCACCGTCTCCCGGCTGAGCACCGGCAGCGGTGTCGCAAGACCGAAGAGCTCGCCGTCCTCGAGGAAGATCTTGATGTGGTGGGAGCCCTCGGCGATACGCTGCCGCACGAACTCGTCGGCCTCCTCCGGGCTGTCCAGGGTGGGGGTTTCGACCTCCGGGGTGAAGTTGTAGGGGTAGCCCTCCTTCACGGTCGCGGGGTAGATGGCGCTGAAGAAGTCCGCCCGGTCGTGCGCCTCGTCCCGCCGCTGCTCGTCGTACATCTGGGTGGCGAACGGGTTGACCGACTGCATGTCCATGATGGTGGTGATGCCGAACTGTACGGCTCTCTCCAGGAGCCGGCGCTCGCGGGCATGGCCGTGGCTGTCGATGATGCCAGGCATCAGAGTCTTGCCGGAGCCGTCGATCTCCGGCAGGTTGGGCGGCACGTCGAGGTGCCGACCCACGGCGTGGATGCGGCCGTTGCGCACCACCACAGTGGCATCGGAGATGACGCGCAGTCCGTCGAAGACGCGCACGTGGGTGACCGCGAACGAGTCCGCCTGCTCCGGGCGCGCGGCGTCGGACCTTGCGGGGGCGAGGGAGAAGACCAGGGTGGCGAGTGCGGCCAGGGCCAGGTTGCGCATCGATTTCATGAGGGTTCCTTTCATCGTTTCGTCGAAAGGTGCTGCGTGGATCAATGCGCTCAGGATACAGACTCGGAGCTGCCGAGGGTATCCGCCTCGGTCTTGCATTGATACCCGGGATGGAACGTGAGCTGTCCCTCGCCCTCGAGGCTCCGGTCCCCACATAGACGCCGAGGTTCTCATGCGCCCCGGAGAACCCCCGAGCGGGCGCGCTGGAACGCCTCCTACTCCCCGCTGAGATCGCCGAGCTGCTCCGCACTAAGTGGTCTAGCCCATGGGGTCGAAGCCGCTCCCCTGGTCGACGTTGACCGGAGGAGGCGTGGTGGAGGAGGCGGCGCCATTGGGGTCCCAACCGCTGCCTTGCTTGGTGAGGGCTGAACCGGACGAGAGGACAGAGGCCAAGTACAGGACGAGGAGCACAAGCCGGAGCGTAGGCATGGGTTCTCCTTTCGGTGCCGTCGCGAGAACTGAATTGTCCTCGCTTGGTACAGCTACGCTCGAAGTGTCTCCTTCAGGAAGGACCAAGACAACCCATGGCCCACTTTTCGCCCGAAATCGCAGGAGCCTTCTTTCGCTGCCGACTTCCCCAAGAGGACAGCCGGCGCGTCGTACGACATCTCTTGAGCCGATGCCCCGCATGCCTCAAGCTCTTTCGTTCCCTGTATCCGCCGCACAAGTCCGTCTCGAATCCGAAAGCGCTTTGCGAGCCCCACCGGAGTTATGGCCGGCGCCTTGGCGCGGCCCCGGTTCTATGTGGGCGATTTTTCCGCCCGCATAGAACATGGCTTGCACCGGAGCCCTCCCCGGTGCAAGCCGCTGTTTTTGGCCGGGGCTTACCAGGGAGTCAGGCGAGAGAAAAGGAACCGTCGGGGGCTGGATTGGCTGGGACTCGCCGGCCCTGGTCTGCCTCTCCAGATCGGCCCGGGGGATTGGTTGGCACTGCCTGCGGCTGGCTCCCGCCTCACCACCTCACCGGGCACCTCTCCGGACCATATCCGGCACTCCCAGCCGCCCCCCCGGCCCTCCCCTCACAACTCGAACTGGAGGCCTTCGTCGTGTCGGGCACGGAAAAGGAAGCGCAAGACCCGCCTGCCCAGCTCGGCCGTGGCCTCTTCGCGGACGGCGGCTTCGTGGAACAGCCGTAGCGCGGCCAGGGCCTCGCGGTGGACCCCCTTGGACTCGAAAACCTTTTCCAGCTCCTTGGCCAGCCCTTGGACCTCAGCCGTCCGGCCCTCCTCCAGCAGCAGCACCGCCTCTTCGAGCAGGGCCAGGGCCACGTCGTAGGACATGTCGCGCTTGTCGAACTCAGTCCGCGCCTGCGCCAGGAGCCTGAGGGCTTCCGCCCTCTGCCCCAGCCCGGAGGCGATGTGCCCCTCCAGCCAGATTCCCCGGAGGATTCCGATGGTGTCTCCCATCTCGACGGCCACGGCATGCACCCGCCGCCCCACCTCGGCGGCCTCGCTATAGCGGCCCAGGTGGGTGAAGGTCAAGGCCAGGTTGTGGCTGAGGATGTTGGCGAGGCGCGCGTCGCCCCGTTCCTCGACCAGGGGCTGAGCCTGGAGAAGAGCCTCCACGGCCTTCTCATACTCTCCCATCACGTCCAGGGTGAACCCTTTCTTGATCAGGTAGCGCTCCGGGCAGCGGCCTACGCTCAATGCCTCGTCCAGCCGGGCCAGGGCCTCGCCGAAGCGGCGCTGGTCCCGGCGCAGGGAAGCCTCTAGGTCGAGCAGCCGGCCCGAGTCCAGCAGCTCGCCAGGGTCGGAGCCGGAGTGCCAGAGGTGTTTGGCCTCCTCGAAGGCCGCGTCCGCCGCCTTCAGCTCGCCTCTCACCCGGAGGACGTTGGGCCCGTGGGCCGCCGCGAGGCCGCGGACCCGCCTTCGCCAGCCTTCCGGCCCGTGGACGCGCTCCGCGATCTCCTGGGCGAGCCGTGCCAATCCCGCCGCGCGCTCGCAGTCGCGGGACGCCTGCACCGCCGACTCTTCACAGGCAAGCTCCACCAGCGGCCAGATCTGAAACTCCCGGGCCACCCGAACCACGGCCAACTGGTGCTCCTCCGGCAGGTCCTGGAGGAGCGTCCACAGCCCAGCCGCTCCCTGCCTGTCCTCGGGCCGAGGAACGGCCTCGGGAAGTGGCAGCCGCAGCAGGCGCTGGTACACCTCGGAGACCACCTCCGAGAGCCGGCTTGAAAGGTCTTTGGCTCCCAGGCCGCTCCGCCGCCTCGGCCTGGCCAATGTATCGGCCTGCCGCAAGAGCTGCTCTCCGGCCGCCACCGTCAAGCCGGCGCCACGAGCTGCGAGCTCCACGTGGTCCGAACCGGGATCGACCTTGTCCATCTCATACTTTGCCATCAGGACGGGATGAATCCCGGTGGTCTCGCCAAAGTCCCTCTGTGTCTCCTCGGAGAGCGCCCGGAACAGACGCATCAGCCGGTTCTTTCGTCTCATCCACTCCTCCGCTACCACGAGGCCAGGAAATTTCCCACCGGAGCCGCGCCGGAAGCACCATGATGTGCAGACGCGGCCCGCGCGGACCCTGAAGGCACGATGCCGGCGCCGCGAGGAGATCCACCGATGCGCCGAACGCTCGCCGTCTTAGCTTTCACCTCATCCCTCTTGACCCTCACAGCCGCCCAGCCCAACCTGCTCGCTCCCCTTTGGCACTTCCTCTCCTTCCTTGGCTCGCCATCGACCGCCGATGCCGGCGCCGGATGGGACCCTGACGGCCTGACCAAAGCCGTACCGCCTACGCAGACCGATGCGGGAGCCGGGTGGGACCCGAGCGGCCTGACAAAGTCCGACGCTGGCGCCGGATGGGACCCCAACGGCTAGAAGGCTCCTGAGACCGTGAAGCGGAGGCCCTGGTCGTGCCGGGCGCGGAACAAGAAGCCCAGAACCCGGCGGGCCAGCTCGGCGGTGGCGGCTTCGCGCTCGGCCGCTTCCTGGAAGCGCTGCAGAGCGGCCAGGGCCTCCTGGTGCACCCCCTCGGCCGCGAAGACCTCCTCCAATTCCCTGGCCAGCGCCTTGACCTTCGCCGTCTGCCCTTCGTCCAGCCACAGGGCCGCCATTTCCAGCAGGGCGAGGGCCACGTCGTACCACATCGTGCGTGCGGCAAACTCCCGCCGCGCCTGCGCCAGCAGCCGCAAGGCCTCTTCGCGCCGGCCCACCCCGGCGGCGATGCGCCCCTCCAGCCAGACACCGCGCAGCACCCCGATGGCGTCCCCCATCTCGACGGCCACGGTCCGCACCCGCCTCCCCAACTCGGCGGCCTCGCCATAGCGGCCCAGGTGCGTAAATGCCAGGGCGAGGTTGTGGCTGAGGATGTTGGCGAGGCGTGCGTCGTCTCGTTCCTCTACCAGAGGTTGAGCCTGGAGAAGAGCCGCCACGGCCTGCTCATACTCACCCATCACGTCTAGTGTGAACCCCTTCTTGATCAGGTAGCGTTCCGGGCAACGCCCCACGCTCAGGGCCTCCTCCAGCCGGGCCAGGGCTTCACCAAAGCGGCGCTGGTCCCGACGGAGGGACGCCTCCAGATCGAGGAGCCGGCCGGGTTCGAGAATCTTGTCAGGGTCGGAGCCTGAGAGCCAGAGGCGCTTGGCCTCCTCGAAGGCCGAGTCCGCCGCCTTCAGCTTGCCGGCCACCCGCAGGGCGTTGGCTCCATGGGCCGCGGCGTGGCCACGGACCCGCCTTTGCCAGTCTTCCGGCCCGCGGACGCGCTCCGCGATCTCCTGGGCGAGCCGGGCCAACCCCGCCGCGCGCTCGACGACACGGGACGCCTGCACCGTGGATTCCTCGCAGACGAGCTCCATCAACGCCCAGTTTTGAAATTCACGGGCCACCCTCACCACCGCCACCTGCTCCTCCTCCGGCAGGCTCTTGAGGCGCGACCACTGCTCGCCGGCATACCAGCGGGCGGTCTCGGGATCGGCGGCCCGGGGATAGTCGTCCCACGCCGGAGCCGCGCGCGAGCGCCGGGCCGCCTCGGTGAGAACCGCCCGGAAGTGGCGCGACCCTTCCAGCACTCCCGTCTCGACCTCGTCCTGCTCCTCGGCCGTCAGCTCCCCGTCTTCCTCCAGGGCCGCCAGGGCTTCGAGGCACGCCGTCACGATCGCGACCTCCGCCGGCCGGCCCCGCACGCCCCGCAGGAGTTGTTCATAGAGGTCGTCCTCCACGGCCCCCTTCTTGAGGTAGTAGGAGACCCGCTTCGGCGAAACGCCGGCCTGCACGCCAATCTCCTTTTGCGACAAGTTCTTCCAGAGTGCCAGGATCGACACGACCAGCAGGCGGAACGAGCGGATCATGAATCTCCTCCCGGACGTTTAGCAGCCTCCATACCTCTGAGTGCCGTGAAAGGGGAAAACGTGGCACCCACAAGGTAAGTTGCCGGACCCCCTCTGCCGTGGGACGCGCGCCTCCCGGAGAAATTTCGCGGCCCGAGGTAGCAGCCGTCCTAGCGGGGAGTTTTCCGAAAGCACGGAAGCAGAGGCTTGAAGCGTGCGGCACCCTGGGCAGAATCGCGGCCTGACATGCCCAAGGGGAGTAACCGAGCCATGGACCTACAGGAAGCGGGATTGACCCGTCACCCCGGAGAACGCGATCTTGAGCGCTTCATGCGATGTGGGCTCTCGCGCGAAGAGACGCGATGCACCGTTCTCCACCTGCTGACCGGCTGCCCGCAGTGCCTCCAGCTGACGCGCCAACTCTGGCGGTTTGGCAACGAGCCCCTGCTGAAATGCCGGAAGGGGAAAGCACCCATACCGGAGGACGCCGGCCTCGGAATGAGCCGGGCCGGAGGCGAAGCCGGCCCTTGGGAGACCCGGGGTTGACCGCACCGAGCCCGTGCTGCCCCGGGAGAGGGGCCAGCCTCTTTTTCCCAGGCCAAAGGCGCGCTCTTCCACTCCCGTGGGGCCGAGGATGCCTCTCGTCGGCCCCATCTTTTTTCCTTGGAGGGGCTTGGTATGGACCCAAGCGGCAATGTGTCCAGACACCGAACCACCTTGGAATGAGCGTCTCGCCAACGGATTACGAGTTAACAGGGAAATTATCAAGGACATCCTCAGGATTGCCTGTATTCCTCCCGCAGAAGCCTATGATTTTCTTGAGAGAGTTATCAACTCTGTCCCGGATGAACGATGGAGCGCCTCCCCAGAACCCGGCGCTCTCCTAATCCAGATATTGAAGGAGAGGCTTTGCTTTCCTGGGGAGTCGTCGAGGTCCCCGTGGTTTCCGCCTGGGAGGCCAAGAAAGCGAAAGAGGAAAAAGAAGAAAGGAGACGGCTGAGACTCGCTCGCAAAGTCGCGGCTTTGGCGCTTGAGGTCTTGGGAGACGGCGAGCGCCATCGAATCGAGCGCGAGACCGGCCTTGCCACGGAGAGGACCCTGAAAGCATGGCGCCGCCGAGCCTCCTATGCCTCTACATGGAATGAGCTAGTAGGCGGCCGGCTGGAAGGATTGAAGTTCGTATCGTACGAAAGGCTCCTGCAACACGCTATTGATGACCCGTTGGAGTGTTGGTGCGTCCTTCTTTCCTTCACACCCAGCCGCAATGAGGAAAGGGACTACGACAGAGTCCGCTACGGTGCCCCTTGGGTCCGTGAAGCGTGGCACACCCTCTCTGGGGTGGTGGACGAGCTTCGTGAACATCGCCGGGCCCTCGTGACTTGTGGGTCGGGGAGGATCGCCAAGGGATTGGTAGCAGCCATCACGGAGAAACGGCTCGGGGCGATGATCTATGGCCCCCCTAAGCCGAAAGGGCAACTTGAGAGGGGGAGGATAGATGTTGCTCCTAATTCGGGGACGCACCACCAAATGACTGGAGATTCCCGATGACCATGTTCGTGTTCTTGCCGGACCAGGATAAAGGCTCGGCCGAGCTTCTACCCGTCCTTGGAGCTGGAGAACGACTGGCACAAGGGAACTGGAAGAGTGCCATCGAGGCGTTTCAAGAGGCAGCAGGAGGCGCAACCTCCGAATTCCAAGGTTGGTCGGTGTATGAGGTTTCAGAACCTGACCCAGAGAGGCTAGCGATGGTTACGGAGGCCATCGTCCAGCAGCTCAACGCTCAAAGCGAGGCCGCGATCGATATGGCGTTACGGATGGTCACCTTACCCGAGCTGCATGCAATTGCCGCCGGGATGAGTCTGGCGGTGGAGCTAGTAGCTATCCTGAAACCGCGCGAAGGGGCTCCTCTTCCCCTGGTAGAGCCTCTCGACAATGAGTTGCTGGCCGCGATCCAAGCCATGGGAGGAACTGTAAGCACAGGCCAACTCGCCGCCCGAATGAACATGCGCCCGGTTACCGTCAGAAGGCGCCTACAAGTTCTTGTTAGGTTTAGAAGGTTGATCGCTACCGGAAAAAAAGGCGGAACCAGATACTCCCTTTCCAAGACAAGTTGATTCGCCAAGGAGGACTCCTTTGGAAGTCACAAGCTCTCACACCTATTATGTAAAGAAGATTGAGTGGTTGAGGTCTAACGGAGAGAGAGTGGGACCCGACTGCCCACCTGCCTCAGAGATGGCGGCCCTTGTAGAGCTTATGTTAAACGGCAGGGCCGTTATCGGGCACATCGTCGCGTGCCCCGATTGCCTTTTTGTCTTCACCGAAATTCTTCGGATCTTGACCGAGACTATCGGGCCGCCGTTTTGGAGGCAGCAGGGCCTCTCAACTCGGATCGCAAATTCGCTAGGCCGAGCCTGGATCTTGACCTGGATGGACCTCTTGCTTAACAGGACCAAACACATACCTGGAATCGGGGAAAAGGGGAGAACGGAGATTTCACGATTGTTGAGCGGCTTGAGGTCGGAATTGATAGACAGCCGCGAAGAAGGTGGTTCGGATTGATGAGAAGACTTCCCGGATTGGTTGTCACTTTAGTCACGCGGGCAAGGATTCGGATAGTGAAGCGCCTCCTAGAGAGGCAACCGCTTCAGACAATCCCTGTGGCGCTCTGCTGTGGAATTGAATGCCCAAGCGCCGAGGATCTAGCCGTGTACATCGACAATCGACTTGCCGGGAATCAACGCATGGAGATAGACGAGGGTATCTTTGAAGAGGGCGCCACGGTCACTCTACTCGTCCTCGATGCGGGAGAACCCTTCGGGTTGACTCCGGAGCAGGCGTTGGCAGTTCTCAAAGCGATTTCGCTAAAGATGGCCGAGGCAAGGCTGAGTCTGGCGAGGCAAGCGGGTGAGATACCCTGACCTAACCAAAGAGGCAATTCTCCAAGCTCTGACGGACGAGGAGAAGAACCGCCTTGTCCGGGCTTTCTTCGAAATCGCTGGTCGGTACACCGGCGAAGAGCCTGAGAGGGCCAACCTCCTCAAGAGCCTCGACTTGCGTCTCGTCTTCGAAGAGCTACTCCTCAGTGTATTCGGGCCGTCCATGAGGCGGCAATGAGAGTCACGGGCTAGACACAAGGCGAAAACGTGTGATGCCGAACTGTACGGCTCTCTCCAGTAGCCGGCGCTCGCGGGCATGGCCGTGGCTGTTGATAATGCCAGGCATCAGAGTCTTGCCGGAGCCGTCGATCTCCAGCCCTTCAGACAGATCTGCCTCTCTTAAGTCAGGTCTCGCATAGGTACGATAGGAGGGAAAGGTTACAGAGAAGATAAGGCGCGGGGCGGGCGGGCCCCCACCCAAGACCCTCATCCCCTGCCCCTTCT
>DASUEN010000053.1:0-14033 GCA_036275055.1 Thermoanaerobaculia bacterium
CGGGGAGGTGGGGGATCAGTTCCAGCAGTTGGCGTTTTGGTCGTTGATGTAGGTCCAGAACCGGTAATCGGTGCGCACGTCGCCGTATGCGCTCCAGTTGAAACCGCCCTGGGGGCTGTGGAACTCGGCGATGCCGTAGCCGGCGCCCAGGTAGTTCACGCAGATCTGGTTGGCGGCCGCGAGGCTGGTCAGCATCGTGCCCGGGACCGGAGGTGTCGTCGAGATGTGACCGCCCTTCCACCCAGTGTAAAAGCCCGGGGTGAGATCGGCGGGAGTCGGCGAGCCGTCCGATTTGAAGCACAGCACGGGGAGAGAGGTCGAGCAGGCCGTATCGCCCACGTAGGGGTTGCACCCCGAGCAGCCGACGAGGTCCGTGCCGTCGGTCGAGTTATGGCTTCCCTTCACCCACGTCATGCCGAATCCGCCCGAGGCCCAGGTCGGGACGGAGAGGACGAGCAGCAGAAAGGCGGCCAGGAGAGTACGGTTCAGGATGGAGGTGGCGGAGTGGCCGACGTGCGAAGGTTGATTCTGATTCACGGTGATCTCCTATCAAAGTTGAAGGTCTGTGAGCGCTCGCCGGTCCATAAAGGCAACCTCCATACCAAGGTCCAGGCAAGGTCTGGCAGTCAGGCTTAAACAACTGAATGATCGGGACTTCTGGGTGAATTGCGCGCCGGCAGGCGGCAGAGGAGGCGAGCGGAATGTTAGGGTGATCTCACCAGAGTTATGGCAAGGACACCAGGATGCGCCGTGCGCTTGGGCCGCCGCGAGGGCGATCTGCTATGCTCCCCGGACCTTCAAAGGGGAGGAGCCCAATGCGCCGGATCCTGTCGCTTTTCGCCGTGACGTCTGGGCTGGTGACGAGCCTTCTCGCAGCCCAGCCCGCCCAGCAGCACTTCGACGGCCAGACGTGGTGGAATCACGTCAAGGTCCTTGCCGACGACAACATGGAGGGGCGCGAGACGGGGAGCGCCGGCCTGCGCAGGGCCCAGGCCTACATCGTCGCGCAGCTCACCCAAGCCGGTCTGCAGCCCGCCGGTGTCAACGGCTTCTATCAGCCGGTCAAGCTCGTCCAGCGCCAGATCGACGAGAAGAATTCCTCCGCCGCGCTGGTCCGCGACGGCAAGGCCGAGCCGCTCGTCCTCGGCGAGGACGCCTTCTTCAACACCCGCGCCGAGCTCGCCGCCGGAGAGGTCACGGCGCCGCTCGTCTTCGCCGGCTACGGGCTGCGGGTGCCGGAGAACCATTTCGACGATTTCGCCGGTCTCGACCTGCGTGGCAAGATCGTGGTGCTCCTCGCCGGCTCCCCGGCGGACGTCCCCGGCCCTCTCGCCTCGCACTATCAAACCCCCGGTGAGCGCTGGAAGGCTCTCAAGGCCACCGGTGCCATCGGTATCGTCACCATTCCGAATCCCGCCTCCATGGACATCCCCTGGTCGCGGATGTCGCTCAACCGCGCCCATGCCTCCATGGACCTCGCCGGCCCCGAATTCAACGAGACGGCGGGCCTCAGGATGTCCCTGACGTTCAATCCCGCGCAGGCGGAGAAGCTCTTCGCCGGCTCCGGCCACACCTTCGCGGAGCTCGCCGCGCTGGGCAAGGACCGCAAGCCGCTGCCGCGCTTCCCGCTCATCGCGTCGCTCAAGGCGCACGCCAGCGTGAAGCAGAGCGAGGTCGAGTCCGCGAACGTCCTCGCCAGGCTCCCCGGCACGGACCCCAAGCTCGCGGGCGAGGTCGTGGTCCTCTCCGCCCACGTCGATCACGTCGGCATCGGCGAGCCCATCGACGGCGATCGCATTTACAACGGCGCGATGGACGACGGCTCCGGCAGCGCGCTGCTGCTGGACATGGCCGCCAACCTGAAAAAGTCTCCTGCGGCAAAGCCGCGGCGCTCGATCCTGTTCGCTTTCGTCACCGCGGAAGAGAAAGGTTTGCTGGGCTCGAAGTATTTTGCCGCGCACCCCACGGTCGCGGCGAAATCGATCGTCGCGGACGTCAACGTGGACATGTTCCTGCCCATCGTTCCGCTGAAGGTTCTCAAGGTTGGGGGGATCGCCGAGTCCGACCTCGGCGACCGCGCCGCCGCCATCGCACGGTCTTTGGGCGTCAAGCCGATCGCCGATCCGGAGCCGCTGCGCAACCTTTTCATCCGCAGCGATCAGTACAGCTTCATCCGCCACGGCGTGCCGTCGCTCAAGATGGACGTCGGTTTCGAGCTCGGCTCGCCCGAGCAGCAGATCTTCAAGGAGTGGCTCACCAAGCGCTATCACGCTCCGTCGGACGACCTGAGCCAGCCTGTTGACCTCGGCGCCGCCGCTCTCTACGAGGAGATCACCCGCCGGCTCCTCCTCGACGTCGCCAACGCGGACGCCCGCCCGGCGTGGAAAGCGGATTCCTTCTTCCGCCGCTACGCGGCCGGCGGGGGAGCTAGCAGCGGGAGACCAGCCTTCTTGACAAGGCGAAAAAGCTATGGCACAGTAGCATGATCACGCCGTAGAACGGACGGCTTCACCCCCGGGGCCGTCCTATTTCGCTGGAGGGGTTGGCCTTGCGCTTCCACAGCGTTCTCCCTCTTACCTTCGGGCTCCTCGCCTCGCTGCCGGCGCAAGCTCAGCCGGCTTTCCTGGTACGCGACATCAACCCCAGCCAGCCGGTCGTGACCGCCTGGACCGGCTTTGCGCCGAGTGCGGCCGTCGGCAATCTCTTCTTCGGTGTGGCCGACGACGGGCTGCACGGCGAGGAGGTGTGGCGCAGTGACGGCACCCCGGGGGGAACGTACCTTCTGAAGGACGTCTGCCCTGGGGACTGCTCCTCGTCTCCGGGCTCGCTCACCGCTTCGAATGGCCGGCTTTTCTTCGTCGCCGCCGATCCTCAACACGGTATGCAGCTTTGGAAGAGCGACGGCACGCCGGAAGGGACCTCGGTGCTGAAGGATCTCGCCCCGTCCACCTCGTGGTGGTCCGGGAGCTTCTCGTTGCTCGACGCGGGCGGAAAGCTCTTTTTCGCTGCCGCACCGTTCTATCAGTTCCAGGATCTGTGGGTGACGGACGGGACGGTGCAAGGTACCCACCGTGTGGGGGACGTCGCTCCTGGCTATGCATACCTCTCCCGCCTGCTGGCGGCTGGGAATGGGCAGGTCCTGTTCGCGGCGTCGAGCGGCACGGATGGCTTGGAGCCCTGGGTGACCGATGGCACCAACGCTGGAACTCACCGTGTGGCCGACGTGAATTCCGGCTTTGCAGACTCGCTTCTCTCTTACGATCAGTCCCCCTCCGGCAAGGACGCCGTCGCCGCGCCCTGGGGTGGCTTCGTCTTCGTGGCGGACGACGGCGTCCACGGCCGCGAGCTCTGGCGTACCGACGGCACGATGGCGGGGACGACCTTGATCAAGGACATCGCGCCGGGTGCCACCGGCTCGTCCCCCTATGCCTTGACGGTGCTGAATGGCGCGGTGATCTTCGCCGCCACCGATCCCGCCCATGGGACCGAGATCTGGCGCACCGACGGCACGGCGGCTGGAACCATGCTCCTCGGGGATGTCTGGCCCGGCAGCGGCAGCTCGAACCCGTTGGAGCTCACGGCGGTTGGCGGCCAGGTGTTCTTCCGTGCCTCCGACGGCTCTTTCGGCTCCGGGCTCTGGGTGACGGACGGCACTCCGGCTGGCACCCATCTCGTCCTGGAGAGCGCCTTCTCGGTTTGGGATCGCCGCGAAGGCTTCACCTCCCTGGGGGGCCGTCTACTCTTCTACTCGAGCGGATCCTTCTGGTTGAGCGATGGCACCGTAGCCGGCACTCTGCAATTCGGGCCGTTTTCCTCGGGCTGGCCCGTTCCTGATTTCATCTATGTGGACGGCGCCTATGCAATGGCGGGCGGACGGCTCTTCTTCCGTGCGTCCATAGGACAGGAGATCTGGGTTACGGACGGCACTCCGTCCGGCTCGCATCGGGTGAAGCAAGTGCTGGCTCAAACCTCGTCGTTTCCGGTCTTCGATGCGTATTTTCTCGGCTACGACGTCCTGGCCGATTTCGGCGGCAATCTGTTCTTCCAGGCCACGGACGGCCAGGCGGGTTATGAGCTGTGGCGCAGCGACGGCACGGCGGCAGGCACCTGGCAGGTGAAGGACTTCACCGGGGATCCCTACTCCTCGTACCCCAGCCAGCTCACCGCCGTCAACGGCCGTCTGGCCTTCTCTGCCAATGGCAGGCTGGGGTTGAGCGACGGCACGCCCGCCGGCACCCGCATCGTGCCCGGCAGCTCGGCCGTGGAGATTGCGGCCCTGGGAAACCGCGCCTTCTTCCTTTCCCAGCCGGACAACGGTCCCAAGGGCCTGTGGAAGACCGACGGCACGGAGGCGGGGACCGTCCCGGTGGCGCCCCTCGACTATCTGGCCACTCCCTCGCAGATGACCGCCTCGGGAGGCAAGCTCTTCTTTTCCGCCTACGATGGCACGGATTTCAATCTCTGGGTCTCGGACGGCACGGCGGCGGGGACGTTCAACATCGATCCCTTGTCGGGATTGGAGCCTCAAAACCTTACGGATGTGGGCGGCACCCTTTTCTTCACTTCTTTCTGGTACAGCAGCCAAGGATTGTGGAAGAGCAACGGCACGAAGGCCGGCACCGTCCAGGTGAAGTACATTTCGACTTCCGGCTGGGGCCCGTTCCCCGTGCTCCCGGGCGGCGTCGTCCTCTTCCAGGGCAATGACTTCCAGGGCAATGGCGGCTCGACCGGTCTCGAGCTGTGGCGAAGCGACGGCACCACCGCCGGCACGGTGCTCGTGAAAGATATCTTTCCCGGTCCTCAGACCTCCGCGATCTGGTCGATGATCGCCGCCGGAGGCAAGGCATTCCTCGTCGCGGACGACGGCGTCCATGGCCATGAGCTCTGGGTGAGCGACGGCACCGCCGCCGGCACCCATCTGGTGAAGGACGTCGTGCCGGGCCCGGACTCCTCGCTCCCTTCCAACCTGACCGCCGTCGGCTCCGTGGTCGTCTTCACGGCTTTCGACCCGGAGCATGGAATGGAGGCCTGGCGCAGCGATGGCACGGTCCTCGGGACGCGGCGGCTTGCCGACATTGCGCCGGGTCCCCTCTCCTCCAGCCCGCTCGGTTATACCGTCTCGGGACCCAATCTCTACTTCACGGCAGACGACAACACCACCGGTTTCGAGCTCTGGGCGGTGCCGCTGACCTCCGTGTTTTCCACCTTCGCCGACGTGCCCACCGATTACTGGGCCTGGAGCTTCGTCGAGACGCTCGCGGCGGCAGGCATCACCAATGGCTGCGGTGAGGGCCTGTACTGCCCGGCCAGTTTGGTGAGCCGCGGCGAAATGGCGGTCTTCCTCGAGCGGGGTATCCATGGCTCGCAATTCACCCCGCCTCCGGCGACCGGAACGGTCTTCACCGACGTGCCGGCGAGCTACTGGTCGGCGGACTGGATCGAGCAGCTCGCGGCGGACGGCATCACCCGCGGCTGCGGCTCCGGCCAGTTCTGCCCCGGCAGCGCGGTGAGCCGGGCGGAGATGGCGGTCTTCCTCCTGCGTGCCCGTCACGGCAGCTCCTACACGCCGCCGCCGGTCGCCGCCACGCGATTCACGGACGTGCCCCCGGACTACTGGGCCGCGGCCTGGATCGAGCAGCTCGCCACCGAGGGGATCACCGGCGGCTGCGGCAGCGGCAACTACTGCCCGGACTCCGCGGTGTGGCGCGACCAGATGGCCGTCTTCCTGACGCGCACGTTCCACCTGCCGTCGCCTTGAGGCCGTGACGAGATTTCCCGGGCGAAAGCGCATCCTCTTGTAGAGGAAGACTGCGCGGTGACGTGCTCGCAAAGGGCAGGGGATAGATCTCCTCTTGCCAGGACGCGGCACCTATGCCAAGATGGCATTATCGCGTAAAAACCGCACGGCTCCATTCCCGGGACCGGCAGCCTCACTGGAGGACTGATCGTGCGCACTTGTAGCCTTCTCCCCCTGACCATCCTGGGGCTCCTGGCCGTCCCGCCTGCTCAGGCCCAGCCGGCCCACCTCGTTGCGGACTTGAACACCACGGTCCCGCAGCATCCGGCTTTCATCTATACTTTTCAGCAGCTTACGGCTCTCGGCAACGCGTTCTTCTTCGTGGCCGACGAAGGAGCCTACGGCGCCGAGGTCTGGCGCAGCGACGGCACCCTCGCGGGCACCCGGCTGCTCAAGGACGTCTGCCCCGGCTCCTGTCCGTCGAATCCCAGCTCGCTGACGGTCTCGAACGGAAGCCTTTTCTTCACGGCGGACGACGGCACCCACGGCCGGGAGCTGTGGAAGTCGGACGGCACGACCGCGGGCACGGTGATGGTGGCGGATATTTCTCCGGGCCGCTCGGACTCGATCAGCGGTCTCGTCGATGCCGGCGGCGTGTTGTTCTTCTTCACCGACGATGGCGTGCATGGGTCCGAGCTCTGGACGTCCAACGGCACGGCGGCCGGCACGCACCTGGTCAAGGACGTCTTTCCGGGAGTGAATGGAGTCTATGGCCGCATCCTTGCCACCTCCGGCCAGCAGGTGCTGCTGGCGCTGGGGGACGCCCTTCACGGGGTCGAGCCCTGGATCAGCGACGGCACCGAAGCGGGTACGGTGATGGTGGCGAGCCTGCGGCCGTCCGGCGATGCCATCGAGCCCTTCTACGATCCTCTTGTCTCCGGATGGGACGCGGCCCCGGCTCCTCAGGGAGGCTTCCTCTTCGCCGCCGACGACGGCACGGGCACGGCGCTCTGGGTCACCGACGGGACCCCGGGTGGCACGGTCCGCCTCTCGAACGCCGCCTCGCCGCACGAGATGAAGGTCTTCCACGGAGTCGTCTACTTCGCGGCCTCGGATGCCGCCACGGGCGTCGAGCTGTGGAAGAGCGACGGCACGGCCGGCGGCACGGTGCGGGTCAAGGACCTTCAGGCGGGGGCCGGCAGCTCGGATCCGCGGGAGCTCACCGTGGCCGGCAATCAACTGTTCTTCCGCGCTTCGGACGGTGCTCACGGTGCGGAGCTGTGGAAGAGCGACGGCACCGCTGCCGGCACCCTCCAGGTGGCGGATTTGAACCCCGGAGCCGGCGATGCCTTTCCCTTCACCCCGGGCAACGTTTCCTATCGTTATCAGCTCTCCGCCCTGGGCACCGACCTGATTTTCTTCGCATACGACGGGAGCTCCACTCTCCAGCTTTGGCGCACGAACGGCACCACCACCACGAAGCTCAGCACGGCGGGCTTTCCAGACCACATCGTGCATTTCGACAAGGATTTCGTGGCCTTGGGCAGCCGCGTCCAATTCCTCGCCGGGCGCTGGGGCACCGAGGTCTGGTCGAGCGACGGCACAGCGGCCGGCACCCAACGGCTCGCGGACGTCGTCACCTCCACCTCGTCCCTCGAGCTGATCAGCGGCAAGACGTTTTTCCACGACTTCGCAGCGCTGGGCAACCTTCTCCTCTTCCCGGCCACGAACGGCAGTCCCCTCATCCAGCCGTGGAAGACCGATGGCACCCCCGGCGGGACTTCGCAGGTCGCGAGCCTGCCGATCGACGAGTCTCATCCCTACGGGATCCATCCTTTGAACGGCGGCGTGGTCTTCTTCACCAACCTGGGGATCTGGGCGAGCGATGGCACGGCGGGAGGCACTCGCGAGCTCGGCACCGGCTTTCCCTTCAGCAGCCTCCCCTCCCTGGGCGGCTCGCTCTACTACATTGCTTTCGACTCCGGGAGCGGCCAGGAGCGGCTCTGGAAGACGAACGGTACGCCGGCAGGAACGTTCCCCCTCATGTTCCTCTCTTCCTTCGATGACGGCGGGAACATGGTGACCTCCGGTGGCAAGATCTTCATGCCGGGATCCGATAACGGCAGCGGCTACTCGCTCTGGGTGACGGATGGCACCGCGCCGGGCACTCTCAACATCTCCGGGTTGGCCCATGGCCAGGATTTCAACGGGTTCGGCCGCCTGGTGGACATGGGGGGAGGAACCATCCTCTTCACCGCCTTCGAGATCGGCTACGTCTGGGAGCTGTGGCGGAGCGACGGCACCGCCGCCGGCACGACACTGCTCAAGGCCTCTCAGAACTTCAACGGCAGGGACCGCACGGTCTCCGGCGTGGCGGCCGGGCCGGTCGGGGGGCTCCTGTTCTTCGTATTGGGCGACGACGAGGCCGGCGCCGAGCTGTGGAAAAGCGACGGTACCGCGGCTGGCACCGTGCGGGTGGCGGACATCGCCCCCGGTCCTCTCAGCTCCAACCCACATGCGTTGACCCTCGTGGGCAACAAGCTCTACTTCGTGGCGGACGACGGCGTCCACGGCGACGAGCTCTGGGTCAGCGACGGCACCGCGGCCGGCACCCGCATGGTGGTGGATCTCCTAGCCGGCCCGGACTCCTCGCGCCCGGACAGTCTCGCCGCCGTGGGCAACACGCTCCTCTTCTCTGCCTTCGACGGCGTCCACGGCGTGGAGCCCTGGCGCACGGGCGGCACGCCGGTTTCGACTCGGATGATCCAGGACATTGCTCCCGGCTCCCTCTCCTCCAGCCCGACGTCGTTCACGGCGGCCGGCTCCAACGTCTACTTCGCCGCCAATGACAACACGGCCGGTTTCGAGCTCTGGGCGGTGCCGCAGACCAATGTGCTCGCCACCTTCGGCGACGTGCCCACCGACTACTGGTCCTGGAGCTTCATCGAGGCGATCGCGGCGGCGGGTCTCACCGGCGGTTGCGCTCAAGGCCTCTACTGCCCCGCCAACCCGGTGAGCCGCGGCGAGATGGCGGTCTTCCTCGAACGGGGAATCCGGGGAGCGCAGTTTGCTCCGCCCCCGGCGACCGGGACGGTCTTCACCGACGTGCCAGCCAGCTACTGGTCGGCGGCCTGGATCGAGCAGCTCGCGGCGGACGGCATTACGCGGGGCTGCGCTGCCGGCCAGTTCTGCCCCGACAGCGCAGTGAACCGGGCGGAGATGGCTGTGTTCCTCCTGCGCGCCCGTCACGGCAGCTCCTACACGCCGCCGGCGGTCGCCGCCACGAGGTTCACGGACGTGCCCGCGAGTTATTGGGCCGCGGCCTGGATCGAGCAACTCGCCGCCGAGGGGATCACCGGCGGCTGCGGCAGCGGCAACTACTGCCCGGACTCCGTGGTGTGGCGCGATCAGATGGCCGTCTTCTTGACGCGGACGTTCCACCTGACGGTGCCGTAAACGGCCGTAAGGGGGCGGGTGTTAGGATCGTGCTGGTATGAGCCGGCACCCACTTTTGGATGAGGCGGTCCATGGCGAGCTCTCCCTCGCCGAGTGGTTCGGCTTGGAGGAAGACGAGCGGGGAGAGCTGGTGGACGGCCATCTGGTCGAGGAAGAGGAGCCGAGCTACGCCCATGAGATTCTGGTGATCTTGCTGGGCAGTCTCCTCCGTGGCTGGTTCGTTCCACGGGGCGGGTTCGTCGGAGGCTCCGACGCCAAGCTTGCGGTGGGGCCGAAGCAGGGGCGCAAACCCGATCTCACCGTCTACCTTGCGGGAACTCCTTTGCCGCCTCGCAGCGGCATCATCACGCAACCGCCCGACATCGCCATCGAGATCGTCTCCCCGACGCCTCGCGATGGCCGCCGGGACCGGGTGGAGAAGGTGGGGGAATACGCCACTTTCGGCGTGCGCTACTACTGGATCATCGATCCTCAGCTCCGCAGTCTGGAGATCCTGGAGCGGGGCCCCCAAGGCCGCTACGAGCACCTCCTTGGCGCTACGGAAGGCAACGTCGCCATTCCCGGCAGTGACGGCTTCGTCTTGGATCTCGACGCCGTCTGGGCGGAGATCGACCGCTTCGAGGCTCGCGAAGCCGAGTGAGTCAGATGCCGGTCGATCGCGACGATCGGCCGTTTAGGGGTCCTCCCTAGGATGGAGAAGCCGCGCTCCCCGGCCTGGCGTCGAGCGTTTTATCCGGAATCGCGTGAAGACCTTCGAGGAGTGCCGGGTACGCCGCCCTCGCAGTCTCTCTGCGGATCTGCGGCCAAAATGGCCGGGATGATAAAATCGCCAGAGAGATCCTCAGGATGAGCGGCCAGACGAGCTGGGACTTCGACGTTTTCGTGGGTTTTCCGGGAGCCGAGCGCGCTTTTGCCGATCGCTTAGTGCAGATGCTAAGGGTCCAGCATCTCAAGGTTTGGTTCGACGGCGATCAGATCGCGGCCGGCGGCCCGATCCTCGATACCGTCGACCGGGGGCTCGAGGTATCGCGGCATGCGGTGTTCATCCTGACCAGCGAGGCCACGTCCTACTCGTCGTATGAGATCGGGTTCTTTGCCGGCAAGTCGTCCGCGAGGTCCGCACCGCGGAGGATGCTTGGTGTACAGCGAGCGAGCCTGCCGCTCGAGAAGCTGCCTCCGCCCTTTCGCCAGGCCAAAGTGATGACCTGGCTGGACGAAGACGATCCGGCCGAGCGGTTCTGCGAGCTCTACCGCGGTCTGTTGGGAAAAGCCCCCATATCTCGCGCGGAGCGCATTGTCCTGGGGCATCAGTTGCTGGAAGGGAGCCCGGTCGCTCTTGTGGCGGAGAGCGCTGCCGAACAGGAAGCCAACACGCGTTCCCGTATCCGCTGGGGCGGCGCTCAGGCCGCCCTTGGCTGCGACCGTGCCGAGCCCTGGAACCGTATTACCGCCTGCGCTACCACCACGCGGAGCGAAGCCATCTTCATCGTCGGCCCGAGGGGCCAAGGTCACGACCTGCTCTTGGACCGCATCGAAGAGTGCCTGCCGGAAGACGCGCGTTGGCCCCGCCGGATCCACACCGTGAGCTGGGGCGAAGACGATCCGGTTCCCGCGGTCCCTTCGTCGAGGGAGCTGTTCCTGGAGGCTGTGGCGAGAGCTGTTGGACTCGACGCCGGATCCCAGCCGGCAGAGCTGATAGCGACCCTGAAGCACCTGCTCATGGAGCAGAACGTAATCCTCTTGCACCGGCCTGTCGTCGAAGAGGATTTCGAGCGCCCGGACCTGCTGCTCTACTATACCCAGTACCTTCCCGAGCTGGTTTCGGCGCTGCCGTCCTTGCCGTTCGGCCTCAAGCCGGTCCAGAGTCTTGCTTGGTTGAGCGCGACTTGGGCCAAAGGGGTGCTGGCGAGGCTGGCGCGCCGGCTCAATTTGCGCGTACAGAGCCATGGCGGCGGTTGGGTGCGCACTTGTCTCCAGAGCCACGATGCGACAGAAATGCTGCACCAAATCCGTGTCCAACAGCATCCGCTCCTGCCAGTTTTGGTACTGGATCCGCTTCCCGACATCACGCCCGACGACGTAAGGAAGTTCTGCGAAGACCATTTGCCTCCGAATGAGTGTGGGCGCTTCGTAGAGTTCGTCACCCGTGGAGCGAAGAGCTCAGAGGAGATCTTGCAAAGAATCTCGGAGCGGCTCAGCAAGAAGAGGAGTGTCTGATGGCAACCTACGAGTTCAGGCAGTACCGCGGAAATGGCACGAAGAGCAATGGAGAGGAGGCGGAAACGCCGGGAGAGCATGGTTGCTACCTAGCCAGCGAGGAGCTTGCCGATTGCGTCAATACCAGCCTGGCGGTGGGAAAACCCTTGCTGGTCACAGGCAAGGCGGGCACCGGCAAGACTTCGCTCGCATACTCGATCGCCGCCGAGCTGGAGCTGGGGGGTGTCGAAGTTTTCGCGGTACGCAGCGACCATCTAGGGCGGGACCTGCTCTTTGAGATCGATAACCTGCAGCGTTTCTACGACGCCCAGATCGGCAATCCAAAGGCGCGTGACCGCCGCAATTACCTACGCTTGGGTGCGCTGGGAAAGATAATCGTCGCCGATGAGAGGAAAGTCCTGCTGATCGACGAGATCGACAAGGCGCCACGCGATTTCCCCAATGACCTGCTCCATGCCTTGGACAAGATGGAGTTGCGCATCCCTGAGCTCGGGATCGAGGTGCGCGCGAGCCATTCGCCCATCGTGGTCATTACGAGCAACGAAGAGAGCCGGCTGCCTGATGCTTTCCTGCGGCGCTGCGTCTTCCATCACATCGAGTTTCCTGACAAGCCTATGTTGGAAAGCATCTTGAAGCAGCGACTCCACCATCTCGGCCTCGACGACGCGCTACGGGCCATTCTGGTGGACAGGTTTCTTGGGCTGTGGAAGGTCCCCGGCCTGTTGAAACAGCCTTCAACCAGCGAGCTGCTCACCTGGGCGTTGACGTTGGTCAAGGCCGGGATCGATCCGGCTACACTGCCGGCTGAAAATGGCAAGCTTCCCTACCTGGGTACTCTGCTCAAGACCGGTGACGACCTGCAACGGGTGAAGCGCGGCTTATAGCTCGGCGACAGTGGCCTGCCATGCCTGAATCATTGCCGCTTGCCGACTTGCTAGACACCCTGCGTGGGCGTGGGTTGCCGCTCGGGCTCCATGAGTACCTTTCGGTGGGCCGCCTGCTCAGCCGCTGGGATGGGCGCGAGATCAGGAGCCTCCGGACGGCACTGGGCG
This sequence comes from Thermoanaerobaculia bacterium, assembly GCA_036275055.1. Taxonomy (GTDB): domain Bacteria; phylum Acidobacteriota; class Thermoanaerobaculia; order Multivoradales; family UBA5704; genus DATARR01. The sequence continues at coordinate 12,463 of DASUEN010000053.1, forward strand.
CCCTCATCGGCCGTGACTCGGGCGAGGTCCAACTCATCTACGAGGTTTTCGATTCTCTCTATGCGCCACCCAACGCACCGCAAGCGCTCGCGCTCGCCTCCACGCCTTCGGCTGAGCTGCCGGCTCCCGGCCTGATGCAGCAGCCTGGGGCACGTGAGCGGCTCCGTGAAGCTTGGCTCCGCGGTCTCCGGCTGGCCCGGCGTAGATGGTTGGTCTGCACAGGCACGGCCATGGCAATCGCCGCGATGGCGGCGGTGCTGATGTTTTGGCGTCCACCGGCTCCCACCCCTCGGCCTGTTCCACCACCGCGTCCAAGCGCAGACGCTCTACAGTTTCCGAAGCCACTCCCTGTCAGTGTCGCGACGCCGGTGCCGCCAATGCTTCATGAGACCCGTTCGTCGTGGCGGCCGATGAAAGCGGTCGCGGTGGCCGTCGCCGCCGCGCTGGTTTTGCTCGTATGGCTCAACCTGGCGCGAACGCGGCAAGCCGCCTGGAGTCTTGGGCGGCGTCAGTTGAGCGCGGACTTCGACGGTCTTCCCGGACCGTGGCGCTACGCCCTCGAGCTGCAGGGCATGGCGCCGCCGTTCAGCGCCGGGCTCCTCGACGAGCTCGCTACGCTTTTGAGTCGCCAGACGAGCAGCAGAGATCGCCGAGAGATCGACGTCGAGCGCAGTGTCGACCGCACCTTGAAGGCCGGATTGGCGCCGCAGATCGTGGTGCGGGAGCAATCCGCCGCCTCGATGCTCATCGTCCTTGTAGACCGGTCGGACGAGATGCGCCCCTTCGGTTGGAAGGTCGCTGCCTTGCTCGCCGGGCTCGAGCAGCGAGGCGTGCGTTTGGAGCGCTGGTCTCTCGATGGCAATACCGGCCGCGTCAGTCGCTCTCGGGATCTTCCCTCACTGACGCTCGCGGAGCTTGCGCAGCTCAGGCCGGACTCCGCGATGGTGCTCATCAGCACTGGGCAGGGCTTCGCGCGAGGAGACCGGTTTGAGCTGGCCGAGTGGGCCGGTCTGCTTTCCCTTTGGGGCCGGCGGGCCTGGTTCCATCCAATTCCCGATCCCAGTTATTGGCGCCCCTGGCTCCGGCAGGCGAAAATCGGCATCTGGCCGATGACTTCAGCGGGGATGTTGGCGGCGGCACGCCACCTCCGGCGCCGGGATCCAACCGTGCCTGCCTGGGATCACCCCGATCTGGTTCCCCTCCACCGTGTCACGCCACTCGACGTCGACCGCCTGCGCTGGCTCCTGTCGCTGGCACCCCGGCGCGACCCGGTGCTCGGCGAATGGTTGCGCCAGCGTTTTTTTCCCGATGTGCCGGAGGCGGCGTCGGTCGAAGCCTTCGCGGCGCCGCCCCTGCATACCCCGGTGGGGGTTGGTCCTACGTCCCAAGAGGTTCATGAGGCGCTCTTACACATGCTCGACGGCTGCCGCCCGCCCACGGGCACGGCGGCGCACGAGCGCTGGCGTCTCGATAGAGCCGTGCAAAGCCTTTACGTTCCGGAGGCCGCGGCGTCAGGGTTGACGACGCTGGCCGAGTTGGCGCACGGACCGATGGCAGGCGAGGTGGAGCGC
>DASUEN010000054.1:0-20607 GCA_036275055.1 Thermoanaerobaculia bacterium
GAGAGCAGCAAGACCGCCCCTGGTGCGTAGGGTGCGCTGTGCGCACCGTGGAGGGCATCCATGGTGCGCACAGCGCACCCTACGCGTTTCCGGCTCCCCTCTCTCCCGGCCTGAAGCCAGGCGATCAGCGACCGCTGGCCGTCCAGCGACGACTGCTGGGTATCCAGCAACGACTGCTGGCCGCCCAGCGACGACCGCTGGCTGCCCAGCAACGGCTGCTGGGTACCCAGCAACGACTGCTGGGTGCCCAGCAATGACTGCTGGGTACCCAGCGATGACTGCTGGGTTCACAGTTTCGATGCCGGGCTGCGGGCGAGTTCTCGGGAGCCGCGCCGCGGGCCTTGCGGGTTCTCATTGGAGGGTAAAGAGCTGACGGGTTTCGGCGATTCCCTAACGCTGCGCATCACCGGCGCCGGTCGTTGAGAATCGAAACGTACGCTCGCCACGGGCCTACCTCGGCGCCATAGACCTTCGCCATGACCCTGGCGATCTGCCCCACGTGGTCCAGATCGTGGACGACCCACGTGCTTCATGGCCCGAAGCTCGTCCAGATTCTCGGCCCGCAACTGCGCGAACGTCTCCAGGAGCTCGTTCAGCCCCTTTCCCCGGCTCTCAGCAAACATGGCGGTCCGGTCGAAGGGCTCGAAGGGCCGTGCCGTCCATGGACTTCACGGGATACCGGAAGATCGCCTCTACATGTCCGATTTCTATGAGCATGCTCGATCCGAGTCCGCCCAACGGCTGGGAGTTATGCCGTTTCTTCGCTGAAGCACAGAATATAGCCGTCCGGATCCTCGACGTAGAAGTCTTTACATGCCCACGGCCTCTCTTCGAGACGTCGAATGACGCGTGCTCCTTTGGCCTCCAACTCCTCGAACAACGCCTCGATCCCGCGTACCCCGATGTAGACGTCGAGGTGTTCATTCTGCTTGCGGTGCGTACGGTCAACAACTGCCTTGGGCGCGCATTTCAAATGTATCGAGAAGCCGTTCCGGCTGACGCTCGCGTAAAACGATTCGTAAACAAAATCTGGCGCAAAGCCGAGTTTGTCCCGGTAATACTCGATAGCGATCGGCAAATCATCAACGAGAAACTGTGGCGAGAGCCCCGTTATCTGGGCGACTTCGCTCGCTGTCGGCTTGCTCATGAACGTACTCCAGGAAGTGTGCGTCGATCGGATTCCGGGTGGTAGTCACTTGGGGCAAGTGCCTCCCACTGCCCAGGCGAGAGCGGCGTAAGAGCGCGGACCATCGTTCTCCCCATCCAAGTAGGCCAAGCGGAGTGCATCGAGGAGTCTTGCCCGCTCTGCCGGGCCCAGAGTTTCTAGGTAGGCTGAGGCCGGGCCTTCGCGCTTTTCGTAGGGCGCCCAGTAGTCTTCAAAAGAAGTAAACACCATGCGAATAGCCAGAGAAGTTTCCTGGACGTCCGTGAAGCCGGCTTGATGCCATGCATGGGCGAGCTCGCCTTGCTTCGTCATTGGCCTGGTGTAGTTCTTCGCGCGAAAGGTATTGGCCCGCGGGTCCAGGGCGGCCGCTGTGTCGTAAAACATGCGGCTCGCGACGTATCCGCCCCGGACATCCCAAACGCATGCGGCGACAGTAGCACCGGGCCTTGCAACGCGACGCATTTCGGAGATTGCTGTTGCAGGCTGGGGAATAAAGTGCAGAACCAGTAGGGAAAGCACTCTGTCGAAGCTACGATCGGGGAACCTCATCGCGCATGCGTCCCCTACCTCGAACATGAGCCGCGGATCCCGATTACGGCTTCGCGCATAGTCGATGTACGCGGGCGAAAAATCGATTGCGCTGACCCTGGATCGCGGCGAGCGAAGAGCGACAGCCTGTGTCAACTGACCAGTGCCACATCCGACGTCAAGAACAGATTCCCCGTCTTGCGCGCCTGCAAAGTCCAGGAAAGGTATGGCCAGACGCTCGCTCCAACGGCCCATTACAAGCTCGTAGTCGCTCCCATCGGTTGCCGAGAATGTGGACGATTTGATCATGGAGAGTGTAGGTGGGAAGTCTGGATGCGTAGGGGGCGACTTTCCTGACTATAGGCCATTGACGGAGCGGCTGCAAGTCCCCGTCGGCCCCGCCGGCTCGGTCCAATGCATTGGCGGGTTGATGCGACTCAACGCCGTGCCTCCTTCCGGTCCGCCTCCCGCACCAGCACGTCGAGCGCCGAGGGGTCGCAGTCGACCTGCACTGGCCAACTGACGGAGAAGACGCCCAACTCGGACGCGCCGCCTTCGAACGTGAAGTCAAACGTGATGTCAAAGGTAACGGTGAAGACGTTCCCTCGCAGTTCACCGAAAGCGATCCGTGTCGTATCGGCCGGGTTGTGTGCACGTCCGAGGCAGATCGACCCGTCGATGTAACCGTCTTCCGGGTTCACGGGGAACCGAAACTCGCGCCCGGGGAGCTGGCGCCATGACTGGACCGGCAGCCGGATGAAGTCCATGCGCACGCTCGTCTCCTGTGTCTCCCCCTGAAACGTGAACGGTTCCAGCGGAATTTCGATCCGGTAGAACAGCGTCAGGGGCAACCCGATGTGCGGATTGTCAAACAGATGCGCATCGAGGCTGCTTCGGCGAGGCTTTAGAAGAGCGGTGCTCAAACTGGGCTTCCCGTGAGTCGTCAGTTGCCAGAGCGGGGCTTCACGTCGGCGTCTGGAGGCACCGACCAATGGGCGTTCCTGAACTGCCAACCCGTATCGCCATGCTCAGCCAAGCCCGTAAAGTAACCATCTGCAGACACACTGTGACCGGTCTTGTCGACCAGAGTCTCGTGGAATGGCACGCCAACTTCTGCCAGTGTCTGGGCCAAGGGATCAACGTGAAGTTCCTTACCCCAGACCAACTCGATGCGCTCGATGGTTTGTTCCAGGGTCCCAATGCCTTGCCAGGCCGCTTCGCCATTCTCGAAAACAAGCTTGCCATTGGCTGCCATGAAGAATGCCTGCCCATGCGATAGGGATGTTACCTCTTTTCTACCACCACCGGTACCCCCCACTGTAGAGACCGCCCCGTTTCCCCGGGGGAACCCCGGTGGGGGCGTCTCCGGATCGGAGACAACGGTCCAAACCAGAAGGGATCATCCCGGCGGCACCAGGGCCATCCCGAGCGACCGTGCGCCCGCGGACCGTCTGCGAAATCGAGGCGCTGCCTCCGCCTCGGAGACGCCCCCACCGGGGGTTCCCCCCGGAAACGGGGCGTCTCTCTCAAGAAAGGACCCCCTTTCTTCCGGCCATTGTCCGGCTCCCGGGCCGGTTGGGGCGCTACATTGGGGAGGTGCCGATTGTGGTGCTGGCAGCGATGACGCCTTTCCGGACCAACGGGGCCAGTAAATCTGTCACAGACGTACCGGCCGGCTGATAGAAGTTTACCAGTCGGCCGGTCGTGGAGGAGGGAGGAAGGAGGTGTCTGTGAGAGAGAAGGCCGCGGCTCAGTAGATGTTCTCCCACACCTCGGTCCCCTGGTTGGAGTCGACCAGGTTGGTGAGGATCATCTTGTAGTTGCAACTGCCCATCGTCGTTTGATCGGCGCGCTGGGGGAAACTCTCGAACTGGATGTACTTCGTGCTGGTGTCGTCGGTATCCCAGACGAGGGAACCGACGGCCAAGACCGCACCCGGCTGCTGATCGTCGTCGATCTCGAAGTCGCAACGGACGTTGTCGCCGCGGTTGTTCTCGACCTCGAACGTCACCAGGTCGTTGGTGAGGAACACCTGGCCGGAATCGTTGTTGGTGTTGTTGACGTGAAGCGGGCCGCTCTGTTTCGAGTTCGTAGGACCGGCGGGAAAGGTCACCTGGACCGGACCGCCTGAGAGAGTGCTGCCGCTGCTTGGATCTGCGGCGGAATCGATGGTCGTATCGTCAAACATGATGGATCTCCTGTTTTGAAAGAGTTGCTCTCCTATCGGACTGCACGCTGATAGGCGTCCCGACAGATCGCTGCGTTACAGGAGATGCCAGGCCGTTTCCAAGTGCCCATCTTGGGGCCGCGGCGTTGAGGCCGATACAGGCGTCAAGGATCTTGGTGCTGACCACCAAGGCTCGGGCGAAGCGCTTGCTGATGCGAGCTCCCAGCGTCAGGTAGAAGTTGGCACCTGACATTCCCTGTGCTTCCGGTGTACAGCGCATGTACGCGGTGGGGTTCGCCGAGGTGAGCCTCTGCGCTCTAACCTCAAGCCCTGTAAGTAGTTGGCCGTTCGCTCCGCCATGGCATGGGCCTCGCTCTATTCAGGGAGCGGATCGGAGTCACCTCTCTTGAAGGAGGCTGTATGAGACCTCGCATCGCCCTTCTCTTCGTCTTGTTGCCGCTGCTGGCACTGGCAGCGGGCTGTGTCGGTTCGTTGCCGCCGACCCACCGCGTCAACAGTGCACTGGACTTTCTCTATCCCCACGGCGCCACCGCTGCCGCTCCGGCGAGCGAGGTGGTCCTCAAACTGCCGCTTCGCGTGGGTCTCGCGTTCGCTCCGAATCGCAGCTACCAGAACGATCCGATTACGGAGGAACAGAAGCGGAAGCTTCTGGCCCGCGTCGCCGCCGCGTTCAAGGAGAACAAGGCCATCAGCCACTTGGAGGTCGTGCCGACGACCTACCTCCAGCCAGGCGGGGGATTCGCCAATCTCGATCAGATTCGCAGCTCGCTGGGGCTCGACCTCATGGTGCTGATGTCGTACGACCAGGCCCAATTCACCGAGTCGACGCGCGCCTCGTGGACCTATCTCACCGTGGTTGGCCCCTTCCTGATCGAAGGAGAGAAAAACGACACTCGCACGGTCATGGATGCGGTGGTCTACGACATCCACTCGCACGCGTTGCTCTTCCGCGCGGCCGGCGAGAGCACGGTCAACGGTCGGTCGAGCCCGCTCAACGTGGAGCGGAAGAAGCGGATCTACGCGTCGGAGGGGTTCGACCAGGCGACCAAGGGCCTGATCGAAAACCTTCATTCCGCGCTGGCTCGCTTCGACGAGCAGGCGAGGAACGGCACGGTCCAGGGACCAGGCACTCCGGCCATCGCGATGTACGACGCCAAGGGAGAGCGCATCGTCGCCAAAGGCGCCGGCGGCGGTGGTGGGGCGCTGGGGATTCCCGAGCTCCTCCTGGCCGCGTTGATCGGGGTTTCCCTACTGCTCCGGCGCCGCGCCACGGGAGCCTGAATGAAACGTTTTCCGTGGCGCTTTCCCTGGGTGACCGTGGCGCTCGTTGCGCTCTCCGCGGCGGCTTGGCGCCTTCCTGCGGAGGCCCTGGAGTACGACCGAACCCGAGTGGCGGCAGGTGAGGTCTGGCGGCTGCTGACTGGGCAGATGATTCACTGGACGACGCGGATGGCTTTTTTCGACGTCGGCATGCTGCTCGGTCTCGGGATCTTACTGGAGATCCGCGGGGACCGGCGGCTCATGGTTGTGACCCTGGCGCTGGGCGGCTGCCTCACCGCCCTCGCCGTCCAGGTGCTCTCGCCCGGCCTCGAATCGTACCGGGGAAGCTCCGGACTGGCCTCCGCCCTCTTCGTCCTGGCCGCGGTTCGCATCGCGAAGTCCCCCGATCCGTTCTCTCGCACCCTGGGGATCACCGCCGTCGCATTCTTCCTCGGCAAGGCAGCCTTCGAGTCTCTCGCGGGGCAGACCCTCTTCGCGGGCCCCTTGCCGATGGGGATCCGGGTGGTCCCCCTCGTTCATCTGCTGGGAGGGCTGGCAGGGCTGGTGGGAGTGGGGGCGCTGTGCGAATCCACAGGGTCTTGGGTGAGTCTGCGCCCGCCTTTTACGGCAGCACGTCCACCAGCAACTGTCCCCCGCCTCCAGCGCGGTCGAAGACCCAGGGCTCGAATCCGGTCAGGGTGTCGAAGCCCGTGGACACGGCCTTCGGGCCGAGGACGGCGAGGTCGGGAGCGGGCTGGGCGCCTCCAGGGAGGAAGGGGAAGGGCTCGGCGACGTTGAAGTCGCTCAAGCGGCGGGTGCCCGCGGGGGTACCGTTGCTGGCCCAGAGCTCCATGCCCTGTGCAGGGTCTCTGGCGTAGAAGTAGACTTCGTTTCCCACAGGAGTCAAAGCGGCCGAGAAGGCGCAGTCGCCGGAGCAGAAAGAGGCCACGGGCTGGGTTCCGGCTCTCGTGCCATTGGAGACGAAGAGCGTCGTCCCCAGGTTGGGATCCTGAGCCAGGAAGAAGAGCTTCCCTCCCGCCGGCGTGAGGCTGGGGCTGTTGGGAGCGGCGAAGGCGCTGCAGGGGCCCGGGCAAAGATCCGCCACCAGGGAGGTCGTACGGGGGGTGCCCGCGCTGGTCCAAAGCTCGGTGCCATGGGCGGCGTCGGAGGCGAGGAAGAAGATGCGGTTCCCCAGGGTCGCCGAGAAGGGGGAGGCGGGCGTGAGCGTGAGAGCCGTGGAGACGATCCGCGTTCCCCTCCGTGTGCCGTCGGTAACCCAGAGGGTGTCGCCCTGGGTGCCAGCCTCGGCCAGGAAGTAGAAGTTGGGGCCTGCCGCGCCCAGGAGGAGGTGGATGACCGGTGCGGCGGGATCCGCCGGGGCGAAGAGGGTGGACGTGCCGGCCACGCTGCCGTCGCTCACCCAGAGGCGGGCGCCGCTCACGAAGAACAGCCGGCGAGAGGTGGACAAGGTTGAGAACACGTAGTCCGGAAGCGCTGAGAGGCGCTTGGTGGTCTTGGCCGTGCCGTCGCTGCGCCACAAGGCGAAGTGGTCGAACGAGAGGTCAGGTCCCGGGCGGCGGTGGGCGGTGAGGAAGAAGAGCCGGCCCCCGGCGCTGGCGGCCAGGAGGGGGGTGGAGTTCCCGTCGTTCGGCAGGGAAGCGATGCGGCGGGTTCCCGGCCGGGTGCCGTCGCTCACCCAGAGCTCGAAGGCCGTCGCGGCCTTGAAGAAGTAGAGCTTGCCGTTGTCGATGGCCGAGGGGATGGGATACGCATCGGGATCGGGGATGAAGATCCCCTCCGTCACCAGCGGGAAGGTGGTGTCCGGAGTCCCCTTCGTCCGCCAGAGCGAGGCCCCGAGCTGCTCCTGGACGAACCAGAGCTCCGCGCCGCCGGCGAGGCCGGCGATCTTGACCGGAGGAGCCTCGGCGGTGAGCTCGCGGGTGCCCGCGGGCGTGCCGTCCGTCGTCCACAGCGCGCCCGTTTCGTTGGGATCATGAGCGAAGAACACCACCTGGTGACCGAGCGTGACGAAGTCGCGCGGGGAGGAGCTGGCGGGGCCTTGACCCCAGGCCGGCAGCGCGATCGTTACGAAGACGATGAGTCGAGCAAAAATCCCTAGCTGTTTCATGATCGGCTCCCTTTTCCTGCCAAGCCGCCCACCGTTTGGATTCATTTTAGCTCAACTTCTTGCAGGTCCGGCCGCCGAACCGTTTTTGCTGTTGGGTGGGGGCTCCCTCTTCTCCCGGTGAGGGGGGAAGGGAGGGGGCGGGAGAAGAGGGCCGGGGTGATGAGGGTCTTGGGAGGGGGAAGGCCCGCTGGCACCGAAGCCCCTACGGCTTCGCTCCCTTCTCCGTCTCATCCGAATCCGGCATGTAGACCACCAGCCCCTTGTTCGCCAGCGTCCGGGAGTAGCCGGCAACCAGTTGCTTGGCGTACTGGGAGAGGAAGAAGTCGAAGGGGTCTTTGGGATCGGCGTCGATGATCTGGAGGTCGGTGCCGTTCATCGTCAGCTTGCCGAAGCTCAAGGTGCCGCCGCTGAAGTACATGTAGTTCCTGGCGTCGGGGAAGGAGGGCGTGAGCTTCGTCTCCTTGCCGCCGCCGAAGACCTGGACGACGCGGTCCCCCTCGATCCGCACCGCCGTCACCCGGCCGCGGATCCGGGGCGGCGGGAGGAGCTTTCCAGGATCGAGGATGAGGTCGTCCCCCTCCACCTTCAGCCCCTTGGACTCCTGGGACTTGATGACGTCGGACAGCTCGACGCCGAAGAGGTCCAGGAGCCCCTTCACCGGCAGCTTGCCGGCTGAGATCTTGGTGGGATGGAAGCGCAGGTCGCCCTCCGGCGTGACGGAGAGGTCCCCCTCCAGGGTGGCGCGGACCGGGATCTTCTTGTTGAGGGTGGAGGTCTGGACGAGATGGCCGTCGCGGATCTCGATGGAGACGTCCTTGACCGGCGCGTTGGGATCGGCGAAGAGGTAGTGGTTCATGATCGCGCCCAGGCTGGCCGCGGTCATGGCGATCTCCGCTCCGTCGATCCGCAGCGCGAACGAGCCGGGGTCGTCGAACCATGGCGGCTTCCCCTTCTGCAGCGGCTCCAGAGCGCCGTGCAGGTGGCGGACTTCGAGCACCACCTGGGGATCGATCCGGAAATTGACGCCCCTCATCTCGGCGTGGACGTCGCCGCTTCCACGAGGCCGCGCCGCGGCGGGCGTCTCCTGGACGGCAGAGGGAGGAGGAGAGGACCGGTCTTTGCCGCACCCGGCCAGGCCGGGGACGAGGAGGAGCAAGGGTAGGATGGAGAGACAGGCTCGTTCTCGCACGCCGGCCGGGGCTGCAGGATGGGTGCCACGAATCTGGAGCCGCTCTGTAACGCCTCAAACGCCCCCGCGCCTACTCTCCCAGAGCCGCTGGCTTGGCATGCGGGTGCGAAAGACCTAAAATCTGCGGCAGCCAGGTCGCAGCACTCTTGAGATTTGCCTCCCGTGGAGGGAGTCAAGGGAGTCGTTCATGCCACGATTGCAATCAGATCTCTGCGGCTTCAGGAAGCGGAGCCGGGCCGTCTTCATCGCGGTCGTGCTCGCCGCGACGTCTCTCTCTACGGCGCCGTCCTGGGCAGGCTCGGCCACCGACCTGCCCGAGATCTACTCGGTGCCGGGGGGATACCTGTTCGACAACGTCGTCCAATACCGCAACGACGACGACCACTTCAAGTACGGCTCCCTCGGCGGCGAGCGCGGCTACAACGCCCAGATCGGCTTCGGCCTGCCGTACTGGATCTGGGTGGCGATGCCGGAGCTGTTCCCTGAGTACCTCCCGGACAAGATCCCCGGCCAGGGGCTCAAAGCCTTCGGCTACATCTACGAGAAGGGGCGCGACCCCCGCTTCCAGTTGCCGATCGGCACCTCGCAGCGGCAGAACCTGGGGATCGACCGGGTGTGGATCAACTGCGGCGCCTGCCACACCGGCACCGTGCGGGAGACGCCGGAGAGCGAGCCGCAGATCGTCCTCGGCATGCCCGCCAACCGTTACAACCAGGGCGCCTGGGGGAAGTTCCTCTTCGACTGCGCCGCCGACGAGAAGTTCACTCCGGACCGCCTGCTGTTCAAGATCCGCGAGATGGAGAAGGAGCGCCGCAAGCTCGTCTCCCAGGGGAAGCTCCAGGGCTCGTACCTGCCGCCCGAGCTGAGCTACGTCGACGAATGGATCTTCAAGGCGTTCGTCATCCCCACCATGAGGAACCGCCTGCTGGAGCTCCGCTCGCGGCTGAGCTACATCGACTTCACGAGCTGGGGGCCGGGGCGGGTGGACACCTGGAACACCCCCAAGGGTCTGCTGAACTTCCCCATGGACAAGGCCCCCCAGGCGGAGAAGAAGGGGAACACGGACTTCCCCTCCGTGTGGCACCAGTTGGGGCGGGTGGGAATGCAGCTCCACTGGGACGGCAACAACGACTCCGTCCACGAGCGGAACCTCTCGGCCTCCTTCGCCGGCACCATTCCAGCCACGCTCGACAAGTGCAGCCTGCGGCGGATCGCTCATTACCTGGAGACGCTGGCGCCGCCGCCGTTCCCCGCGGCGAAGATCGACCGCGCCCTGGCGGCCCGCGGCGAGCCCATCTACAACCGGGTTTGCGCCAACTGTCACGGCGCTCCCACGCCCCCTTTCCGGGGACCGGGCGAGGCCTGGAAGACGGTGGGCACCGTCATCCCCTTGAACAAGATCGGGACGGACCGCTGGCACTTCGACTCCTATACGCCCGAGCTCGCCAAGGCTCAGAACAGCCTTTATTCGGGCTATCCCCTGGCGAATTCCCGGGCCTGCCCCGGCGATCCCGCGTCGAAGGACTATCCCGCCCGCTTCAGCCACTTCCGCAAAACCGACGGCTACGCCGCCAGCCCTCTCGACGGCATCTGGCTGCGGGCGCCCTATCTCCACAACGGCTCGGTGCCCAGCCTGCGGATGCTGCTGGAGCCGAGCGCCAACCGGCCGAAGGATTTCTGGATCGGCTACGACGTCTACGACTACAAGAACGTGGGATTCGTCACCGACAGCCCCGAGGCCAAGGCCCAGGGGTGGCACTACGACACCACGCAGACCGCCAACGGCAATCAAGGACACGAAGGGCGCGCCTACGGCACGGAGCTGTCGCCGGAAGAGAAGGACGCGTTGATCGAATACCTCAAGACGTTCTAAAGCTGGCTTCAAGAGACAGGAAAAGATCATGAGAGCGCAACGCAGAGTCTTCGTGCTCCTCGCCCTCCTGCTGGCGGCCACCCTCGGCCACGTGCGGCCCGCCGCCGCCGGCAGCCTCGCCTTCCCGCCGGGAACGGTGTGGCTCTGGATCGACGGCGAGCCGCAGCCCAAGGAGATCACCGGCGATCCGCGGCAGAACTTCCTCTACGGCTCGATCGGCGCCGAGAGCGCCTCGGGGATCCCGTACTGGATCATCGTCACCCTGCCGCGGATCTTCCCCGAATACCTGCCGGGTCCGGGCGGCTACGCGTCGCTGGGGCTGCCGTGGGAGGAAGGGAAAGAGTTTCCCACGGGCTTCTCGAAGAAAACGGTGATCATTCCCCGTGTCGGCTTCAATTGCGCCCTCTGCCACTCCACCCAGTACCGCACCACGGTGGACTCGAAACCCGTGGTGGTGGCCGCGGGCGGCAGCAACACCGCCGACATCCAGGGGCTCTTGGACTTCTTCTCCAAGGCGGCCAACGATCCCCGCTTCAACGCCAACACCATCCTCAAGGAAGTGGACGGCGCCTATCCGTTGAAATGGTACGAGCGCCTCCTCTATCGTTTCGTGCTGATCCCGCTCACCCGCCAGCGCCTGCGCGAGCAGGGGCAGCAGTTCGCCTGGACGGCCAGCCGGCCGCGCTGGGGCCCCGGCCGCGATGCGCCGATGAACCTGACGAAGATCAACTTCCTCGAGATGAAGGACGACGGCAGCATCGATCACACGGATTTTCCGTCGATCTGGCATCTCGCGGCCCGCGAGCAGGCGGGGCGCACCTACGACGACAAGACGCCCAGGCCCATCCCCTCGCATACCATGCTGATGAACCTGGACGGCGCCACGACCTCCTTCCGCTCGGTGATCATCGACTCGGCCCTCGGCCTGGGAGCGACGAACACGCCGCTCTTCCGCACCCGCGTGCAGGAGATTCTGGACTGGCTGCGAGTGTTGAAGCCCCCGGCTTATCCGCTCTCTCACGACGAGCCGAAGGCCGCCCGCGGCCAGGCGGTGTTCGAAACGGAATGCGCGGCGTGCCACGCCGCCCAGCGCGACAACCGCCTGGGCACGGTGATCCCCATCGAGGAGATCGGCACCGACCGCGAGCGCCTCGACACCTGGACGCAAGCGGCGGCGGACGGCGCCAACAAGAAGGTCGCCTCGCTGGGGATCACGCGCACGCCGATGGTCAAGACCCAGGGGTACATCGCCGTGCAGCTCGACGGCATCTGGCTGCGCGGTCCCTACCTCCACAACGGCTCGGTGCCGACGCTGCGGGCGCTCCTTTCGCCCGCCGCCGAGCGCCCCAAGGTGTTCTGCCGCGGGTATGACGTGCTCGATCCGGAGAACGTCGGCTTCATCTCCGACGCGCGGATCGATCCCCGCTGCACCGAGCCGGGGCCGCCCGCGACGCCCTCGCCCTGGGACCGCCCCGGCGCGCCCGGCCGCTCGAACGAATGGCCGCGCCCCCACGTTTGGAAGTATTACGTTTCCGAGCGGGGGAACGGCAACGGCGGCCACGAGTACGGCACCCACCTGTCGCCGGAGGACAAGGACGCCCTGCTCGAGTACCTGAAGACGCTGTAGAGGAAATGGACGGAGGACTCCCCCGCAAGCTGGCGCGGGGGATCTATCGGGTTGAAGAAGGGACTTTGGACTTTTCGAGAAAGGAGGCCTTCATGAAACGAGCCTCGTTGTTGCTGGCTCTGTTTCTGCTGCTCGCCCTCACGGGCACCGTCGCCTCGGCGCCTGCCGGCCCGGGGGACGAATACCGTGACGACGGCTTCGCCACCGCCGAATCGGGTCTGGCGCCGAACGAGATCGCCGGTGCGGAGATCTGGTACAAGGCGACCGCCGGCTCGGCGCGCTTCACCACCTACACCTTCCAGCAGCGCCTGGGAGTGATCATCGACTGGTACCGCGTGCTGCGCGCGGATCAGCAGGGCGAGCGCTTCAAGGCCTGGGGGCTGATGCACGATCCGGACTGCTGCGTCCCCGGCTCCGCCGGCTGCCCCGCCAAGAGCATGGACGAAACCTACGGCTTCGAATATTGCCGCGGCGACGAAAACCTGCTCAAGCACGTCGGCAAGCCGGGCTACCGCGACCCGGCCTGCGACTTCAAGGACCCGGACGGCCGGGGGAACAAGCAGAGCCCCTGCGACCTGCAATTCGGCACCTCGACGGGCGCGCTCGGCGTGCGCAAATTCCCCAACCCGCGATTCGACGCGGAAAAGTGGAAGAAGGTCAATGGCCGGCTCGGCACCTGGGAAGGGTTCAACCGGCCGCTCTCGAGCGATCCCAATCACCCGGACTTCAAGGTCAGCCACCTTTCCGATCCGTCGATCGAGCCTCCCTACCTGATCGGCATGGCCTGCGGCATGTGCCACATCGCCTTCAACCCGCTGCATCCGCCGAAGGACCCGGCCAATCCCCGCTGGGAGAACCTGAAGGGCGCGGTGGGCAACCAGTACACCCGGGTCTCGGAGATCTTCGCCTCCGGCATGCCCAAAGACAGCCCCGAGTGGCAGCTCTTCGCGCACGACCGGCCGGGCACCGTGGACACCTCGGCGATGCCCAACGACTCGGTGCACAACCCCGGCACCATGAACGCCATCATCAACATCGCGCAGCGCCCCACCTTCCCCAACGAAAAGGTTTTGAAGTGGCGGCCGGTCGTGAGCTGCGCGCCAGGGTCCGATGCCGACGTCTGCTGGTGCGAGCCGGGGAAGACGGGCAAATGCAAGGAGCGCAAGCTCGAGACCGAGACCGTGCACCACATCCTGAAAGGCGGCGAGGATTCGATCGGCGTCAAGGAGGCCATCCAGCGCGTCTACTTCAACATCGGCTCCTGCGCCGAGAGCTGCTGGCTGAACCATTTGACCGATGCGCGCCAGCTCGATCCGAACCAGCGCAACTTCGGGCAGACCGAGTTCGAGATCGGCCAGTGCCGGCGCGACTGCCCCGGCTTCCGCGCCATCGAGGACCGGCTGGACGACGTCGTCGCCTTCTTCGGCTCGCGCAAGCCGACCGACCTCTGGCAGGCGCGCGGTTTGAGCGATCCGCGCGACCTGATCGAGCAGCTCGACCAGGAATATGGCAAGGGGGCCGTGGACCGCGGCCGGGCGGTCTTCGCCCAGAACTGCGCCCGCTGCCATTCCAGCCAGTCCGAGCCGTTCGACAACCGCGACTTCCTGGCCAAGGACGAGCACGGCAACCGCATCGACTGGCTGGGCAACGACAAGGCCACCCCGGCCTCCGAGGTGGGGACCTACCGCTGCCGCGCCCTGCACTCGAACCACATGAAGGGGCACGTCTTCGGCCAGTACGGCTCGGAGACCTATCACGAGCGGCCGGGCGATCCCAACCTGCCGGACGCCACGGGCGGTGGCCGCGGCTACTACCGCAACATCTCGCTGATCAACGTCTGGGCTTATGCGCCCTTCATGCACAACAACGCCCTGGGACCGGAGATCTGCGGCCGGCCGGCGGCTCCGGCGCCCGACTTCTACGTCTCCTCCTACGTCGAGAAGACGGCGGACGGCTACAAGCGTCTGCCGCCCGAGAAAGCGCCCAAGTGCTGGCCTTACGATCCCAGCGTCGAAAATCGCTACGCGATGTACAAGGCGTCGATGGAGGACCTGCTGAACCCGGACAAGCGGGTGCCCAAGGTCACCCTGATCGACGACGACATCTTCATCGAGATGGGTTTACGCTCGTTGGGCGATCACAAGGTGAAGACGATCAAGATCCGCATTCCCAGCGGCCAGCCGGCGGGGTTGCTGGTGAGCTTCGACGTCAAGAAGTTCGCCCTCGACGTGATCGCGGCGAAGACCAACCCCGACGGCCTGAAGTCGCGCATCGGGCCGGAGAACGCGGCGCTGCTCACGCGTCTCGCCAACGAGATCCCGCGCCACCTCAAGGACGGCGACGTCTTTTCGATCGTGCGGCCCGACGCCGACAAGCTGATGGCGCTCTACAGCAACTGCACCGCCGCCGTCGAGAACGCGGGCCACCCTTTCGGGGGCAACCTGCCGGAGAGCGACAAGAAGGCGCTCACCGCCTATCTCGCGACCTTCTGAAGGCGAGACCGAGGAGACGAAAACCATGCGAAACCAGACCGTGAAGCTCTTCGCCCTCGCCGCCCTCGTCCTCGCGGCGGGGTGCACGTTCACACCGCCGCCGCCGAAGGTCCCCTTCGCCAAGTACGGCGATCCCTACCGGAGCAAGCCGGACTTCGCCCGCATCGAGCTCGACCATCCGCTGACCGACGCCGACCGCGCGGCGATCACGCCCGACAACCTGCGCGCCCTGAAGCAGGAGGAAGTCGATCAGATCTACGCCCGCCTGACCTCGGGGCCCATTCCTGACGGACCGTACACCGGCGACCTCTTCTTCGCCGACGGCGGCGGCCTGCGGCGCATCTCAGACGTGTTGGGCGGCGCCAAGGGGTTTGCCAACGACCTGGCGCTCGACCAGCTCCGGATCGTCGGCCGCCTGCTGTGGAAAGGCAAGGTTTTCTATCGCGACAAGCGCGAGCTGCGCAACATGATCGATCACCGCGAAGAGGTGGCCAAGCTCTTCGCCGTCGACGTCAGCGCCATGCGCACCGGCCAATACAACGGCAAGACGGTGGGGCTCCTCTTCCCGGCCAAGCTGTTCTGCGGCCAGAGCCTGCTCGACAGCCGGCGCGAATCGGTGATCATCGACTACGCCTTCGGTGACGACATCGACGGCTATTTGGACAAAGTCGACTCGGCCGCCGGCCGCAACGGCCTCCAGGTGCGGGACGAGATCCGCATGATCCGCCCCGGCTTCTATCTCGGCCGCGCCTACCTGGGGAAGATCTTCGCCCTCAACTTCACGCTTTACAACGAGGCCGCGTCCAAGGCCCCCGCGGGGCCGGAAGACTGCTGGAACGGCAAGCCGCCGAACGATCAGCAGATGGCCGAGTCGCATTGAGGCGGTGGTGACTCGTAGCAACAGGAAAGGCCGGTGGTGGAGCGCCGGCCTTTTTGCGTTGGTGGTGCTGGCGGGGTTCGTGGCGCAAGGAGAAGAGCGAGAAAAGCAGCCCCCCTGGGCGGTCGATCCGGAAGATCCCGGCGAGGACCTGCCCCAGACCGGCCGCTCGCTGTTCGATTTCCTCGTCACCGCCAGGCGCGGCGAGGAGCGGGTCTACGACGTTCCGTTCCCTTTCTCCGCCCTCGTTCGCACGGTGGAGGAGCGGCTGGGGGGCGCGGCGCTTCCGCCGGCTTTCGAAAGGGTTCTCATTCCCCTCGGCCGGTCGCTCCAGCGGAACGCCGCGGCGCCGCGCTTCTTCCAGGCTCCCCGGGCCGTGACGGCGGTGACTGGGGATCCCGGCCGGGTGGGGGCGCCGCTGCTCAAGGATCGCCTCTACCTTGGCTATCAGGAAACGGCGGCGATCGTCGAGGTGATCAGCTACAACGAGGCGGCGGGACGCTTCGAGTTCCAGGTGGTGCGCGATTACAAAGTGGGCGGCCGGCCGCGCGTGCTCTATGCCTCGCGCGCCCTCTGCACCGCCTGCCACCAGAACGCCGCGCCCATCTTCGCCCGCCAGCTCTGGGACGAAACCAACGCCAATCCCCAGGTCGCCCACCGGCTGCGTGACGAAGGCCGTGATTTCTATGATTTTCCCGTTGACTTGGGACCCGACGCGCCCTATGCCGTGCAGGCGGCGGCGGACCGCGCCAACCGATTCGCCCTCGATCAACGGATCTGGCGCGAAGGGTGCGAGGCCGCTCGCGAGGAGGCGCCTCGGTGCCGGGCGGCCCTGCTCACGGCGGCCCTGCAATACCGCCTGACGGGCGGGCGCTTCGACGAAAACCTTTTTGGTCCCTTCCTTCCGCGGCTTGTGGAGCGCTTTCCGCACGGTCTCGCCGTCGCCGATCCGGACCTTCCCAATCGGGATCCATTCGCGGGAAACACCGCAGGCCCCCGCCAGGCCAGCGTGCCGGGGAGCCTCACGCCGGAGCAGATGTCGCTCCTCGGCGCCGTCGTCCTCCACTCCTCTATTCCCGCGCCCTTCGAGCCTTTGAATCCACGCCCGCCCCTGGAAACCTGGAAGCCCGCAGGCGGAGTGGAGCGGCTGGTCTCCGGCCTTGCATCCTTCCTCGCCGAGACGGACGTGCGGGACCTGGAGGCCCGTCTCTTCGCTGCCGGCAGTGCTCCGAACGCCACCCGCCGCCGGCTGGCGGCGGATTGCCATCTCGTTCCCAGACGCAACGCCGGGGGAGAGATCGATCGCTTGAAGCTCGACTGCCGCGACGAGTGGGGGGATTTCTCCCTTCAGGGGTGGCTGTACCTCGCCGCCGGCCGGGTGAAGGAGGGGGAGATCGAAAAAGTGACGATCGGCGGCGTGACCGAGCTCTCCGGCCTCGCCGTCCAGGGCGGAGAGGCGGGGCATCTCCTGCTGGTGCAGAAAGATTCGGGACGAAGGGCGCGGCGGCCGAGCGGCGACGCGATCGAAAGGTTCGATTTCACCTGGCGCGACTCCCGCGACGCCGTGCTGCAGGGGCGTGCCGAGCTCACCCTCCTCACCGATTTCGCCGCCGCGAGCCGGGCGGTCGCGGCCCTGGCCCAGAGCGACGCCCTGGGGGATCGCCCCTTCCGGCGGGCCGTCCTCGTCCCAGCCCTCTTCGCGCAGCTCGGGGCTCCGCCGCCCGGCGAGCCCTGCTGCGCGGATTCCTCCGGCATGCCCCAGGCGAGGCTCGACACCCTGGGAAGAGGCGAAGCCGCGGAATCCGAGCGGCTGGGCGCCCGCTTCCCGGAGCCCGCGATCCGTACCTTTTTCCGCTATTGCTCGACGTGCCATGCCACCGATCAATCCTCGCCGCCCAATTTCCTCCACGGCGAGCCGGCGGAAGTGAAGAGCCGCCTGGCGCAGTGTGCTGAGAGGATCTACTTCCGCCTCGGCATGTGGCAGCTCCCGCATGACGAGCGGCCGAAAACCGCCATGCCCCCCATCAACGCCCTGCGCCGTCTCCACCTGGAGCCCGCGGACTGGCCGCAGAGCCCCGACCTCCTCCTCCTGCGGGAGCATGCCGCCGCCCTCCTGCACGCCCAAACCGGTGCCCCGCCGCGGCTGGAGGAGCTGACGGCGAGGGGCTACGAGAACCTGCGGGAGTGCCTGGCGACGGGGAAGCCGGGGCGGTGAGCGGGGCGAGGCCCATGCTATCCTGCCGGCCCTGGATTGAAAGGAGACTCCGATGGGACCGAGCACTCGGCGGCGGGTGGCGACCGGCGGTCTGGCTGTGGCCTTTTTTCTTGTTGGCGGAGCGGGCGCTCTGCGCGCCGAGGAAGCCTGGCGCGCCTTGGGTCCCTTCGGGGCCACGGGGAACGAGGGGCTCGGGGGGCGGGTGATCTCACTCGCCGTCGATCCCCGCAATCCCAATCGGGTTTTCGCCGGCTCGGCGAGCGGCGGGCTCTGGGTGAGCGAGCTTTCGAGTCTCAAGGGGGCCGCTGGCGACGCCAAGCCCGAGGAGGCGAACTGGCGCGATGCCAGCCGCCCCTACTGGCGCTGGCGCTACGTCGATACGGGTTTTCCGGTCCTCGGGGTCGGCGCCATCGCGATCCATCCGCAAGATCCGGACGTCGTCTACGTCGGCACCGGCGAGGTCTACGGCTACCGGCGCACGGCCCGCGGCTTCGATGCCCAGACCTCGCGCGGCAACTACGGCATCGGCATCCTGCGCTCGACCGACGGCGGCCGGACGTGGTCGAAGAGCCTCGATTGGCTGCCAAGCCAGCAGACCGGCGTGCAAAGCCTTCAGATCGTGCCCGGTGCCGGCGACGCGAGCCGTTTCACGGTCTGGGCCGCGACGTCCGAAGGGGTTTACAAGCTCGAAACGTCGAAGGGCGCTGGCGGCAAGGCGGAGAGCTGGCAACTGTCACTGAACGTCGTCGCGGCCACCTCGGTGAGCGTCAACCCCGCGCGGCCCCAGGAAGTGGTGGTGGCGTGCGGCAATTTTGCGAGCCCGGGCCACGGCCTTTATAAAACGAAGGATGGCGGCGCCCACTGGACCCGCATCGTGCGCGGGCTGCCCGTAACGTATCAGGGCAAGGCCGAGCTCGCCCGCTCGGCTTCCGACCCCGAGACGCTCTACGTCAGCATCGGCAACCTGACCCAGCTCATCTTCTCGAACGACAAGGTCGATGCCGGCGCCGACGAGTCGGGGGGCGCCGACGGAGTCACCTATCCGGAGAACAAGCGTTTCAAGTGCCTCTACACGCCCACGCCGCTGATCGAGCCCGCGTCGTACCTGCTGCGCAGCGCCGACGGCGGCGATTCGTGGGAAACGCGCAGCACCTCGCGCGACGGTGGCTACTCCCAGGGGTGGTACGCCAACGCGCTGGCCGTAAATCCGCTGGAGCCCGGCCAGCTCTTCGTAGGCTACGTCGGCCCCTATCGCTCCTTCGACGGCGGCAGGACCCTGGAGGGGTTCGTGGTGTGGAAGGAGAACCGGCTGCTGAGCCAGGCGGTCTACACCCAGACGACCGATTCGCTCATCTTCGTCGACTTCCACGCCATCGTCTACGCTCCGGGCCGGCCCGAAATCGTTTACTTCGCCTGCGATCAAGGCGTCTACCGTTCAGCGGACGGGGGACGCACCATCGAGCGGGTCAACCAGGGTTTCAACACCCTCCAGTTCTACCGCGGGGTCTCCATCTCGCAGAAAAACCTCAACTTCATCGCCGGCGTGCCGCAGGACTACGGCGTGGGTTTCCTGCGCTACTCCGGCGAGGCGAAGGGCTGGCAGATCGTTTCCGGCTGGGGCCAGGAGGCAGGCTTTTCCGCTTTCGACGACGACAAGGGGATCGGCTATTTCACCACCCACAGCAACCGCCAGCTCGGTCGCTGGCTGCGGGACGCTTGCGACGCTCAGGCCGATCCCAAATGCAAGCCGCAACCGATCGATCCGGCCAGTGCCTTCGACCCTTGCTACATTCCCGACGTGAACCCTTTCCGGCGCAGCGCCAACTGCCTGGACAACGTGTCGTGGAACGCTCCCCTGGTGCTCGCGCCCTCGAACGGCAATCGTCTCTATGCCGCCCGCGACGTGGTCTACCGCTCGGACAAGGCTCCCGAGCACGACTGGTCGCCGCTTTCGTCCGCGGAGACAGGAATTCCGGAGAAGTCGTGCACCTCGAACGCGGCGCCGGGGGTCACCTGGGCGCCCACCAGCCTCGGCCGCGATCTCGACGGCAATCCGATTTTCGCCCTGGCGGTGGCGCCGAAAGACGAGAGTCATCTCGTGATCGCCACGGCGCCCCGCTACGACCGGATGAACGTTTTCCGCTCCCGCGACTCCGGCGCCACCTGGGAACGGATCACCTACGATCTGCCGGAGAAAGGTTATCCGATGGCGCTCGTCTTCGATCCACACGCCGCGGAGGGATCGGTCCTTTATCTCACTCTCGGCGGCTTCGGCTTCTCCCACGTGTGGAAGCTCGACCTGGCCGAGGGGGCGCCAAAGAAATGGCAGGACCTGGACGGCGGCCGGCTTCCCGACGTCTGGGCCTCGGGGCTCGTGGTGGATCCGGCGGACCCGGCCTCGCGCCACCTCTACGTGGCGACCGATCAGGGCGTTTACCGTTCCGCGGACGGTGGCGCGAGCTGGCAGGCGTGGAGCGAAGGGCTCTATTCGGGCGTCCTGAGCGTGGAGCTCCTGCTCTACGCTCCCGAGCGCCTCCTGCGGCTCGTCACTCACGGCAACGGCATCTGGCAGCGCCGGCTCGCCGCGCTGTGAGGCGGGGCCGCCCGGCGGCCCCCAAGCCCCTCATCACCCGGCCCTCTTCTCCCGTCGCCCTCCCCCCGACCGGGAGAAGAGGGAGAACGACAAGACAGGGACTTCAGGGACGGCAGGGACAGAAGGCTTTGCCGCGGCGCACCCACCGCACGATCACCGTCGCGAGGAAACCGAGGAGACTCAAGCCTGAAATCACGAGCATCGGCAAGAAAAACAGCAGAACCATCACCGCGCTCGACTCCACGGCCCAGCGCTGATAGAAAAAATCGGCGTCGAACAAGGTCGGCGAATACCAACTGACCACCCACATGTAGCCAACCGCCACCAGCGACAAGGCCGGCGCAATCAGGGTGAGCGGGCGCACGCGGCGGATGACGAGCCAGACCAGGAGGAGCGTCACCCACAGGATCGCAACCTCCGAGACGGCGTACAATGCCAGTTTCTCGCTGGAGAAAGAGATCCGCCGCTTGCG
>DASUEN010000055.1:0-21475 GCA_036275055.1 Thermoanaerobaculia bacterium
CTGTCCTTCGCCTTCGCGGCCAGGCCGGGCACCACCGCGGCGCAGAACCGGATGGACATCCGCTTCGACGGCTCGGTCGTCGACCAGCTCGGTCCGCGGGCGCCCGCTGCGGGGCTCCAGTGGTCCGTCCACCAATACGAGGTGACCGCCACCGGCTCGTCGGCCACGCTCAGCTTCCAGGGGACGGACCCCACCGCCAGCGATACCGCGGGCACCGAGCTCGACTTCGTGTCGCTGGTCCCTCTGGTGCTTCGTGCGGATCCGTTTACGGAAATCCCCGAGTCGTACTCTCAGTTCGAGGTTGTCTGTCCCAGTCCAAGCGTGTGCTTCGTCATGGGTTTCGATCCGACCTTCTCCAACACCACGTTGACCGTCATCACCGATGGCATCCCTGGTCCCACGCAGATCATCCCGGATTTCGGTCTGAACGGCCTGACCTGCGTCAGCCCCACCTCGTGTTTCGCGTTCGGGGATGGCAACTTGGAGGGCGCCCTCCTGCCCGTCACCAACGGCGTGGCGGGCCCGCTGCAGACCGTGCCCGGGACGAGAGTCCTCTATGACGTCGCCTGCAACAGCGCGACGTCGTGTGTCGCGGTCGGCACCGACATCACCGACAGCACCGCCGTCGTCGTGCCGATCACCGGCGGCATCGCCGGTCCGCCTCAGCCCGTGCCCGGCGCCGCGGTGCTCCGGCACCTGTCGTGCCCCAGCGCGACCTCGTGCTTCGCGATCGGGAGGACCAGCGACATCCAGGGCGTCCTCGTGGCCATCACCAACGGCGTCGCAGGTCCAGCTCAGGTCATCGCCGGGACGGACTTCCTCAACGCCATTGCCTGCCCGACCCCCAGCATGTGCGTGGTCGCCGGCGGGCTCACGTTCCACTCGGCCGGGGGCTTCGTCGTCGCCATCACCGACGGCACGGCGGGGCCGGCCCAGCTCATTTCCCCCAACGTGGACCTCTATTCCCTCGCCTGCACCGACGCCTCCCACTGCGTCGCTGTCGGCGACAACATCGCCGGGGGAGGCTCCGGCGTCGTCGTGGCCATCGACAATGGCGTGGCCGGCCCGTACCAGGCGGTGCCAGGCACGGGCATCCTCACGAGCGTCGCCTGCTCCACCTCGTGCGTGGCGGTGGGCACCGACAGCAGCTTCAACTTCGGCGCGCTCGTTCCGCTCTCCGGAGGTGTCCCCGGCTCGGCCCAGTACGCGGGCGGAACGAGCGTCCTGTGGAAAATCGCGTGCGGCGCGGGGGGCTGCATGGCAGTCGGAGACGACTTCCTGGGCCCTGTGGGCGGATTCCTGACCATCCGGCCCGCGGCCACCCCGGCGATCTCCACCCT
The DNA here is from genome assembly GCA_036275055.1 of Thermoanaerobaculia bacterium. Taxonomy (GTDB): domain Bacteria; phylum Acidobacteriota; class Thermoanaerobaculia; order Multivoradales; family UBA5704; genus DATARR01. The sequence continues at coordinate 1,341 of DASUEN010000055.1, forward strand.
CGCGTCGCCGTCGGTCCCCGCGGGCGGCCTGATCTCCGACTCGGCGACCCTCACCGGAGGCTTCGCGCCGGCGGGCAACGTGACCTTTACCCTGTACGGCCCGGGTGACAATACGTGCTCGAACGCCCTCTGGAGCACCACGGGGCCTGTGGGCGCTGGAGGCGTGAGCCACTCGGGCGATGTCAAGGTGGGCGCCGCCGGGACCTACAACTGGCTAGCCTCGTACAGCGGAGACCTCAACAACCTCCCTGTCAGCTCGGAGTGCGGCAGCGAGCCGGTGGTGATCACGCCACAGACGCTCCGCGGGCGCGCCTATGGTCTCTCGGCGAACGCGACCCTGCTCGGCTTGCCGCTGATCAACCGGCCGCCGACGCCCGACACCGGGGAGATCGTGACGACCCTGGACTCGAGCACGTCGGTGCCGTGTGTGGCGACGCTCTCGGGTCCGCTGAGCGCTCACGCTCTCTGCGCGTCGGTGACCACGACGGCGTTCCCGGCGGGCTCCACGGCGGTGGCCTCGGTGGCGGACGTCTCGCTCTCGCTTGCCACCCTTCCCACCATCCAGATCGGGTCGGTGCATTCGACCTCGACCACGAGCTGCGACGGGTCCACGGGGGCGACGACGATCGCCTACCTCAAGATCGGCTCGACGGTCGTGATCGCCACACCGACGCTCGTGGCTCCCAATACGCACGTGACCGTGGGCCCGGTCTCGCTGGTGCTCAACGAGCAGGTCCCTGGTCCCACCACCGGCCTCACGGTCAACGGTATCCACCTGAGCGTGAACGGCGGTGGCCTGGCCCAGACGAACCTCGTCGTGGGCTCGGCCAGGAGCGACATCGGCAACTGCCCCTGACGGCGCGACAACTCGACCTCGGCCAACCGGCCTCAGCTCGTAGTGACGTACCAGTAAAGAAAACAATCCAGGCCCACCCCTCCGGTTCGGGGGCGGGCGGGATACTTTCATTGAATCGTGCGAGCCAGCGGGTCGCCCAGATAGCGTATGCTCGCAGATAAGGAGATCCTGCCATGAACCGGAGAAGATTCAACCGCACCCTGAAGACGGTCCTCACGCTGATGACGCTGTTGTCCGCCGCCGCCACGGCCGCCACGGCCCCGCACTGGCAAGCCGTTCCGCAGCACGGAGACGTTCCTCCTCCCCTGTATGAGGCCGGCATCTCCTTCTCCTTCGCGAGCGGCGCGCAGGATACGGTCTACCGCTTCGGCGGCGACAACGACGAGGAGCTGGTCAACGACTTCTACTCTCTCGACCTCAATACCTTCACCTGGAAGAACCTCGGCTCGCCGCAAACCCCCGTGGGACGGGCCAACACGCTGCTCATTCCCGGTCCCTGCATCAACTGCGTCAGCATCGTGGGCGGCAGGGGCGAGTTCCGCACGAGCGTGATGTACCCCGAGATGCAGACCTACCACATCAAGACCGGTCGCTGGGTCAAAGTCTCGCGGGCTGAGTTGGGGCAGCGGTTCGCCGTAAAACGCGCCGCCGCTCTGGTCGTGGGAGTGCCGGATGCCCATCATCCAAACCAGCCGACGTTCTATGCCTTCGGCGGCGTGGGCAACACGGTGCCCCGGTTCCCCACCACTCCCACGGGCCTGCACAACGACATTGCCGTGTATGACCCGGAGACGGGCTGGCACGTCGTCAAGACGTCCGGCCAAAAACCAGCGCCACGCGCCTGGACGACCGGCGCGTACGATCCCGCCACCCACTCGCTGCTGGTTTTCGGCGGCTATCGGCTCGGGCCGGACCAGGGGCCGAACACTCCCGGTTCTGACCTCTTCGGCCCCACGAACTTCGACAACGACCTCTGGTCGCTCAATCTCGACAACTTCACCTGGACCGAGCTCCATCCGCAAGGCCCGATTCCCGCGCCCCGCGACAATGCCACGGCCTTCTTCGACACCGCCCACGGCTGGCTCGTCCTTTTCGGCGGCGAGAGATTCGACAGCTCCATCACCGACCTCTGGTACTACTCGGTCGCCGACAACCGCTGGACCGAGGTGGACCTCGGGCCTGGCGCGTTGGTTCCCCCGGGCCGCGTCGGAAGCGTCTCCTTCCTACGGGAAACTCCCGGCGCCTACGAGCTCTACCTCCACAGCGGCATCACCAGCGAGGATGGCGGCGTCCTGCTCAACGACCTGTGGAAGCTGACCTGGCCGAAGGACTGACCCCTGGGACCATAAAACCAAGCAGCCGAGACGATGCCGGAGAATCTCTCGGGACCCCCGCCCGAGACTCTCATTACCCCGGCCCGGGCAGGGGAGGGTAGGGTCTTCGGGCGGGGGTTACGGAACCCCTGGAGTTGGAAGCCAGCGGCTGGTTTTACGGCACCGTCATTCTCGTGCCGCTAAAGTTGAACGTTCCTCCCGGAGTCCCGCCGCCGCCCAAGGGATTGCCATTCGGGGGGAAGAAGGTGAGCACGATGCTCCCCTGCACCTGGTCCCCGGGAACGCCGGCGTTGAACTTGTAGTCCACGCGGGCGATCCCGCCCGTCGCGAAGGGGAAAGAGAAGTCGAGGGTCCTGGCCTTCACCACGCCGCCGGGAGCATGCGCCCACACGCCCTGCTGGCTGCTGAACGGCACCGGGCCGCCCTCCTGGCCGGAGTCGATCACAGCCACGGAATGGTCGCTGTGCAGCGTAATCACCGAGCGCGATGCAAACGCCCCGGTCGTAGCATCGGTAATGGTGACCAGAAAGGTCCCAGAAGCATCGTCACTGGCGGCAGCTTGCTGGGGAAAGATGGAAGCGCAGACAGCAAGCAGACTGAGGAGCAGAAGTTTTCTGACCATGAGATTCTCCTTTGAAAAGAGGTCGTGGGTGTGGAGCAGGGGTCCCGTAAGGGTTGAAGGGGCAGCGGTTGGTAGGCGTCCTCCCGATGCTTCGAGCAGTTTAGAACACCCGCCTATTCTAAGGCCGCCACCTTACGGGCCACATTACAACTGTGTTACAGAATAAGAAAATGGCGAGCCGGGGAGGGATACCCACGGCGGCTCCGGGCGCTATCCTCTTGTCCCAGCCCCGAAGGGGCGGCAGCAGACCGTCGGGAAAACCGCTGCTGCCGCGCGCCGAATCCTCTCTAAGGAGGATGCCTCGAAAGATAGCGTCAGCGACTCTGCTTACCGCCCGGGATTGAAATCCTGGGCTACCGACGGTGGTCCCCTCCGGGACCGCGGTTTGGTTTCTCCTGGGTCCCGTAGGGACTACCGTGGGTAGCCCGGGTCTTCAGCCCCGGGCGGCCGGGCGGGGATGGGCTTTCGATCACTTTCCAAACCCCCTTTAGGGGAATTCCCCACCCCCCTCTAGGGGAAAACCCTCACTCGCCTCCTCTCTAGAGAGGAGGCGGAGCCTCCAAAAAATCATCGTTAGAGAGGATGGTCACGGCGGGGCTGCGCCGCTATCCTCACACCCGTCAGTCAAACGACAGCGTGCTCGTCGTCAGGCATGGAAAAGGAGGGATCCATGAAGCGCATCCCTATGGGCTTCGCCATTCTGTTGCTCGTGCTTCTTCTTCCCTGTGCCGCCCGCGCAGCCGCCGAGGAGCCTGCTCCCTGGCAGCTTCACGGCCCCGCGGACGTGAAATGTGATCAGTCCAGCGCGGCCGCGCAGCAGCGTTTCTGGGAGGCCGCGGACTGGGGTGACGTCCCCGCCTACCGCCAACGCCTGGTGGAATATTGCGGCGACGTTGCGGGACCCTCTTCGCCGTCGATGCGCTGCACGCCCGACCTGCGCTTCTGCCAGGCGCGCCACGTGCGCGTCGACGTGTCGGCCGAGGGCAAGGCCGTCGCCGTATCGACGGCCTGCGCTCTCCAGGAAACCTTTCCACCCAAAAGCCGGTTCTTCGGCGGCATCTCGGACTGGACGCCGGAGCTGCCCGCGCTCACGGGCGCGGCGGACCTGCGCTCCTGCGACGTGGTGGTCCACGAGCCCACGCTGCTCGTCAAGCCGGACAGCCGGGCCAACATCTACCACGGCCTCTGCGATCACATAAACCTTTTCCTGTCGGCGTGGATCGCCGGCTGGCAGGACGCCGCCGACCTGCAGATCGTCAACTGGGAGCCGGAGCTGCACCAAGAGCGCGTGCCCTCGGGCTGGTACCAGCTCTATGACGCCCTCACCACCCGGCCGGTGCGCCCGCTCGGCTTCTGGGCGGGGCGTAGCGTGTGCTTCGACAACGCCGTGTTCGCGGTGAATCCGCGCACCCCCGACACCTTCTTCTACAACATGGACGTGCCGGGCCGCGCCGAGGGCTGCCGCTCCGGTGCGGACAGCCTGGTGCGGGCCTTCGCCGAACGCACCAGGGCGCGGGTGCTCGCCCGTCCGCCCCACCGCCCCGGGCCGGACGATCCCGTGCGCGTCAAGGTGATGTCGCGCAGCGCCGGCACGGGGATGACCTCGGGCACCCGCCACGTGACCAACGAGGCCGAGCTGATCGCGGCCTTGCGCCGCCGGGTGCCCGGCATCGACGTCGAGGTCGTCAACTTCGACTGGAACGGCCGCCCGCCGATCGCCGGCCAGCTCGCCCTGATGGCCGACACCGACGTGCTGGTGGGGATGCACGGCGCCGGCCTGGTGCATGCCCTGTGGCTGCCCGAGTGGGCGGTCCTCTTCGAGATCTACAACTGCGGCGACGTCAACACCTACTCCGACCTCGCCCGCCTCGCGGGCGCCGGCTACGTCACGCTGCCGGAGGCCGGCGTCCGCCGCGTGACGCCCCTCGTCACGGTCGCCGCCGAGAACCGGGCGAACCCCAAGTTCTGGAACTACGAGGTCTCCGAGGACGCCTTCGTGGCCCAAGTCGCCGAGGCGGTGCGACGGGTGCGGGCCAACCCCGCCTCGCCGTTCCGCAAGCCCCCGTCCGAGCTGCCGGGAGAAAGGAAAGGAAACGCGCCATGAAAACCGTTCTCTTCGCGCCTGTCCTCGCTTTGGGGATCGCGATCCCGGCCCTGGGATCGACTGCCGCCGGCGCGCCATCGCAACCGATTCACCTCGCGGTCGTGGCGTGCGACTTCCACGGCGCGGAGCAGGCCGCGGTCATGCTCAAGTCCGCGGTCCTCTCGGCGCGGTCTCCCCTCGCCGTGCACGTCTTCGCCGACGACGCCAGCCGCGGCCGGCTGGAGCGGAGTCTGTGGGCCTGGCCGGAGAGGGTGCGGCAGAGGATCCGCCCCGAGTTTCTGCCTCTCGGCTCGCCCGGCGTGGCCGATCCGGAGGCCTGGAGCCGCCGCTTCCCTCGCTGCGGCAGCCAGCGGCTGTTCTTCCCCGACCTCCTCCCCGGCGTCGACCGCGTGCTGGCGGTGGACCCGGACTCCCTCTTCCTGCGTCCGGTCGACGAGCTGTGGCGCGTGGAGCTCGCCGCGGACCAGATCGCCGCCATGCCGAAGGGGCCGCAGGCTCCCACCGGCGTGCTGCTGATGGACCTCGCCAGGATGCGGCGGACCGGCTGGCGCGAGCGCATGACCGTCCTGGCGCAGACCGCCGAGCGCTGGCCGCGGGGAGACCAGGAGCTGCTCGAGCGCTTCTTCCACGACGCGCCCGAGAAGCTCCATCCCCTCTCCTGCGCCTGGGGCCTCCGGCTCGACTTCTGCTCGCCGGCCGGCGGCTGCGCGCCGGTATCTGGAGCGCCGGAGGACACCGTGGGGCTGGTCTACGGCGGCCGCATCGACCGGCCCACCTTCCGGGCGCTTTCCGAAGCCTTCAACGCCTATCCCTTCGACGGGGACCCGAAGACCGACCTGCTCGAGCCGCTGCGTGCCCGCTTCGCCGTGACGGACCCGGCGGAGGCCTGCGCCTCGGCGCGCGAGCCGATCGCCGCGGCCCTGGCCGCCCAGATCCCCCGCTGGCCCGCGCCCGGCGAGCGGCCGGCGGGCACGGGCGTGTTCTTTGACGTGGCGGCCGCGCAGCTCGCTCCCTGGCGCCAGCGAGGGATCCAGCGGCAAGACGTCGAACGCGCCGGACAGGTGGGAATCCCGACCATCCATTACCAGATCCTGGGCGGCAAGCTCTACCGGGCTCCCCTCTGCTCGCCGGCGCGGCGGTGCCCGGGCTTCGAGCACTTCCTGGTCAAGGTCGCGCCCCTCGTGCCGGACGTCGACTTCTATCTCAACCCGAACGACTTCCCGAATTCCAGCGCCGGCGATCCGCTGCCGCTCCTCTCCTTCTCCAAGCTGCCGCAGACCCACGGCGACATCCTCTATCCGGTCTGGGCTTTCTGGCACGACGATCCCTGGCTGGGCGTGGTCCCCCACTGGCGCTGGGACGAGATGAGCCGCGAGCTGCTGGCGGCGGGGGACGCGGTGCCGTGGGAGCAGAAGAAGCCGGTGGTGTTCTTCCGCGGCGGCCTCACCTCGCCGAAGCGCGAGCCCTACACCCTCTATTCGTTGACCCATCGCGAGCAGTGGGACGTGCGCTTCACGCCGCACCCGTCGCCCAAGTTCATGGCCCGGGTCGCCGAGCTCAAGCAGGAGGTGGCGGAGCCCGTGCCGCCGCGCGACCACTGCGCCTACCGCTATCTCCTCAACGTCGACGGCATCAGCTCCACCCACCGCCTGCGCATGATGATGGCCTGCGGCGGGCTGCTCCTCTACGTGCAGCCGGAGTGGATGGAGTTCTACTACTACAAGCTCGTCCCCTGGAAACACTTCGTGCCGCTGCCGCTCGACCCGGCCCAGGGCCAGCGGGTGCTGGACTACCTCGTCGCCCACGACGACCTCGCCCGGCGCATCGCCGGCAACGGCAGGGACTTCGTCGCGAACGTGCTGACCCTCGACGAGGTCGACCGCTACTGGGTCGACCTGCTGCGGGAGTACGCGGCGCTGCAGCGCTTCAAGCCGCAGCGGGCCGAGGGTTTCGTCGCGGTGGAGGCCGCCAATGACTGACCGCCGCGAACGTCTCGAGGTGGCGGCCTGGCTCCTGTTCGCCGTGTCGCTCGGCGCCATGGAAGGCGGCGTCGTCAGCGTCATGGTCAAGACTTTCTACCGGCACGCGGTCGGCGCCCTCACCCTCGACTACTCGGTGGCGGTGCTGGTGGGCGCGCCGTTGTTCGGCAGCATCGCCAGCCTGGCCTGGGCGGCGGCGGGCTGGCGGCGGCCGGCGCGGCTGCTGGTGGGGCTCCAGATGCTGTGCGCGGTGTGCCTGCTGCTGCTGGCCGCGGCGCCGCGCAACGCCGCCGGGCTGGCCATGGTGGTCACGGGCGCGGTCTCGGGGCGCCTGCTGTGGTCGGGCGTCCTCACCCTGCGCACCTCGGTGTGGCGGCAATGCTACGACCGCGAGCGGCGCGCCGTGCTGGCGGGCCGCGTGGTGGCGGTCCACTACCTGGCGGTCGCCGGCACCGGCGCCCTGGTGGGCGTTCTGGTCGACCGGCGGCCGGCCGCCCTCCCCGGTCTCTACCTGCTGATCGCCGGGCTCGGCCTGGCCGGCGCCTCCCTCTACCGCGAGCTGGGCCGCGCCACCGGCCCGGAAGCCGCCCGGCCGGGGGAAGCCGGCGAGCCCGTGAGCCTCCGGGGTGGGCTGCGCATGGCCAGCGCGATCCTGCGCGAGGATCCGGCCTACCGCCGCTACCTCTTCTGGCTGTTCGTGCTCGACGCCGGGGTCCAGATGGTCCCGGCGCCGCTGCTCATCTGCCTGGCGGACCGCTTCGCGTTGACGCACATCGAGCAGGTCCTGCTGATCACCGCCGTGCCCATGGCCGTCGTGCCGCTGGCCATGCCCTTTTTCGCCCGCCGGCTCGCCCGCGTCCACGTGGTCCGCTTCCGCGCCTTCCACAGTTGGTCCTACGCGGGAGCCCTCGCCTTCTCGGTGGCCGGCCTGGCCCTGCGCGCCGAGACCCTCCTGTGGCTGGGGGCGGCGCTGCTCGGCGTCGCCTACGCCGGCGGCTCGCTCACCTGGCACGTGGGCCATCACGATTTCGCGCCGCCCGAAAAGGCCGCCCACTACATGGCCCTGAACTGCACCCTGAGCGGCCTGCGCGGCTTCATCGGGCCCGCGGCCGGCGTCAGCCTCTACCGGCTGGCCGAGCACCTGCTGCCCGGGCAGGGGCCGCTCGCCCTGCTCATCCCCTTGGGCCTCGCCGTCTGGGGCGCCTCGGGCTTCGCCGCCCTGGCCCGCGAGACCCTGCCCGGCGAGGAGCCGCGCGGCGAAGCCGCCGGCCTCGCCCTGCCTCCCTTGAAGGGAGTCCCGTCGTGAAGCGCAGCCAACGCGGCTGTTCCGTGAAAACCAATCCGTCAGGAGGAAACCGTATGAAACGAATCTCGAGCTGTACCCTGCTTCTCGCGCTTTTGAGCCTCGGCGCTCCGGCGTGGGCGGCCAAAGTCACGATCTGTCACGTGCCGCCCGGCAACCCGAGCAACTTCCAGACCATCACCATCAGCGACAACGCGCTCCAGGCCCACCTCGGCCACGGCGACCTGCTGGGCGCCTGCTCCGCGCATTGCAGCCAGCTCTGCGACGACGGCAACGCCTGCACCGTCGACGCCTGCGACGCCAACGGGCACTGCGCGGCCACCCACCCGCCGGTCGACTGCAACGACGGCAACCTGTGCACGATCAAATCCTGCGACCCGCATTCCGGCTGCATGAGCACGCCGAAGACCTGTACGGACGGCAACCTGTGCACGGTCGACTCCTGCGATCCGCTCACCGGCCAGTGCGTCTTCCCGCCCGTCGCGTGCCCCGCCGGCCAGACCTGCAACCCGGCGAACGGCAACTGCGAGGGGAACGACGTCGACGAGTGCCTCTCCGACCCCTGCGCGCACGGGGAATGCATTGACCAGACCAACGGCTACGTCTGCCAGTGCCAGCCCGGGTTTACCGGCGTCAACTGCGACATCGAAATCGACGAGTGCGAGTCCAGCCCGTGCGTGAACGGGAATTGCATCGACCGGATCAACAGCTACCAATGCATCTGCTTTCCCGGGTTTACCGGCGACAACTGCGAAACGGGAATCCCGCCCGGGCCCTAGCTGAAACCGCCTCTCGAACCGCCCGCCGGAGGATTTCCCTCCGGCGGTGCGGGCCTGGAAAGGAAAGCCATGGAGGCTTCGATGACTATGAAACGTTTCGCCATTCTGCTCCTGCCGCTCGCGTTCTGGGTCCTGCCCGCGGCGGCGGCCCAGGCACCGCCCGCGCCTGGGCATCCGGCGGAAATCCATCTCGCCGTCGTGGCCTGCGGCGACCGCCTGGACGAGGCCCTAGTGATGCTCCAGTCGGCCGCGCGGTCGGCCCGCGGCCATTTCACCGTCCACATTTTCGCCGACGACGAGCTGCGCCCCCGGTTCCAGGAGCGCCTCCAGGCCTGGCCCGCCGCGGTGCGCGCGAAATTCACGCCGGTCCTCTATCCGATCCGTTATCCAGGCGTCGAAGATCCCGAAAAATGGCGGGCCCTTTTCAAGCCCTGCGCCAGCCAGCGCCTGTTCTTCCCCTACCTGATCGAAGGCACCAACCGCGTGCTCTACGTGGACACCGACATCCTCTTCCTGCGCCCGCTCGACGAGCTCTGGAACCTTTTCGATCGCTTCCAGCCGGCGCAGCTCGCCGCCCTGGCGCCCGAGGGCGAGGTGCCGGCGCTCAACTGGTACAAGCGCTTCGCCCAGCACCCCTACGTCCAGCCGCTCGGCGTCAACTCCGGTGTCATGCTGATGGACCTCCGGAAGATGCGCGAGGCCCGCTGGCGCGAACGGATGTTGGCCTATCGGGAGAAGTACACCCACATCCCCTGGGGCGACCAGGACCTGATCAACATTTTCTTCGCCGAGTCGCCCGAGATGCTGTACGGCTTCTCCTGCGCCTGGAACTTCCGGCCCGATCATTGCGAGTACGGCAGCAACTGCAAGGCCGCGGAGGAGGACGGCGTCGCGGTCGTCCACGGCAACCGCCAGTCGTTCCACGGCGACAAGCAGCCCACCTTCAAGGCGGTCTGGGACGCCTTCGATGCCCACGGCCTCGATCCCGATCCGGACGCCCTGCTCCAGTCCCTGCAAAGCAACCTCGCGGCCGTGGCCGGCAAGAGCGCGTGCGGAAGGTTAAGCAAGCTGCTCACGGCGGCGATGGAGGAGGACGCGGGGGAGGATCCCGACTTCTATCGCGACGTGGCCGCGGCGCAGCTCGCGCCCTGGCGCACGGCGGGCATCCGCCGCGAGGATCTCGACAAGGCGCGCGCGCTGCCCCGCCCGCTGGTCAAGTATCAGATTCTCGGGGGCCGACTCTACCGCGATGAAAAGTGTTATTTCCCGGCGCGCTGCGCGGGCATCGAGCACTTCCTGCTGGAGATCGCGCCGGAGCTGCCGGACCTCGAATTCCTGGTCAACGTCCAGGACCACCCGGTCACCCGCCGCGACAGCCCGCTGCCGGTCTTCTCGTTTTCCAAGATCCCGTCCGAGCACGCGGACATCCTTTATCCCGCCTGGGCCTTCTGGGAAGGCGGGCCGGCGCTCCAGGTGATTCCGAGCTGGCGCTGGGACCTCTCCCGCCGCGAGCTGCTGGACGCCGGAGCCGCCGTCTCCTGGGAGGAGAAGAAGCCGGCCGTCTTCTTCCGCGGCTCGCGTACCAACGAGACCCGCGACCCCTACATCCTCTCCTCGCAAAAGCGTCCGGACCTCTGGGACGTGCGCTACACCCTGAATCAATCGCGGGAGCAGACAGACTACGTCACCAAGGTGCTCAAGCTCGCGCCGGCCGAGCCCGTCTCGCCCCGCGATCACTGCGCGTACCGCTATCTCTTGAATTTCGACGGCGTGGCCGCGAGCTTCCGCCTGAAGAACGTCCTGGCCTGCGGCGGGCTGGTCTTCTACGTCGACCCGAAGTGGGTGGAGTTCTTCTACGCCAAGCTCGTCCCGGGCGAGCACTACGTCCCGCTGAGCCTCGACGTCGGCGAAGCCGTGCGCACCGTCGACTCGCTGCGCACCGACGACGCACGGGCGCGGAAGATCGCCCAGAACGGCCGCGACTTCATCGCCAAACATCTGACCCTGGAGCACGTCCGCCGCTACTGGCTCGACCTGCTCCAGGACTACGCGTCCCTTCAGAGGTTCGAGCCCAAGGGGGATCCGGGCCTCGTCCTGATCCATGACAACTGAAATGTCCGGAAATCTGATTCCTGAGAGGAGAGAGACCATGAAACGCACCTGTTCAGGCCTGGCAATCCTGATCGCTCTGTCCGCCTCGGTGGTCTGGTCGGGCGCAGCCAAAGCGGCGGCCAACTTTGACAACGTCAATCATTGCAGGGCGGACGATTGTGACTCGACGCGCTCTGCGAGCCAGACCCGCGACCCCATCCCCAACCAAGACCTCCACGCGCTCTTCCTGTTCACCAACGTCGACCGCAAACCCGACCTCCAGGCCAAGTTCTCGATCTGCATCGAATCGCTCTTCCGCCACCTGGAGCTGCCGCCGGGCGCGCAGCTCACCCTGCACTTCGTCGCCGACCCGGGGAGCAAGGCCTACGGGGAGAAGCTCCTCCAGGCGTACCAGCGCCCGGGCGTCCGCTTCGTGTTCCACGACAAGGACGAGTGGACGGCGAAGATCTTCCCCATCGTGGAAGACATGCAGAAGCATTTCAGCTCCGGCAAGGGCTCCTACTACAACGATTCCATCTTCTTCCTCTCGCTCGGCATGCACCGCCTCCTGCCGCCGGAAATCGAAAGGATCGTCAAGCTCGACTTCGACGTCCGCTTCGAGACCAACCTCTACCTGCTGTTCCGGGAATTCGACAACTTCAGCGGCGAAAATCTGATCGGCCTGGGGCCGGAGCTGCAACCGGTCTACCGGCACGTGCTGGCGAGCTACCGTCACGACCATCCCGAGACCCGGCTCGGCTCGCCGCGGCCCGAGGGCTTTCAGGGATTCAATGCCGGAGCCACGCTGCTCGACCTGGGCAGGCTCCGGCAATCCGAGGTCTTCAACCGCGCGCTGGAGCCGCAAGCCGTCGCCGCCCTCGCCGAGAAATACCATTTCAAAGGCCACCTGGGCGACCAGGACTTCTACACCCTCCTCGCCTTGGAGCACGAGGAGCTTTTCTACAAGCTCGACTGCGCCTGGAACCGCCAGCTCTGCACCTGGTGGAAGGACAAGTACGAGGCCGTCTTCGCCGCCTACAACCAGTGCCCGGCGCCGGTGAAGATGTACCACGGCAACTGCAGCACGCCGATCCCCGCGGAGGGCGCACAACCGTGAGCCCTCCTCTCTAGGGAGGAGGCCGCCTCCTCCCTAGAGAGGAGGCCGAGCCGCCAAAAATCCTCCCTAGAGACGATGGTCAAAGCGCTTCCGGACCGCTATCCTCTGAGTGAATTCTGAAAGAAAGCCCGGTACCGCAGATACGCGCCGATTCGCGGGGTGCGAGAACGGGCGAGGGGCGGTATTGGCCCGAACCAGACTTACTCAAGGAGGATGTCAGTGAGGAAAAATTCAAACCAGCTTTCCACATTCGTTCTCGGCAGAGCGGCCCGCCTGGTCGTGCTCACTCTACTGGCCGCAGTTTTCGGGGCCGGCGCCGCGTTCGCCCAGCTCAACGCGTACGTGGCAAACGTGAACAGCAACTCGGTCCAGATCATCGACGTGGCGACCAACACGACGGCCGGCAACATCCCGCTGCCGGCGCCGCTGAATCTGGTCGTCAACGCCGCCGGGAGCCGCGCCTACGTGACCTTGGGCATCAACCTGGTCGCCGTTCTCAGTCTCCCCGGCAACAACGTCATCGCCACCGTGCCGACAGGGTCCACCCCGGCCTCCCTCATCTTGAGCCCCGATGAATCCCTCCTCTACGTGGTCAATAGAGACGGCGGAAACTCGGTCACCGTGATCGACACGGCCACCAACACGGTCGTCACCACGGTGCCGATAGGCCCTGCCCCCTTTGGGCCCGTCATCACTCCCGATGGGAGCTCGCTCTGGGTGTCAGACGCGACCGGTACCATCTGGGTGATCGATACGGCGACCAATACAGTCGTCTCGTCGTTCGACTCCAACTTCCCCGGCAACCCCAACTCGATGCGGCCCGTCGGTATCGCTTTCACGCCGGACGGGGCCTTCGCCTACCTGTCGAGTAACTTCGGTGATCACTGCGTGGTGATCGACACGGCGACCAAAGCGGTCGTCGCCGACATTCCAACGGGAAGCGGACCGTTCGATAACGTCATCACGGCCTCCGGCTCGACCGTCTACCAGGTGAACAGATCCGGCAACTCCGTCTCCGTGATCGACACGGCGACCAACACGGTGACTGCCACCGTGCCGGTGGGAGCCGGACCGGAAATGATCGCCCTCACGCCGGATGAAGCCTTCGCCTATGTGGCGAACAGCTCCGGCAACACGGTTTCCGTCATCGACACGGCGACCAACACGGTGGTCGCGACCGTTCCGGTTGGAGCGTTTCCCTTCGGCATCGCCGTCAGGCGCGCGATCGAGGTGCCGCCGGACATCGTTTCCGCCAACGCGACGGTCACCGTGAACGAAGGCCAGACGGCAACCAACAACGGCTTCTTCAGGGACTTGAACCGCGACCCCGTGACGCTCACCGCCTCGGTGGGCACCGTGGTCAACAACGGCAACGGCACCTGGTCGTGGAGCTTCCCGACCACGGACGGCCCGGTCCAGAGCCAGACCGTCACCATCACGGCCGACGACGGCCAGGGCGGCACCAGACCGACGAGCTTCAACCTGGTGGTCAACAACGTGGCGCCGACGATCGTCAGCGTGAGCAACAACGGTCCGGTGTTTACGGGCAGCCCGGCGACCATCACCGTCACCGCCACCGATCCGGCCGGCGCCAACGATCCGCTCAGCTACAGCTTCGATTGCAACAACGACGGCATCTTCGAAATCGGCCCGCAGGCGGGCAACAGCGCCGCCTGCACGTTTGCCATGCCCGGCAGCTACACCGTCAATGTCCGTGTGGCGGATGACGACGGCGGCGTGACGACCGGCTCGACCGTGGTCACGGTCACCTTCGCTCCGCCCGACTGCTCACACGCCACGGCGAGCCCCAACCTGCTCTGGCCACCCAATCACAAGTTCGTTCCGATCACGATCTCGGGCATCGTCAATCCGGCCCCCGGCGCGGTGACGATCACGGTCACCAGCATCTTCCAGGACGAGCCGGTTCAGAGCCCGGGCAGCGGCAACACCACCCCGGACGCCACCGGCGTCGGCACTTCCACTCCTTCGGTTCGGTCCGAGCGGGACGGCGATCGTGACGGCCGCGTCTATCACATCAACTTCACCGCCACCGGCGCCAGCGGGAGTTGCACCGGCTCCGTGACGGTCGGCGTGCCCCATGACCAGGGCCACGGTGGCCCGGTCGATCAAGGCCCGCTGTACAACTCGACGTTGCCGTAGGGTAGGGGAAAACCCTCACTCGGCCTCCTCTCCAGAGAGGATCTCGCCTCCTCTCTAGAGAGGAGGCCGGCCGCTCAAAAATCATCGCTAGAGAGGATATACAGGGGGGGATGAGACCGCTATCCTCGAATTTGTAAACCAACTGGAAGCGGGAGCCTGAAGCGCCCTCCAAGCCGAGGTGCGGAACCCGCTCCAAGTCGAAGACAAAACCTTTTTGGGAGGAAACATCATGAAACGCGCATTGATCGCATCCATCCTGCTGGCCGCCGTGGTCGTGCTCACCGGCTGCAACGGCACGGTCAGCTCCGTCAGCTTCCCGCCGCAGGCGCCGTGGAACCAGATGGGTACGGGAATCCTGAGCCCGACGGACGACCTCGTGGCCACGGCCGCCGGAACGGGGATCCATGCCGACCTCGTTCCGGGCTCTCTCGACAACAGCATCCAGGCCTTCGTGGCCTGCCAGGGGAGCGGAGGCCCGTACCTTCAGACCTGCAGCGACCGGGCGTGTGACGCTCAGGCGACCTGCGGCACCGACACGGTGATCGAGAAGCGGTTCACCTACACCCTCGTCGTCGACCTGGACCGCGGCACCTTCTCGACCGGCAGCGTCCAGCTCGTCGACGGCACCGGCGCGACCCAGGCGGGCCTCGCAATCAACGCCGGCAACGCGGTCGGCGGCTTCGACGTGGCCGCGGGCTACAGCGAGGGCCTCATCCCCGGAGTCCAGTTCTCCGACGCCGACGAGGCCGGCGCCCTGTTTCTGGCGCCCCACTGGACCGACTTCGGCAACGGCGACATCACGGGCCAGATCTGCCCGAACGGAGTCTGCAGCACCCAGACTATTGCAGAGTGTGGTAGCGGCAACTCCAACAACCCCGATTTGCTGGCGTTCGCCACGGTCGCCCAGCCCGGCACCTACTCCGGGACCTGCGGCAGCGTGCCGGTCCATCTGACGATCAATCCGCCGTTCAAGAGCCTCGGCGATTGCATCAGCACCCGCAAGGCGGTGTGCAACGGCCTCACGGGCCAGAACCGCAAGACCTGCAACAACGCCCAGATCGGCATGTGCCAGGCCATGTTCAACAAACACAGCGCCCACAATCCCAATTGACGGGCGGTTGGTTGGTAGGACCTGGGTGCGCCGCGCCGCCGCGGCGCACCCCAGGCGCTACACCGCCACCGGCACGGCCGTGATCACGGAGGTGACGCACCTGCCTGGCGGGCTGACCCAGCCGGCGGAGGCGAAGCTGACCGAGCTGGTGCGCAAGAGCCCGGGAAACGTCAAATTTCTGATCGCCCTCGCCACGGTCCAGCTCAATGGTGGCAAGGGCGACGCGACGATCGCCACCTACCGCCGGGCGATCGTGGAGAACCCGCGGCGCGACGAATCGCATGTTCAGCTCGCCAACGCCTACGCGCGCTTGGGCCGCAACGAGGAGGCCCGGAAGGAATTCGAGATCGTCCTGGAGCTTTCCCCGCGGTCCTTCCCGGCCTGGTGGGGTCTGGCCGACTTGGCGCAAAAAGCGGGGCGTTCCGCCGAGGTCCAGTCCTTATTGACCCGGGCGGTCGCCGCGGGGACCGAAAGCCCGTCGATCCTCAAGAAGCTGGCGGAGATCGAAGTCGCCCGGCCGCTCTCGCCTACAGTGAAGTGATCTGCAAGGTGGTGACGCCCGTGAGCTGGGTGACTCCTGACGCATTGAGACAGGCGAGAGGGTTCGGCGCCGGCCAGGTGTAGGTCAGCACCACGGCCGCACCGGTGAACTGACCGGCGGTGATGGTGCCTTGAGCGACCACGATCATCGTGCCGCCGGCGGAGGTCAAGGTGAAGGCCCCATCGGCGGCGCTGGTCTGGCCGTTGCTCCAGGTGATCGTGTAGATGTTGGTGGAGCTGAACAGGCTTGCCAGGTTGAGGCAGGAAAGAGGCAGAACCCTCCCACGCACGGAGCTGCCGGAGGTGATCGCCGGATCCGTCGATGTGCAGTTGTAGGCGGAGGCCCCCAAAAGATCCTCCCTAGAGAGGATGGTCAAAGCGTTTCCGGGCCACTATGCTGTGAACAGAGTCCAATGGAAGACCCAAAGGAGAGAGCCGCATGAAGCCTGCACACCTGTTTTCGATCATCGTCCAGATGTTGGTCCTCGGAGCCGGTCTTTCCAGCGCCCAGGCGGCGGCTCCGTCGGGCTCGCTGATCGTGAACGGGAGCTTCGAAGATCCCGTCATCGCCGGGTCCTTCCAGCTCTTCAGCTCGATCCCGGGGTGGCAGCCCACGGGCTCGTGCGGCAACATCGAGATCGACCGGAACGCCTTCGGTGTCGCCGCCGATGGCAAACAGTCCATCGAGCTGAACACGACGTGTGTGAACGGGGTAAGCCAGGTGATTGCGACGACGCCCGGCGCCACGTACTCGCTGGCCTTCGCCTTCGCGGCCAGGCCGGGCACCACCGCGGCGCAGAATCAGATGGAGATCCGCTTCGACGGCCTGATCGTCGACAATCTCGGCCCGCGGGCGCCTGGTGCGGGGCTCCAGTGGTCCGTCCACCAATACGAGGTCACCGCCACCGGCTCGTCGACCACGCTCAGCTTCCAGGGGTCGGACCCCACCACCACCCATAGCGTGGGCACCGAGCTCGACTTCGTGTCGCTGGTCCCCCTGGTGCTTCGCGCGGATCCCTTGACGAAAATCCCCGAGTCGCTTTTTCTGCTCAACGTTGTCTGTCCCAGCCCGAGCGTGTGCATCGTCTTGGGTTTCGATCCGACCTTCTCCGACACCACGGTGAATGTCATCACCGATGGCATCCCGGGTCCCACGCAGGTCATCCCAGATGCCGCTCTGGAGGGCCTGACCTGCGCCAGCCCGACCTCGTGTTTCGCGCTCGGGACGAGCAACGACGTGGGCGCCCTCGTGCCCATCACCAACGGCGTGGTGGGCCCGCTGCAGGCCGTGCCCGGGACGTTCACCCTCCGCGACGCCGCCTGCACCAGCGCGACGTCGTGTGTCGCGACCGGGCTCTACTACAACGACGGCTTCCCACCGGTCAACGACGAGATTACCGCCGTCGTCCTACCGATCACCGACGGCATCGCCGGTCCGCCTCAGTCCGTGGCCGGAGCCGGGGTGCTCTCGCACGTGTCGTGCCCCAGCGCGACCTCGTGTTTCGCGACCGGCAGGACCGGGAACGCCACCGACAACCAGGGCGTCCTCGTGCCCATCACTAACGGCGTCGCAGGTCCAGCTCAGGTCGTCGCCGGGACGGACTACCTCGTCGGCATTGCCTGCCCGAGCCCCAGCAGGTGCGTGGCCGTCGGTGGGAGCCCCTCGTTCACCGGGAACCCAATCGACGGCTTCGTCGTCGCCATCACCGACGGCACGGCGGGGCCGGCCCAGTTCATTTCCCCAGACGTGGTCCTCGGATCCATCGCCTGCACCGACGCCTCCCACTGCGTCGCTGTCGGCTGGGCGGGCTCCGAGGGCGCCGTTGTGGCGATCGACGATGGCGTGGCAGGCTCGTACCAGGTGGTGCCGGGCACGGGCCTCCTCTCGAGCGTCGCTTGCTCCACCTCGTGTGTGGCGGTGGGCTCCGACAATAGCTTCGAGTTCGGCGCGATCGTTCCGATCTCCGGAGGTGTCCCCGGCTCGGCCCAGTACGCGGACGGAGCGGGTAGCCTGTGGGAGCTCGTGTGCGGCGCGGGGGGCTGCATGGTGGTCGGAGGGGACCCCTCGTTCTCGGCGGGCGGATTCCTGGCCATCCGGCCCGCGGCCCGCCCGACGATCTCCACCCTCGCCTCGCCGTCGGTCCCCGCGGGCGGACTGATCTCCGACTCGGCGACCCTCACTGGAGGCTTCGCTCCGACGGGCAACGTGACCTTTACCCTGTACGGCCCGGGGGACGGTACGTGCTCGAACGCCCTCTGGAGCACCACGGTGCCTGTGGGCGCTGGAGGCGTGAGCCACTCGGGCGATGTCGAGGTGGGTGCCGCCGGGACCTACAACTGGGTAGCAACGTACAGCGGAGACCTCGCCAACCTCCCTGTCAGCTCGGAGTGCGGCAGCGAGCCGGTGGTGATCACGCCTCAGACGCTGAGCGGGCGCGCCTATGGCCTCTCGGCGAACGTGAGCCTGCTCGGCTTGCCGCTGATCAACCGGCCGCCGACGCCCGACACCGGGGAGATCGCGACGACCCTGAACTCGAGCACATCGGTGCCGTGTGTGGCCACGCTCTCGGGTCCGCTGAGCGCTCACGCTCTCTGCGCGTCGGTGACCACGACGGCGTTCCCGGGGGGCTCCACCGCGGTGGCCTCGGTGGCGGATCTCTCGCTCTCGGTTGCCACCCTTCCCACCATCACGATCGGGGCGGTGCATTCGGCCTCGACCACGAGTTGCGACGGGTCCACGGGGGCGACGACGATCGCCTACCTCAAGATCGGCTCGACGGTCGTGATCGCCACACCGACGCTCGTGGCTCCCAATACGCACGTGACCGTAGGCCCGGTCTCGCTGGTGCTCAACGAGCAGGTCCCTGGTCCCACCGGCGGCCTCACGGTCAACGGGATCCACCTGAGCGTGAACGGCGGTGGCCTGGCCCAGACGAACCTCATCGTGGGCTCGGCCAGGAGCGGCATCGGCAACTGCCCCTGACGGCGAGCGGGCGAGGCGCGGCGGCCGGGTAGCCGGCCCCGGACGGGGCTTAAGCACAGCGACGGAGCCGGCGTTCTGCTGTTGGGCCTGCGTGAGTTGCTACAGCGAGGTGATCTGCAAGGTGTGACGCTCGTGAGCAACTCCAGGAAAACGTATTGGACCTGGAAAAGCCCTGGCCGAAAAGGCCGGGCGCCCCGCCGAGGTCCAGTCTTTGTTGACCCGCGCGGTGGCCGCGGGGACCGAAAGCCCGTCGATCCTCAAGAAGCTGGCAGAGATCGAAGCCAAGGCCGGAAATGTCGCCGCGGCCGAGCGCCATCTCGCGGCGGCCCGGCGGCTGGCCGGCCGATAGGTCACGTTTTCATCACTGTCTCAAAAGGAGCGACGACGACTTTAGGGGGGCCCTCTGAGGCCGCTCCTCCTCTCTAAAGATACCCAAGGCGGTTTCAGGCCCTGCGCCGTAATCCTCTCCGTAATATTCCCCTACTATCGTATCCATAGGAGACCTGACTTAAGAGAAGTAGATCTGTCTGGAGGACTGGGGGCTCAACGGCTTCTCCGGACGCTCTCGAAAGGAGACTTGTCATGAGAAGCAGAGCTCTGAGATGTGCCCTCCTGTTGGCCTCCGTCGTCCTGGTCTTCAGCGCGCTGGCCTCGGCCGGCAGTGCCAAGGTCGTGATTTGTCACGTACCGCCCGGCAACCCGGGCAACGCCCACACCATCACCGTCAGCGAAGCCGCCGTGGCGGCTCATCTCGGGCACGGTGACCATCTGGGGAGTTGCGAGAGCGGCAACGCCTGCGCGTCCAATCCCTGCGTCCACGGGACCTGCCAGCCCGGTGGCAGCAGCTATACCTGCACCTGCCAATCCGGGTGGACCGGCACCAACTGCGACCAGGACATCAACGAGTGCGTGACCGTGCCGGGGGCGTGCCCCCCGGAGATGCCGGTGTGCATTAACATAGACGGCTCGTACATGTGCCAGTACGGCTTCTAGACCCAGACCCTGTTGAGCTGTGCCGAGTTGCCTGAGAGGGTGTCTCGAAAGGGTATCAGCGACTCCACTGGCGCCGGGGGTTGAAGACCCCGGCTACCAACGGTAGTCCCTGCGGGACCCATGAAGAACAAGCCGCGGTCCCGCAGGGACTACCGTTGGTAGC
>DASUEN010000056.1:0-13761 GCA_036275055.1 Thermoanaerobaculia bacterium
CTGGGAGGGGGCGGGAGAAGAGGGCCGGGGTGATGAGGGTCTTGGGTGGGCGGCGCTCCCCGCAAAGGGTGCGCCTATGCCTGGGAAAGGCAGGACCCCGGGGAGCGGCCGGCATCCGCCCCCGGGGTTTGATCGCATCGATTGTCAAAGAGCGCGGCGCTCGCCGCCGATCCGGCGCCCCTGGGCGCCAGTCAACCGCGAACCCTTGGTTCAAGGACGGCAACGTACTCCCATGATGCTAAGCTTGTCAAGCCAAAAGGGGAATGGAGTTGACCATAAGGCATCTCTATGATCTCATTCGGCTCGAAGGGCCCGCTCCCGGATCGCTGCGCCGGATTCGAAGCGGTCCAGATCTCGCTCGCGAAGATCCGGACCTTGCTCCGGGCAACCCGGACCGAGGTCTGAGGGGCTCGCCCCGAGGTCGGGAAGGTCGAGACCTCGGCTCGCAGGACCGGGAGCGAGGTCGCGAGGGTCCAGACCTTGGTCCGCAGCTCCGCGAGCTTGCCGTAGAAGTCGTGGAGCTTGGTCTGGAAGGCGCAGACCTCGGTCTGGAGAACCTGGAGCTTGATCCGAGGGGCTTGGAGACCGGGGCGGACGACGTAGAGCGTTCTTTGACAACTGAAACTCAGGAAGTGCCCTCCCGGCTGGGTCGGCCGGGGGCTCTCCGCGTTCGCGGGCGGCGAGCCCCCGGCTTTTTTTCCTGGCGTTTCGGGGACCGGCGCTTCGGGGACCGGCATGCGGCACAGCAGGCCACACGCCTGATACTATGAGAGGATCTTCTCAGGGGACGAAATGGCCACGATCATCGAGCGAGGGCGGGTGAGGGAAGGCCGAAGCGCGGGGGGCGAGGCATGTTCACTCGCGTGACCAGCGCCAAGCCAGCGCAAGCGTCACCGGCCGGCCGGCAACAGTCCACGAACGCAGCTCCGAGCTTTCAGCCGCTGCGCATCCAACCCAAGCTCACCGTCGGCCCGGTGGATGATCCCTTCGAGCGCGAGGCGGACCGGGCGGCCGAGCGAGTGGTGAGCCGTCTTCCTGCCGGCCCTCTCGGCCTTTCCGCTCTCGTCCCGACCTTCGTTCAGCGCCAGGAGGACGGCGCAGAGGAGGAGGCGGACGAGAAGGACAAACCCGAGGACGCGAAGAAGATCCGCCTCAAGGCGGCCGGACCGCCGCCGGCCGAGCCCGGCGGGGGCTCCGCGCCAGCCGGGGTGGAAGTCGGAATCCGGCGGGCCCAGGGCGCCGGCCGGCCGCTGCCGCAGCCGGTTCGCGGCGCCATGGAAGGAGCCCTGGGAGCCGACTTCGGGGCTGTGCGGGTGCATACCGGGAGCACGCCCGATCATCTCAGCCAAGCCCTCTCTGCCCGTGCCTTCACCGTCGGCCGCGAGATCTTCTTTCGGAGCGGCGAATTCCGTCCGGACCAGAAAAGCGGCCAGAAGCTCCTCGCCCACGAGTTGACTCACGCCGTCCAGCAGGGCGCTGCTGTGCCGAGGGCTCCGGGCGCCGTCCACCGTCCGGGTCCGCTCGTCCAGAGGCAGTTTCAGGGGCCGCAGTTCGCGGGCGGGGATCCGGTCGACGAAGAATACGAAGGTCACGAGTTCGAATTCAACAAAGGTCCGATGCCCGAGACCGGATGCGGCTCCGACAACCAAATCACCACGGCAGGCGAATGGCTCACCAACAACAAATCCAAGCCAGGAACACCGAAAAAGATGGCAAGCTACCGGAAAGGTTTCTCGCGGCCGGGTGGGCTGGTGAAAGATAAAACACTCGATCAGGCCGCGACCAAGATGCACCTCATCAATCACCGCCTGGAGGACACCAGGAACACCCAGAGAAACCCGCAGAACATCATGCTGGGTACGAAGCGTTCCAACAATCCTATCCATTACCAAGAGGTTGAGCGGCCCGTCATCTACGCCGTCACCAACCATGGTAGCCAGGAGAACGACATGTATCAGGAGGCCATGGACGATGCAAGAAAGACCACCGATTTTGCCACCAAGAAGAACAAGGTCCTTTTCTGGAAGGATAAGCCGAGCAGTCTGGCGCTCAAGCACAACCAGCTCGCGGAGGTATACCTCGACAAGGGCAAGGACGCGAACGGAGTCAAGGACAAGAAGAAGAAGAACAATGGCGACGAGAAGGGCTTTGCCCTGACGATCGACGGCAACACCCCCGCCGCCAATTACCGTCACCTGTGGCTCGTGTACCGGGTGAAGGCGAACTACACGGGGCGGCCGGATTACGTCCAGGACAATATCGACGTGGAACGGGACGAGAACGACGACAACAACAAGGGCAGTAAAAAGAAGGAGATCGCCAAGAAGATCGAGACCTTCGAGAACAATTGGGCGGACAATGCGTTCCCGGAGGATTTCGAGTGCGAGGTCTCGTACTTCTCGGCCACCTACGACCTCTGGGACGGCATCTACTACCAGGAAGACGAGGACCACACCATCGACGCAGCCCAGTGAATCACCCGTCGTCATGGACCTCGTGCCGTTTTCGCAATGCGCCCTCTGGCACCGGCAGAAGGAGTTTTTCCGCGCCGAAGGGGTCGAGGCCTGGAACGGCAAGGTGCCGTTCTACATCACCAGCAATCCCTACCTTGCCCACTCGTACGCCACCCTGATCCTGCGCTGCCTGCAGGACCTCCGGACGCGGCACGGAGAGGGCCCCGTGATCGTGCTGGAGCTCGGGGCCGGCACGGGAGCGTTCAGCTATCAGGTGCTCCGCTGTCTGGCTGAGCTGATGGAATCCTGCCCGATGCTCGCCGCGGACCTCTGCTATGTGATGAGCGACGTCGCCGAGCGCAACCTCGAATTCTGGCGGACGCACCCCGCCTTGGCGCCGTTCGTGGAGCGTGGCCTGTTGGACTTCGCGCTGTTCGACCTGGCGGGCACCGAGCCGCTGCGCCTCGATTCGGGGCGATCGCTCTCGCCGTCCCGGCCGCTGGTGGTGATCGCCAACTACGTCTTCGACTCCCTGCCGCACGACCTGTACCGGGCCACTCCGGGAGAGGTGGAGGAAGTCCTGGTCCCGGCCACCCTGGAGCTGCCCGCCAGCGACTCGGTCAACGGCCTCACGCGCCTCGTCCCGCTTCCCGCCGGGGCGCGCGAGGAGGCGATCCGGTCTCCCCGCTATGGCTTCGCCGCGGTCGACGAAGTCCTGTGGCAGCGGGGGGGCGCCATGGAAGGTCTGTTTCTGTTCCCTGGCGCCGCCCTGGAATGCCTCGGACGCCTGCGGGAAAGCGTCTCGCCGGAGGTCCTCGTGCTGGTGGCGGACAAGGGGGCGGCCGATACGGCCCAGACCGCCGAGACCGACCGGCTGACGGTCGGGCGGCACGGCGGGAGCCTCTCCACCCTGCTCGACTTCGGCGCCCTGGAGGCCTTCGCCCTGCGGTACGACGGCGACGCCTTCCTGCGCGCCACCGAAGGGATCGTCATCGCCGCCTACAGCCTGGGGCTGCGGCTGCGGGACCTGCCGGAGGCCCGCCTCGCCCTCGTCCAATTCTTCGGCGCCTTCAACCCCGGCCACATCTACGACGTGCTCAACTACTTCGAGGAGACGAAGCCGCGCGCCCGCCTCGAGACGCTGGTCGCCCTGCTGGAGCTGACGCTGTGGGACCCGTTCGTCTTCGATCGTTTCTTCGACGTCATCCTGGCGACCCTGCCCTATGCCAGCGGTTACGCGCTCCAGAAACTGATGGACAACCTGCCGCGCATCGCGGACAGCTTCTTCTATCTGCCGGCGGCGGCGGACACCTTCTCGCAGATCGGCATCCTGCTTCAGGAGAGGCGGCGCTACGAGGAAGCCCTCGCCGCCTATGGGCGTTCTCTGGAGTGGCACCAGGGGCGGGAGGATACCTTCTACAACATGGGCCTGTGCTGCTATGCCCTGGGGCGCACCGATGACGCCGTGTCCTGGTTCCAGGAGGTCCTCCGGCTCGCTCCCGGCTACATCAAGGCGCGCGGCTGGATCGCCCAGATCGAGCACGAGCGCCTGGCCTGATACCAGGAGGCCAACGCACCCACGGAAGCTAGGGCACCGCCGCCCGGCCGGGCCTCACAGGAAGTATCCCACTGCCCGGATCTTCCAGGCGAACGGCGAGAACGAGGTGACCGTGCCGAAGACCTGGTACTCGAAGCTGCCGGAGTCGAGGGGGAAGATGCCCTGGTTGGCCCAGGCGAAGTCGTCGCTGCTGCCGGCGGCGCGGGCACGCAGCAGCAGCAGGGTGGGAGAGCCGTTGTTGCGGCGGATTTGGATCCAGAACTCCTGGTCGTTCTCGCGGGCCTCGGCTTCCAGGATGGCGGCGGAGGCATCCGTCGGCACCTTCCCCGCCGGGAAGCTGAAGGCCGTCCAGCCGATCGCGGCGGTCCCCGTGGCCACCTCGATCGGGGTCTCGAAGAAGGCCGGGCTGCCGGCCGCCTCGATGGGCAGGGGTTGCCAGGTGGCCCCGCCCGTGGCGTCGGAGGTGAGCACGAAGCCGTCCTCCGCCCCTGGGACGAAGGTGAGCGCCCCCGTGACCTGCAACCCGGTGGCCCGCGTCTGGCCGAGGGCGTCGAGGGTCGCCCGCGGGCTCGGCTGGATGATCCCCACCTGGCCGGCGGTATTGACGACCAAGGTATCCGCTCCCCCTTGCCGCAGGGTCAGGGTGGTACCGGTGATCGCGTCGAGCACCAGCTTGCCGCCACCGCCGGCAGGGAGGAAGCGGAGGGACGCCTCGTCGGCGCCGTTGGCGAAGACGATGCCCTGCGTCGCGTCGGGCTGGAGGGCGCCGCCGCTGACGGAGAGCCGCGGCGGAACGGTGGCGCCGCTGACCGGAGGCACCCCTGCCGGCTGCAGGTCGAAGCTGCCGATCTGGACGTTGCCGGTGATGGTGAGGTCGCTCTCGATGGTCAGCTTTCCCGTCATGCTGTCGCCGCCGCGGTCCACCTTGTTGGGATCGAGGGTCTCGGTGATAGGGCTGAAAGTTTGCCGGCAGTCGCTGACCACGCTCCAGTTGCCGGCGGCGGAGAGCTTCAGGATGGCCAGCGGCGCGTAGGTGTGACGAATCGCGTCGGGGTCCTTGAAGACGGCGGCGCCGGCGCTCACCGGCCACAGGACGCCGGCGGCGCGGCTGGCGACCAGCCAGGCGTCACCGGTGCGGAAGGGGCCGGCAGCGAATTCCACCTCGACACCGGATTCGAGGGGGAAGAAGCCCGGGGCGGTGAGGGTGCGGACGCCGCCGTTCCACCGTCGCACCAGGGCGCCCGGGCCGAGGGCCGGAGTGCCGCCTGACCAGGAGGCGACGGTCAAGGTGCGGGCTGCGGGGTCGACGGCGGTCACCTGGCCGAGCACGCCGGGCTCGCCGCGCAGCACCCGGCCGTCGTCGGTCGCCTCCACCCAGTCGCCGCTCGCGAAGAGCGTGCCGGCGGCGAGCCCCGGGCGGGCGGCGAGGGTCACCACGGTGCCGCTGAGGGTGGCCACGGCCGCGGCCACGGAGGCATTGTCGCGGGCCCATTTGAAGGTGGCCGCGCCGGCGTTGCCGGCGGCGTGGACCTCCACCCGGTACGCGCGGTCCGGAAAGGGGGCGGAGCCGTTCGCCCGCGCCCGCAGCCGGCCCGGCGCCGGCGGCGGGTCGCCAGAGGGAGCCCAGAACGGCGAGAAGCTGCTACAGACGGAGTTGGCGGCGACGGCGGGGGTGAGGATCCGCACCTGGCAGACGGCGCGGGTGCGTACCGTGGTGTCCTGTCCCCCCAGAGCCGGCTCCAGCAGGTCCGGGTCCTCGACGGCCGTGATGGCACGCTCCCAGACGTCGAGGTAGGCCAGGTAGGTGCCGGCGGCGGTGGGCAGGGGGACGCCCGGCAGATTGGGCTGGGCGTCCAAGGGAGTCTCCCCGGCAAGCTCGCACAGCAAGCCCCCTGCATAGAGGCGGCCCGGCTCGATCTTGAGGCTGCCCCCTTGGACGACGATCTGGAAGCCGCTCCCCACCGCCGCCGCGGCCCCGGCCACGTCGGCGGCGGTGGCGCGCAGGCGATAAAGCTCCTGGTCCACCGCCTCGTTCCAATCGGCATCGAGCTGCAGCCGCCCCTGCTGAAGGGTGACGGCGCGGTAGTGCTTGCGCCGGTCGAAGGTATCGCGAGAGAAGTCGCCACTCATCGCCGAGCCCTCACAGGAAGTACCCCACGACGCTCAAACGCCAGTTGCCGTCGAAGGCAGGGCCGGTCGGGTTGGTGTCCGGATCGCCTGCGAAAGCCTGCACCGAGTAGTTGATCAGGAAGTCGCTGCCCACCGCGGTAACCGGGCAGACCGCCTGGCCCGCCCAGGCGGCGCTGTCCTCGTCGCCGGCGCAGCGGCCCCGCAGCACGACCACCCAGGGGGAGTCTGGAGAGCTGTCCTTGCGTACCCGGATGTAGCTGTCGATGGCGCCGGAATCAGGGCCGCCGGCCGCCGCCTCGGCTTCCAGGATGACGGCGGTGGTGCCCGGCTGCAGAGCATGGCGGTTGAGGCCGAAGAGATAGGGGGTCCAATTGATCTGCGAGGAGGTTCCGCTGGCGATGTCGAAGGGGGTGTCGAAGAACACCGGCTTGACGAACGTGGGCTGCGGCACCTGCTGCCAGCGGGCGCTGCCGGTGTTGTCGAGAGTCAACACCAGGCCGGCCCCCTGGCTGCCGTCCACCAGCGCCAGGCTGCCGTCCACCTCCAGGTCCGTGGTGCGCAGCAAGCCGCCGACGTCGAGGCTCACGGCCGGCTCCGCCACCCCGATGCCTACCCGGCCGCCGGCGAAGACCATCCGGTCGGCCCCGTTCTGGAACAGGCGAAGCGATTCGGATCGGTCGGAGGCGGCCGTCACCTCAACCGTCAGCCCGGTGCCCACGTGGCGCAGCGAAGCCGTGCTGCCCCCCGGGAGGGAGGGAAAGGCGAGCCCGCTGTTCTGATACACCCGCAGGACTCCCCCCGAGACCGCGAGCTTGACCCCCGCCGGCGGGGCGGCCTCCCCCCCGGCGTGGACCTGGCCGGTGACGAAGAGGTCTTTCTGGATGATCAAAGCCCCGGTCATTTTGTCGCCGGCGCGGCTCACCTTGGCGATGGCGGGGAGCTGGACCGCCGGATCGAAAGGGCGCCGGCAGTCGCCTGCCAGGGACCAGGCGCCGGTGGCAAGGTCGAGCAGGGCGAGGGGAGCGTAACGGTGCCGTATTCCTTCCGGCTGCCGGGCCGCCGGCTCGCCGCCGGCGCCCACGGGCCACAGCACCCCGGCGGCGGCGCGGCTGGGGATCAGCCAGTAGTCGCCGGTGGCGGCCACGGCGTCCGCGGCGCCTGCGAAGCGCACCTCGACGCCATCGGCGAGCGGCAGGTAGCCGTCGTTGCCGGCCGGGATCGCCAGCGGCACCTCGCCGGGCGAGTCCCAGCGCCGCACCCGGTCGACCGCCGGCGGCGGCGTCCCTGGCGGCCACCCTTCGACGGTGAGCACGCTGCCCTGCACCCGCAGCAGCCGCACCAGCGCCCCGGGCGTACCGCGCAGCCCGGCGGCGCGGCTCGTCACCTCCACCCACTGCCCGGCGGCGAAGAGCTTCTGCGGCCCCGGGCTCGGCGGTGACGCCAGGGTGAGGTCGTTGCCGGCGACGGCGGCCACCACGGCGACGGCGACGCCGTTGTCCCGCGACCACTTGAAGGTGGCGGCTCCCAGCCCGCCGCCCTGGTGGACCTCGACCCGGAAGAGCTCGTTGTCGGCAGGCGCGCCGGCGCTGCGGGCGGCGAGCGCGGGCGGCGGCGGCGCTGAATCGCCCCCAGGGCTCCAGCCCGGCGGGAAGAGAGGCGGAGTGGCGTCGCCCGAGACCGGCGCCAGCTTCACCTGGGCCACCACCCGGCTGCGGGTCGCGGTGTCGGCGCCGCCCAGGGCCGGGTCGGCGAGGTCCGGGTCGTCGAGCGCCGTGACGTGCTCTTCCCAGGCGTCGAGGTAGGCCAGGTAGCGGCCGCCAGTGGTGGGCAAGCCGTAGCCCGGCAGGTCGGCCTGGGCGTCGAGGAGGGTGTCCGCCTCCAGCTCGCAAAGCAGGCCGCCGGCGTAGAGACGCCCGGCCCTCGCCGCCGGCTTGCCGCCGCTCAGGAAAACCTGGAACCCCGTCGCAGCTTGGCGGACGCCGCCGGGGACGGGGACCATGGGCACTCCGGCCACCCCCACCAGATCGGCGGCCAGGGTCTCCAGGCGCGCGAGCTGGAGGTCGAATTGCTCGTTCCAGTCGGCGTCGAGCTGCACCCGGCCGCGCTGCATGCGAACGCTGCGGAAGTGCCGCTGGCGGTCGAAGGTGCGGCGCGAGAAGTCCCCCTTCATGGCTGCTCCCCCTCGCCGCCGGGTGAGGGCGCCGCCGCGGCGCCCTCGCCCGGCGGGCGCCCCAGGAGCTCGCGCAGCACCTGGACGGCGCCGCCGATGCGCAGCATGGAGTCGCGCAGGCGCTGGCGCCGCTCGTCGAGCTCCGTCATCAGCCGCTCGCCCGCCGCCAGCTCGGCTTCGAGCTCGGCCAACCGTTTCTCCATGCCGTCCCGTCCGTTCATGGGTAGTACCCTATGGCAGTCAGGCTCCAGCCACCGTTGAAGCTGGGGCTCACTTCCTCCACCACGATGTAGCGGAAGCTGCCGTCAGCAAGGGGGAAGACCCCCTGCGACGACCAGCCGCCGCGGTCGCCGCCGCCCGTGGCGCGGGCGCGCAGCAGGAGCCGCCGGCTGGCGCCGGTGCCGGTGAAGATCCAGATCCGCCCGTCGCCGTCGTCCGCCGCCGCCCGTCCCTCCAGGATCACCGCCGTGGCACCGGCCGGCAACTGCCCGCCGGCCGCGAAGGTGAAGGGGGTCTCAGCCTGCGGCCCTGTTCCGGAGCCGACGCCGATGCGCGAGGGCGTGGTGAAGAAGACCGGCCGGCCCCGGTTGGCGCTGGTGAGGGCTTGCCACGAGGCCACGCCGAAGGGGTTGGAAGTCAGCACGCTCCCTACCGTCGCAGTGCCTCTGGCGATCGTCACCGGGCCTTCGATGCGCAGGTCCGCGGCTTGCATCTTGCCCTGGACGTCCAGTTGCAGCCCATCGAGATCGGTGCCGGGAGACCTGCCGACGCCCACCCGGCCGGAGGCTACCACCAGCCGGTCCACCCCCCCCTGGCTGAGCGCCACCGCATCGCCGGCGCCGCCCGTCGTGCCGAAGACGAGGCGTGGGCCGCTGTTGAAAGGCTGATGGAAACGGACGAACCCCTGGCTCGCGGGAGTGCCGGTCGGTGGGATCAGAGGGAAAAGGATCCCGGACTGGGCGTCGCTGCCGGGCGCCAATTGCAGGTCCCCCCCCTGCA
Organism: Thermoanaerobaculia bacterium; assembly: GCA_036275055.1. Lineage (GTDB taxonomy): Bacteria > Acidobacteriota > Thermoanaerobaculia > Multivoradales > UBA5704 > DATARR01. The sequence continues at coordinate 9,311 of DASUEN010000056.1, forward strand.
CCTCCAGCTTCACCACCGCCGGCGAGATCCCCGGCGTCAGCGTCGTGCCGGCGCGCACGGTGCCGGTGACCGCGAGGTCGCTGTCGATGAACAGCGGGCCGGTCATGATGTCCCCGGAGACGTTGACCTTGGTGTCGAGGCTCGCCCGCTCGGAGAGGTGGCCGAGCTCGGCCCGGCAATCGCTCTTGACCGTCCATACCCCGTCCGTACGGTCGAGGAGGGCGAGCGGCGCGTAGCGGCGGGGCCGGCCGGCCTGGGGAGGGAGGGAAGCCGGCGCGCCGGCCGTCTGCGGCCAGAGGACCCCACCGGTCTCCTGGCGGGCGGGGATCAGCCAGGCGTCGCCGGGCAAGGCGCGCGCGAGGGCATCGGCCGCGAAGCCGACCTCGATCCCGTCCTCCAGGGGGAGGAAGCTGGCGGCCGTCACCACGGCATCCCCTTCGGAGTCCCAGCGCCGCAGCACGGCGCCGTCGCCCAGGGTGGGGGCGGTCCCCCCCGGCCATGCTTCCACGGTCAGCGCCTGTCCCAGGACCTGCGACAGCCGCACCAGCACCCCCGGCTCGCCGGCCAGGGTGCGCTGCCGGTCGGTGACCTCCACCCACTGGCCGGCGGCGAAGGCGTTGTCGCCGTCGAGCCCCACCGGGCTCGCCACGGTGATCTCGCCCGGGCTCAGGGACTCCACCGGCGCCAGGGCCGTGGCATTGTCCCGCGCCCACTTGAAAGTCGCGGTACCGAGCGCGCCGCCGGTGTGGACCTCCACCCGGTAGAGGCGGTCGGCCAGCGGTGGCGAGGTGGCGCGGGCGGCGAGCGCGAAGGGCGGCGCCATGCCGGGCAGGGTGAGGCCGGTGAAGGCGTCGCAGGCGGCGGTCGCGCCCACCGGCGCCAGGCGGACCGCGGCCACCACCCGGGTGCGGCTGGCGGTGTCGGGGCCACCCAGGGCCGGCTCGGCCAGGTCCGGCCAGTCCACGGCGGTCTCGTGCAGCTCGCGGGCTTCGAGATAGGCGAGATAGCGGCCGTCCGCCGCCGGCAGGGAATAGCCCGGCAGGTCGGGCTGGGCGGTGAGCGGGGTGTCCGCTTCCAGCTCGCAGAGCATGCCGCCCACGTAGTAGCGGCCGGCGCCGACCTTCACGTCACCGCCGCTGACGCTGACCTGGAAGTGGCTGGGCGGCGGCAGATCGGGCGAGAAAGGCTGCGTCACCAGCAGGAAGGTGGTGGAGTAGATCTTGCCCACGGTCCGCTGCTGGCCGCCGACCTCGATCTCGCCGCCCTCCTGTACCTGGATGCCGAACTCCGTGCCGGTTCCCACCAGGGCCTTGCCGGTGCTGCGCACGCGGCCGGAGCCGCTCACCTGCAGGACCGCTCCCGGCGCAAGGTCCGGTTCGAAGGGGCGGTCGAGCACGGCGTTCTGGTCGTCGACGACGTTGACCACCACCCGGCTCTGCCCGGCCGCGAACACGGTCATCCCTGGCCGCAGGTCGTCCTGAAAAATGGCGTCGATCCCCGGCCTGGCATCGCTGACTCCCGCCGGCGGCGGGGCTCCGATCAGGTTGAGTCCGGAGCTGGAGATGATGCCGCCGACGCGGACGAGCAAGGTCGCCAGCTCCGGCGCCGGCGCGCCCGCGGCCCCGATCAGGTCGCCGGCGAAAGCCTCCACCTGTTGCAGGAAGAGGTCGGCCTGCTCGTTCCAGTCCGCGTCGAGCTGCAGGCGCCCCTGCTGCCGGCGCACGCTCGTGTAGCGCTTGGCGGGATCGAAGGTCAGGCGGCTGAAGTCCCCTTTCATACGTGCGGTCTCCGGCTTCTCAATCCACGAAGAAGATGCCCACGTCCAGGCCGAAGCGGCCGTACTCGTCGATCAGCGCGCGCAGTTGGGCCTCCCGCTGCGGCTGCTCCAGCAGGTGGAAGGCTCCCATCTCGCCGCCGTCGGCCGCGCCCCCCTCGAGCCCGGGATCGGCGGTGAGGGCGAGCTGCCCGTAGGCCGGGTCGCCGTAGGCGGTGGCGGTGAAGCGGGGGACCAGGGCGTCGAGCGTCCGCGTGCGGTCGTTCGAAGGGTCCGGCAGGACGTCGAGCCCCACGGCCTCGGCCTGGCGGGTGAGGGCGAGCTGCGGCTGGCAGCGGTAGGCGCGCGGCACGGCCGACCCGGGCGGCACGTAGCTGAAGCGCAGGCACCCCTCCTGCCGGCGCTGGACGGTGACGGTGCCGGTGAACAGCACCTCCGAGGCCAGCCGCAAGGTATCGGCGCTGACGGCGCCGAAGACCGTGACCCGCTCCAGGGTGACGGGGGGACCCGGCGGCGAGCCGGCGGCGTCCGCCGAGACGATGGCGGCGCGCGGGCCGCCGTCGATGATGCCGTCCCGCACGGTCAAGCCCGCGATGCCGGCCGGCAGGCGCACGGCCCCCAGGATGCTGGCGTGGGCCGTGACCTGGAGCTCCGCCACGCCGCCGGCACCGGCGCGCAGGCTGTCCCCGGTGCCGGGGATCAGCGTCGAGTGCTCGATACGCAGCTCGAAGCTCCCCTCCACCTCCACCGGACCGGCGATGCGCAGGCCGGAGAGGGTCACGCTGCTCGCCGGGTCGGAGCCCACGATGCGCAGGACGCCCATCAGGTTCAGGTTGGGGCGCGCGCCGTTCGCCGCCTCCAGCACCAGGCGGCGGCCGGGTGGAAGGGTGATGGCGAGAGAGCCGTCGTAGACCTCGCTGTCCTGAATGCGGATCAGGGCGTCCGTGCTGCCGGCCCACTGGGTGAGGGCCTGCTGGATTGTAGAGAAGGTGAACTGGGCCGGCGGGATCGGCGGGCCGGTGAGAGTCTTGCCGACGTCGATCACCAGGGGAAAGGCGGTGGGATCGGCGAGGGTGGCGCGGCGGTCGTAGGGGCCGCCGCCCAAACCGGCGGCGAAGCCATAGGCGTAGCTCACCCGCACCGAGGCGGGGTTGGTGGGCGCCGTGCCGAACATCAGGCGCCCCAGCAGGGGATCGATCGCCACCTTGCCGGCGGCCGGCGCCGCCCAGGCCGAGAGGTCGGCGATCACCACGTTGCCCACCGGCACGGCAACGCCGTCGGCCTCGGCCAGCAGGGCCTTGCCCGCGCCGTAGTAGGAAGCCAGGCCCGCCGTGAGCGCCGCGGGGCGCAGCGCCACGGGGAGCTCGGCCTCCGTGTCCTGGCGCACGACGTCCGCCGCCCGCGCCGCCGGCCGGTTGAAGAGGCGCGTGTCGAACCCCAGGGCGTCGAAGTTGTAGCGCCCGGCGGGAACGCCCGAGACGCTGCGGGCGGGCACGCGGTCCAGGGCGAAGGTGGCGAGGCGCCAGACGAAGAGCCCCAGGTTGGGGAGGTTGAAGCGGCCGCGGCGGGTAGCGATGCGCCGCACGTCGACGGTGCGAAAGTGGTCCGCCGGCTCGAAGGGGCCGCCCATCAGGGTGAGGTCGAGAGGCCGGCGGAGGTCGAAGAGACCGCCCTTGCCGGAGCGCACGTGGGCCGGGTTCTGGGTGTGGGCCAGGTACTGGAAGTATTCGACGCCGCGGGCGTACCAGCCGGTGACGTCGCGCGCCAGGCGCTCGAGGACGGCGACCGTCCCCTTGTGCCGGCGGTAGTCCACGGCGCTCGCCGCCTGGGTGCGGGGGGGCACGCCGGCATTGGGGAGCGCGCCCAGCGGGCCGGCGCCCAGGAGGTCGGCGAGGTAGGGCACCACCCAGTCCTCGGCGGTCTCGACGAACTGGTTGTCGTAGAGACGGGAGACGTCGTCCTCGATCGCCGCGAGCTCGCTTTCGACGACGGCGAGGAGGGCGCGCAGGGGCTCCCCCTGGTCGAGGTCGCGCCGGCGCACGATCTCCGGCAGGCGGTGGTAGAGGCGCTCGGCGCTCATGGCGTGCGGCTCCCCAGCATCACGCCGGCGGTGTCGAGCACCAGGAGCTGCGCCGGCTGGATGCGGCCGTTCTCGAAGCGGGCCCGCCGCGCCGCGAGGCGGGAGGCGAGGCCCGGCGGCGAGCCTTGCAGGTAGAGGGCGTCGAGGTCCACGGCGAGGACCCCGGAGACCCCCTGGAGGACGGCGATCACCGTCGAGGCGTCGAGGTCGCCGCCCAGCTCCTGGCTCTCGAAGGAGAAGGCCGCCGCGAGCGCCGCCGTGGCGTCGGCGAACACCCGCTCCGGCCGGAAGCGCGGATCGATCAGCAGCTTGGCCGCAAGGCGGAACGGCAGCGGCTGATAGGAGTCCACCCGCACCGGCGGCCCGGGCACCCGCCGCAGCTCCAGCGCCTCGACGAGGTTGCGGTAGAGGGCCGAGCCGGGGACGACGGCCGCGCCCCCTTCGCCGGCCACCGTCAGGTGGAGCCCGCCCACCGGCGCCGCAGCCACCTTGGCGATGCCGGTGAAGGCGCGGGCGAAGTCCTCGAAGTCGCGCGACGAGACGATCCGCCCCAGAGTGGCGGCGGCGAGCGGCGCGTCGGCGCGGGCGCGCGCCACC
>DASUEN010000057.1:0-18819 GCA_036275055.1 Thermoanaerobaculia bacterium
GCCGGACAAGGCGAGAGGACCCGAGGGGAGAGGAGGGCCGGGCGCAAGGTCGCGCGCAGCGCGCCCGCAGGGTTGCCTTGCGGCCGGCCCGCCCCTCGGGTAGGAGCGACGCCAGTCCGGCCACACGGCACCCCCGGAAAGCAGATCCGGCCATTACGAGACCTAGCGCTGCCCCACGTCCAGTTTTTCGGACGCTCTCGATGTTGGTCTTTCGAGGGTGTGGAGCGAGAGAGGCTATCTGCTTTGACTCGAAGACAAGCCGGCCCTGGGGTCCGGCTCACCCAGGCACCAGCGCCGGGAGATTTCTAGGGGCTGAACGTGGCTCGGATCTCCAGCAAGTTGTACTCGCTCTCCACGGAAAAGGAGCCAAAGGAAGAAAAGCTTTTGGAAAGAAGAGACTCCGGGGCGGCGCTCGGGCCGCCCCGGAGATTCCCTCGGGGGAGGGGGATGGGTTTAGGCGACCTCTTGGCGCTTCTTGGCGAAGATCAGCTTGGCGCGGGTCACCACGAACTCCCGGACCTCTTTCTTCTCTTCAGTCTCCTTGTCGGTGTAGGTGCGGGTCCGGAGATAGCCGAAGACGCTGATGCAGTCGCCTTTGCGGTAGAGCTTCAGGTGCCCCTGGAAGTCGACCAGGCGCTTCCAGACGGTGCGCTCCTCGCCGTGATCGTCGACGCGGACGGCCAGGCTTGCGATGTAGAGCTCCTGATCCTCGGTCATGAATTCCTTGGCCACGAGATCGTCGAGGACCTCGTCGTAGACCGCGCAGGTGACGGGCCGGCCTTTGCGGGTCTTGATCTCGGGATCGCCTCCGAGGTTTCCGACGAGCTCGAACTGGGCGGTGCGCTGATTGGTCATGACGTTTCTCCTTTTTGCGAGTTTCGGTTTCTTGCTGCCTGACAAGAGGCCAGGACCCGAGGGGAGCAGAGGAGCGGCGCAAGGTCGCGCGTCAGCGCGCCCGCAGGGTTGCCTTGCGCCGGTCCGCCCCTCGGGTACAAAGGCATTGCAGGCGGGCGGCAAGGGACCGGGACTTGGAAAAAGGAGCAAACGTCATGGCCAAGCAGTGCACTGTCCGGGACGAGATTCGGCGGGACCTCGCAGGCGAGCCCGAGATCAAGACCCGACACGGCTGGAGCGACCCTGCCGGGTCTTCGAGCGAGGCCGCCGACGATTGAAAGGACTGACGTGGCCTAAGGGATTCAACGACCGAGGAGGAGGAAGCTCTTACGCCGCAAGCCTGGCCGTCCGCGTCGACGATCACGGCGAGGGGAGAACCGGAGATCCATTTGGAAGCGCCTCATCGACTTCCAGGGGCACCTGAAGCTCGACCGCAAAGGCGACTGCCATCAGCGTCTTCGGCTATCTCCGGACCCGCAGCGATAAAGACAGGAGAATGAGGAGATCTTCAAAGAGGGCCAGGAGACTCGTGGCGACCCATGGCAAAGCTGATCGTCGCCAAGAAGCGCCAAGAGGTCGCCTAAACCCATCCCCCTCCCCCGAGGGAATCTCCGGGGGCGGCCCGAGCGCCGTCCTGGAGTCTCTTCGGCCCCTGCTTGAAGAAGGACGCCTCAGCGAAGGGTGGAGAGGTCGATCCGGCGTCCGAAAGGGGGCGTCGGGTGGACCGCGTCGATCGCGAGCCAGACGACGGGGTATCCGGGGTCTTCGGGCACCGGGCCTTGAAGATCGGTCATGTAGAGCAGGAACGTGGGCTGATATCCCTGTTGGGCGACCCAGTCGAAGACCGGCGCAAAGCGGGTGCCTCCCCCTCCTTGGGCCCGGCTCAAGGTGACCGGGCTGTCAAAGGCGGTGATCTCTTCGGTGGAGCGGACCTCGGTGTCGCAGTAGAGGATCTGCAGGACGGTTTGCGGATAGGCGGCCAGCAGGTCGTCACAGGCGCCGGCCATGAAGCTCAGCAGCTCCGGCGTGACCGAGGAGGAGGTGTCGATGGCGACGACAACATCGGTGAGGGCGCGGCTCTCGGCGAGCGACGGCACGAAGACGCCGGCCGGCAGGTAGCGGGGATTAGGCCGGCGCCAGGTGTAGTCGTCGCGGCCGGCGGTGGAGCGGACGAATTCGGCGAGCTCGGCGCGGGCGTCGAAGGCGGGTGAGCGGGGCTCGACGCAGCGAGCGAACGGTTGGATCGAGGCCTCGCCGCGAAGCATGGCCTGGGCCTGGAGCGCCTGTTTGAGGGCCACCAGGAGGCGGCCCTCTTCCTGGGAGCGCTCGGCTTGAGAGAGTTTCTGGCCGTCCTCGGTGCGCATGTCGACGACGCTGCCACCGGCCCCCTCAGGGATGAAGTCGTCGAGGCCTTGGGAGCTCGCCGGCGAGGCCGAGAGGGCGGCGGCCAAGGACTGCTCGGCCTTGCCGATGAGAAATCGGTAGACGCGCTCGGTCGACCAGCCGGCGAAGAGAGGCTCGAGCAGGATGTCCGGGATGAGGGTGTAGCCGGCCTGCTGGAGCATGAGGTTGATGACGTAGTCGCCGGCGGCGTTCCAGGCTTTGGGGTTGCGGTCGCCGCGGCGAAGGTGGTGGGCGAGGGTGACATGGAGGACCTCGTGGGCGAGGAGGAAGATCGTGCCCTCGCAGCTGAGGCCGGTGACGAAGTCTTCGTTGTAGAAAATCGAGCGCCCATCGACGGCCGCCGTGGGCTGGCGAGGCTCCGGTACCAGCTTGAGCCGGAGCAGAGGCGCGGCAATGAAGGGGTGGTGAAGGATCAGGTAGCTCGTGGCAACGCGGAGTTTTTCGGTGGCTTTCATGGCGGTTCTCCTGGTCTGGCGCTTTCGGGATCAGGCGGCGAGGGGGACGTCGACGAGGCTCATGAAGGGGCTCATCTTGCGGGCGATAGAGTCGGCGAGCTCGCGGGCAGCGGATGCCGCCGCTGCGCGGTCGCTCGGGGAGGCACGGAGCAAGCCAGGCTCCAAGGTCGCGAGGGTCGTGCGGACGCTGGAGGCGAGGCTTGCGAGGCTGGGATCGTCAAAGATGTTCAGGTCGTCAATGCGCTCGGCGATGCCGGCGATGTTGGTCACCAGGGTGTCGCGGAAGATCCGGTCGGGATCGCGCAGCGCCTCGGCCATCTTGAGAACGGGCTCGTGGAGGCGTTGCCAGAGGTCCTGGCGCATGGCGTTCTCCCGCTGCTCGTTTTTCGCTTCGAGGTCCTCGCGGAAGGCGTCGAGAGCGTTGGAGGCCAAGCCGGCGAAGAAGTGGCCGGCCTCGGGCACGGGCTCGAAGTCGACATCGAGCGAGAAGTGCTGGCGCATCCGGCCGGGCGCCGGATAGTCGTCCTGCTGGAAGAGCTGGCCCAAGAGAGTGGGAGCCTCTTCGATGAGCTTGGCGTATTGGGCGCAGAAGCCTGCGACGAGCGAGTCGAATCCCAGCTTGAACTCCTGCATGGCGCCCGAGTAGGGGATGGTGAGGCGGGCGGGGAGAAACTGCGCGCCTTCGCTCCAGCAGATCGTGTGGTCGTAGTGAAAGGCGCGCACCTCGTTGGCGAAGCGGCGGATGGGTTCGAGCGCGTCTTTCGGGACCAGGTCTTTCGAGACGCGGACCATGCTCTCGGCCGCCTGGTGGCGGGCCGCGGTGTCGCGGCTGGCAGACTTGTCGCTTTTCCGGCCGCTCCATTGCCGGATGGAAAGCTTGCTGATGACACCGGCCAGGGCGAGATTTGGGCTCGACATGATGGGGTTCTCCTCGATGGGGGTTAGCGAAGTCCGAGGGCGTCTTGGTGGTTGACCGTCCAGTCGGCGAAGGACTGGGTGCTGCAGATGGCGCAGCGTCGGGCCGAGGCGAAGCTTGCGAAGAGGACCTGGAACTCCTCAGGCAAGCGGACGAGGTAGCGGAAGAGGTTGGGGGCGGGGAGTTGGTCGGACCGGCCGAGGAGCGAGCCCGCGACGGCATAGAGCGTCACGGGATCGTCGGGAACGGCCACCGCCTCCGGTTCGACGGCGATACGGGAGAGGTCGGGCAGGGAGTTTGCGACCTCGAGAAAGCTGATGAGCTCGGCGCCGACCTCCGGTCCCAGCACTCCGGTCAGGACCTCGTAGCGGGCGGCGGGTTCGAGGTCGGCGCCGAGGATTCGGGAGCACCATTCCCAGTTGCGGGGATTGGGCGATCCGACAAGATCCGGTGTCGGCCTCTCGACGAGCAGATGGGTGGGGCGCCAGGTCAGATAGGCGGCGATATAGGGATCGAGGTCGTGGGCGAGCGCCCAGTCGGTCCACTCGCGATGGTCGGCCTCCAGCCCGAAGCAGACGAAGCGCTGCTTGAGCGGCTCGATGAAGCCGGTGCCGGCGGCGCGGTCCTGGCGGCGGTTGGTACAGGCAAGGATGCGGACCTTGGGAGAGATCCGCTGGCCATGGAGCTGGCGGCAGTTGGGATGGACGAGCTGCATCAGGGCGGCCTGGACGGCGGGAGGGGCCTGGATGAGGTCGTCGAAGTGCCAGAGGGTGTCCTCGCAGGTGGAGATCAGATCGGCGAGATCGCCAAAGGGGACGAACTCGGCGCGGCCGTCGATAAGGAAAGGGATGCCTTTGAAATCGATCGGATCGGAGATGACGGGCTGCGAGGTGATCAGACGCCAGCCGCGGCGCCGGGCTAGGGTTTCGGCGAGCGCGCTCTTGCCGATCCCCGGAGGGCCTGAGATGAGGACGGACAGGCCTTTTGCGAGCAAGGACTCAGCGGTGGACAAAGCCTTATGGAACTTCATGGTTGGGTTCTCCTTTCGTCGGCGTTGGGGGCCATGACGAGAGGTCCCCGACCCGAGGGGGCAAGGCCCGGGCGCAAGGCCGTGCGAAGCACGCCCCGGCCGAGGGGTCGCCTTGCGGCCGGGCGCCCTCGGGTAGAAGGGACCGAAGGCATGGCCCCCAACGCCGACGGAAGGGAAGCCGGCCGCCTTTGTCGTGGGATCGAAGAGCTTGAGAGGGGGCGCCAGCGCCTCGACACTGACCGCGAGCGCCCGCAGGAGATCCGGATATGGGTAGTCGGGGAAGTTGCGGCGGATCTTACTTTAGATCGGAGTGGTCCAATCGCTCCAGCGCATCGGACCACGCCGTGGGTCGCAGACGGACCATGGCTCCGATCATAGCCAGGGCGAGCGGCAGGTACCCGCATCGGCGAGCTACCGTCGCCGCTTCGGGTAGCAGGCGGTCGATCCGATCGCCCGCCCAGTCGGCGAGCAAACCGAGCGCCGCTTTTGGCGTGAGAACCTCGACGCGGAACTCCTCGGCACCGAGCCCCACCAAAAGATCGGAATGGCGCGTGGTGACCAGGAGACGACCTCGCGGGCCGAGGACGTTGAACGCCGCTGCGTCGTCGAGGTTCCAGAGATCGTCGAGCACCACCAGGACCGCGCGCTCCGCCAGGAGGCGCGAGAGCAGGAGCTTGCCCTGATGGATGGACTCGATGATCGAGCTCGCCTCGCCCGCGGCCGTGGCGAGCTCGATCTGAAGCCGACGTAGGTCGGCTTGCTGGCCGACCGCCACCCAGAAGATTCCATCGGGAAACGCGGCCTTGACCTCTTCCTCCTGAGCCAGGACGGCGGCGAGGACGCTCTTGCCGATGCCGCCCATGCCCTGGATGCCGACCGCGTGGCGCGGACTGGTAATGCCGAGGCGAGTTGAGCCCGGCGCCAGGAGCTTCGCGCGAAGCTCGGCCAGGGCGTCCTCTCGGGCGAGGTAATGGACCGGAGGGTTCGGGACCGAGGTAACGCCGCTTACGGTCTCGGAGAAGGAGGGCTTTGCATCCTCGACCGGGATCTGAAAGAACTCCTCAACCAGATCGGGGAAGCGCTTAGCCCGTTCATCGAGCTCGTTTCCCACCCAGAAGTGGCAGGTCGCCTCCTCCCCCCAAGCCTTCCAGATTGCCTCGCGGGTTGCGGTGCGGAGCGGGATCGGGAGGACAAGACCACCTCCTGGGGCTGCTTGTCGGTCTCCAAGCCTTGGAGCTTGCGAATCTCCGCCTCTCCCGCTGCGGCAGTGAAGGCCTTGCCCCGCTTGCATTGGAAGGCGAAGCGTTTCCCGTCCTTCCAGGCGAGGAGGTCGCGGCCCTGTTCGCTGCCAGCTTCGCCAAGGTGCTGAACACGTTCGAAGCCCTCCCGGCGGACCAACCAGAGGGTGAGTCGTTCGAAAGCCTCGGCCGAGAGCTTGTCGAACGGGAGCGTGTGGGTCGTGCCGGTTACCCGTGGCTTGGGATCAGCATTCATGGCGCAAGAACGAAGTCTAATCGAAGGGACCGGCGAAGAAGGCGGCTCCGGAAACGGATGGCAAGCTTTAGTGGTCTTGATCGCCCCTTCTCCGGCCGGGCGCCGGCTGGCTTCAGCCGGCCCAAAGCCCCCCGAAAAGGGGTGGCGAACACTTTGGGGTGCGCCAAGGGCGTGGCGAGGGGTTGCTCCTTCGAGCTGGCGGCGCTGGCCGCGGCGGCGATCGGCGGCGGACCGCCAGGGACAGAAGCGAACCCGGGTTCGCCATATTGTGTCTCGTCATGCCCACCATCTACAACATCACCCACACGTGTGGTCACGAGTTGGAGCATAGTCTTTCAGGACCAATGGCGAAGGTCGCGAGTCGGCTGGAGTGGTTGAAAGAGAGGCCTTGCCCGAAATGTTGGCGCCTGCAGGAGGCGGGAGCAGGGACAACTCCGAGGAAAGTCGATGAGAGGTGAAGACGCTGAACTACCTGAAAAACTGCGAGCGGCCTGCGTTGCAATGGAGGAGTCCGGAGGGTCTCCTCGACCGGAGGACCTGATCAGGCTCGCCGTCTCTCATGGCCTACCGACGACGGAGGCGACGGAAGCGGTGATTCGAGAGCTGACGGCCTTCGCCGAGGAATTCGGCCTTGCCGGGGTTTTGGAGGTCTTCGACATGACGGAAGAAGACGTCCGGAGAGTGGTGACAGGGCAGGGAGGGAGTAGAGAGCGGGTCTGGGAACCGAAGAGGGGTAGAGATCGGGACAGGCGCCGTCAAATGGGTTTCCTCCGTCCTGTGGCTAGTCCGTGCTAGCCCCCGCGCGTTTCCGGGCGGCCGGCGGCGCGCCCGACAGCTTCAGGGGCCGGCTTTCGGATCGCCCGCGCCTCGCGTGCAGCCGTGGCAAGCTCGATCTGAAGGTGACGCAGGTCGGGCTGCTGGCCGACCGCCACCCAGAAGATGCCGTCGGGGAATGCGGCCTTGACCTCTGCCTCCTGCGCGGCACAGCATGAAGGGTGTATGCGGCGAGAGTGCTCCCTGAGTCAACATCCCAAACCCGCAGGGTCTTTGGAGACGAGGTCCGAATGGCCCTAAAATTAACCGCCTCAGGGCGCCAGCCTCGCGTCTGGGGTGGCGGGCAATCAAGGTCATTGGGTCTCGTTGTAGCCCTTAGGGATCTGCAGCGGCGGCAGTGGCAGATTCTTGCAGGATTTCAGGATACGGCCCAGCGGCTGCACGACAGCCGAGCGGGTACTAGATGGGATCGCGGCGCCTGGATCCGGACGGCTCGGCACCACAGGCTCGTCATTCGTGCATTGCCATGCGTTCTTGGCTCTCGGTGCCGGAGGAGGCACTGGCGGCGAAGGCTGCACGGCGATGCGCTCCCAGGCCGCGCCGTTGGGGCTTTTTGCGAGCACCTTCTTCATGTCCGCGAGTAGAGTGCCGAGAGCTTGCGCGGTCATTGTGCTCGTCGCGCTCTTGAAGAGGTCGCGGGCTCTTGCCTCGTTGCCTAAGTCCAAGAGCAGTCGTGCGTACCGGACTCGGGTCTCCGCGAGAGCGGCTTCGCTCTCGCCCAAATGCGCGCTGATCGCCAGAGAGTCTTTGTACAGCGGATCTGCTGCCAAGGGGCGCCCAAGCGCATGCTCTATGTAGGCAAGGTTGCCTTCGGTGGCCGCAAGGGAAGAGGCGTCCTTCCGCTGCCTAGCAATACTGCTGGCATCGGTGTACATGTCCTCAGCGAGTTTGAGATTTCCGGTCATCGTGTAGATATAGGCACAGTCAGTGAGCACCTCCGGCAGATGTAGGCTCCCTGCATCACAGGCTTTCTCCAGCGCCTCGTTGCAACGCAGCCCTGCCTCGGCGTACTGAGTTACGCGGATAGGGGGCTCGGTCAAGGTGTCCACTAGATTCGTCAACTGATCGACGAGCCCACGCTCGAACTGCGCCGCCCTAAAGACGTCGACCGTCAGCCGGTCCTTGGCTAGAGCACAGCTGGGGTCGCTTGCCCGCAGGCTCCTCGCCTCAAGCTGCAGGAGCTTGCCATAGTTGATCAGATCGCCCGCCTGAAAGCTCTTCTTCGCAGACGTGCACTCCGGAGGCCAAGGGATCTGGGTCGCCCTCGGCTGGGCCTCCTGTTGCTGCACCACTGCATCACAGGCGAGAAACCATGCACGAGCCTCGAGCCGCGAATGATCACGAGGGAGTTTGGCAAGCGCCGCTTTCGCCGCCCTTTCCTCACGACTGAAGTTCTCGGCTTGGCCTGCCGCCTCGGCTTCTTCGAGGTCGAGCCGTATGTCGATGTCGGGCGGAAGCTGCGCGTCAGACTGCTGCTGCTGGAGGTTGCGGATCTGATCCACGAGATTAAGGGCCTCGTCACTCCTTTCGGCCAGGTTCTGCGTCTCGACGGCGTGGAGGGCGGCCTGGAAATCCGATGGCTCGGCGTGCCAGAGCCTGAGGTAGAGGTCCACCGCCCGGTGCAACTCGCCTTTGGCCGCGAGGTCTTGGGCTTGGAGGAGCGTGTGTTCCCGACGGTCACCACCGTGCTGGTCCTCGAAGATCTGCAGTGCCGTGGTCGCTTCGGCCTGCGCCGCCTCGTCTCTCCCGCGCTCCTGGAGCACCTGGGAGAAGGTATAGTGCGCAGGATAGAAGTAGGGATCTATCTTCGTCGCCTTGTCGAGGTTCCTCAGCGCACCTAGCATGTCGAAGTCCTGTAGCGCCTTCATGCCGTCGACCCACAACGTCAGCGCGTCCGGGCTTCTCGTGTAGAGCTTCTGGCGGCCGGAGAGCCATGCGCGGAAGGATGCGAGGGAGAATCCGAGGTGCCTATTGAGGTCGCGGCCCACGACCTCCATAACAGTGCTACCGAGTCGCCACGTATTGACGGTCTTCTCGCCGTCAACCGTCCTCTGCAGGCAGGTGGTGAGAGTATTCGGCTTGTCGGGAAAGTCGAACGAGCCGGTGACCACATAGTCGACGCCCGTCAAGCGCTGGATCTGCTCGAGAGCCTCCATTCTCACGCAGGGCCTTCCATCCCAAGCGACGGACTTCGCAATCGCGGCGGCGACTTCGGTTCCTAGCGGCCGGATGGCACTGGCCTGCTCGATCTGGTTCGCCAGCTGACTGGTCAGCAACTGCGCTCCCTTCGTCCTGAGGTCGACGAGGCTGGGTGTGAGGGGGTGCAGCGGCGATCCCACCCAGGTTGTGAGCGGGAGAATCGCGGCCTGGGTGCCGACCAGGCGGTGCCAATCCGTCGGCCATATGAACGGCGTAGCCATAACCGCCAGGGCAAAAACTACGACGCCCATCGCCACGGCCCGTAGTGGCACGGCGCGCCTGCGGCGAAGCACCTCGCAGCTAAAATCCTCCGCCTCGAGCTGCGCGGTCAGGCTGTCGCGGGTGTGCTGGGTTCGGGCTGCTTCGCCGGACTGCTTGCTGCGCGCCACAATCCTCTCCAGGCGCTCGGCCAGCTCGGAGGCCCGTTCGCCGAAGAGAGGCCGCAGCTCCTGAACGGTCCAGTTGTGCACCTGCTCGGCGCTCTGAAGTCCGTCGATCTCGAGCACCTTTAGGAATGCCAAGAGCGCGCCCTCGCCGGCGGACAGAGCCGCCGCCAGCTGCTTGAGATCCTGCTGGGCTCTCGCCCCAAGGCTGCCGGTCAGTTCGGCGGGGGTCTTCGCGGTCTCAGCGGCTTTGATGATCTGTTGCGGCTCGGCCCTGATCGTCCCGCCGGTCGCCAGACGAAGCCGGATCTGCACTCTTGCCGTGGTCGCCTCCTGCCACTGTTGCCACAGCAGCTGCGCCACCTTCTCGCCGATGAGCGCACCCATGGTCCAGGTTCCGGCCTTCTTGATCTGGGAGAAGCGCCACTTGCCGCTCCTATAGAAAACGATTAGATCGTCCACGGAGACATGCCGAGGAGTTCCGTCACCGAAATCGAGGACTCCCTTCTCCCAGTAGACCTCGACGGCAGGGTCGCGTTCTGCCTCGGTCAGAAGCTTGGCAAGCTCCAAGGCGACGCAGATGTCCTGGAAGTCATAGCCTGCTCCAGAGTCGCGGCCACCTCCACCGCCTCCTGTGCTCGCTCCGGGAATCATTCTCTTGACGCCTGATGATTGTCCGAGCGGGGCAGTCAGTGTCCGCCGCCGACGGCCTGTATGAGCAATGAGAGGTCCGCCGTCGCCGTGCTTCCCGTCGCGTCGACCACCTCGACCGTGAAGGGGAAGAGCCCCACCGTAACCGGCGTGCCCGTGATATTCCCGGCTTGGATGTCGAGCGCCAGCCCCGGGGGCAGCGCGCCACCCGCGACGTGCCAGCGGTACGGCGGCGTGCCGCCGACCGCGTTGAGCGGCTGCGCGTAATGGATGTCAGGCGTAGCGGCCGGCAGGCTGCCGGTCGCGATCCGCAGGCCGGTGCCGGCGCTCGGAACGTCGATTGTAAAGAGACCGGAGCCGGCTGTGCTCGCGTAGTAGGTGGTCGCACGCGCGCCACCGGCGACGGCGTGGCCGCCGTCGTTGGTGAGTCGTCGCACCCGCCGGTCGGGGAGGCCCTGGTCGAAGGCCGACCAGGTACCAGTGGTGTTGCCGCCACGGAAGACGCCGCCGGCGTTGGAGTCGAGGAGGCTCGCATTCAGTTCGTGGGTGCCGGGATCGAAGGACAGCGAGGTCACCGGCACGCCTCGTGGCAGTCCGGCGGAGGCGTTGCTCCAGGTGGCGCCGCCGTCGCCGCTCACGGCGATCCCACCGTCCGTGGCAATCCAGGCGCGCTGCGTGCCCGGCTCAAGGGCGAGGTGATTGACGTTGCGGTTCCCGAGGCCGCTTCCCGCCGCGGACCGCCAGGTAACCCCCAGATCGTCGGAGATCGCGACGCCGTCACCGCCCCGCATCGTCACCCAGAGGCGCTCCCCGCTGCTCCTCTGTTCGACCGCAATACTCGTTAGCTCGGGAGAGGCCAATCCATCGGTCCGATATGAGACAGTCTCGCCCCGGTCCTCGGAAATGACGACGCCAAGTTGATAGGTGGTGATGCGGATCTTGCGTGGGTGGGAGCCCGAGTCGACGGAGATGTCGGTGATCAGGCCGCCGGCGAGCGCCGTGGGCACCCAGGAGCTGCCGAAGTCGGTCGTTTTGAAAAGGCCGTTTTCGGTGCCGGCATAGAGCACCTCCGGAGTGTCCGGATCGAACGCCAGACAGGTGACGTTCAGGTTGGCGAGTCCGTTCACCCGCGGTATGAAAGTCTGGCCGCCGTCGGTCGACAGTTGCACGCCAAACCCCTGTGTGCCGGCGAAAAGCAGATTGGAGTTGCCGGGGGCCTTGAGAGCGACGTTGACGACGTCGCTCAGCACGCCGTAGACGTCGACCTTCGTCCAGGTGCCGCCATCGTCTAGGGACTTGTAGACACCATCCTCAAGAGTCGCGGCGTAAAGGACCCCCGCAGTCGTCGGATCGACCGCAAGCGAGATGACGCTTAGCGACTGCGAAAACGACGTCAAGCGAGTCCAGGTTCTGCCCCCATCGGTCGTTTTGTCGATGCCGCCGCTGTTGTTGTTTGCGTTATGTAGGCCGCTGGCGTCCGTGTAGGTGGCATAGGACCTGCCTAGATAGGCGGTGAGGCGGTCATGCGGATCCACCGCCAGGCTCGTTAGGTAGGTGTAGTAGGGGAGGTTGGTCCAACTCCAGTTCCCGGCGCGAGCATCGTAAGCCCCGACAGTAGGACCCACCGCGACATAGATATAGCGCGAATCGCTGGGCGCGGGCTGAACCAATACGGCAGTGTAGCCCTGACTGTTCTCGTAAGAGCCGATTGGCGTCCACGAGTCGCCGTAGTTTGTGGATTCGAAGAGAGCGTGCAAGCCAACGGCGTAGACGTGACCCGGGGCATCGTGAGCAAACGCGATCGACTCGGAGATTTCGAGGTAGACAATGCTCGAATCTGGCTCCTTGACCATCGTCCAGGTGGCGCCGGCGTCCTGTGAACGCCACATGCTTTCCGTTTCCGATAGCTTGCCATTGACCGTTTGAAGGATCAGCACCCTCGCGAGCAAGATCCCGGAGTTGAACGGGTCCGCTATGATCGAGAGAATGTTCGGCTGATACGAATATGAGGTACTAAAGATCGTCGGCTGCCCGAACGCCGGCGTGAGCTTCGTCCATGATACGCCGCGGTCCTGGGACCGGTAGAGGCTATAGGCAGATTGGCCGACAAAGAAAAAGGTGTCGGGGGCGGCCTGGGAGATAATCGGATGCTGAGGTCTCTCTGGTCGGACATAGGCGTCATTAACGCCGTACGCTGACTCGGTCCAGCGCACGCCATTGGACCGTGAAACGAAGGGAGACGCGGATATCGTCAGCAGATCAGTGGGACGTGACGCGCTCAGGGCGACGCCGTTGGTCAACCGCTGCAGCAACTGCTGGCCACTGATCCTCCACGAGCTGCCTCCGTCGGTGCTCGATGCCAGTCTACCGTTCTTAAGCCCGGCATACACCTTCTGGGGGTCGTGGGGATCGATCGCGACCCCACCGCCTTCGCAGAAGTTCGGGGCGCCCCCCTGGACGGGAACGGCACTCCAGGTCGCGCCGGAGTCCTGGCTCTTGAAGAGCCCATCGATCCCTCCCGCGAGAAGCACGGAGGGCTGCGAGGCCGACCGTGCCACCCTACAGACCCGGTGGCTGGGTACCTGGCTCGCCGTCCAGGTCGCCCCGCCGTCTGTGCTCCGCTCAATAACAGAAGTGCCCTGGTAGTCGGGGGACCATGGCACGCGGTGGAAGGAGCTGTAGTCGTCGGGATTCCAGGGAGCGCGCACAATGTCGGCGGGATTTGTCTGCGAGACGTAGGGCGTCGACAGCGTGGCGATGCCGATGGGCAGCTCGGCCCATGTTGCCCCGCCGTCGTCGCTTCGGAACATCTGCTCGACCACGGGCTCCGTACAGCATTGCCAGCCCCGCGACGAGCTGGCATAGAGATACCGCGGGTCCGCCGCATAGACGCTCAGGTGCCCGAACTGGTCCCTCGACTCCGGCACGTCGGGTGTGCCGGCGTTCGGAAAGAAGCCGACATTCCGCCAGGTAAGGCCTCCATTGACCGAGCGCAGAAAGCCGCGGAACCCATCGATGCTCGGCATCAGGGGGCAGTCAGCGAAGTAGGGCAGCATGAGGACGTTTCCAGCCGCGTCAAAGCCGATGTCGCTCATCCAGGTGTAGGGGGCCTGCGTTGGTAAGTTGCAGGCGAGCGTTGGTACCCATTCGTGTCGCGCCCGATCGAGCTTGAAGGGCATTTGATTCGCGTTGGTCACCCAGAGTTCCGAGGTCACGGGATCGATGGTGAGCGAGGTCGCCCAATTGAACGACAGGCCGGTATGAAGAGAATTCTTGGTCCAGGTGCGGCCCGCGTCGAACGTATCGAAGAGAGAGTACCTTCTCTCCGTGGTCGACACGCCGGCCACGACGTGGTTGGGGTCGTTAGGGTCGACGGCAATGAGCCGCACGTATTGGTCTTCCAGGCCGACCGGTTGCCAGGCGATCTCCGAGGCGTCAACGACATCGAGCGACAGGCTACGCAGGACCGTCGCGCCCGCGGCGTCGGCGACCGAGACGGTGAAGAAGTACCGGCCCTGCACAGTTGGACCACCTGTGAGCACTCCCTGCAGCGAGAGGGTCACTCCCGGAGGGAGTTGCCCCGCCCGGAGACTCCAGGAATACGGAGGAGTGCCACCCGCCGCGACCAGGGTGGTCGAGTAGGCACTCGTGAGATTGCCCGGCGGCAGGTTCAGCGTCACCACCGCGAGGGGTACCGTAGCGGCGACGACCATGGCGAATGCCTGGCTCGTGGTCTTGGGCGGCGATGAGGAGTCGGTGACCTGAAGCGTGAATCGCGAACTGCCCGGAGCCTTCGGGATGCCTGTCAGGAGTGCCCCATTCGTGAGGGCAATACCGGCTGGCAATGAGCCACCAGCATGCCAGGTGAAGGGTGCCTTGCCACCACTTGCGGATAAGATCTGGCTGTAGAACTGGCCTACTACGGCTGGCTCGAGCACGTCGGGAGCGATCCTGAGCGACGACGGCAAAGTAGCACCGGCCTTTGCGGCGAGGCTAAGGTTTGCCTTGCCGTAGCCCCAGGTGCCGCTAGGCACGTTCCCGGTGAACGAGTCGGATTGCGCCGAGTTCAGGAGCACATTGCGTACCTGCACCGCATCGAGGCCGGGCGCCACAGAAAGTACGCGTGCCACGAGGCCCGTCACGACGGGCGCCGAGAACGACGTCCCCTGTTCCAGGCCGAAAGCACGGTCCGGAGCATTGCCGATGATAAGAGCGTACGGCTGGGACGGCGGGATGCCTTGAAGGAAGATCGAGCTGGGTGAACCGCCAGGAAAGGCGTCGCGGGAAACGGCGCCAATCACCAGTTCGCCCGGGGCCGTGAGGTCCGGTTTTTGGCGCCCGTCGCGGGTCGGCCCGGTCGAAGAGAAATTCGAAATGTTCCCCGTGCGCGCTCCGCCATCGGTGTGGGAGGTCCCCTTAATGTCGGTCCAGTGGGTACGGAAGAGACTCGCCGGATCCTGCCGGGCGAAGCTTGCAACCGCGATGGCGTTTTCGGCCGCTGCCGGGCGCGCGACTAAGTAGTTGTTATCGGCGTTCGCTGAAAGATAGGGCGCGACGCCGCCGACGAGCGAGGCGCCGTCGACCAGCCAGCCGTGATAGATCCCGGTCGCGCTAATTGCCTCACCCACCACGCTGATGGTCCAGTCGCCTGCTGCTGGCGCCATCCCGGACTCGTCGTAGAGGAGGACCACGGCCTCGGTGGCGCCGTTGCGCGGGTCTGGCCCCCCCAGGTTGCCGATGAAGACCTGGCCGAACGGGGTCGGCGTGTCCGCGAAGTCGCCATAGGCGGCCGTGACCGTGGTGGCACCGTCTGGCGCGGTGACGCGGATGGTGAGCCGGTCGCTGCCCTCATACCAAAGATCGAGCAGGGCGGTGTTGTTGCCAACGCCCGGAGTCGGAGTGGCATAGCGCGGGATGGTGAGTGTATGCCTGACCTCGAGGCCGGTGAAGGCGGTGCCTTGGAAATGCCGGAAACTTGGCGTGCCTCGTTGGTCGGAATTGCCCGCGGCAATTACCACTGCCTTGCCGGCGATCCCTGGCCCCACCAGTTCATCAATTGCCACTTCCTCGGCAGTCTTGCCGTCGTGAGGCCCATAGGAGGTTCCGAGCGACATATTGATTACGTAAGGGAGGTGGAGCTGAGCTGCTTTCTCGTCGATGAAGGATAGAGCGCTCAGCAGATCGGCCGACTCGAAATCGAGCGTCCCGTCCCGGCGGGTCGCCTTGACGACGACGAGTTGGGCGCCTGGAGCAAAGCCTGGGTACTTCGAGTCGCTGCCGGCGGCGATTGACAGCGCCAGCGTGCCGTGGCCCGTGGGATCGTGTGTAGGCGGCGGATTCGAGGAGGCGAGCAGGCGATTGATCTGAGCCTCGGTGTAGAGCGTGCCGCCGAACTCGTCGGGACCGTCGAGCCTGCCGTCGCCGTCGACGTCGCCCGGGTTCGACAGGTCGAGGAGGTACTTGATGCGGGTGGTGCCATTGGCATTGCGGAAAGTGCGGTGGCGGATGTCCACGCCGGAGTCGACAAGGCCCACCACGACCCCGGTTCCTGCCGCGATGCCTGAAGGGAGAGGCGAACCACTGGCATGGAATGATCCTGGGTAGATTCCTGGCGAGACCGGCTCGCCGGACGCAAGGCCGCGCAGGGGCCGGCTCAATTCGGCCGAGACCAACCCGGGCAGGTCGGCCAGTTCCGTTAGGTGCTCCAGATCAAGCACACCGGCGTAGACGCTTCCGATGCGGGCTTGCATGTCGAAGCCCAGGTCAGCGAGTCGGCGCTCGTCGCCTTCATAATGCAGCAGCAGAAGCAGACGAGATGACGGCTGCGTCCTTTCGTCTGCAGAAGTGCGCAGGCGCTCGACGATCTCTGCCGCCTTCGACCGGGAAATCGCCTGCCGCGCGGCGACCCTGTTGCCAGACATCGCGGCAGACTGTATGCGATAGAGGAGCTTCAAGCCGGGGTCGAGGCGCCGCTCGGACATTCCGGGCTGCGCGACAGCTAGCCGGGAGACTAGCAGCCCCAGAACTAGGACCAGCCAAAATTGCCTCGTCGACCTCATTGACCAAACTCCTTGTCCCCCGCCGCGAGTGGCCCGCCAGCCGGTCGGAGGACCGCGAGCGCGCGCTGCCCACCTCCTGCGCGCTTGTCTAATTATGACACTATCTTACCGCATTCGAAGTGGCGAGCAGAACCGCGGAGCAGATCCCTACACTTCGGGGTCAACACCAAAGGGAAGGACTAGCTAGTCCTCCTCGAGGAGGAGGATGGTAATCACCGCCTCCCCCTGATCTCCGGAACCCACCGTGCATTTGAGCCTCCGCGGCCGGGGCTGCCGATTGTCATTGCGAACGGACACGGTGAAGCGAACCTCACCCGCATCGCGGTTGCGACGCGCGGCCAGCGATGCCATCCAGAGAATGTCCCAGAGTCGCCCTGGTTCATCTTGGCCGACCACCTTGGGAGGAACGGCCACGTAACTCTCCCAGACGGCGCGAGTGAGCGCGACAGGAATGAGGAATCCCGCCTTCCTCGCTGTTGAGGTGACATCGATCAGGAGGCCGTCGGCAAGCGCCTCGGCTGGGGAGTAGGAGTGAATCGCAGGTCCGAAGACGTCTTCCGGGTCCACGGGCTCAGGGTTCGATTGCGGGCTGCTCATGGTTTTCTCCTCTGAGCTTCGACTCCCCAGAGGGTGGCGGCGTGGGTTTCGACCTGGACTTGGATTTGACATGGTAGTGATCTCTCCTTTCGGGTCTTGGGGTTCGCTCCTGCACGAGGCGCGGGGACCCGAGGGCTAGGACGGGCGGCAACGCCGCGGTTGGCGCGCCCGCCAGGGTTTGCCTTGCTGCCGGTGCGCCCCTCGGGTACGACAAGCGCCGACAGGAGCGAACCCCAAGGCCGAAAGGACGAGAGCTTGGAAGCTCTACCCCGGAGCTTTGAATTGCCCATTCGCGCACCGAGGTCCCGCGACCGGTCGGCAGTTCTTCTGCAGTCCGAGAGCTGCTCCTTCGCGTGCCGGTCCCGGCATCGAGCGCCCGGGCCGCAGCGAATTGCGAGAGCACAAAAGCTGCCGCGGACCGGCCCTTAGGCCGGCCCGCGCCGTGGCTTACGCTGCGGCAGGCATTACGCCCGAGCCCTGAGGTCGAGGCGACGGTACTGGATCGCCTCCGCAAGGTGGGCCGGGCGGATCGCTTCGCTGCCGGCCAGATCGGCGATGGTGCGAGCGACTTTAAGGATGCGATCGGTGGCGGCCACGGACAGGCCGAGCTTCTCGAAGGCTGCCTTGAGGAGGCTGCGGCCGGAGGCGTCGAGGGCACAAAACCGGCGCACCTGCTCCGGAGTCATCGCGGCGTTTAAGGGAGCCGGGCTCGCATCAGCGAAGCGATCGGCCTGGAGCGCCCGCGCCACGGCCACCCGCCGGGCGACCTCGGCGGTGGTCTCACCGGGAGAGCTGCGCAACTCCCTGAGACGGACCGCCGGCACCTCGACGTGGAGGTCGAGGCGCTCGGTCAGGAGAGAGATCCGCTCGCGGAAGCGCTGGAGGAGAGCCGGGCTGCACGAGCAGGCCGCCCCGGGATCGCCCAGATGGCCACAGTGGCAAGAGCTCATCGCGGCGAGAAACAAGACGCGGGCTGGAAAGGCAACGCGACCCCGGGCAGAGGCGACAGTGGCGATTCCCTCCTCCAGGGGCTGGCGCAAGGCATCGAGCGTCGCCCGCCGGAACTCGGGGAGGTCGTCGAGGAAGAGCACCCCGCCATGGGCGAGAGAGACTTCGCCCGGCCGAGGGTGGCCACCTTGTCCGCCACTGCCGCCCAGGAGGCCGGCGGCGCTGGTTCCAGGGTGAGGGCTGCGGAACGGACGGAGCCGATGAAGGCCCGCCTGCGGCTCCTCGCAGACCAGGGAGTAAATCTTGGTGACCGCGACCGATTCCTCCGGGGAGAGAGGCGGCAAGAGGCCGGGCAAGCGCCGGGCGAGCATCGTCTTGCCGCCGCCGCGAGGTCCGAGAAGGAGAAGCGGGTGCCCGCCGGCAGCAGCGACCTCGAGAGCCCGCTTGGCGCTCTCCTGTCCCCTCACCTCGGAGAGGTCGGGACAGGGAAAGCTAGAAGGAGCGCCGGCCGGGGAGGGAGACCAAGCGGCGAGGGGCTCGGCTCCTGTCAGGTGGAGCAAACCCTGCGAGAGGCTGGAAAGGCCGATGACCGCAGGGCCCTTCCCGAGCGCAACGGCCTCCGGCGCGTTGGCTTCGGGCAGCAAGATCTCGCGGCATTCGAGGCGGCAGGCGAGCTCGGCAAGGGCGAGGCCTCCGCGGATCGAGCGCACCGTCCCGTCGAGACCGAGCTCTCCAGCGATCAGGCGTCCCTCCAGGGTCTCGGGAGCGAGGTGCCCCGTAGCAGCGAGGACGGTCAGGGCGATGGCGAGGTCTGAAGGAGGCGCGTCTTTCGGGAGATCGTTGGGGGCGAGGTTGACGACGATGGACCGGGCACCGAGGTCGAAACCGCTGTTTCGAAGCGCGGCTCGGACCCTCTCGCGGCTTTCCCGGGCCGCGTTCGGGGGGAGCCCCAGGA
>DASUEN010000058.1:0-2077 GCA_036275055.1 Thermoanaerobaculia bacterium
CAAGGGGCACTCTGAGCGGGCTCCCGAAGAGGGGACGGCCGTCCCCTCGCCCAGGGCTCACGGCCTGGGCTACGGTCTGCCGCCCTACGGGCTCCCGGTAACGCCTGCGTGTCCCTTCATTCTCTCCAGACCCGCCTCATCTTGAGGCGGCGACCGTTCTACTTCGTCCCCAGCGTCGCCGTCGCCCGGTCGATCTCCTTCGCGAAGGCGCCGATGGTGGTAGCCACGTGGGGGATTTCCTCCGTCGCCTCCTGCCAGTTTCGCTGCTCCAGGGCCTCGCGCACGGCGGGGAGGGTCTTGACGCCGTAGCCGGTGTAGAAACCGGGGGCATAGATCTGGTGGACGTACCAGGAGCGGCGGGGGAGCCCTTCGGTGCGGGTGAGGACGCGCTCGGACTTCATCAGGATCTCGTTCAGCCGGTTGGCCGTTTCGGCCGGTGGGACCTTGCCTCCCGCAGTGGCGGCGGCCCAGGCCTTGTCGTAGGCGGCGGTGCTCTTCTTCAAGGCTGCCACGGCGTTCTGGAGCGGCGCGAAGTTGAGGTAGGGCGCGGGATCGAGACGCGGCGGTGCCACCCAGGTCTGGGTCGGGTCGTCCACCGTCTGGAAGACCTTGTCGTCCAGACGCTGGTTGCGCTCCTCGGCCTCCTGGCGCAGGGTGTCCGTGAGCTTGACGACCTCGTCCACGTACTTCCCCACGGCGGTTGAGAAGGGATCGATCGAGAACGGCAGGACGTCGGCGTCCGCGAGGCGCAGGACGAGCCTGCCGCCGGTTTTCGCCAGGGTCACGCCGTACTCGAACTTGGGATCGCCGAAGCGGAGGTAGTGATCGAAGGAGTCGTAGGCCGAGTGATACTGGCCGTACTCCCCCTCGCCGCCGTAGCCGATGTTGAGGGCCGAGATCCCCAAGTGCTGGAGGAACGGGGTGTAGTCCGAGCCCGATCCCAGGGGTTCCAGGCGCAGCTTCTTGTTCGTCTTGGCCTCCTGCTGGCGCTCCGCAGGGCCGGAGAGGGCGGCGCGGGCGAGGGCACGGTCGAGCACGCTCACCCCTTTTTCGGGATCGGGTACGTCGCGAATCACCTGGTTGACGAAGGTCTCCAGGGTGTGGGAGCCGCCGGCATTGAAGAAGCCGCGGGAGTTGCCGTCCGAGTTGATATAGACGGCGGCGTGATCGCGCAGCTCGGCGGCGTGGGTCTCGGCCCATTCCGTCGAGCCCAGGAGGCCCGGCTCCTCGCCGTCCCAGGCGGCATAGACGATGGTGCGCTTCGGCTTCCAGCCGCTCTTGGCCAGCTCGCCGAGCGAACGCGCCTCCTCCAGCTCGGCGACGAGGCCGCTCACCGGGTCGGAGGCGCCGTTCACCCAGCCGTCGTGGTGGTTGCCGCGGATCACCCACTCCTCCGGCCGCTCGGTTCCGGGGAGCTTGGCGATCACGTCATAGATGGGTTTCAGGTCCCAGTTGAATTCGAGCTTCAGGTGGACGTGGGCGGGGCCGGCGCCCAGGTGATAGGGGATGGGGAGCGCGCCGCGCCAGTCGTCCGGAGCCATGGGGCCGCCCAGCGCCTTGAGCAGCGGCAGGGCGTCGCCATAGGAGATGGGGAGCACGGGGATCTTGGTGATCGTGGGCGCACTCTTGATGTCCAGCCGCTTGGCGTCCTCGGTGGCGCCGATCCCCGGGGTCAGCGGATCGCCGGAGTAGAGGGGCATGTCCGCCACCGAGCCGCGCTGGCCGCTGTTCTCGTTGCGGTAGCCCCCCTTGGGGTAGACGTCGCCGCGAAAGTAGCCGTCCTCATGCGGATCGGAGTAGATGATGCAGCCGACAGCGCCGTGCTCGGCGGCCACCTTGGGCTTGATGCCGCGCCACGAGCCGGCGTAGCGGGCGATGACGATCTTCCCCTTGACGTCGATCCCCCGCCGCTGGAGCTCCTCGTAGTCCTTGGGCACGCCGAAGTTGACGTAGACCAGCTCGCCGGTGACGTCGCCGTCGATCGAATAGGCGTTGAAGATCGGGAGCTGCTCCGCGGTCTGCCCGGAGGTCGAATCGCCGGCGATGGGCGGCTCGGCGAGGGAGGCGGTGAACCGGG
>DASUEN010000059.1:0-66164 GCA_036275055.1 Thermoanaerobaculia bacterium
TTCATCCGCAACGGCCGGGACCTGGGGGAGTACGTCCACCGGGACTTCACCTATCAGTCGTTCCTGAGCGCCTGCCTGATCGCGCTCAAGGCCGGCACGCAGCCCGACGGCGGCAACCCATACAAGCATTCGCGCACCCAGGGGGCCTTCACCACCTTCGGCCAGCCCTTCCTCTTCTACCTGCTCGCCGTGGTGACACAGGTGGCGCTCAAGGCCTGCTGGTACGAGAAATGGGTCGTCCATCGCCGCATCCGGCCGGAGGAGTACGGCGGGCGCGTCGAGGCCAACGCGAGCGGCCGGGCGAAGCACCCGCTCCCGGAGGGGCTTCTCGACTCCGCGGCCGTGGCCTCCGTCCGCGAGCGCTTCAAATCGGCGCTGCTCCCCCAGGCGTATCCGGAAGGGTGCCCCACCCACCCGTCCTATCCGGCGGGGCACGCGGTGATCTCCGGCGCCTGTGCCACGGTGCTCAAAGCCTGTCTCGACGAGTCGCACGTCCTCCCCGAGCCCGTCGAGGCGAGCCCCGACGGCCTCTCGCTCAAGCCGTGGAAGGGCGCGGACCTGACGGTGGGCGGAGAGCTCGACAAGCTCGCCTCGAACATCTGCCTGGGGCGCGACTTCGCGGGCCTCCACTGGCGCACGGACGCCCTGGCCGGCCTGCTTCAAGGCGAGGAGGTGGCGATCCGCATGCTCCAGGAGCTGAGCCTCACCGGCAACGAGCTGTTTTCCGGCTGGAGCCTGAAGCGGTTCGACGGGCGGCGGGTGACGGTGGGGTAGCCTCTCCCGCTCGCTCTTTACTCGGAAACGTTTCTGTTCGATTTTACCGAGAAGAAAGGGCGGCGGCGGATGGCGTCGGCTTCGACGACGGTAAAGACCCCAGTCAACCTTTCGCCTTGGCTTTCGATCACCTCGACGACGCGTCTCGTCTTCTCCGGAGTTCGCAGGCCCGGCAGGCGGATGAGAACGATTCCTACCGCAGCTTTCCTCTGAAGGAAAATCAGCTCGGCGAAGTCCTTGTCATTGGTGAGAAGAATTCGGTTCTCTTGCGTTGCCCGGGCCAGGACGTGGGTGTCAGGTAGCCCTTCCTCGTCCTCTGGCACCAGAGCGACATCATGGCCCAGGAGGCGGAGCCGCTCGACGATTGGGTGCTCCAGATTCTCATCCGCCAGGAATCTCATCTCGCAGTCTGAATCCGCGGGATGAGTTCGTCCGTGCTGATCACCTCCCTGGCATAGGCCACAGCAGCCAGCACGTCTTCCCGAGAGAGCCTGGGATAGTCGACCAGGATCTCGTCCATAGAGCTTCCCGTCGCAATCTTCTCGAGAAGGATCTCCACGGTGATGCGAGTGCCCCGGATGACGGGTTTGCCCAGCATGACCTGGGGGTTGACGGCGATCCTTTCCAGCAGGTCCATTGCCATCATCGTTTCAGGCTCGGTTGGCGCATGAGAACGCAGCCTGACTCCGCTCCATAGCATACAGGCAAGCCGGGCAACTTCAAGTCTCCAGCGCCGCCCGCAGCGCTCCGGCGTCGTTCGCGATCTCCCGCCCCAGAAACGGCCGGCCAAGGAGGTCCGACAGCGAGGAGGGAATCGCCACCTCGATCCCCAGCCGCTCGTAGACCGGCAGGAACTTCGCCGGATGGGCGGTGCCGAGGAAGACGCCGGTTTCGCCGGGAGCCAGGCGGTCCTTGAGCACTCCGTAGGCGACCGCGGCGTGCGGATCGGCGAGGTAGCCGTGGGCCCGGAGCTCGCGGATTGATCCCTCGGTTTCCTCGTCGCTCTTCGCGCCCCAGCGCAGGACGCGGCGCAGGGCGTTCAGATCTCCCCCGAAAAGGGTTTCGATCCGTTCCCAGTTGTTGGGCGCGCCCACGTCCATGGCGTTCGAGAGGGTCGCCACCGAGGGACGGGGGCGGTAATCGCCCGTGTCCAGGTAGTCCGGCACGGTGGTGTTGGCGTTGGTGGCGGCGATGAAGGACGGGACAGGGAGGCCCATGGCCCGCGCCAGCAGGCCGGCGCAGAGGTTGCCGAAGTTGCCGCTGGGCACGGCGATCACCGGCGGCCCGGGCATTCCCAGCCGGCGCAGGGCGGCAACGGCCTCGGCGTAGTAGAGGGCCTGGGGAATCAGGCGCGCGACGTTGATCGAGTTGGCCGAGGTGAGGCCATGGCGGGCGGTGAGGTCCGCGTCCGCGAAGGCGGCTTTCACCAGCGCCTGGCAGTCGTCGAAGGCGCCTTCCACGGCCAGGGCCGTGACGTTCTCGCCCAGGGTGGCGAACTGGAGCTCCTGGAGGGCCGAGACGCGTCCCTTGGGATAGAGCACCACGGCGCGCACTCCCGGCCGGCGCCAGAAGGCCCTCGCCACGGCCGCCCCCGTGTCGCCGCTGGTGGCGGTCAAGATGGTCACCGGCCGCCCCGGCTCGCGGACCAGCTCCAGCACGGCGGCGAAGAAGCGGGCGCCGAAGTCCTTGAAGGCCAGGGTGGGACCGTGGAACAGCTCCAGGGCGAAGATACCCGGCTCGACCGGCACCAGGGGCACCGGGAAGTCCAGGGCCTCGCGCGCCGCCCGCGTCACGGGCTCGTGCCCCAGCTCGTCCGCCAGCAGGCGATCGAGGATCACGGCACAACGCTCGCTCCAGGGGAGGTCCAGCAGCTCCGGCCAGTCGGGGAAGAGGGGAAGCGGCTCGGGCATCCAGAGGCCGCCGCCCGGGGCGATCCCCGCCAGCACGGCCTGCCGGAAGGTCGCGAAGCGCTGCGGATCGCGAGTGCTCACCAACCTCATGCCGGCTCTCCTTCGGCTAAAACCCGGGAGCCGCGGCGGTCGAGGCGGCAGAGATGGGCTTCGGAGGAGAGGCCGGCTACGGCGAGCGCTCGCTGGATCGCCACCATCACGGCCGCGCCCTGCTCGCGGCTCTCGGCCACGGCGAAGAGGGCGGGCCCGGCGCCCGAGAGGGTACAGCCCAGGGCACCCGCGGCCAGGGCTGCGGCCTGGGCGGCGCGGAAGCCCGGCACGAGGGGAGCCCGGTACGGCTCGGCCAGCACGTCCCGCAGGCAGCGGCGGAGGAGGGCGCGGTCGCCGGACTCCAGGGCGTGGACGAACCCCGCCAGGTTCTGGGCGAAGGCGAGGGTAGCGGCCAGCGAAAACTCGCGGGGGAGCACGCGGCGGGCGCGTTCGGTCGCCAACTCGAAGGCGGGGGAGACGAGGGCCAGCACCAGGTCGTCCGGCCACGGCAGCGACCGCGCCTCCTGCGCGCCGTTAACGCCGGGGACCAGGAGCTGGAGGCCGCCGGCCAGCGAGGGGACGACGTTGTCCAGGTGGACGGAGCCCGAGACCAGCCCCTCGGCACGGCCGGCCACGCCGAACATCTCGGCGGACGACAAAGGATGACCCATCAGGGCCTGGCAGGCGGTGAGCGTGGCGGCTACCGAGCTGGCGCTGGAGCCCAGGCCACTGCAGCGGGGGAGGCGCTTCTCCAGGTGGAAGGCCAGGGCCGGGCACGCGAGCCCCCGGATCCGCAACGCCTCGCGGTAGAGGGCGAAGGTGCGCAGCACCAGGTTCTGCCAGGGATCGACCGGCAGGTCTCCGGCATGCGGCCCCGAGGTGGTGAGGCCCACCTCCGCCGCGGATTCGGCCGTCACCACGTCCCCCCAGAGCGTGCCGTCCAGGGGTGCCAAGGCGGCACCCATCAAGTCGAAGCCGGCGGCGAAGTTGCCGATGCTGGCGGGCGCGTAGGCGCGGAGGGTCATGTCCGAGTCGTCCCTTCAAGCCACGATCTTGAGCACGTCCGCCAGCGCGCCGGCGGCCGTCACCTCACCGCCCGCTCCGTAACCCCGGACCACCAGGGGCGTGGGTTGGTAGTGCTCGGTGAGGAAGGAGAAGGCGTTCTCGCCGCCGCGCACGGCGAAGAGCGGATGATCCGCCCCCGCCTCTTCCAGTCCCACCCGGCAGCGATAACCGCCCTCGCTCGCTTCGATGACGCCCGCATGGCGCAGCACCTTCCCATCCGCGAGGAGAGCGGCGCGGCGGGCCGCGAAGATCGGATCGAGCCGCGGCAGGCCGGCCAGGAAGTCTTCGACGCTGCCCGCGGCGTCGAAGTCCGGCGGCAGCACGCCGAGGACCTGCACGTCCGCGAGATCGATGCCCGCACCCAGCTCGCGGGCCAGGATGAGGAGCTTGCGCGCCACGTCCAGCCCGGAGAGGTCGTCCCGCGGATCGGGCTCGGTGAAGCCGTTGTCGCGCGCGGTGCGCACAGCCTGCGAAAAGGGCACACCGTCCTCCAGGGCGCCGAGCAGGAAGGAGAGGGATCCCGAAAGCACGGCCTCCAGGCGCAGCACCCGGTCCCCGCCTTCGAGCAGGCTGCGCAGCGTGCCGATGACCGGCAGCCCCGCGCCCACGTTGGTCTCGTAGAGGAAGCGGCGCTTCAGGCGCGCGCTCGTCTGGTGAAGCCGCCGGTAATCCGCGAAGGGAGCGCTGTTGGCCTTCTTGTTCACCGTCACCACGTGCAGGCCGGCGGCGAACAGGCGGCCGTAGGCGGCGGCCACCCCGTCGTCCGACGTGCAATCGACGAACACGGGATTGACCAGCCGGGCGCGGCCGGCCTCGGCGAGGATGCCGTCGAGCGAGGAGGGCGCGTCGGTCCCGCCGAGCGCCTCCGCCCAGCCGGCAGGGTCCAGCCCCTCGGCGTCGAAGGCGCAGCGCTTGGTGTTGGCGACACCGCAGAGCCGCAGGTCCACCCGGCGTTCCCCGCGAGCCTGGTGTTCGGCGATCTTGCGCAGCAGCTTGCCGCCCACGTTCCCCACCCCCCAGACGATGAGCTGCAGCTCGCTGCGCCGCTCGAAGAGCCGGGCGTGGAGATGGCGCACGGCCCGCGGCGCGTCGGCCGCGGCGACGACGGCCGAAATGTTGCGCTCGCTCGACCCCTGGGCGATGGCGACGACGCTCACTCCCACGTCGGCCAGGGCGCCGAAGAAGGCCCCTGCGGCGCCCAGGCGGTGGCGCATGCCGTCGCCCACCAGGGAGAGGACGGAGCCGCCGGGGCGGACCTGGACGGGGTCGAGCAGCCCCGCGGTGAGCTCGGCGGCGAAGGTCTCGCCCAGCGCCCGCAACGCCCGCGGGCCGTCCGCCTCGGCCACGGCGAAGGAAATGGCCATCTCGCTCGACCCCTGGGTGATGAGGATGACGGAGATCCCCGCGCCGGCCATGGCCTGGAACACCCGCGCCGCGACGCCGGGCACCCCCGCCATCCCCGAGCCGGTGACGTCCACCAGGGCAACTCCCGGCAGGTAGGTGATCCCCCGGGCGCCGACCTCCGCCGGATCGGCCGGCGCGGCGCCCCGGTGGACGAGGCTGCCCGGCTGGTCCGGCGCGAAGCTGTTGCGCACCCGCACGGGGATCCCCTTCTCGCGCACCGGCTGGATGGTCTTGGGATGGAGCACCTTGGCGCCGAAAAAGGAGAGCTCCATGGCCTCCTCGTACGAGACCTCGGGAAGCACGGCGGCCTGGGGCACCAGGCGCGGGTCGGCGGTGTAGATGCCATCGACGTCGGTCCAGATCTCCAGCACGTCCGCCTCCAGGGCCCAGGCGGCGATGGCGGCCGAGTAGTCCGAGCCGCCGCGCCCCAGGAGGTTGATGCGCCCCGAAACGTCGCCGCCGAAGAAGCCCGGGAGCAGGGCCACGGCTGGGGGATCGTTGCGCAGCGGCGCGAACGCTTCGCGGGTCACCTCCCAGTCCGGCGATGCCGCAAGGGGAGAGCCGCTGGTGCGGATCAGGGTCTTGGGATCGAGCTGGCGGACGGGGACGCCACGCACCGCGAGCAGCCGGGAGAGGAGGACGCAGGCAGCCCGCTCGCCCAGCGAGGAGAGGACGGCGAGGGCTCCGGGCGGCCGCTCCAGCAGCAGGGCGAAGCCGCGCAGAAGGTTCTCCATCTCCCGCTCCAGCGCGCCCAGGTCGGTCGCGGTGGCGGCGGTGGCTTCCGGCCCGAGCTCCCGCCGCAGATCGGCCAGGATCTCCCGGTGGACCGAGCGGAAGCGCTCCAGGGCCGGCTCCACCGCGCCGTGCTCCACCGCCTCCTCCGCGCCGCGCAGCAGACCGTCGGTGACGCCTCCCACGGCCGAGGCCACCACCAGCAGGGGCGATTCCGCGGCCTGCGCCGCCACGATCTCCGCCACGCCGCGCATCCGCTCCGCGCTGCCCACCGAGGTGCCGCCGAACTTGAGAACACGCATCACCGCTCCTCCAAAAAGCCGCCCCAAACGAAAAAAGCCCCGCTCCCTCTTTAGGTGCGGGGCTTTCGGATTCCGGGACTCGGGATTGCCTAGGCCAGCCGCACCTCGCTCGTGGCGGTGGTAGTCGAAGTCGTCGAAGTGAATTGCATAGCCCGCATGTCGGGGTGAGTATGGCGGAGGGTGGGGAGTGGGGTCAAGGCCGTTCTTCGGCCAGAATCCGCTTCTTCCGCTCCTCTCCCCAGCGGTACCCGCCGGCTTCGCCGTCTCCCCGCACCACGCGGTGGCAGGGGACGACCAGGGCCACCCGGTTGCTGGCGCAGGCGCGGGCCACGGCTCGTGCGGCCTGGGGGTGGCCCAGGGCCGCGGCGACCTCGCCGTAGGTGCGGGTCTCGCCCCGGGGGATCTCCTGGAGCGCCCGCCACACCCGCCACTGGAAGGCCGTGGCCTGAAGGTCCAGCGGCAGGTCCGCGGCCCCGGGCTGGCCCTCCATCACGGGACGGACCCTTTCCAGCCACCCCTGAAGGGCCGCGTCGTCGCGCTCGACCTGGGCGTTCGGGTACTCCCGCCGCAGGGCGGCCTCCAGAGCGGCGTCGTCATCTCCCAGGGTGACGGCGCAGATCCCTTTGTCCGTGGCGGCCACCAGCAGCCGGCCGAACGCGGAGGGAGCGGTGATGTAGCGGATGCGCATCCCCCGGCCGCCGCGACGATAGGCGCCGGGCGTCATCCCCAGGCTCGCCTCCGCCGTCTCGTAAAGCCGGGAGCTGGAGCCGTAGCCCGCGCCGTAGGTGGCGGTGGCGACCGATTCGCCCCGCTGCACCTCGCCGCGGAAGCGCTCGGCCTTGAGGCGCGCCGCGTACTGCCGGGGGGAGAGGCCCAGGGCGGCCCGGAACGTGCGCTGCAGGTGCCAGGGGCTCAGGCCCACGGCGCCCGCCAGGTCGTTGAGCGTGGGAGTCTCCTCCAGGTGCGACTCCAGGTACTCGCAGGCCCGGCGCACGGCCTCGGCCTGCGCCGACTCCTCCCCCTGGCGCGGCCGGCAGCGCCGGCAGGGGCGGTATCCCGCGCCCTCGGCCTCCTGGGGGGCGCTGAAGAACCGGACGTTGGCCCGCCGCGGCCGGCGCGAAGGGCAGGTGGGGCGGCAATAGATCCCCGTCGAGCCCACGGCGTAGACGAAGCGGCCGTCGAAGCGCGCGTCGCGCTCCAGCACGGCCGTCCAGGCGGTTTCGGGGTCAGGCGTTTGCGGATGGTGAGACATGGCTGCTCTCATGATCGTTCCTCCTCTCGTCCAGGGCAAGATAGCCCGCGAGAGGAGGAGCGCTCCATCCGCTTCTTGCGGTCAAAAGCGGTCAAGCGATGAAGATCGGCACGTCGTTGTCGTCGGCGGGCGGCGAGGCGTCCGGCACCGAGGGCGACTCCGGAGTGGAAGCCGTCCCTCCGGTGGAAGCCGGCTGTCCGCTGGAAGCTGGCTGTCCAGAGGAAGCCGGCCCCCCAGTGGAAACCGGCCCCCCGGTGGAAGCCGGCTCTCCAGTGGAAGCCGGTTCCGGCTCCGAATCCGGATCGGCGATCTTCCCCCTGATTTTGTACTCCATCACCAGCTCGCCTGGCCAGGGCGGGCCCGGCTCGGGATCGTTGGGGCCCTTGGGGGCCAGCACGGTGAAACCGGCTTTCCAATTCGCATAGTCCATCCAGCAGCTCACCGACGGAGCGTAAGCCGCCGCCGGGATGATGCCCTTGGCAAAGAAGGCGCTGAAGCCGAGCTTGCACCTGCGGATGGTCAGGGGATTGGAGAGCATGGGCACGTTCTTCGGCCCGATGTCTTGCGGCTGTGGGAGCGTGTCGAGGTTCTTCGAGACCCAGAAAGGGCCGACCAGGTCGGGAGCCTTCGGCGTCCACCACGTGGGGTTCGTGGCAGCCTGGCCGACCTGCGGGAGGCCGAAGACCTTGCGGTAGATGACGTCCCGATGGTAGGACATCTGGCCGTCCGAGGCCCGGGCGCCCGGGGAGACGATCGAGCCGACGTTGAGCAGCGGGTTGCCCGTCGCGGGACCGGCATCGGCGGGAACGCTCAGCAGAGAGCAGAGGGAAAGGTGGTGCTGCCACCACTGGAACGTCATCTTGCGCAGCTCTTTGACGCCATCCACGTTCTGCGGCAGCCGGTGCCACGCCAGCTCGTGCAGCGTGCCCATGGCGGCATACCAGATGAAGGCGTGAGTGTCCGGAATCATGTACTCGTTGAGCCCGCCATCGAGAGATAGGGCCATGTGCCCGTTGTCGAGCTGGGCCTGGAAGAGGGCCGTGGCCTTCGCGATCGCGTCGGCGAGCCCCGTGTTGGTCTGGAACGCGATGGCCAGCGTCAAGGCCGTGCTCTGGGCCCGCTGATTGGCGCTCGTCCCGATACCCTTCGGCATGATGACGGTCTGGCCCTGGGCGAAAGCCTGCAAGGCCTGTCCGAACGCGTGCTCGATACCCATACTCGGTCTCCTGGATTTTGGACGATCGTTTAAAGACTGCGCTTGCTCTCAGGAGTTGTCAAGCCGCCCCCGGGCTTTGGAGCGCGCGCTTGCGCCGGCCGGCGACCTCGCCGTTCCACCAGCAGAACGGTCCCAGCAGACAGTAGGCGAAGCCGGGGACGCCGTAGCGCAGCCCCACCCCGGCCGCCGCCAGGGCGATCGACAGGAGGCCCACGGCGACGAAGATCAGGTAGTGCCGGAACCACATGCTCGCCTCGATCCGCTCCGCCGCGTCGAGCCCGAGCTCCTCCCGCAGTGCCCAGGCGTGGGCATAGAGCAGGGCGAGGCAGGTGAACACGGCCACGAATCCCAGCCCGTAGACCATCATCAAAGAAGCGAGCTCGCCGCGGTCGAGCCTCGCGCCCTGCCCTTCCGCCGCCGCACCGAGATGAATGAACTGGCTGACGAAGACGGTGAACAGGAACTTGAGCGGATAGACGTAGAAGAGGACGACGAAGAGGAGCGCCGAGTTGAGCACCACCGTGCGGCCGTCCTGGAGACCGTAGCGCCGGAAGAAGCCGTTGTGCGCCGCCCAGATCAGCACCAGCATGGTGAAGCTGAGGCCGAAGGCGACGAACCCCTTGAGGTTGGCCATCAGCTCCGGATAGGTGTGCGGCACCTCCAGGGAGACCACCAGCAGCGTGCTCGCAAACGCGAACACCGCATCGCTGAACGCCTCCAGGCGCGTCACCTCGTGGCCGCGGGGGCGGTGAGGACGCGCCGGCAGAAGACTTACGGGATCGGGGCTCATGGATGGTGGCTACAGGCCGTCAAAACTATATCAGATGAGCTCAGGGAGCCCAGGACACCAGGAAAAAAGACGGGGGCTCTCCACCCCGCGAACGCGGAGAGCCCCCCAATCGGGGACGCTTCTTGTGCTTCAGTTGTCAAAGAACGCTCTCGAGACGGCCTCACCAATCCTCCAGATCGCCGAGACCGATCTCCACGTCGTCCAGACCCAGGTCTGCGCCCTCCAGACCTCGAAGCGAGACCTCGAAAGCACGGTCTGAAACCCGGAGACCAAAGTCTGGAGCTTCGAGCTCGCGGCCTGGATTTTCCGGACCTCGGTCCCGGTGCTCCGGACCACGGTCTCGACCTCGGGCTCTTCGGTCTGGGCCTCCGGGACCTCGGTCTGGAGGGTCGAGACCGGGATCGGGATCCCCTGGAATTCGGCTCAGGCGATCTAGTGGGGCACGTCGCAGGTGGATAAGACCACAAAGATGACCTTTCGTCAACTTCGTCCCAAAAATCTCTTGACAAGCGCTGAGCATCGGGGTACATTGATCCCGTTGAAGCCAGTCGTTGACCGGAGCATAGGGCATCGGATCGGCGACGAACAACCAAACGCTGTATAACGTGAAAGGAGAAGCACAATGGCCATCATCAACGCACAGGGGAAGATCTTCCGTTCGTGGGAAGCGTCCCTCAACGCCTGCCAGGCTCAGGCGGCTCAGTTACCGAACGTCGAGCCGCTGATGAAGGAGCTGCAGGACATCCTCAACCAGGCCCGGCAGGTCAAGGCCCAGCAGGAGGAGAGCGAGGCGAAGCGCCAGGGTCTGACGCAGCAACTCGCGAAGCTCATCGAGAGCGGCCAGGAGGTGTCCCGGCGTCTGCGGGGCTACGCCAAGTCGCAGCTTGGGACGAAGAACGAGATGCTGGTGCAGTTCGGCGCGGCGCCCATTCGTCGCCGTGGCCGTTCCAGCAAGCAGACCGGGCCCGACACCACGCCTACGCCCGCTCCCAAAGCCACTCTCTAAGGAAGGCTGAAACACCGATTCACCCGCCTCTCTCCACCCGTGTATACGACGGAGGGAGAGAGGCGGCACGCTCTTTGACAATTGATGCGATCAACCCCCGGGGGTGGATGCCGGCCGCCCCTGGGGGCCTACCTTCTCCCTGGGTAGAGCCTCGTGGCGAGGCCGTATCCTCGCCACGGAATCCGAACGAAATTTCCACGTGACCGCTGCCGTCCGTCGCCGGTAGGCCTGAGCGACGCCGTGTCCGTAGAGACGACCCAGACCGCCCACGATACCCTCGCGCAGGCCATAGCGGCGGGTCGTCTCCGAGTCGGGATCGTCGGTCGAAACAGCGTACACCATGGAGCGGGGCGATTCAGGATCCGGATTTCCAGGCAAACCCGACAACCCGGCAAACCCGAATGGGTGGCCAATTCTCGTGCCGTCCAGCGTTATGGTTGCGCCCGTCGTTGTCTCCGATCCGGAGACGACCCGCCATCATGGCCTGTGTGAGGGTATCGTGGGTGGTCTGGGCCGTCTCTACGGACACGGCGTCGCCGGCTGGTCTTTGACAATCGATCGCGTGAACGAGGCAGCGATGGTTCTCTTCCAGGAGACTGCTCACCACGGACGCGCCCGGTTCGGCTTGCAGCAGTGCCACCACGGCGCAGGCATCGAAGACGTAGACCTCTTCAGCGGGCAAGCTTCCTCTCCTCGATTTCGATCTCCTCGGCCTTACGGCGCGCGAATTCCTCGCTTGACGAGAGGAGGCCGCGGCCGAGTCCTTGCAGCCGGCGAAGCCGGTCGCGTCGCTCTTCGAAAGAAAGCTGACGGAAGGGGCGTGAGTCCTGAGCCAATTCGGCCCTCGCCGTCTGCCAGCGGTTCCGCGCTTCGATCCTTGCGCTCTCCGACAGCTCTTCGGCTTCCACCGGGTCTTCAGAGGGAGTCACGAGAATCAGCGTCGCGGGCCCCGAGCGAATGGACTCAGGAACCTCGACGAAGAGTCGCCGATCCTCCGGAATCATGACCTTGATTTGATGCGTCGCCATCGCGAGATCTCCTGAGCGACCAACCTCGGGGGGCGAACCCCGCCCTACTGGTCCGTGCTCATCTTACCGCTGGGTGCCGGTGCAGGGGGCTCATCCTCGTCATCACCGAAGGAAGGTAGAGTCGTGGCGAAGTTTCTCACCGAGGCCGATATTGAGCAGGGCCCCTCGAAACGTTCCGTGAGCTCGAGTACGAAACCGTAGCCGGGCCGGAGACCACTCCGGTGACGTGGCAGGACCTCGACAAGCTGCACCGGAATCTGGGAGCGAAGCGCCCCTTCCTGGCGAGCCGGACGGATAAGCGTCCGCGGTCCAAGTGGCTTATCCGTCGCAGCCATGCGTATAAGCGTCCACTCGCGAGAGGCCGAGGAACCAGTACAAACCGCTGAAAGGACCTTACCGCCTCGTGCGTCCGACCTCCCGGAATGCATAGCCCTGTCGGCTAACGCTCCCCTGCGTGGCCGCTTATCCGCACGCCCCAGCGTACCGGGTTCGCAAGTGCTTTCCCTTGAGAGGCTTGAACCTTGGCCTCTCCGGAAATGTCCGGAGACTTATACGTCACCCGGCTCTGGCTGCTTAGCCGGCAATCCCACCCCATATTGACGAACACTAGCAACTGGCGTAGTGTGATAATCGTCATAGAAAGGGCAAGATGCGCCGGCAGGAGCTTATCGGAGAGGGCCTTCAACCGTTTGTCGCTAAGCATTCTGGAAGCCGGCGCATAAGCTCAACTAGAGGTTGGGCGTCAGGATAGGAGAGGTTACTAGATGTTGACCCGGCTTCTGGTTGCCTTGAGCAACCTATTGATTCGTAGCTTTGACGGTTTGGTGAGCTTCCTCGCCGAATTTTTACCGGCGCTCTGTCGTTTTCTGTTCACGAGTTCTCCACTTTTGCTTTCGGTGTTCCTCACCTACTACGTAGCAGGTGGAGTAGCAGCCACCATTGCGTCCGCCATCACTGTCATCCTGCTGACCACCGGCCTGTTGTGGGCGAGGCGACAACATGAGACTGAGGCTCCAAGAATATCATGGTCCGTCATCGTATCTGTGATCGTCCTAGATGTGCTTGTTGTGGTAGGGAGTTTCACGACCGCTAAGCTCAACGACGAAAAACTTCGCAAACAGCGGGTGGCCCGTCGGTCAGAGCTAGTCGACATTGTTCCCGTGGCAGGAACTGAGAAAGAGAGACCATCTCAGAAAGCAAAGGTCTTCGCTCAGGCGGCAAGTGAAGCCCTTGGCTTCGTGGAGGGTCAATACGGTGACCCTCATTTCAATATACCACTCTTCAATCGTTACTTGGCTGAGCTGCGTGATATGCATGAGCTTCACGCGCTAGATGCTGAAAAAATCGTCGCTAGGCTCCAATACTGCCGAAATAAGGTGCACTCACCGTACGATAGTAATCAGAAGCCTTGCGCCCAGTTGGCGCCAATTCTTATCAAGTTGGCAGTAGAAGCGGATATGAGTAGTGCCTGTAAGACGCTGTACGAGATCCAAACTGAGGAAGGCATTCTTGAGGCAGACTCGCGAGCAGCGAGCGCAAAACTGTGCGGAGAGTAAGGGTTGTCATTCGTGGGCCTTTTACTACCTCAGCGCCCAACTCAGGCGGTCGAGCGGACGGAACCGCAAAAAGCGCGGTCCCGCCGCTCACCGCCAGCCCGTTGGCCGTCGTAGAGCATCAGGAGAAGGGTATATGGTAATTGGGCAATTCGTTACGTTGGTGGCACCAATCAAGGCGTTTGTTGACTTACTTACAAAACTTCTAGGGGCCGAACCGAAACGGCGGAAGGCTCGCTTTGACGAGTTGGTTAGACCTTTGCATGACAGCTTTCAGGAGGTCCATGCCGACTACTCGACGTTGCTCCGCCAATTCGAGCGAAGACTACCGCTCAAAGCCGGTGACGAAGAGTGGTTAGTCTTCGACCGTGACGTTCCTGTTTATGAGCCCGAGGCTATAGAGATCACTAGAAGCGTAACTCAGGAGTTCGCAAAGAAGAGAGAGGATCTTGAAGGTATACGAGACTACCTACGCGGTAGCGCACACGTTGTACTTGCAGAAGCCACAGATGCTGAGGAGCGTCGTTATCTTTACTCGCTTTTAGTCTACTTCCTACCTGACGATCACCGACCACATCAAGATGATGAAGCTTTGGACAGAGAAATACGTGCAATCCTAGAAATGGGCGGCGAATCAGCTATGAATACTCCAACGTCTCGGCTCCTTAGAGAGATCAGGGGTGTTACAGATCCTGAGGAGGTTCGAAGCGCGGTACAGCGCTCAATTGACCGGCTAAACCAACGTTGCTCCGATGTCCTAAGGACATACGTTGCTTTAGTTAAGGCAGTCACAGTTGAACAGGCGACCTGAGAAAGGGCCATCGAGGAAGATAGCAAGAGGAACTGACGGCCAACCCGGCGCTTGCACACGGACGGACGGCTCCGCCGTCCGCCCGGTGAAGCGCATCACGTTCGGCGTCGAGGAAGTCTTCATGAGTAGCGAGGGCACAACCCAGATTGATGTTGTCGGCATGGCTCGGGAAGCATATCGACAGCGTTGGTCCAGCACGGCTGATGTGTCTACGAGCACGCGGGAGTCCCAAGCAATTTGTAGAGAGTGGCAGCAGTGCGTAAAGGCATTGGACGCTACGCGATTCGACGTGGAAGTGAGAGTCTCTGATGTTTTCCGGGAGCGCATCGACCTTGTTGATCGCGCCACAGCTACAGCATACGAATTAAAGGTGTCTGGGAATAATCCAGCCCACGAGTTTTTTAAGGATGTATTCAAGGTTCTGGAACACAATCTCTCTGGCGGTGGAGGTATTCGACTCCTTGTATTTTTAACAGACAGCGCTGGCGTGAGGCGGCTTCGAGGTGGCCTTGGCCGGTCCCTTCTGGAAAACTCCCACGACCTTGGCTTTAAGGTGGCGCTTGAATCACTAGATTAGAGGGACAAGCTAGAATATGCACTTTTATCGAGGGGAATCGGCGACTCTGGGAGATTCGAATGTCAAAGCCTACTAAGGAGGAACAGGATGTCATCTTGAAACTTGCAATGGCCATTTATGCCAACTTGATGGGCACTCTGGATGCCGAGGAGAAGGTACACGATTATACAGAGGGTAATGAATCAGGTACAGAGATCTATCGTGCGGCAGCCCGAGAGTCGTTCCATAGAGCAGAGTGGTTCATTGCTGAACTGCGAGAGTGGAAACAACGGATGAAGACATAAGGCGAGAGGCATAAGAGCGCCGAACCCCGCCACTCCAGCGGACGCCTGAGGCGCCATCAGCAGTGGGGGCATAGGGGCAGTCATGACTTCGAGCAACTGCGGTGGCCTTTCACCGGCGCCGCTGAGTGGCATCACGTTATGCGCGGAGACCGGCGTCTCGAGGTCCGTCACGAGAAGCGCTACGACGATCGGCACAGGAGGACTGTTGTTATGAAACCGACCCGCAGCATGATTGACCAGTCGTTCGGGAAACTCGACGAAATCGTGAAGCAAACGATGGAGCGGACGGGTCTGCCGGGCATCGCCCTGGCCGTCGTCTTCGACGATCAGGTTGTTTACCAGAACGGCTACGGTTTCCGCTCCACCGAAACGAAGGAGCGCGTGCAAGCCGAGACGGTGTTTCAGATGGCCTCGCTGTCCAAGCCGGTGTCGGCAACGATCATGGCCGGGCTGGTCGGCGGTGGAAAATGGAACAACTATGAGAAGGGAACGTTCGCCTGGGAGGACCCAATCATCAAGTACGAGCCCAACGTCGTCCTGAGCGATCCGTGGGTGACCGACCACGTCACGTTCAAAGATCTGTTCGCACATCGCGGTGGGCTACCAGGCGCATCAGCCGGCAACGATCTCGAGTTGATCGAGTACGACCGCGACACGATCCTGCAGCGGCTTCGCTACGTACCCATCATAGGATTCCGCGACAGGTACGACTACTCGAACTTCGGCATGACGCTCGCTGGTGACGTGGCTGCCAAGGCGGCCGGGTCGAACTGGGAGGACATCTCGGAGCGGGTGCTCTTCGATCCGGTGGGCATGGCCT
Organism: Thermoanaerobaculia bacterium; assembly: GCA_036275055.1. GTDB lineage: Bacteria > Acidobacteriota > Thermoanaerobaculia > Multivoradales > UBA5704 > DATARR01. The sequence goes on from DASUEN010000059.1 coordinate 15,555, forward strand.
CCACGAGCATGCGCTACCATAGCTACCTGAAGCAGGCCAACCGTGCAGAGCTCCACGTGAAGATCGACGGCCAGTGGAAGCCAGCGTTCAAGCGCAATCCCGACGCCCAAGCCCCAGCCGGCGGCTGTAGCTCGAACGTCGTCGACCTCGCTCGCTGGGTGCGCCTCTCGCTCAAGGGCGGGAGGTTGGGCGACCAAACTATCATCGACAAGGAAGCACTGGACGCGACGCACACCCCGGTGATCATGAACGGGCGACCGCACCCGAACATCGCCGACCCGGCCTCCTTCTACGGGCTCGGGTGGGTTATCGGCATGACGCCCTATAGGGAAGTGGAATGGAATCACTCCGGTGCATTCACCGTCGGCGCCGCCACGGTCGCGAAGCTCATCCCTAGTGAAGGCCTCGGCATCGTTGTCCTCACCAACGGTGCCCCCATCGGCGTACCCGAGGCTATCGTGGACGCGTACTTCAACCACCTCCACTCGATAGCGGTGACCGACGACGAGGTCTTCGCGCTGTGGCAGAAGAGGTCTGCCAGTATCTATGGCGAGCTAATCAAACCTTCGAAGCCGGAGAACCCGACCGCAGCCCGGCCGGACACCGCCTATGTCGGTACCTACACGAACCCCTACGTGGGTGACATCGAGATCGTGGCGCAGAACGGGAAGCTCGAGATCATCGAAGGTCCGAACCACATGCGATTCACGCTCGAGCACCTGGACGGCGACACGTTCATCTACACAGCTGCCCCCGAAATACCCGACTACCCGGCGGACGTCAAGTTCACGGTCGGCCCCAACGGTGTCGCCACGGCGCTGACCAACTCGGCGTTCAACGCCACTGGGCAGGGCACACTCACGCGGGTCTGATGCCGTCTGGCGAAAAGCTCTGGGTCAAGCTCCGAAGAAGGAACCTTGACGAGAAGCCGCCGAACCAACGCTTCCACCGGACGGCCGGCTTCCGACCTGCGCTGCAGCAACTCGACATGCTGAACTCCTCTAAGGACTTGAAGGACATGCGTTCACCACCCGGAAACCACCCTGAGATGATCTCCAACGGAAAACCCGAACCGAGCCGGATTCAGCGGCGGAAGCTCCTCGGGAGATGGGGCGAGCGGGAGCTGGTAGGCGGCTGGTGCGAGCTCTTTGCGAGCCTCCACGTCCTGTCGGCCCCCAACACGATGAACCCGGCACAACGCTGGGTCATCCTGCCCTGGATCCAGGGACTGTACTGAAGAGACGAACCGGCCGTCGAAGCGGGTGTCGCGCGGTGGGGATACCTTAGAGCGTGTCTCAAAAGTTCCGAGACCGCCTACCGCCGGGGGCTGAAGACCCCGGCTACCGACGGTAGTCCCTGCGGGACCCATGAAGAACAAGCCGCGGTCCCGCAGGGACTACCGTTGGTAGCCAGGGATTTCAATCCCTGGCGCCAGTGGAGTCGCTGATACCCTTTCGAGAAACCCTCTCAGGAAAACCGAAGTTGGGTTAGGGCCGGCGGACGGCCCTCACCTTGCCGCTCCGTCCCCCGCCGCAGAAGAACAGATCGCCGCCATCGGACTCGAGCCCCGAAACGTTCACTCCGGGCGGCATCTCGAGCCTCTCCAGGACCTCTCCCGTTCGCGGATCGACTCGCCGCAGCTCGCTCTCGTCACCTTCCCAGGTGCCGTGCCAGAGCTCGCCGTCGATCCAGGTGACCCCGGTGACGAAGCGGTTGGACTCGATCGTGCGCAGAATCTCCCCGGTCTGAGGATCGATCTGATAGATCTTCCGGTCACGGTACTGCCCCACCCAGAGCGTCCCTTCGGCCCACGCGAGCCCCGAGTCACCGCCGCCGCCGGGCGCCGGGATGGTGGCGAGCACCCGGCCGGTCTCCGGGTCGATCTTCTGGATGCGGTCCTCGGCGAGCTGAAACAGGTGCCGGCCGTCGAAGGCCGTTCCCGCATGCGCGGCGACGTCGAGCGAGCGCAGCATCTTCCCGCTCGCGGGATCGAAGGCGTTCAGCGTGCCTCCGGCGGCAAACCAGACGTGCCGGCCGTCATAGGTGACGCCATGGATGTGGTCGATCCCAGGAAAGGGACCATGCTCATGGACGATCTCGGCGGTGGATCGATTCATAGGGCGATCTTAGTCGGTCGGCAGAGGAGCGGGGAGTAACAAGGCCGTCGTGAATCCTGGCACGGGCGGGGTGATCCAACGGCGCGCCCGTCCGCGGCCGAACGACTGCACCTTGCCGGCCGCGGCCAGCGAGTCGAGCGCCCGCTGCACGGTGCGCTGGCTCGTTCCGAGCGCCAGCGCCAGGCCCGAGCTCGACCAGGACTCACCGTCGGCGAGGAAGGCGAGCACCGCCGCATGCTCCTCTTCGACAAGCGGGGCCATCACCACCACTTCGCGTGCGTGGAGGGCGGTAAGCGCAAAACCTCGCTTCGTCGCATTGACGCCGGCCAGTGGCCGCAGCACCCTCCGCAGCCGCCCGATCTCGACGCGCAACCGCGCGCGATGCGATTCATCGGTGAGCTTCGAGCCGAATGCGCGCGCGAGGAGCACGTTCCTCGGTACGTCTCCCGGCCACGCTTCGCCCAGCGCGCGGGCGAGCGCGAACAACACCGGACGCGTGGCGAGCGAGACCACCTGGCTCTCGTCCCGCACGGCATGACGGCACGCGTCCACGATGAAGGCTTTCGACGCCAGCAGCTCTTCGACCTCCGCGAGCAGGAGGGGGCGCTCCTCACCCGCCGCCAGCAGGCGCGCGGCGGGCGTGCCCAGGACGCGGATGGAGCTTTCGACCTCCGCCGTCAGCGCCGGGATCCGTGCGTGGCGCGCTGCGCGCTCGGCCCGGGCGAGCGCCGCTCGAGCCTCCTCCGTGCGGAGGCGCCGCATGGCGATCCCCGCGACCACGAGCTCGTGGGCGGTCCTCGCCGCGGGGGGGAAGAGCGAGGGATCGAGGTCGGCGAGCGCACGCTCGGCCTCGTCCAGGCGCCCGATCAGGAGGAGGCGCCGGACCTCCAGGTACCGGGCATGCGCGGCGTTGAGGCGGTCGCCGTGCGCCTCGAGCGTCGCCCGAGCCGTGTCGAGCGCCTTGGAAGGCCAGCCGAGGTCGCGCGAGGCGAGCGCGATCTCGGCCTCGGCGACGACGCACCTCGCGCGGGCCACGGCCTCTTTGGGACCGAAAGCGCGCGCGGCACGCCGCAGGAGAGCCTTCGCGCGCACCAGATCGCCGAGCTGCGCCATCGCGATGCCGCGCAGCGCCAGAGCCGGCGCATCGTCGCGCAGCGCGATCCGCTGCAAGGCGCCGAGGGGATCCCCGGCGGCGAGCGCCCGCGCCGCGGCAGTGATCAGCGAGTCCATCGGAATCCCGTCACACTTGTCACTCCCATCGCTTCGACATTCAGTGCTAAGTCTATGTCACGACCAGAGACCACCTGGTCGTATCGACAAACGACTTGGAAGGGAGACAAGAGCGATGACCATGCACAGGACCGGGACACGGAAAGAGTGGCTTACAGAGCGGCTCGAGCTGCTCGCGGCGGAGAAGGAGCTCACCCGGCGCAGCGACGAGCTGGCGCAGCGGCGGCAGGAGCTGCCATGGGTCCACATCGACAAGGAGTACCCATTCGAGACCGACGAGGGGAGCGCCTCGCTGCCAGACCTCTTCCGCGGGCGCTCGCAGCTCCTCGTCTACCATTTCATGTTCGGGCCCGACTACACGGCGGGGTGCCCGTCCTGCTCGGCGATCGCGGACGGCTTCAATGGCTTCGCCGTGCACCTGGCCCACCATGACGTGATGCTCTGGGCAGTGTCGCGGGCGCCGCTCGCGAAGCTGCAGGCGTTCAAGCAGCGGATGGGGTGGACGTTTCCCTGGGCCTCCTCATTCGGTGGTGACTTCAACGCCGACTTCAGCGTCGGGTTCACCGAGATAGAGCAGCGCGAGGGCATCGAATACAACTTCCGGCGCGAAGGGGCGTGGAAAGGCGGCGGCGAGGAGACTGCCAAGTTCGCGGCGATCGCTGGAACCGACGCGGCCACCTTCACGCGCGAGCGGCCGGGCCTGAGCGCGTTCGCGCTCGAGGACGGCGTCGTCTATCACACCTACTCGGCCTATGCCCGCGGGCTGGACGGACTCTGGGGCATGTACCAGTGGCTCGACCGCGCCCCCAAGGGACGCAACGAGCCGGGCGGCCTCTGGTGGCGCCACCACGACAAGTACGACAGTTGAGCGAGATCGTGCGTCCTGAGGCTCACACAAGGAGGAGGAGACGTGGGGCCGACGTGAACGAGATCGTCTGTGAGCCCTTGCCCACCGGGAACGATCGCTGCGCCGGCAGGTGAAGATCGCCGCATGAAGGGCATGCCCTCGCTGGCAGCCTCAACCCAGAGAGCGCAGCCGCCTCCTCAACAAAAGCGTACCCGCATGTGTCTTTAGTCTCGGGGACAGCCTGAAGCCGAAGCGCAGAGGAATGAGTGGAGAAAGTCCAAGCGCTGACCAGGCAGGGACGCCTCCTTAGCCGTGAGAGGCCTTGGGTGGTGGCGGTGACACGTCTCGGCCCGCCAGGACACCCTCTTAGTTGAAGGCCCTCTATGCAAAGGAGACCAAGCCATGGCAACGAAGACGACGTCCCTCTTGCTTCTGATCCTGCTCCTCTCTGCTGGAGTGGCTCTCGCGAGCCCAGGCGATTCGACGCACGGACACGGAACCGCCTCGACGGTCGGCAGCTTCGTGTTCGATGCCAAGGAAACGGGGAGCGGCACGGTCACGGGGAAGGTGCGGTTCGGTACCCTCAGCATCGACATCGATGTCAACTGCCTGATCATCAGCGGCAACACGGCGATCATCGGCGGCACGGACGTGGTGAGCCCGTCGACCACGTACGCCTTCAAGGTAACGGACAACGGTGGCGGAGCCACGGCGGACCGAATCACCCTGCCGCAGGTCGGCCAAACCTGCGCGACGTTCAACACTTTGGGGAGCTTCGCGCTGACGAGCGGCGACATCGAGGTCCACGATCTGCCCTGAGGGAAATCCCGTGAGCCGCAGGGTGTTGTCGCTTGCCGTACGAGCGGCAAGATTGTCCGATCTCGACGGAATCGAAAGGATCGAAGCAGCAACGTTCGGCCGTATCGATCCGAACGCTGCTGCCTCACCTGCCACCCTCCGTCGCCGGATCTGCCTCCTCAATGCTGACGATCCGGCGTGGTTCCTCGTCGCCGTGGCGGGGGCCGATATCGTCGGTACGATGGTGCTCCAGCCGACCGACCTCGCGCCGGAGGAATGTACCAGTTGGGAAGCGGCGACCGACAACGGGACGCTCGCTCGATCTTTCAAGCCGGATGGCCGGAATCTCTATGGAGTTTCGCTTGCCGTGCCGCCGGCGGCGCCGCCCGGCACAGCCGAGCTGCTGATCCACGCAGCCTGTATTCGGTGGATCGCCGGCCGAAAACACTTTATATTCTGCTCCCGAATGCCGGGCTTTGCAGCGACGAACCGAAAGACAGGCATCTCGCCGGAAGACTACGTCAAGCTCCGCCGCCGCAACGGCGCTCCCCGAGATCCGCTCCTCTTCCTCTACTGGCGTTGGCTGGGCGGAGTCTATCCGGTTCGGCTCTTGCGCGACGGATACGTGGTCGACCGCCCGTCAGGCGGCCATGCCGCGCTTTTTGCTCCTACCGATGCCCGAGCAGCGCTTCTCGCGATCGCGCCGCTCATCTACGAGGGAGGAGTCGCGATGGGCCTGCGAGCCTAGGAGGGCATGCACGATGTCCACGGATCTCGAACGGATTCAAGCCCTTCAGGGAGGCACCCGGCGCTGGTACGACATCGGTGAGGAAAGGTTCGTCACGGCGACCACGGTGTTCATCCCTTTCGGTTGTCCTGATTGGGGCGCACCGGGCGGCGTCCGCAAACCTCAGCTCTGCCCCTTCTGCAATTTGCCCGATGCGGCCATTGCCTACCAGCAGGAATTCTACGGTGGTCCGATTGCCCTGGAGGAGCTCGCCCGTCTCTTCCGCCTCACTCTTCGAGCCGCCCTGGAGTCCACGCCCGAAACCCACACTCTGAACATCTTCAATGGCGGGAGCTTCCTCTACATGCCGTTCGAGCTTCAGGCGGCGGTCATCCGTAGCGTCCGCGAAATGGCCGACGTCCGCCGGCTGGTCATCGAATCCCGGGCGAACTTCATCACGCCCGAGCGGGTGGACCCGCTCCTCGAGCTGCTCGGGCCGGTGGCGCTCACGATCAGGGTCGGTGTGGAAACCAAAGAGCACCACCTGCGCACCAAAGTCCTGCCGAAGGGCCAAAGCGTCGAGCAGCTCGTTACCGCTGGTGACTGCATGCGGCAACGGGGAGTGACGTCCGGCGGCTATGTGCTCCTCAAGCCAGCACCTGGTTACGGCGGCCGTGAAGCTCTTGCCGAGGCTGAGGCCACGATCGAATGGATCGTCGGCAGCGAAAACGACAGTCTGGGTATGAACGAGGCCTACTTTTGCGCCGCCTGCGTGCCGCCGAAAGGGCTCCTCTTCGAGGCTTGGCGTGCCGCGGCCTTCCAGCCGGCGACCCTTTCCATGGTCTTCGAAGTCATTCGCTTCGCGGCGGAACGCTTCGGCCGGCGGGTCCACCTGCTGCCCTTCACGGATGTTCCGCCGTTCGTGGCGATCCCGTCCAACCACGTTCCTCAGGGAATTCCCGAGGATTTGACGGGAGCCACCGGCTGCGACCTCGCCTTCCATGCGATGTTCGAGAAGTACAGGCAGACGTTGGACAAGGCAGTGCTGGTAGAGCCAAGTTGTCCTCTCTGCGATCAACACTCTTTCCCAGGATCCATGGGAATCTCTCCTTGATTGTAGATTCTTGGGTCGATCGGGAGCTTCTCGATCTGGATCTTTTTGTTTTCCCCAAATCGGCCTTTCTTGGCCCAAAGCCACCAGACATAGCCCTCTTGGTAGGATTCACCGTCGTTCTGGATCAGCAGGATGCAGTCAGCCCAGCTTCGAGGATCGGCGTCGTCGATATGGAGCGTGAAACAGCCGCCGCAATGCCCCTTTTGGGTGTATTGGACCGGGTCCTTTCCTGCCTCTGCGAACCCCACGCCCACGATTTGGATTTTGGTTTTGATCCTCAAGTACACTGGAAAGGGACCTTGGATGCAAATGGAGGGCTCCTTCGCCTCCTTGCCCTGGCGGATCCGGTATCTGTCGGAAAAGGCGGCGCGGAGAGGCTTGTAAAAGTGGACTTTCCGGCCCCTGCGCTCGATCCCGATGGTCAGGATGACCCGTTTGTCATCCTGCTCTGCGTTGAGTGAAGTCATAGCTCCCTCCTGGCGTCGTGCGGTTCTGGAAACTCGATTCCCTGGTCCAGGCAGAGCTCCAGGAGCCAGGGGGAACGGTAGCCGGCGGCGGCAAGCGCCGCGAGAGTTGGGCGCGCTTCGTCACGGCGGCCCAACAGCAGGAGCGCCGAAGCCCAGGGATCGAGGAGCTCGACGTCGTGCGAGCCGCGGGCGATGGGCGCCAGGAGGCCCTGCGCCCGGTCCCAAGCGGCGAGCGCCGCCCGCGGCTCGCCGCGGCGGTCGTCGAGGCGCCCCAGGAGCAGGAGGGCTTTGGCCAGGCTGCGGATCGTGTCGCGATCGGCAGGATCCTTCTCGCGGAGGAGGTCCAGCCATTCCACGGCCTGCAGGTCCATCTTGCGGGCTTCCTCGTCTCGCCGCCGCGCCGCCAGGGAAGCGCCCAGGTCGATGTACGCCCGGGCTCCGAGCAGCCGCCATTTGCGGTCTTTGGGTTCCTGCTCGACGCGGCGAGCCGTGGTTGCGGCGACGGCCGTAAGGAGCGCCATGGCCTGCTGAGTCTCTCCGCTCACGAGCAGGAGGCGCCCCACCTTCATCCGACTCAGCTCCAGCTTCCAGCGCCAGAGCTGGTTGTCCGGATCGTGGGTTGCGAGGTCCGCGAAGACGTCCTGCGACGCCCTGGCCTCCCCCAGCGCTTCCGCCACGCGCCCGCGGTCCTCGTGCCAGACGGCCAGGGAATCGTGAGCCGTGCCCAGGAAGTCGCGATACTTCCGGTTTCCGGGCTCCTGCTGCACGAGGGCCTGGCGCAGCGTGAGGTTCGCCTCGAAGTGGGGGAGGGCTTCCGCGAGCCGGCCGAGCTCGATGAGCGTGTGGCCGATCAGGTCGTGCGTGGCCGCCAGCTCGAACCTCCACTCCAGGTTCGCCGGGCTCCGCGCCACCAGCGCCTGATTCAAGGCCAGCGTCTTCTGGAAGCTCGCCAAGGCAGCTCCGCGATCGCCTTGCTGGCGCAACAACGATCCCAAGTTGCTATAGGCGTCGGCGAGCTCGAGTTGGTACTCCTCCCGTCCAGGCTCGCTGTGGACGAGGCGTTCGGAGAGGTCCCGATAGGCTTCGAAGTGCGGCCGGGCCGCCGCGAGGTCCCCTTGCTCCCATTGCACGTAGCCAACCCAGAAATGGCTCTGGCCGAGCCCGAAGAGCCGTTCCCGGGTAGGGCTGCGGCTGGCCAGGGCCTGGGCCAGAGCGAGGGATTCCTGCAGCGGCTTCACCGCGCCGGCGAGGTCTCCCCGGCGGATGCGCACGTCGCCGATCTGGTAGAGGGCCTGGGAACGGCGCGCCAGCTCGTCGTCGCTCAGCTCCTTCTGGGGCACGGCGGCGAAGTAGGCCATCGCCCGCTTGCCCACGTCGTCGAGGATCTCCAGCTTACCCAGGGGATCGAGCTTGTCCCGCAGGTCGGTGAGCATGAAGCCGATCAGGTCCTCGGCCTGGCCACGCCGCAGCTCGGCCCGGCGGTTCGCCACCCGTGCCGCGACGCCCAGCACGGCCGCCACGCTGAGGGCGATCACCAGGAGCACGGCTGCGACACCTGCGACGGTCAGCAGCCGCCGGTGACGCAGGGCGAAGCGGGTGAGGCGGTACGAGAGGCTTGCCGCATGGGCCTCCACGACCTCACCGTCGAGGAACCGCCAGAGGTCTTCGGCCAGGGCGCGCGCCGAAGGGTAGCGGGCCTCGGGATCTTTCTCCAGGCACTTGAGGACGATGGCTTCGAGGTCCGCGGGCAACGAGGGCAGGAGGCGGCGGGGCGGTGGGGGAGCGTCGTCACGCACCTGCCGCAGCAGCTCCGTCAGCTCTGGAGCGTGGAACGGCGTCTCACCGGTCAGCAGCTCGTAGAGAGTCACTCCCAGGCCGTAGACGTCGGCCCTGCGATCGGCCTGCACGGTTCCGCCGTTACGTAGCAGTTCCGGCGCCAGGTAGGCGGGAGTGCCTGCGAGCTCGCCGGAGGCCCCAGCTTCGCTCCACTGGGCGATGCCGAAATCGGCGATCCACGGCTTCCAGTCGCCGTCGGGCGTCCTCTCGACCAGGACGTTCGAGGGCTTGACGTCGCGATGGATCAAGCCCTCGCGGTGGGCGGCGTGGAGTCCCTCGGCCACCTGGGCGATCAAGCGGATTTTCTGTTCCAGGGAGGTCTCGTCGCGGATGGCGAGGAGGGTAGGGCCGTCGACCCAGCGCATGGCGATGAAGGGCGTCCCTGCGAGCTCGCCGGTCTCGTAGACTTCCAAGACGTTGTCGTGGCGGACGCGGGCTTGCGCCTGGGCCTCGCGCAGGAAGCGCCGGCGCGACTCGGGCTCGGCGCGGTCGAGGAGCTTGAGCGCCACCGGCCGCTGGAGCTGCTGGTCGAAAGCCTTGTAGACCCGCGCCATGCCGCCTTCGCCCAAGCAGTCCCCTGGCTCGTAGCGCTCGTGGCTCGGTTCCTGATCAGTCGGATCACCTCCTACAGCGCTGCGGGCCTGCTCCGCGGCCTCCAGGAGCTCGGCGGCGGGCACGGCGAGGAAGCTATCGGGCAGCTCGGCGGCCAGCTCGAGACGGCGGCGCACCACGGCGAGCAGGAGCGGCTGCGTCATGGTCACCTGCCGCAGGTAGGCCTCCCGCTCTTGGGGTTCGAGAGCCGCGGCGGCGAGGACGATCTCGCCGACGCGCAGGAGGTCGTGCGACCCCCATCCGTCAGGAGTGGAGCTCACCATAGAGCCACGTCCTCGCCGCCCGCCAGTCGCGGACCACCGTGGGCCGCGAGACGCCGAGCGCATCCGCGGTCTCGTCCACTGAAAGGCCAGCGAAATAGCGCATCTCCACGAGCTGCTCGTAGCGGGGGTGGATTTTGGCCAGGCGCTCCAGCGCGCCATGGACCGCCAGGACGTCCTCAGGGGGCTGCCCCGTGGGATCGACGGCATCTTCGGGGATCTCCGCCCGGGTGTCCACGCCGTCCCGCTTGCCCGCGAGCCGCCGCCGTGCCTCGTCGACCAGGACGAACCGCATGGCGCGGGCGGCGACGGCAAAGAAGTGGCCGCGGTCGTTCCACTCCAGGCCGGATGCCGCGGGTCCCAGCAGGCGAAGATACGCCTCGTGGACCAGCGTCGTCGCACCGAGGCGAGGGCGTCCTCCCCGGCCGCGGAGCACACTACGGGCCAGGATCTTGAGCTCGCGGTAGAGGACCGGCCACAGCTCCTGCTCCGCCTCGGAACTGCCCGCACGGCACTGGCGCAGCAGCAGGGTGATCCCCTCGGGGGAGGATCTGCTCATCAGGGTCGGGCGAGCTTAGCACGCTTGCGGTTCCCCGGATACGCCCTAGAATGGCGCCATGCAACCCGACCCGAGCTCGGAGGTCACCGAGCTTCTCGATGCCTGGAGCGGCGGCGACCGGCAAGCCCTCGACCGGCTGGTGCCGCTGGTGATCGAGGACCTGCGGGCCCTGGCCCGTGCCTATCTGGCGCGGGAGAACGCGGGCCATACCCTGCAACCGACCGCCCTGGTGAACGAGGCGTTCCTGCGTCTCCTGGGCCGCCGCCAGGTGCAGCTCGAAAGCCGGGTGCAGTTCTTTGCCGTGCTCGCGCAGACTATGCGCCGCATCCTGGTGGATCACGCCCGGCGCAAGAAGGCGGCGCGCCACGGGGGTGGTACGCCGCCGCTGCCCATCGAGGAGGCTTTGGACCTGCCGATCCGGTACGACGTGGACCTCGTGGCCCTCGACGAGGCGCTCACTGAGCTGGCAGGCTTCGCGCCGCGCCAGGCCGAGACGATCCAGCTCTCCTACTTCGGCGGCCTCACCTTCGACGAGATCGCCCTCGCCTTGGAGGTCTCGCCGGCCACCGTTCAGCGCGACCTCAGGGCGGCCAAGATCTGGTTGCTCAAAGAGCTGCAGCGCCGGGGGGCGGGAGCGTAGGCCCTTCAAGGGCTGGCTGCTAGGGCATCGCCGAGCAGCAGTCCAGCTCGTCGGGGGCCTTCCCTGGATAGCTCTGGCTCGCGATGTAACGATTGAGCGCTTCGAGTAGGCCGGTGCTGGCGTGGCGTACGACGAAGGAGAAGGGCTCGCTGACTGGCTGGCACTTCCCATTCACCCTTTGCGTGTTGCAGTGCGTCCACGCCACTGCGAGAGCTTTGCCGCCGCCCAGCTTCTCGACCAGGTATTGGATACTTCCGAGACCGCCCCCATAGGCAAAGGCCTCGCCGTTGAGCACCATCTTCGCCGAGTCTTCCTCGTTGTCGGTCCTCAGGACGTTCACGCACGAAGAGTTTTTCTCTTTCCCGCATTGCGGGATATTGGCGCAAGCGAGGCGATTGGAGAGATCCAGATCGGCGGTCGAGCCGCCGGTGACGACCGCCGTCTTGCCCTTGAGATCGCTGACGTCCTTGAGCTTGTCCTTGTCCGCAATCCGCACCGCAAAGGACCGATAGACTTTGTAGTAGTGGTCCGACCAGTCGCCGGCGCAGCCGGTCTGCTTCCGGCGTGCCGGAAGGTCTGAGATTCCCGAGGCCGCGATGTCGCACTGACCCTCTCCCGCCAGCGCCCAGATGTCGTCGAACTTCGCGACGTTGACCGGCGTAAAAGTGAGGCCTTGCTGTTTTGCAAACTGCTCGAGGTACGTCACGTCCCAACCGCTCCAGTGGCCGTTGTCGAGGCCGACGAAGGGAGGAAAGCCGCCATACAGGCAGACCTTCAATTTGCCGGGCTCCAGCGTTTCTCGCTTGGCGCATAGGGAGTTGCCGAGTGTCCGCGTGTCCGAGCCCCGAATCTGGCATTGATAGCCCGGACCGTCCATCGAGCCGCCGTCGGCGAGCCGCGCAATGTCCCATTGGGCCAAGACACCGCAGGCTTTGCCCTTGTTGGCAACCGCATCCGCAAAGGTCAGCGGCGTCCAGCCGGCTGGGCACGTGCCATCGCCCTTGACGTTCTTGATCTCGATCGCGGACGCCAGGGCGGGCGACAGCAACAGGGCCGACAACAGAAAACCTGAAAATCTTGAGGCTTTGTTTTGGTTCATCTGGTTTCTCCTGAGTTGGGTCTGGAGAGAACGCGCAGCCCGCTCACGAATCCAGTCATCCCCTCGCCACGATCCGCCGTGGTAGAATTCCTGCACTCCTGTTCGTGAGGACGATGCGATGATGCCCAGCCGCCAGGGCGAGATCCTGGCCCTGTTGGACGAGGCCCTCCAGACTCCGCCCGAGGCGCGGCCGGCGCTCCTGGAGAAGGCCTGTGGCAACGACTCCGCGCTGCGCCGCGAGGTCGACTCGCTGTTGGCACTGGAGACGGAGGCCGAACGCTTCCTCCCTGCTCCGGAGCCGATGGGGCTGCCTCCCGGGACCCGCATCGGCCCCTACCGTATCGCCGGGCTGCTGGGCCGCGGCGGCATGGGCGCGGTCTACGAGGCGGTGCGGGAGGACGACTTCGCGCAGCGCGTGGCTCTGAAGCTCGTGCCGCGCGAGCTGGCGAGCCCGTTCGTCGTCCGCCGCTTCCACTTGGAGCGCCAGATCCTCGCCCGTCTCGATCACCCCAACGTCGCCCGGCTGCTCGATGGCGGCACCACGAAAGACGGCCGGCCTTATCTGGTGATGGAGCGCGTCGAGGGCGTGCCCATCGACGTCTATTGCGAAGAGCGAAACCTGACGCCGCGGCAGCGCCTGGAGCTGCTGCTGCCGGTCTGCTCGGCCCTCGCCTTCGCCCACCAGAACCTGGTGGTGCACCGCGACATCAAGCCCTGCAACGTCCTGGTGACGGCGGACGGCGTGCCGAAGCTCCTCGACTTCGGCATCGCCAAGCTCCTCGATCCCACGGAGGGGCCGGGAGACCTCACGCGCACCCTGGAGCGGCCGATGACGCCGCGCTACGCCAGCCCTGAGCAGGTGCGGGGAGAGCCGGTGACGCCGGCGAGCGACCTCTATTCCTTGGGCGTCCTCCTCTATCAATTGCTGACCGGCCGGCTCCCCTCGGGGTTGGAGACCTGCGGCCTCGAAGAGGTGGCGCGGCGGATCTGCGAGGAGGAGCCGGCGCGGCCGAGCGCCGAGCCGCGAGCGGGAGATCCGCGGCAGCTCCGGCGCCTGGCGGGGGACGTGGACGCCATCGTCCTCAAGGCTCTACGCAAAGAGCCGCTCCAGCGCTACGGCTCCGCGGAGCAGCTCGCCGAGGACGTCCGCCGGTACCTTGCAGGTCGTCCGGTCCTGGCGCGCCGGGGCACCTTGCTCTATCGCGGCGGCAAATTCGCACGCCGCCACCGTTTCGGCCTTGCCGCCGTGCTGGCCGTCCTCCTGATCACCGGGGCTTTCCTGGTCCGCGAGCAGGAGCGCCGGACCGCGGAGCAACAGCGCACGGAGCGCACCATCGGCGTTCTGCGCGGTTTGCTCGACCTGGCGGACCCCGACCGGCGCAGCGATGCCGCGGTCATCCAGGTGCTGGAAACGACCCGGCGCCAACTCGCGGCCCTCCAAGCCGATCCCGATCTCCGCGCCGAGCTGCTGGCCACTCTCGGCCGCGTCCATCGCAAGCTCGGCCATGGCGAAGAGGCGCGCCAGGCGCTCGCCGAATCGTTGGCGATCTGGCGGCGGCTCCACGCCGAAGACCATGCGGGGCTCGCGGTCCGCCTCAACAACCTCGGCGCTCTCGACCTCGACCAGGGGGACTACGATGCCGCCGAGGCGCGGTTCCGCGAGGCCCGGACGCTGTATGAAAAGGACGTCACGGCGACACCGGAGGAGCGCGCCGTCAACCTCGACAACCTGGCGACGGTACGGCTCTACCGCGGCCAGCTCGCGGACGCCGAAGGGCTCTACCGGGCCGGGCTCGCGCTGCGCCTCGGCGCCTTCGGCCGCGACGATCCACGGGTCTCCTTCAGCCTGCGCAGCCTGAGCCTCCTGGAATACAACCGCGGGGATTTCGTGGCGGCGGAGCCCCTCCTGCGCGAGGCACTGCGCATTCGCCTCGCTGCCTACGGCCCCGAAAACACCGACTTGGCGCCGGTCCTCGACCTGCTGGGCAACGTGCGCCTGGCGCGCGGCGATCCGGCCGAAGCCGAAACGCTCTACCTCCGGGCTCTGAATCTGCGGCGGCGGCGATTGGGGAGCGAGCACGTGGAGTTGGCCCGCAGCGAGCGCAACCTGGCGGTGCTGCGGCTGGGCCAAGGAAGAGTGAAGGAGGCGCGGGACCTGGTGGAGAAGGCCCTGGCGCGCCTGAGGCGGGGCAAGCTCCCCGGCGACTGGCATATCGCCGACGCCGAAAGCGTGCTGGGGGCGGTGCTGGCGGCCGAGGGGCGCCACGGCGAGGCCGAGCCGCTGTTGCGGGAGAGCTATCGCACGCTGGCGGCGACCCGGGGCGGGCACACCGCCGCCACACGCGAGGCATGGCAGCGGCTTTCGGCCTTCACAGCCCCAGCCGTCACTTCCCCGGATTCCTCGCCCCGCCACTGACGGCCAGGCCATCGGGCTCGACCTCGATGGGCTCCGGCCGCGCTGCGTTCGTATCCACGGGCTGCAGCCCCCCGAACGTTGCCATTTCGAAAACGACGCGCACGGCGGCCGGCGCGGGTGCACCGGGGAAGGAAGCTGCCAAAAACAAGAGAGCCGAGAGACCGAGGGCGAGGTGAAGACGGGAAACGAACATGGAGATCCTCCCTGGCGGGCGCGGCCCGCCCCTGCGAAAAAGAGCTGTTTTTCGGGTCCCGCCTGGGGGTTCTGCCGGGCGGGGGTTGTGGTTCAGCTCTTCCCTCGCAAGGCGAAGGAAAGGAGGATCATGGAGGGATCATCGAGGCGCGGCCTTCCCCGTCGCGCCTGCGCTACACTGAACTCGCCTCCCATTGCTCAACAGGAAGAGAGCTCATGAGGAACCTGCTTCTCGGACTCTCGCCTTGACTCGGTGACGGCTGCGAGAGGCCACCGAATCCCGTCGGCGGGCGGAGGCAAGAATCGCGGAACCGGTGGTCGAGGATGCCGGCTACTTGGCCCGGCGGTTGCGCGCCGTCAACGACAACCCACCTGACCCGATTAGGAGAGGCTCACGTCCATCCCGGGCTTGCCCCAGGGGCGAAGGCGGTATGAGCGGGAACCAGCCCCGCCGTCGTCCATGACGTCCCCACCCTGGGCCAGCTCGGGCTCTTGAAGCAGAGGAGGGGCCGGAGAAGGCCGGTCTGCCCACCCCAACCCTCCCCTCCCCGCAAACAACGTCTTTCCCGGAGCCCTGAATGGACTTCAACCTCTTAAACGACGTCTTGAACAGCTTCGATCAGGCGGTCGCCCAGTGGTCGGCCGCCCTCCGCCCCGTCGCCCTGTCGCTCTTCTGGGGGCTCGCTACCGTCGAGTGGGCCTGGACCTGGGTGCGGCTCATGATCTCGCAGCGCGCCGGGCTCGACGTGGTAATCGGCCTGACCGGACCCTTCCTTGGGACGTAGATCCTCCCATACGAATATGGGGGTTGCATTATCAGTCGTAATAACGTACCCTCTCAGCCTCTAAGTTTTGGGCGCTGCCGGGTGTGGGGCAGTTCTAAGGTGAGTTGTGGAGCGGAGAAAAATTGGCTTCGCAAAACACGGACTCGTGCGCTTTCCCGGTGACGGTGGTCAAGGTCGGCGGGAGCCTGCTGCGCAGCGCTCTTGACCTCGAACGCGCGGCGGCTTTCGTCGCCCACCGGCGCCGCGAGGGCGAGTCGATGCTGGTGGTGGTCTCGGCGCTCTGGGGCGTCACCGACCAGCTCGATCGTCTGGCCTGGCTGGCGGCGGATCCGTCGACCAACGGTGCCTGCGGCCGCGCTGTCGAGAAGCTGCGCCAACAGCACGAGGCGGTCGCCCAATGGATCGGCGGCGGCTCTCAGTCTGCCCTTGTCGGCGCAGCGATCCACGCCCTCCTGGCCGACGTCACGGCTCGGGTCGACCGGATCCGCCGCTGCAGAGAGTTCCCCGAGTGGACCTACACACGGCTCATGAGCTCGGGCGAGCGCCTCGCCGCCCACCTGATGGCGGCGGCGATCCGCTGCGCCGGGGCCGACGCCCGCGCCATCACTGCCGAGGACCTCGGCCTGCGCGCCTGTGGCCCGGCCCGCAACGGGGCCTGTGATCTCGCAGCCAGCGCCGCGGGGTTCCGCGAGATCCGGCTGGAGCTGTGCCGGAGGGTGCTGGTGCTCACCGGCTTCTACGGCCTCGCAGCCGAGGGGCGGGTGGTGCTCTTCGGCCGGGGTGGCAGCGACGACACCGGCAGCGCCGCGGCGGCTTGCCTGGCGGCCGAGACCCTGGAGCTGTGGAAGGACGTACCCGGGTGTATGAGCAGCGACCCGAAGCTCATCGCCGGTGCCCGCCCGGTCCCCGAGCTGTCTTTCAACGAGGCGGAGATGCTCGGCGGCTACGGCTGTCCGCTGGTTCACAGCACGTGCCTCGAAGTGCTCCGCCACCGGCCGATCCGGGTGGAGATCGGGCTGCCCGAGGGCCTCGGAGGCCGGTGCACGCGCCTTGTCCAGCAGCGCCGCGGCCCCGCGGGGGTGAGCGTGCTTCTGGCGCAGAACGAACCGCCGCGGGTCGCGGCCGTGGGCGAGGGCATCGTTGCCGCCACGGCCCTCGTCGAGCAGATGCGCGAGTCTCTGGCCCGATCGCAGATCCGCGGTCCGCTGACGCCACGCTTCTCGGGCACCGCGGGAGTGAGCTTCGACGTCGACGCCGACGAGTGCGTCGCGGCCCTCACCTGTCTGCACGACACCTTCTTCCCCCCGTCACCAACAGGAGAACCAATCGCATGAAGCTCATGAGGCCGGCCATGGCCGGGCGAGCCGCGCCTTGGCTGGCCCTTCTCGCCGTTTCGCTGCCGCTTTCCGCTGTGGCCGAGCCGCCGCAGAGCCGCTCGGTCTCGGTGCTGTATGCGGGCTCTCTTGCCACGGTCATGGAGAACGGCGTGGGACCCGCCTTCTCCAAGGCGACCGGCATCGCCTACAAGGGCGAGGCGCATGGGTCGCTCGGCGCCGCTCGCCTCATCCACGATCGTCTGCGGAGCCCGGACGTCTTCATCAGCGCCGATCCAGCGGTCAACGAGAGCGTGCTCATGGGGAGCAAGAACGGCAACCTCGTGACGTGGTTCGCGACCTTCGCTTCTTCGCAGCTCGTGCTCGCCTACAACCCGAAGAGCCGTTTCGCCCCTGACTTCGCAGCAGCGGCGGCCGGCAAGACGCCATGGTACGAGGTCCTCGCGAAGCCCGGCGTGCGCTTCGGGAGAGGGGACCCCACCATCGACCCCAAGGGATACCGCACGCTCTTCCTCTTCAACCTGGCCGGGAAGCATTACCGGCGGCCCGAGATTCCCGCTCTGCTGGGAGATGCGCTGAACCCCGCTCAGGTGTTGCCCGAGGTCTCCCTGCTGGCCCGCGTTGAATCCGGACAGTTCGACGCCGGGATCTTCTACAAGCATGAGATCGTCGCCTACAAGCTGCCCTTCGTCAGCTTCCCGCCGGAGATCAATCTGAGCGACTCCCGCTTTGCCGGTCTCTACGCCCAGGCCACCTATACGCCCCCGAGCGGCGAGCGCGTCAGCGGTGCCCCGATCCTCTTCACCATCACGATCCCCAAGACGGTGAAGGAGCAGGCTGCGGCCGAGGCGTTCGTGCGCTTCCTGCTCTCCTCACCCGATCTGCTGAAGAGGTTCGGATTCGGGATCGTCGAGCACCGCGTGGGCGGCGACCGCGCGCAGGTGCCAGCGGATCTGCGCAGCCTTTGCGCGGGGACCTACAAGCCATGAAGCAACGGCCCAGGCCGACGCTGCTGATCTTCGGCGCCATCGGCGCCCTGCTCCTGCTCGACCTCGTGCTGCCGATCGCCAACCTGCTGCTTCACGCCGACTGGCCGCGCTGGATCGCCTCCTTGCGAGACCCCAGGGCAGGGGAGGCGCTGCGCATTTCCATTCTGACCTCCGCGACGACGGTGGTGATCATGACGCTGTTCGGCGTGCCGCTCGGCTATGTGCTGGCGCACGCCCGCATCCCCTTCAAGCAGCTCTTGATCGGCCTCGTCTTCCTGCCCATGGTCGTTCCGGGGCTCGCGGGAGGAATCCTGCTGCTGCTGACGTTCGGCCCCTACGGCACGGTCGGCGGTCCGCTGGCGGCCTGGGACGTCGCGCTCACCAGCAATGCGGCGGGAATCGTCCTGGCCCAGCTCTACGTCTCTTCGCCTTTCGTCATCGTCTCTTCGCTGGTGGCTTTCACCGGCGTCGATCCCAAGTTGGAGATGGCGGCGGCGATGCTGGGCGATTCCCAGTGGCACATCTTCCGGCGCATCTCGCTGCCGCTCGCCTGGCCCGGCATCGCGGCGGGCATCACGCTGGCGTGGATTCGCGCGCTCGGCGAGTTCGGCGCCACCATGATCGTCGCCTACAACCCCCACACCCTGCCGGTCTACCTGTGGGTGAGCTTCGAAGCCAACGGCCTGACGGGAGCCCTGCCGGTGGCCGTTCTCCTGGTGGCGCTGGCCGCGGTCGCGGTGACGATCTCGCGGCTGCTCGGCCGCCTCGCCGTGGCCGAAAGCCTCGTCGCGGTGCCCGGGGGGGGGCGGAGGAAGGCGGCATGAGCGCCTCGCCGCCGCCGCGCCACGGGCTCGAGCCGGCCGGCGAGCTGCACGTCCGGGTCCGCAAACGGCTCTCCCGCTTCGAGCTCGAGGCCGCGTTCGCCGCCGCCTCCGGCGTGACGGTGATCGTGGGCACTTCCGGCGCCGGCAAGACGACCATCCTGCGCTGTATCGCGGGCCTCGGCGATCCGGAAGAAGGCCGCATCGCGGTCGGCGATCGGGTGCTCTTCGATGCGAGCCAGGGGGTCAAGCTCGAGCCGGCGCGACGCAGCGTCGCCTTCGTGTTCCAGGACCTGGCGCTCTTCCCCCACCTCTCGGTCCAGGACAACGTCATGTATGGGCTCCGCCGTCTGGACGTGCAGGAACGACGGCAACGGATGCGCGAGATCCTGGAGGCCTTTCAGATCGCCCACCTCTGGGGCCGGTCACCCCGGGAGATCTCCGGAGGTGAGCAGCAGCGGGTCGCCCTGGCGCGCTCACTGGTCACCGAGCCCGCGGTCCTGCTCCTGGACGAGCCCTTGTCCTCTCTCGACCAGCGGACGAAGGTCCGCATCATCGAAGACCTGCAGCGGTGGAACCATCGGCGCCGGATCCCCATCCTCTACGTCACTCATGACTACGGCGAGTTGCTGGCCATGGGGGACCGCGCCATTGCCGTGGAGCAAGGCCGGATTGTCGCGGAAGGGCTGCCGTTGGACGTGGTGCCCGCTCCGCCGCGAGCGGCGCTCGCGCAGCCGGCGGGATTCGAGAACCTCTTCGATGCGACCGTGCGCGAGCTGCTGCCGCAGGAAGGCACCATGGTCTGCCAGCTCACCGGCACTCCCATCCTGCTCCGGGCGCCGTTGACCGAGGCTGCCGTGGGCTCGGAAGTGTGCCTGGGGATTCGTGCCGGCGAGATCCTCGTCTCGGCTTCGCCGCCGGCGATCCTCAGCGCCTGCAACGTGATCCCCGGAAGGATCAGGCAGCTCGAGCGCACGGGCCCGGCGGTGGTGGCTCGCGTCGGCGGCGGAGCCGAATTTCGCGTTCGTCTGGACCCGCTCTGCACCGAGTCCGGCAGCGTGGGCGTCGCCGCGGACGTCTGGATGATGATCAGCACGCACGCCTGCCACCTGGTGCGTCCGGTCCCTCTCGATGCCCTGAAGCGGCTGTTCGTCTTCGTGTGCCACGGCAACACCACCCGCTCTCCCATGGCCCAGGCGATCTGCAACGCCGAGATCGCCGACCGGTTCGGCGTGTCGCTCGCATCCCTGGACAGGCTCGGCGTCAAGGCGGTGAGCGCCGGCTTGACCGCGCGGCCGGGGGAGCCCCTGGCCGTGGAGGCGCAGCAGGCGTTGGCCGAGATCGGCCTGCCGGTCCTCGAGCACCGGTCGCGCAACCTGACCCATCACCTGGCCCAGAGAGCCGAGGCCATCTTCTGTATGACCGAGGAGCAGCAGCGGGAGCTGGCGGCGCTGTTCCCGGCGGCGCAGCCGAAATCCTACCGTCTGCACCCGGAAGCGGACATCGGCGATCCCCACGGTCAGGACCCCGCGGAGTTCGTCGACTGCGCGCTGCGGATTCAAGACCTGATCCGCCATCGGCTCGACGGGCTCGGCGTTGCGCAGGCGAAGGGCTGAGGTTGGTGAGCGATACTTTATTGCAACCACTGGATCTATAATACGCGTATCTCCAAGGAGACCGGCATGCAGCTCCGCCAGACCGAGATCGACCAGTTCCGCGAGCAGGGGTATCTCTTTTTCCCTGCGCTCTTCTCTCCTGAGGAAACGGACGTCCTGCGTCGGGCTGTTCCAGACCTGTTGTCCCACGAAGGCCCCGAGGTGCTGCGCGAGGAGTCCGACAAGCGGGCGGTGAGGCTGGTCTTCGGAGCCCACTTCTTCCAGGACACGTTCCGCCGGCTGTCGCTTCATCCGCGGCTCCTGACCCCCTCCGAGCAGTTGCTCGGCAGCAGGGTTCACGTGTTCCAGTCCCGGTTCAACCCCAAGATGGGGTTCGGCGGCGGCTGGGGCTGGCACCAGGACTTCAATCAATGGCACCGCTTTGACGGAATGAAGAAGCCCCACGCCTTGCTGACCGGCGTGTTCCTCGACGACATCAACGCCTGCAACGCTCCGCTGATGCTCATCCCGGGCTCCCAGAAGCGCGGCCATGTGTCCGTTCCCGACCGCATGGAGATCGACAACGACACGATCCGGGACATGGTCGAGGAAGGGGGGATCGTGCCCCTCATCGGGCCGCCCGGGTCGGTCTTGTTCCTCGACTGTCTCACCGTCCACGGTTCGACGCAGAACGCGTCGCCCTGGTCGCGGTGGATCTACTACTTCCTCTACAACTCGGTCGAGAACCAGGAGATCAACCGTCACCGGGACGTGTTTTACTGCGACACCGACTTCACGCCGCTCGAGGCGCTGCCGGACGACTGTCTGCTGGCGCCCGCGATTTGAACGCCGCCACCCGAACGTATGGAGCCAACACAGCCGACATGAGCAAGAAATTCGACATCTTCACCAACGCACTCCCTGCTATGGGGACCTACGCCCAGGCGCTGCGCGCCGGGGACTTCGTGTTCCTGACCGCTCAGACCGGCCGGTCCTACGACACCGGCGAGCTCACCGAGGATGTCGAAGGCCAGACGCGCCGCATGCTGGCGAACATCGACGCGGTGTTGTCGGCCTCGGGCTGCTCCCGGGAGGACATCGTCAGAGTCACGCTGGGTCTCGCCGACATCGGGGACTTCAAAGCCGTCGACCAGATCTACGCGCAGTGGCTGCCCGACCGCGACAAGTCGCCCTACCCGACTCGAACCCCCTTTCAGGCCGCGGCACTGCCGGGCGGAGCCAAGGTGATGATGGAGGTGATCGCGCTCATTCCGGACTGAGCTTTCGGGGATGAGCTGTGGTTGCGGAGACCTGAGAACCCTTTTTTCGGAGAGGAGCACAGACGTGAAATTCGAGAAGCTCACCCCTGAAGCGCGGCAATCCTTCGAGGCAGACGGTTTCCTGGTGATTCGCAACGCTCTCGATGCCAACCAGGTCCGCGAGCTCAACGCAGCAACCGACCGTCTGGCCGCGGAGTTTCTGGCCCAACCGCCGGTCCACAACAAGCCGTGGTACAACGACCTCGACCTGCGCCCGGGTCTGCTCCGGGAGCCGGCGTTCTTGAGGTTGGTCTCGAATCCGACCGCTTCGCTGATCGTGCAACTGCTCGGTCCGAACATCCACTTGCACTCCACTTCGTTGGTCTGCAAGCAGCCCGAGGCTCCCGACCTGCCGCCGTTCCGGCGCGGCTGGCACCGCGACATGCGGGTCGCCCCCGACCTGGGGCACGACCACCTGCCGCGGGTGGGGATCAAGATCGCCTACTGCCTGACCGACTTCGAGCCGCCCGGCTCCGGTTTCACCCAGATGGCGCGCGGCAGTCATCGCCGCTGCTCCCCCCTCTCCGTTCCGCAGGGGGCCGTCGATCCGCCAGACTACGAGGTGTGCGACCTCGCCCTGGCCGCGGGGGACGCCCTGCTGTTCGAGAACCGCACCTACCACACCGCGACCCCCAACCGCAGCGGACGGCTGTCGAAGAAGGTCTTCTACGGCTACGCCTACCGCTGGATGAGGCCGGAGGTCTACCTCGATCCGGTCGATCCCAGGTATCTCGATGGGGCGGATCCGGTCGCCCGCCAGTTGCTGGGGGCCCAGCGCGACATCGACGTGGATCCCTGGCCGCTGCTCGATTGGAACCGGCGGCACGAGGTCGTGCACTCTCACGCGCCGATGACGGTTCACGGTTGAGCCTGTCCACGCTTGAGGATCGTCGACATGAGCAAGCAACGAAAAATTGCCGCCACTGCCGTACCCCCTGGCACCGGGACCTACACCCCGGCGATTCGCGCCGGGGACTTCTTGTTCCTGACCGGTCAGACAGGCTTCTCTCACGAGACCGGCAAGCTCGCCGAGGATCTCGCAGGCCAGACGCGGACCATGCTGGAGAACGTCGACAAGCTCCTTTCCGCGTCGGGCTGCTCCCGGGAGGGTATCGTCCAGGTCAAGCTGATCCTCACCGACCTCTCGGACTTCAAAGCCGTCGACCAGATGTACGCGCAGTGGCTGCCCGACCGCGGGGAGGCGCCCTACCCGACTCGCACCGCCTTTCAGGCGGCGGCACTGCCAGCCGGAGCACGGGTCATGATGGAGGTGGTCGCACTCTTTCCAGGATGATTCTCGCGGTCCCAAGGGGCCGCGCAAGGAGCTCACTCAATGCCGACGACGACAGCACCGACGACAGCAGCACCTTCCGCTTTCAACCAGGGCATCTTCTTCGATCCGGCCGGGGTGTTCTACGGCACCGACGACGGTTACCAGGACGGGTCCTTCGGCGAATTCGGGGTCTTCGAGAGATTTTACCGCGACATCGAGCCGCGCCGCCGCGAGAACATCCACTTCGTCAGCGCCGTGGGTGGCCTCTACGGGCTGAACCTGATGACCTGCTGGCAACCGACCGAGATCACGTTCTTCGACATCAACCCGCACGCCGTCGCCTACTTCAACCTGGTGCGCCGGGTCTGGGCCGGGAGCTCGGACAAGAAGAGCTTCCTCGCTCGGCTGACCCACCAGGACTACGACGTCGAGAACGAGGCCGAGGCGACGATTCGCGAGAACCTGGCGCTCAAACAGCGCGGCGAGCTGTCGCGCGAGCGCGGCTCGTCCTACCCGCGCACGCTCGAGGTGAGCTGGGGCTACTCCCTGGAACACTTCGACCGGACCAAGAGGCTGCTCACCGAGGTGCCCCTGGAGTGCCGGGTGCTGGGCATCGAGAGCGAGGAGTTCGCGGCGCTGCTCAAGAGACGCGAGAACTTGTGGATCTACGCCTCCAACATCGCCGAATTCACCTTCAGCCGCTTCCGCATCGACCATCCCAGAAACGCGGTTCTCGTCTCGATCATCTACCCGGGGCAGGTCGATCTGCTGGACCTGGCGCCGTTCGGGGACCGCCCGGTCGAGGCGCGGGTGGAGATCCCGATGACGGCGTTCTCCGTCGGCGAGTCGCTGATTCCGCAGGAGGAGCCCACGACGGTCGTCGGCGAGGAGGGCAGGACGCTCGCCGTCTGGTGCCGGGACCGTCTCGGGCTCGGACCCAAGGGGCGGATCCTCGACGCCGGCTGTGGCTGGGGCCGGCTCGCCTTCGCTCTGCTCGACGAGATCGGTCCGGGGCTGGAGTACCAGGGGTTCGACCCCTACCACCAGCACGTGAAGTGGGCGCAGAAGCACCTGGCCTCCGCTCTTCCGCGCTTCGTCGTCCACCTCGCCGAGATCGCCAACGAGGTCTACGGCCCAGACGCCGTCCTGGAGCCGACCCGCTTCAGGTTCCCCTACTCCGAGGACTGCTTCGACGCGGTCGTGGCCCACTCCCTGTTTCGCTACCTGCAACCGGAGGTGTTCGAGCACTACGTGGCGGAGATCGCCCGGGTGCTCAAGCCGGGCGGACGCTTCCTGGCCTCGTTCTATCTTTTGAACGCGACCTCGACGCAGCGCTTGCCCGCCCTGAAGGACCCGCTGTGCTTCGTGTTCCCGGACGGCAAGGTGACCACCACCCGGCCGCACCGCCAGGGGCTCCTCGCCTACCGGGAGGACTACGTACTGGAGGTCCTGACCCGGAACCGGCTGCAGCCCGAGCCGATCGACTACGGCTCCTGGGAGCCGGTGGAAAACGGGCTTGCCCAGGACTTCGTCGTGGCCACCAAGCTATAATGGACCCTCCGCCTCTCGCACCAGCGGCACGACCTCGCGGCCGAACCGCTCAACTTCTTCGATGTCCGGGTACCCGGAGAGGATGAGCGTGCGTCACGCCGATGCGCTTGTAGGCAAGGAGACCGGACCGAGGAGCGCGGCACCATCCGGGGCCACCAGTTCAACAAGGTCGAGATGTTCCAGTTCGTGGCCCCCGAGGGCTGGGAAGGGGCCTTCGCGCCTTCGAATGTTCGTTCTTGTCCCGCTCTGGTGGGATGAGACACCTTAGTAGGTAGTAGTCCGAAGGGGAAGCCGAGGAAGTCTACCAGGAGGTCGCGTGGAAGGTCTGGCAGCACGCCGTCGACTATGACCCGCAGAGGGGCAGCGCCGCCTCCTGGATCCTGGTGCAGTCCGTCTGCGGCCTCCGGGGAAGAGGCCGCAGTTTTTCGTGTCGTACGTTGCCAAACTCGTGAGGAGGTGCGAAATGAGAATGAGAAGGTCCGGTTGGCGGGGCGCGGCCCCGCTCGCCGCCTGCGGCCTGGCGTGGCTATTGGCCGCGGGCAGCTTCGCGCACGCCCAGAACACGATCGGTGGGGACGTCTTTGCACCCGGCCAGGGGGATTTCACGCAGAGCGGCTCGCAGGTGGGGAGGGGGCCTGGCTTCCAGTTCTCGGACGCCTTCTACGCCGCGAACGGCGTCAACGCGCAGGACATACGCAACCAGGAGAGAGGCGCCACGGCCCCGAGCCGGTTCGGCGCCTTCTACCGCGGCCCGGGCGACGCCTTCGTCGCCTCTGGGACGGCGCCGGACAGCCGATTCCGCAACAACACCCGCATCCGACTCCACGACATGGGGTTCAACGCCGCGGGCGAGATGCTGTTCCTCCCCGATTTCCCGGCGCTCTTTTTCGAGAGCGCCTTCACCGACCCGAACGCCCAGGGCGGCGCCGACTTCTCCTTCGTGTTCTTCTTCCCCCGTGCCCGGGACTACGCCAGCCGGGTGCCGGGCTGCAACGGGGCCCGCACCAGCTTCGACCTCCTCGACTATACGGCGTGCAACCGGCGCCAGCCCCCCGTCTTCGACACCGGTAACGGGTATCTGACCTTCAACCCGCTGCAGCTCTGGCGCTTCATGTTCGTGACCTGGGACGGCCCGGACGTGAACACCCCGGAGTGCCAGGCGAAGATGGCGGAGCTCGCGGCCCGCAACGGCCGGGACACCGACGGCACTCCCATTCTCACGCGCATACGGGAGATTGCTGACGTATCCGGGCCCGACGTGATCGCCGGCCAGGGGGCCAACGAGACCGTTCTCCCCTTCGAGAATTTCTTAGGGGCGGGGCTGCCGAACCCCGATCCCCGGAACGACATCCCGGGCGTGGCTCCGCAGCCGGGCGGCCAGGTGTGCGTCACGGTGCGCTCCCGCCGCCATGTGGACAGCTTAGGCAATCCGGCCCGGCCAGACGATCCGCTCACGCCGCAGAACGAGGCCTTGGACGGGCCTCCCTACGTCGCCTGCCCGCTCCTCATCGACCCCCGTGGTGGGTCTGTGACTGCTGATGCCGTGGCCCTTCCGGCCGTCGACGACGACCTCCTCGAGAACTTCCAATGCCTGCGACAAACCGGCGAGCTGTGCAATGTTCCCACGCTCGCCCTGACGCCGTTCGTCCAGGAGCTTCCCACGCCCCCCGACGCCGATCAGGTGGTCCGGGTGTCGTCGCTGGTCCCGGCCGTGGATCCCAACGACAACTGCAAGGCGGAGAATCCGCCCGCCAGCGATCCCCACGACGGCTGCAACCTCTATCCCGGTGAGCCCGGCGCCAACCGGCCGCCGGACCGCGCCATCCAGAAGTTCGCCCAGTTCCCGCCGGTCAAGCTGTACGAGATGTACGCGCGGGCCTTCCAGCACCTGTACCATCCGGAGCTGCAGCAGACCTCGACCATCTGGGGCTACGGCAACAAGGCCGGGCAGACGTGGAGCCCCGGGCCGACGTTCCGCGAGCAGTACGGCAGCCCGATCTTGGTGCGCATCCACAACAACCTGCCGGCCGGATTCCCCGGCAACGACGGGTTCGGCATCCCCCAGATCACCACCCACCTCCACAACTTCCACTCCGCGCCGGAGAGCGACGGCGGCCCCCTGATGTTCTACGACCGGGGCCGGTACCTGGACCACCACTACGCGATGTCTCCGGCGGGCGGCGACCCGCGCGAGGTGCTCGGGCAACTGTGGTACCACGACCACCGTGCCGACTTCACCTCGCAGAACACGTACAAGGGGCTGGTCGGCAACTTCCTGGCCTTCGACCAGCTCGACTCCAACAACGAGACGGATTCCCGTCCTGGGGCGTTCCGCCTGCCAAGCGGCAACCACGACGTGGTGCTGGCGGTGTCCGACAAGAAGTTCGACCCCATCACCCACAAGCTCTTGTTCGACCCCTTCAACCTCGACGGCTTCCTGGGCGACCAGGTGGTCGTCAACGGCGCGGTCATGCCCTACATGAACGTCGAGCAGCGCAAGTACCGGTTCCGCATCGTGGACAACGGCCCGTCCCGGATCTACACCTTCAAGACCTGTCTGGTGGGCAGCGACGGGCGGGAGTGCGCGAGCAACACGGCGGCGACGAACATCACGCTCATCGGCAACGACGGCAACCTGCTGAACAAACCCCTGACCGTCAACAACCTGACGATTGCCCCCGCCGAGCGCAACGACGTGGTGATCGACTTCAGCCAGTTCCGCAACGGCGACCGCATCAACCTGATGGACATCGCCGACCAGACGAGCGGCAAGGGGCGCACCGGCGTCATCCTTCCCATGACCTCCGACTTCGCCTTGAAGGTCCTGCAGTTCCGCGTGGTGACCGGACCGGTCGCCGATCCCAGCCGGATCCCGGCGGTGATGCGCCAGAAGCCCACCATCCCGAACAGCGAGATCGCCTGCGAGCGCACCTTCACCTTCGACAACCAATCCGGCGGCTGGGTCGTCAACGGCCAGTTGTTCAACTTCCTACCCCGCTTCCAGGTCCAGCAGGGCACGGCCGAGCGGTGGACCCTCGTCAACGCCTCCCGCGACTGGGAGCACCCCATCCACATCCACCTGGAGGAGCACCAGTTCGAGGTCAAAGACGGCGCGACGCCGCCCGACTTCGAGCAGATGAGAAAGGACGTGGCGCTGCTGCGCCCCGGAGATGCCATCACCCTGACCATGAGGCATCGCGACTGGCTGAACGAGTACCCCTTGCACTGCCACAACACGGTGCACGAGGACCATGCCATGATGCTTCTCTGGGAGGTCGTCAACCATGCAGTCCCATGCGTGGCGGAGCCTTGAGCTGAAGGCTTCCCTCGCCGCGGTCGGTTCCGTGGTCGTCGTCGCCGCCACCCTGGGCGCGGGCTGGTCCCGCGCGCAGGGCGGGGCGGCGGCGGCCCCGGCCGTTCCGGCGCCGCCGGCAGCCGAGAGCCACGGCCACGACATGGGGCACGGCGATCCCGCCGTCTCCGCCCTTGCCGTGGCAGCGGCCCCGGCTCCGGCGGCCGCCGCCGAGGCGCCGGAAGCTGCCCTGTCCGGCAGTCCGAACCCGTTCGCGGAACGCTTCCCGAACGTGGTGCTGCGGACCCACGAAGGCAAGACCGTCCGGTTCTACGACGACCTCCTCAAGGGGAAGATCGTCATAATCAACTTCATGTACGCCAACTGCAAGGGGAAATGTCCGGGCGTCACCCAGAACCTCGTGAAGGTTCAAAAGCTGCTCGGTGACCGGATGGGAAAAGACGTTTGGTTCTACTCGCTGACACTGGAGCCGGAGAGGGACTCGCCGGCGATGCTGGCGGACTACGCGAAGCGGTTCGGCACCGGCCCGGGGTGGCTGTTCCTCACCGGCAACCCCGAGGACCTGGAGGCGCTGCGCCAGAACCTCGGGTTCGCCTGGAGCGACCCGGAGCTGGACGCCGACCTCAACAACCACGTCGGGACGGTGAAGATGGGCAACGAGCCCAGGGGTTGGTGGGGCGCGTCACCGTCGCTCGCCGATCCGCGCCAGATTGCCCGCCTCCTCGTCTGGATGGCGCCCGAGGCGGGCCAGGAGGGCACGATCGGCCATCTCCCGGGAGAAGGAGGCACCGTGCCATGAGGCGATTCGAGACGTACCTGTTGACGGCCCTCCTCGCGGCGCACGGGGCCGGCGCCGCGGAGGGGCCCGCCCCGGCCGCGCCGTCGGCGGAGGCGAAGGCGGCCTCCGGGGCGGCACCGGAGCTGACGCCCGGGATCCCAGGCCTCAAGATGGCGGACGTGCGCGAGCACCATCAGCTCTGGCGCGAGATCGAGGAGCTCCAGACCCAGGAACGCGCCAACCGTATCTCGGTCGCCGAGTACCGCGGCAAGGTGATCGAGAAGACGGCTCAGTTCCTCGGCTTCAAGGGGTCCGCGGGGCAGGAATTCACCACCGCCGCGGCCGGTGCGGTGGCCGGCGTCCGGGACTCGTTCCGCGCCGGCCGGCGGCCCGAGGTCGACCCCGCCCAAGGGCAGGCCATGTTCGACACCGGCCTCGACGAAGCCGTCGCCCGCCTGACCGCTCACCTGCGCAAGGAGCCGCGGCACGAGCTCTTTGCCAAGGACAGCAAGAAATGGCTGCTCAAGCTGGCCTTCGGTCCGAGCAAAGCCAAGGAGGCCCGCGAAGCCAAGGAAGCCAAGGAAGCCGCGAAGATCACGGGAGCCAAACCCGCGAGCGATTGAAATCCCCCGCTCGGCTACGACGTCCCCGTGGGACGTTGCTCCGGCATCGCCTGCGGGCGCGGTCCGATTCCGTCCCGCAGGGACGTTTCTTCGCGCGAGGGATTACGATCCCCGCTTCTCGTCCCCGGCTGCCGTGACTCGGCGCACAGCCGGCTCACCGGGGCGTTGCGGGTCCGACGCCCAGCACACGCCGCATCACCTCGGCGAGCTCGCGGTCGCCGGCCTCGAGCTGCAGATCGCGGCGCAGCACGATCCGCCCCTTTCGATCGATCACGAAGGTCGCCGGCAGGGTCTGCACCCGCAGGGCTTTGGCGATGCTCATCTCGGGATCGAGCCAGACGGCGAACGGGACCTTGCGGTCGGCAACGAACTTCCTGACCCGGTCGATCCGGTCGGCCGCATCGACGTTCACCCCCACCACCGCGAGCCCCTCGCCGCGGTGGCGCTCCTGGAGCGCCGCCAGCTCGGGCAACTCCTCGATGCAGGGCAGGCACCACGTCGCCCACAGGTTGAGCAGCACGGGCCGTCCGCGCAGAGACGGGAGAGAGACCTTGACCCCCTGGAGCGAGACGAGCTCGAAGCCCGGCACGGCATCCCCCACCCGTCCCCGCCCCGTGTGGGCCTTGGCCGCTCCCCCGGCACGGGCGGGCTGGGTGAGGCGAGGGCTGGCGAGCGGCGGGAGAGTTGCAAGCGCAACGGCCACGGCGCGCACGCGCCCGGGAGTGTCCCCGGCGCCGGCCTCCGTCCAGGCCACCGCCACCTGGTCGCCGGCGCGGGCGAGCCGCGGCCGGCCCAGCGCCGGGGCGGACGAGGCGGTCGCGAGGGTCAGGGGCTCGCCCTGCCGGCCGTCGGGCGCGACGCGAGCCAGGTGGAGGGCGGCGGCTCCGCTGGCTCCGGCGGCCGCCGTCCAGAGGACCAGCGCGTGGCCGTCCTCGTCGAGGGCTACGGCGACCGGGCCCGCCGGCACGGGATCGTCCGGCGCGCCCACGGCGACGGGAGCACCGAACGTCCGGCCCGCGTCGCCCGAGAAGGCCACGGCCAGGCGAGGCCCGCGCGGCGTCCCGGCGATCCACGCGACGGCCACCATGCGCCGCTCGGCCGCCACGTCCAGGCCGCCCGCCGGCCCTGCCACCGGGCGCCACTCCTCGCCGTTGACCCGGGCTGGTACGGTCCACCGGGCCTCCTGGCGGCGGACGAGGGCGATCTCCCTCTCCTGCCCGGCGCTCCCGGCTTGGTACACCACGACGGGACCGTCCCAGGTCATGGCGGCCGCGGTGCCCGCGCCGGCCGCCGCCCGGGGGTCGAGCAGCGTTTCACCCTCCAGGACGCGGGTGCCCAGGAGCCTGGCGGAACCGTCGGCCGCGGGGTCGAGCCAGAAGGCGAACGCTCCCTCCTCCCCGCCGGCGAACGAAGCGAAGGCGAGGGGCGGCGCGGGCAGGCGGGTCCAGCTCCGCCCGCCGTCGCCGGAGCTGGCGACCGTGTCCCCCGTGCGCGCGAGGAGCGTGCGCCGCACCCCGTGGGTCTCGATCACGGCCAGGGACGGCGCATCCGCCGGATCGAGTGTCGAAACCTGCTCGGCGACGGTGACCGGCGGACCCCAGGCCCCCCGCGAGAAGCGCGCGAACCGCAGCCGTCCGCCCGGCTCGAGCCACGTCGCCAGCACCTCGTGCTCCCGGTTGACCGTGGTGGGCCCCTCGACGGCAAGGACCGGCAGAGCGGAGCCCGGCGGAGCCGGCGGGTCGATCGCAACCGGCGCCGGGGAGCTCTCCTGGCCGACGGCCAGACCGGCCGCAAGGGTCAGCGCGGCGGCGAAGATGCCGGCCCACCTCCGGGGTTGTGACATGGCGGCGGACTCCTTTCCGAGAGAGGGAGAACCACGGCCCACCCGAGCAGGGTGAAGCCGGGTCCCTCAGTAGCTGATGACCCCGATGGTAACACTGCGGGTGTAGAACCCGGTGGTCGGCCGAGCGTCCTCAGCTCGGCGCGCCGTCCGGGCCGAGGACGCAGCAGTGCTGCCACTCGTGGAGCACCGGGGGAAGGATCCGGGCTTGCGGAAAGAGACTCTGCATCACCTCGGGCGTGTAAAACGCATCATACGATTCAAACGGTTGGCCGCGCCTCACGAGTTGAGAAATCGAGCCCCCGGGCTCACAGTGAAGCACGCCGTCTGCCCAGATGCACCAGCGTGCCACGGCGGCCTCGGCGAGTAGCCTCTCGATGTCGAGGTTCGGCTCGATCTTCTGGTGCTCGATCAGCAACCTCCGCAGACCCTTGCCCGGGGGCAAGGCGGGGTAGCTCTGGTCGCAGAAAGTGAATGCGAGAACGCCGTCGGGGGCGAGCCGGGTCTGGAGCTGCGCCACCAGCTCCAGCATCTCGCTGGCATCGATATGGGTGAAGACAGAGAATGCCAGGATGAAGTCGAATTGCGTTCCGAGGTCGGGGATCGGCAGGCCCGGGATGCCGGTGGGGTTGTATTCCGAGTTGTAGCGGTCAAAGTGCACGAAATGGGCGTGGGGATGCGTGCGACGTCCCTGGGCGAGGGCGGGACGGTAGACATCGAGGCACCAATAGAGCCGAGGGTCGATCTTCCGCTGGGCATGGGCACCGCTCAGGAATCCGCCGATGTTGCCACCGAAATCGAGCACCTTCTTTCCCGTCCAGTCGGGCCGGCCCAGTTGCTTGTTGAAGTATCGGAATTGGGAAATGCGGCCGCTGATCCGCTCTGCTTCCTTCGCCATTTTGATATCTCCTCAACGGTGGGCGTCGAGCTGATCCAAGTCGGCATGATGGAGCCAAAGGGAAAACTCGACGTGCCGGGCCATCCCGTCGGCCACCGACTGGGTGGGGGCCTCCTGCTGGATCTTGAAGTGAGAATGTCGTTGCTGGCCGCGAGCCAGGACGACTTCGTGGTGTCCCCGGCCTTGCGTCACGTCGGCCGCGAGATAGCGGATGGCGTACCCGATCCGGGGACCCGTCGAGCGGTTGGGATTCGAGCCATGGAGCATGAGCGCGTGGTGCAACGACATCTCCCCGGCACGCAGCACGACGTCGACGGCCTTGGATTCGTCGTGGCCTCCCGTAACCGTGTTGCCGGTTCCCAGCATGTTGTCCTCGTGGTGGACCTCCATGTGCTCCAGCATCGTCAGATGCGTGCCGGGCTGGACCCGCAGGCAACCGTTCTCCACCGTGCTATCGGAGAGCGCGATCCACGCCGAGACCAGGCGAGGCTGCGACAATTCCCAGTAATTGCTGTCCTGGTGCCAGGAGACGAAGCTCTTCCCCGGCCGCTTGAAGAAAAGCGAGGACGAATGGACCAGGATGTCCGGTCCGATGATCCTCTCGACGACGTCCAGGACCACCGGATGCGTACACAGCGAATGCGCCCATTCAAAATTGAGATGGCACTCCCCATCCATCATGACAGGGCGCTCACCGGGGGCTACGGGTTGCGCGGCCGCCAGCAGCGCGCGGTCCAGCTCCTCCGCGGCGGCGCGATATTGCGCCACCTCAGCGGAATCGAGAACTTGTACGGGGAAGAGC
The DNA here is from genome assembly GCA_036275055.1 of Thermoanaerobaculia bacterium. Classification (GTDB taxonomy): domain Bacteria; phylum Acidobacteriota; class Thermoanaerobaculia; order Multivoradales; family UBA5704; genus DATARR01. The sequence goes on from DASUEN010000059.1 coordinate 48,390, forward strand.
ACGCCGTCTTCTTCATAGCGCCTCACGTCGGAATCGGTCAGGGAACGGGAGGATTTTACAGAGCTCATTGGTTGGGACCCCTCGCAATGTTTTGTTGTAGAAGGTACGGTCTAGCTCATGACATCATGGACCTTCCGCCGCTCGCACCAGCGGCACGACCTCGCGGCCGAACCGCTCAAGCTCTTCGATGTCCGGGTACCCGGAGAGGATGAACTGCGTCACGCCGATGCGCTGGTAGGCCAGGAGCGCCTCGGCGACTTGCTGCGGCGTTCCCAGCAGGGTCGTCCAGACCGGTCCGCAGAAGGGCACCATCCCGGTCCACAGGCAGGGGCTCAACCAGTCCTTGGAGGAATCCCACGCCTCCTGATACATCTTGGAATCGTCGCGGGCGTAACCCTTGCGCTCCCACATGCGGTCGCCGCCGCCGTGCCGTTTCATCGACTCGGCGGTGGCCACCGCTTCTTCCCGCGTCGGCCGGCACAGCAGGCACATGCGCAGGCAAACCTCGAGGCCCTGCTCGCGGCTCTGGGCGACCAGGGGCTCCAGGGACTCCACGGTGTCGGCCACGCGCAGCAAGCAGGAGCCGTTGGAGCGCGCCAGCGCCTCGGCCGGTTCCGAGTGGCCGGAGACATAGATCTCGGGCGCCGCCCCCGGCGCCCCGAAACGGGTGAGGATCTCTCCCTGCTCGACGCGGTAGTGCGCGCCGTCGAAGTCCACCTTGCCGTTGCCGCGCCACAGGGCCCGGCACACGGTGACGAACTCGTCGGCCCGGGCGTACCTGAGGTCGTGCTCCAGGAAGTCGCCGTACGCGAAGGACTCGGGCTTCGAGCTGCCGGCCACGACGTTCCAGGCCACCCGCCCCCCGATGAGCGCCGACAGGGTGTTCATCTGGTGTACGAAGAGGGCCGGTTCGATCAGTCCCGCGCGGTAGGCCACGATGAACTTGAGCCGCTGCGTGGCCCGGCCCAGGGCACAGGCGACGAACATGGGGTCGGGCTCGTGCCGGCTGAACGAAATGAGCACGGAATCGATCGTGGCCTCCTCCGCCGCGCGCGCGAAAGGCAACCAACTGTCGACGTCGGGTTGCGCCACCGGCCCCCCGCTGCTCGTCTGGTCGATGCGGTAGCGGACCGTCGCCTCGGGCGTTTTTGCGATGGCCGTCTCTCCGGCCAGGGGAAGCATCCAGTGAAATCTAAGGGGCGGCATCCTCAGCTCTCCTTCCTGCAGGTCGTGGTCTGCTGTCCTCCGGCTCGGCTAGCCGCGAGTTACCGCCGCGACGACCTCGGCCTGGACCAGCGCTCCATCCGGAAGGGCCGCGGCGTACGCCGTACAAGCTGGCAACGGGACTTCCTCCCGCGGCGGCAGCCACGCGGCGTAGATCACGTCCACTGCCTTGAACAGGTGGATGTCGGCGAAGACCAGGGTCACCGTGAGGATGTCCGCTTTGGTGCTTCCGAAACGGTCCAGGATGGCGTCGATCTTCGCCACCAGGGCGTGCGCCTGCGCCTCTACGCCGTCGGGGAGCACGCCGGTCGCCGGGTCGTGTCCCGTCTGGGCCTTGAGGAAGAGCAGGTCGCCGAAACGGGTGACTTCATCGCGGTAGTCGGAATCAGTCAATGTCATCCTGGCCTCCAAGTCAAAGGCGCTCAGATGCTCGCCAGGCGTCCGCCGTCGACGACGAGGCTCACGCCGCGCACGTAGGAGGCGGCATCCGAAGCGAGGAAGAGGATAGCGCCGGCCAGCTCGTCGACGCGCCCTTCCGGTACGCCGGCCACCCACTGGCCGCGCAGCTCCTCCGGCCGGCGTAGGCGGTGTCGAAAAACGTTTGCCACCAGTCCGACATGGGGTACCTCCGTGCTCCTTCGTGACGTAGAGCCTACGCGAATTTCTAGATTTCGTCAATCGCGTGGGGTCTGACGCCTCGCTGCCCAAGCTCTTGACGAGCTCCTTCAAGGTGAAGTAGCTTATCTCGCCGCTCGATGTAATGCCCTCAACTCAGAGGTGCCCGTTTATGAAGACGACGTCCACGATCGACAAACCCGCCATCCACGGCGGCCAGCCGGTGCGTCGCCGGCCCTTCGCCAGGACCTGCTTCGGGGGTCCGGAAGAGAAGGCGCTCCTCCTCGAGTGCCTCGAGAGCCATCAGTGGTCCACCTTCCGGGCCGGCTCCGACGGCCGCGACGTCCGAGAGATCGGCGTCCTGACTTCGGCTGCGGCCGCGGCCTACCCTGCGACCGAGCTGCGTTGGCTCGGCGGCCGGTTCGTGCGCCGCCTCGAAGCGCAGTTTGCCGGGTACGTCGGCGTGGAGTTCGCAGTTGCCGCCAACTCGGCCACTTCCGGGCTGGTGATGGCGCTCGCGGCGCTCGGTTTGGGCCCCGGTGACGAGGTGCTGGTGCCTTGCATGTCGTTTCACGCCACGGCCACGGCGATCCTCGCCGCGAACGCGGTGCCGGTCTTCACCGAGGTCAAGGATGGGACCTTCTGCATGGACCCCGCCGACGTCGAGGCCAAGATCAGCGAGCGCAGCCGGGCCCTCATGGTCGTCCACCTGGGCGGCAACGCCGCTGACATGGACGCCCTCATGGCGCTCGCGGGCCGCCACGGCCTGGCGGTGATCGAGGACTGCGCCCAGGCGCCGGGCGTACGCTACAAGGGACGCCAAGTGGGCTCGATCGGCCACATGGGCGTCTTCTCCCTCACCGAGACCAAGACCATCACTTGCGGCGAGGGCGGTGTGGTGACGACGAACGACCCGGCGCTCGCCTTGAAGTTGCGGCTCCTGCGCAACCACGGCGAGGGGGTGGTCGAGGAGGTCTGGGGCGACGAGGAGCTGGCCAACCTGGTCGGCATGAATTTCCGGCTCACCGAGCTCCAGGCGGCGGTCGCCATCGCCCAGCTCGGGAAGCTGGAGGAACGCAACCAGGTGCGGCGCGACAACGCGGCGTACCTGGTCCAGCGCCTCGCCGGGCACCCCGCGCTGCGGCCGCCCGAGGTCGAGCCGGGCACCGACGACGCCTGCTACATCCTGAAATGGCGCTACCGGCCCGAGCCCGGCATGCCCGACCGCGACGCTTTCGTCGCGGCCGTGGAGGCGGAGGGAGTTCCCCTGTGCGCCGGCTACACGCGGCTGCTCTACCAGAACCCGGTCTTCAGCCGGCGCGGCGGCGTCCGCCCGGCGGCCTGCCCGCGCTCCGAGCAGATCAACCGGGAATTCGTCTGGTTCCAGGCCGTCCACCCGCCCAACACCCGCGCGGACATGGACGACGTGGTCGAGGCGATCGACAAAGTCCTCGCGTGGCCGGGCTTCTAGGGCTGCTGCGCGGAAGGCCGCTTGCAACCGCCTCCAGGCAGGTTATACTGAAATGGCTAGGTAGGTTATTTGGCCGCCACGCTTCGGCTTCTCGCCGGACTGAACCAGGGGATTCGAGATGCCAGAGAAGATTCGAATCGAGACCGACGGGGCGCCGCCCGCCACCGGCACCTACAGCCAGGCGATTCGCCACGGCAACCTGGTGTTCGTCACCGGCCAGACGGGCCGCAACCCGCAGACCAGCGATCTGGAGGACGGGCTGGAGGCCCAGACCCGGCGGGTGCTCTCCAACATCGGCGCGGTTCTCAGCGCCGCCGGTTGCTCTCCGGGGGACATTCTCCAATCGACCCTGATCCTCGCGGACATGAAGGACTTCAAGCAGGTGGACTCCCTGTACATCGACTGGCTGCCGGAGGACGGGAAGGTGTGCAATCCCGCCCGCACGGTGCTGCAGGCGCCCCTGCCGCACGGGGCCTTGGTGATGCTCGAGGTGATTGCCGGCCATCCTGCGAACGGCTACGTCCGTCCGGACCTCGAAAGGCCGTTTCTCCAGCCCAGGGAAAAGATCTTCGAGTACTTTGCCCTCCAACTGGGCGAGAAGGACTGGCGGGGCAAGGACGTCCTGGACTTCGGCGGCAACGTCGGCGCGCTGCTGCAGGACCCCACCGCGACCCTCGACGAAGAGCGTTACTGGTGCATGGAGATCATCAAGGAGGCCGTCGAGCTGGGACGCCAGCTCTACCCGCGAGCCCACTGGGTCTTCTACGACAAGTACAACTTCTTCTTCAATCCCCACGGCGACCCGAGCCTGAAGATCCCCGACTGCGGCGGCCAGAAGTTCGACGTCATCGCCGCCTACTCGGTGTTCACCAACAACCGCCAGGCCGACATGCTGGACATGGTGCCGCAACTGGTCGACAGGCTCAAACCGGGGGGGGTCCTCGCCTTCACCTTCATCGACCCGCACCACCATTCCTATCGTCACTGGCACGCGGACGGGGGACCGGACAACCTGCGCTTGCAACTGGAGAAAACCAGGCGGGAAGGGGTGGACGTCGACGTGGAGGGTGCGTTGGCCCGGGCACGGGGGGCGCGGTGGTGCATCCTCGTCAACGATCGCGACCTTTTCGTCGAGACCCATGAGATCGCCGAGTATGCTCCCGAGGAGCAGGAGTCGTACCACATCTACTACACCGCCGAGTACATGGCCGAGCTCTTTCCGGGCGCCGAGATCTTGCCACCCGCGGCCAACGAGATTCACCACTGCTGCCTCCTGCGCAGGCGCGCCGAATGACGTGAAGAAGGAGACCCGACGATGCAACCGCTTCCCGAGTCGGCGAGGATTCAGGTTCCGTCCGCGGTCGCGGCGGACCTTCTGCGGGCGGCGGAAAGCCTGCCGCACTACGAGAACCAGGACTTCTACTCCTTCGCCCGGCAAGCCGAGGTCCACGCCGCGATCCGCGACAGCGTGCCGGGAAGCTGGAGTGAGGTCGTCGGACCGATCCGCGAGCGCCTCGCCCGGCGCCCGCGTTGTGCCCTCGTCTCCGGCCTGCGCTTCGACGAGGGCAACCGGCTCTTCGTGGCGTTGAACCGCGAGCTCGGCGACCTGGTGGCTCGCCCGTACCAAAAGCCTCGTGCCCAGCTCGTCCACTACATCCAGCCCGCCACCGACATCGCGGCGAACGTCGGCCAGGGCTTCGAGAGCGAGCGCCTGCACACCGACGCCGCCGACTGGTACGAGCCCGTGCGCTGGCTCTCCATGGTCTGCATACGGCCGGACAGGAACGGCGGCGGAGTGTCCCGTTTCCTGGAGCTGGAGGCGCTCGTGGAAGAGGCCGCGGAGCGCATGGACGGGGCGCTGCTCGCCAGCCTGGAGAGCTGTCCGGTCCCCTGGCAAGTGGCCCCCTACCTCGGCGGCGGCATGGTCTGGGACCCGGTGCTCGGGAACGGACGCCTGCGCTGGCGGCGCTACACCGTCGACGCCGCCGTCCGCGAGAACGGCCTGGAGCTCGACGCGTCCCTGGTCGCGGCCCTCGACGCGTTCGGTGAAGTCGTCGAGAGCGCCGCGTCGGAAGTCCATTTCTTCATGCAGGCGAACGAATTCCTGTTGATGGACAACCAGCGTGCGCTGCACGCACGGACCCCGCTGGCGGCGGGAGAGGAGGCCTTGGACCGGTTGATGATCCGCAGTTGGGTCAGTCACGGATTGCAGGACCCTGGTCCTGCCGTCTGAGCGCCGCCGTTCAAAGCTTCAGCGACAGGTTGAGCCGGACATGTTGAGCCAAAGTCAGATCGAAAGCTACGACCGGGACGGCTTCTTGTGCCCGCTCCCCGTGTTGCCACCCGCGGACCTGCGCCGCTTCCAGGCGGGCTTGGCGGAGGTCGAGGCCGAGCTCGGCGAGGAGGTCCGGCGGCTGGGCCAGCCGCACCTCTTCTTTCCCTGGGCCTACGACCTCGCCACCCATCCGGGGGTGCTGGACGCGGTGGAAGGCCTCTTGGGTCCCACCCTCCTGGTGAGCGGCACGCTGATCCTCTGCAAGCCGCCCCGCGACTCCGGCTACGTCGCCTGGCACCAGGACAGCGTCTACTCCGGATGGCACCTGACCCCGACCACCTCCGCTTGGATCGCGCTCAGCCCCAGCCTCCCGGAGAACGGTTGCATGCGGGTGATCCCGGGCTCCCATCGCGACGGCTTGCGCGAGCACGACGAGGGCCATCACGGCGACAACATGTTGCAGCGCGGCGAAGAGGTCCGGGTCGAGGTCGACGAGTCGATGGCCCACTATCTGGCGCTGCAACCGGGGGAGATGTCCCTGCACGGGAGCAACATCATCCACGGCTCGGGTCAAAACCGCTCCGACCTGAAGCGGATCGGTTTCATCGTCCGCTACGTGACGCCGGCCCACCGCCAGCGCCACAGCGGCGCGATGCTGCTGGCCCGCGGCGAGACGGACGTCGAGCACCTGGAAATCCTGCGGGACGCCCGTCCCGAGAACGACACCGCGCAAGGCCTGCGGCGGTGGCGTCAAGCCGAGGTCTAGCACCGCCTCCGCGCAAGGATGGTGGCGAAGCTACGCGGGGGATCCAGCAACGTGGAGACGGTCAAGGAGGGAGACATGCCTGAGCACACGACAGTCGTAGCTGAGGAAACCGCGTCCGGGAAAGCTGCAGCCGAGAAAAAATGGCCGGTGGTCAACTCCCACAACTACTGGTCTCCCTTGGAGGAGATCATCGTCGGGACGTCCTTTCATCTCGACTACTCGGAAGACCTCTCGTTCAAGTTGTTTTTTCATCAGAATCTTTACAACGAATCGACCCTGATGTTGCAGCACGATCCACCCAGCACCGCCTTTTCCGGAGTCAAGCCCTCGAACCGTTTGCGGGACGAGCTCCAGGAAGACACGGAAGGGTTTATCGACATCTTGAAGCAAGCGGGAGTCAGCGTGCGGCGGCCGCAGGCCGTCACCGAAGCCCTCGAGGTCAAGACGCCCAGTTGGAATTCCATCATGGGCCATGGCTTGATGAGCCGTGACCTCTTCATCGTCATCGGCAACGAGATCATCGAGACCGCACCCATGCTCCGGTCGCGCTACTTCGAGGCGGATCTCTACAAGGAGCTGTTCACCGAGTATTTCAACGCCGGGGCCAAGTGGACGGTGGCACCACGGTCCAGGCTTCAGGATCGTAACTTCGACTTCTGCTACGTCCTCGCGAATGGCTACAAGGGAGAGGTGCCTGACGATCCGTTTTTCGAGATCATGTTCGACGGGGCGCAGATCGTGCGGCTGGGGAAGGACCTTTTGTTCAACTGCTCGAACGAAAACCACCGCATGGGGCTGCGGTGGCTCCAGCGCCATCTCGGCGAAGAGTATCGGGTTCATGAAATCGACATTGCCGACTACCATGTCGATTCCTGCTTGATACCCTTGAAGCCGGGGACCCTCTTGTTGCACAAAGAGGTCGATACGAACAAGCTGCCCGCGCCGTTGCGGAAGTGGGACCGGGTCATCTGTGACGCTCCCTTCCCCGTGAACACGCCGGACACCGGCGACGAGAGCGTGCCGCTGCTGGCGTCTCAGAACATCGGCATGAACGTGCTCTCGTTGAATGAGCGGGAGGTCGTCGTGCAGGACATCCAGGTGGAGCTCATCCAAAGTCTCGAGCAGGCCGGCTTTACCCCGATTCCATGCCGCTGGCGGCACGGCCGTACCTTGGGTGGTGGATTCCACTGCGTGACCCTGGACATCCGGCGGCGAAGCGTGCTCGAGGATTACTTCAGCTAGCGTTCCGGTCCGTCTTTCACGGCGCCGCTAGTGCCGCGGCCGTTGCAGCAGCGAAGGACTCCGATCCGGGCGCCCGCGGTCCCATGATGAAGGCGATCTTGCGCATCTACAGCGAGGCCTACCGGGGCTTTCCCCGGGAGGTCTGGATGCTTTGCGCGGTGCTCTTCGTCAACCGGACCGGCTCCATGGTGCTGGCCTTCCTCACCCTCTATCTCACCAAGGCGCTCGGCTACAGTCTGGGGACCGCCAGCCAGGTGCTGGCGGTCTACGGCTGCGGCTATCTCGCCGGGGGCCTCGTGGGTGGCTGGCTCTGCGACCGTCTCGGGGCTCTCAGGATCCTGTTCCTGAGCCTGGCGTTGTCGGGTCTCGGATTCTTCGTGCTCGAGCGCCTCAGAAGCCTGCCCGCGATCATGGTCACGACCTTTCTCGTCGCCGTGGCGGCGGAGTCGTTCAATCCGGCCAACCTCTCGGCCCTGGCCGCCTTCTCGACGCCGGGGCGGTTCAACCGGGTGGTGGCGTTGAACCGCGGGACGGTCAACCTCGCCGTCGCCCTGGCTCCGGCCATCGGCGGGTGGCTCGTGATGCGCGACTACGCGCTGATCTTCTGGGTCGAGGGCACGGCCGGCCTGGCAGCGGCAGCGCTTCTCGCGTTCCTCTTTCGGAACCACGCGGCCAAGGCGCAGCCCGCGAGCAAGCCGGCACCTTCCGGGTTCGACGTCCACCCCTTGCGCGACGGCGTCTTCCTCGCATTTCTCGGTCTCAACTTCCTCGCCGTGCTCATCAGTATGCAGGTCTTGAGCACCTTTCCCGTCTATCTCACCCAGGTCTACGGCATGGCGGAGTCCCACTTCGGCCTGCTGATGACCTTGAACGGGCTCCTGATCCTCCTTTTCGAGATGGTGATCACCCACTGCACCGAGGCGTTTCGACCCCTCACGATGGTGGGTGCCGGGGCGTTCCTCATCGGCCTCGGATTCGCCATCCTGCCGCTCGGTTCCACGATGCTGCTCGCGGCGGTTTCGGTCGTCGTCTGGACGACGGGCGAGATGCTCGGCACCCCGGCGGCGGGAGGCTGGGTGGCGAGCCGGGCCGGCACCCACCGGGGCAAGTACATGGGGCTCTACTCCATGACCTGGGGCCTGGGCTGGATCGTGGCTCCGCCGGTCGGCGCCTTCCTCTACCAGGTGGCAGGACCGGAGAGTCTTTGGCTCGCCGCCGGGATGCTCGGGGGTCTCGCCTGGGCCGGATTCGAGCTCCTGCGCCGCTTTGACCGGCGGATCGGGGCAGCAGGGAGTGCGTTGGTGAAGATGTCGGCTGTATCGGCTCCCGGACCTGATCAGTAGTGAATCTGGAACCCGCTGGTACGGTACGCGGCGACTTCGCCCTCGATAGAGGTTTGCGGAGGTTCGGCGAGGAGCTCGAAGCCGGCCGGCGGAACGCCGCACACCACAGCGACGGCACCCCATCCCCATGGTGCTTGGCTGTTCCCTACGCTCTGTTGCTTCTTGAGGAGGGCTGTAGCGGAGTAGACCGAGGAAAGCCCGATGCGCGGTCCGTCGCTCTGATTCGGATTCGAGCCATGGAAGACCACGGGGTGGTGCATGCTCATTTCTCCGGCACGCATGACGACGTCATGAGGTGGATCGAGACCCGGCGGAAGGCTGGTGAACACGCCGGAGAGCTCGTCTCCCAGCGCGTGACCCTGGGCCCATCCCGGACGAGGGGCCTGTTCCGGCTCGGGGTGCGTCTGGTGTGGGATGAGGCCCAGGTGGTGCGACCGCGGCACGACTCGAAGACACCCGTTCTCGGCGGTGGCTTCGGTGATGCCGAGCCAGATCGACGGGGTGCGACCGTCGGTGAGCTCCTCCGTGATCCCATCCTGATGCCAGTCGACAAACGCTCCGGTGTGGGCGTGCTTGTAGAACACGCTGGTGAGCGTGAGCACGATGTCCGGACCTAGGAGCTGCTGTAAATAGCCCACCAGTCGCGGATGCATGCTCAGCTCCCACGCCCAGCGGAAGTAGAGGTGGGGGTCGTCCAGCCGCGTGACCTGCCCCCCGAGCGCCGCGCACGTTTTTTCTATGGCGGCGCGGTACTTTCGCACCTCGTCCGCGGAGAGCACCGGTAGACAGTCGAGGTATCCGAGCTCCTGGTAGCTGGCCATCTGTTCGTCGGTCAGTGGTCGGGTGTGTGCCGTCATTTTCTTTCTCCTGACATTGCCACGTGTGACTTCTATCGCCACGGGAGTCGTGACGGTTCAACTCGCGGGCGCCAGCAGACAGTCGTCTGTCAGCGCCGCGAGCGGCGTGAAGCCCGACGCAGGACGTCCGTTTCCTCAGGAGAGAAGAGCACCGGGAAAAGAGATACCCCTGTTCGCGGGAACTGGTCGATCTCGGTCTGCATGCCGGTTCTCCTTGGAGACACGTGCTGACGGCCTCAGGCCCGGATACGGCTACAATCGCCTTATCATAGAGGTTGCAGTTAGAGATTGCAACCTTCTTTTAAAGATGAGCTCCTGCGCCGCTTTGATCGCAGTGTCCGGTCACTCCCGGTAGAAGAACTCGCGCGTGAAATAGCTTGGCCGCCCGTCCTTGAAGACGTTGAAGCCCGCTGACGCCAGGGTGCCGGCGGGGAGCCGTAGCTGGAGGTGGGTCTCGAGGAAGCCGAAGTCCCAGGTGGCGAGCAGCGACAGGCTCGCCTTGCCAGCTTCGTCGAGGCAGGCGAAGACGCCGGTCCGCGCCGGACCCCAGTCGACCGGCCCCCCCTCGCCGCTGCCGAGCGCCCGCACGGCGAGATCGCCCGCATCGTCCTCAATCGTGATCTCGACGAGGCCCCGGGCCGCGGGGTCGGCGTTGCGCCAGCGGCCGAGAAGCGGCGCCGTGTCAACCGACACCGGTTTCACGAGGCGGCCGAAGACCGTGGTCCCGGCCGGCTCCGAGCTCGCGGCAGGGGCCACGGCGCGCCGGGCGAAGAACTCGCGCGAAAAGTAGCCCACGCCGCCGCCGCGCGGAATCTCATACGTCGCCAGGACGAGGAGCCCCAGGTTCAAGATGCCCTGCAGCAAAACCTCACCGTCGGCGAAGCTACGGCGTGCGCTGAAAGCGACGAAATCCGCGGTGGCGATGCCGCAGTAGCGCACGAGGCCGTCGGCCGGCCACACCAAGTCGGCGCCGGAGCCGGCACAGCAGGCGCGCAAGCCTGTCCGCGAGCTCTCCAGCCAGCGAAAGCCCTGCACCCTGTCCGCGGCGTTGGTGTTGACCCAGACGGCCTCGGGAAACGGCGGCTCGTGCGCTCCAGAGGGCAGAGCCGAATCCATGCGCCGCATTGTCCGCATCGGCCGTGTCATCCGGCCTCTCCCTGGCGGCGGTAGAAGAGCTCGCGCGTGACGTAGCTTGAGCGGCCGCTCCCGTCCCGGAAGCGGTTGAAGGTGGTCACGGCCAGAATGCCCTTGTTCTGGCGGATCTGGAGCTCGCACGCCATGAAGCCGAAGTCGTAACGGGCGAGCGTCGCGGCGCTCCGGACGCCGTCTTCCTCGACGCAGGTGAAGAGCTCACCCTGCGCCTCCCCCCAGCCGGCGAGGCCCTGGGCCCCGGCTCCCCAGACGCGCACCGCGACGCGATCACCCCGGTGCTCGAGGGCGATCTCCGGAATGCCACGGGAGCCGTGCTGGGTGTTGTGCCAGTGCCCCAGGAGCAGCTCGATCGCGGCTCCGGGACCGCGGCCGAGCTCTTCGTCGAAGCCGCAGGAAGTCTCCACCATCTCTGGCGCGGGGGGCATCTCGCCGGCGTCGCCGTCAACGGAGAGGAACTCCCGGAAGAAGTAGTCCCGGCGGCCGCTTCCGTCCTGGAAGCTCTGGTAGACGCCGAGCACCGCCACGCCGAGCTTGAGGTTCGCCTCCACGTGACGGGTGAGGAAGCCGTGGTCGTAGCGCAGCAGGAAACCGGCGCCGGCGCGGGACGTGACGGCGTCGGCATAGAGAGCCTCGGCGCGGCTCGATCCCCAGTCGGCGGGGCCGTTCGCCCCGCCGCCCCAGATCCGCCCCACGAGCTCACCGTCGCGGACCGCGAGGTCGAGCCGCGCGACGCCGCGGGTCCCCGGATCGCTGCTCGTCCAGGTGCCCGGGAAAGCGGTCAGGTCGAGGCTCTCGTCCCGCGACCGGGCAACCGTCACCGCGTCGGCTTGGCGTAGGGAGCGCAATCCTGAAACTCCTGGCGGCGGCGCTTCATGGCTTGTAGAACGACGCGTCGAACGGCTGTCCCAGCACGGCGCGGCCGATCGTCGCCAGGACCTGATCATCGTTGTCGTGCCGGATGTAGAAGGACAGGTCGCGCAGAATGCGCTCCAGAGGGCTGGGCCGGATGAGCGAGCGGGCGCCGCAGGCGCGGATGGCGTGCTGCACCGTCTCCTCCGCCAGGTGCTCCACCAGATGGCGGACCCGGCTCGCCGCGAGCTGCGCCTCCTCCCGCCGCCCCTCGTCCCAAAGCCGGGCGACGTGGCGCAGCCAGAGATGTCCCGTCTCGACGTGGATCGACATGCGGGCGATCCGCTGTTGCACGTAGGGGTCGCCCCCCTTGCCCTGGGTGGTCAGGTGCTCCAGGGCGTAGTCGTAAGCCGCCTCGGCCGCTCCCAGGAAGCTCGCAGCATAGTGGGGGGCGAAGGCGGTCTGCCAGCCGCCCGAGAGATACTGGCCCGGCGCGCCGATCCCGTTCTCGTCGGGGATGAACGTCCGCCGGAAGCGGACGAGGTGCGACACCGTCGCCCGCATGCCGATGGGATCCCACCAGGAGCCGTCGGTCTCGACACTCGCATCGGACAGGTCGCAGGCCAGCATGAGCAGGCTCTCCGGCGAGGCCGTGTGGCGCGCGCCCCCGGGGCCGGCAGGGTTGACCAGCAGGATGGCCCACTCTGCGCCGCCGGCGCTGGTGGCGAACACCTTGGTGCCCTCCACCACCCAGCCACCGTCCACCCGCTCCAGGGTGGTGCCGAAGCGGCTGGGCTCGCCCGGCGCCCGCGCCTGCGGCTCGCCGCTCCAGACGACCCACTTCTCCCCCCGCTCGACCACCCCGGCGAACCAGCGCCCCTTCTGCTCCTCGCTCGCCATGGCGTCCAGCAGCAGCAATGAGTTGGCGTGACCCTCGAAGCAGCGGGCGAGCGACAGGTCGGCCTTGGCAATCTCCTTGGTCATCATCCAGAGGGTGAAGGAGTCGCCGCGGAAGGGGCCCAGGCCGAGGCCGCCCTGCTCGCGGGGGATCGTCGGCGCATGCAACCCGGCCGCGAAGAGGTCGGCGAAATCCTCGGCCGGGAAGGTTGCGGTGCGGTCGTAAGCGGCGGCGCGCAAAGCAAACTTCGTGCGCGCCAAGTCGGCGGTACGGTCGACGAGGGCTTGCTGCCCGGGAGCGAGATCCAGCTTCATGCGCAGGTTGCCGCGAGATCGGAGGGGCCGTCTGACGAGGCTTGGGCAGGGATGCTAGCACAGGCCGCACCCCCCTCTCCGAAGATCAGACGGACTGCCAGATCGACCGGCATCGGCCGGCCCGTCATCATCTGAAACTGTCGCTGGGCCTCGACCAGCAGCACCTCCCGGCCGTCGATGGCGACGCAACCTCGGGCCGCGGTCGCGGTCATGAGCGGCGTCGGAGCGGCGCCGTAGACCAGCTCCACGACCACCGCTCCATTCCGCAGCTCGTCGGTGGCGAAGGGGACCTCGTGCTGGAGCGGCGTGGCGTGGACGACCAGGGAGAACTCCCGGGCGGAGAACTCCGCCAGCGGCACGAACGGGAGATCGAGGAGACTGGAGGCGTAGAGGCCGCGCTCCAGGCTGCGGTTGACCAGCGTCACCTTCCCCCCCGCCTGCTGGAGGCCGGCCGCCGCGGCGCGCCCCGCTCCGCCGCAGCCGACCACGGCCACCGGTTGACCGGCTACGTCCACTCCCCGGGCTGCGAGGACCGCCAGCACCCCCTCGGCGTCGGCGGTGTCCGCACGCCAGGACCCGTTGTGCCGCAGCAGGGTGTTGGCCGCGCCGGCCCGCCGCGCCAGGCGGCTGGTGTGCTCGACTGCTTCCAGGGCCTCCTCCTTGTGGGGGGACGTCACGGTGAGCCCGGCGAGGCGAAACCCCAGCCCGCTTAAGGCTTCGGGGAGCTCGCGCCAGAAGGCCGCGAAGTCTCGCGCCGGGAAGGGCAGGTAGAGCGCCGGCAGGCTCAGGGCCCGGTAGGAGGCGTTGTGTAGCCGCGGTGACAGCGACTTCGCCGCCGTCGCCGACCTGCCGACGATGCCGTACAGCGCCTCGACCGGCGGCAGATCGGGCAGACCATAATCGTCCACCAGCCGGGCCGCCGTGGGCTCGCCGGCCTCCTCGCCGGCCGCCGCGAAGACGAACGGCGCTCCCAGGCGGGGGGCCAGCAGGCGGCTCCACCAGCCCGCCGGACCCGAGGCGAAGGCGAGCACGTCGGAACGGCCGATCTCGCGCAACAACCGCAGGGGCGCCAGAGCGTCCATCGCGTCTTCCGCCGCCGGCACCAGCCGCACCAGCCGGGCCTCGACACCGGCGAAGCGCTCCCAGAGGGTTCGCAGCGCGCCGAGGTCCACTGCCGGACCACGCCAGGAGACGACGCGGCGCGACGCGGGGATCCGGGCCAGGACCTCGGGCTCGAGGTCGCCGGCCTCGAGATCGATCAGGTCCCAGCGCCGGGCCGCTGCGAGCAACCGCTCCCGCCGTTCCCTGCCGGAGATCTCGCCGGCCCCTCCGGCAGCGCGGCTGCGCAGGCTGTAGAGAAGCTCACCGGGGAAGCGGTCGCGCAATCCATCGGGATCGAGGTCCCCCGTCAGGTCAGCCCGCACCTCCAGGCAGCGGACCTCCGCGGGCAGCGATCGCAGCTCGGAGGGTGAGGTCAAAGAGGCGACGATCGTCGCTTCGGGCATATTAGAATCCCTCCCGGATGCCGACGGCATGAACCACGCTTTCCTCTCGATCATCACGGCGCGGCACTGCAAGCGGGCGTTCCTCGACCGCCCGGTGCCGCGCGAGATCCTGGAGGAAGTGCTGCGCGCCGCGGCCCACGCCCCCTCGACCCGCAACGGCCAGCCGTGGAGCGCGGCCGTGCTGACGGGAGGGGCCCGCGAATCCCTGGCGCGCAAGCTGTGCGACCTCTTCGACCGCGATGTGCCCATGAAGATGGACTACGCCAGCCGGCCGGCCGAGCTGCCGCCGGCGCACGAAGAGCGGGCGCGGGCCGCCGCCTCTGGCGTCCACGCGGCCAAGGGGATCGCGCAGAGCGACGCTGCGGGCCGCCGCCGCCACCTGCGCGACAACCTCCGCTTCTACGGCGCGCCGGTGGCGATGATCTTTCACCTGCCGGCCAACGCCGCACCTGGGACCTTCCTGGAGATGGGGTTCTTCGTCCAGAACGTGTTGCTGGGCCTGGTGGTCAAAGGCCTCGCGGGCTGTCCGCAGGCGAGCGTCACGGGCTATAGCGACGCCCTGCGAGAGTTCCTGGGCCTGGGAGCCGACCGGCTCATCGTCTGCAGCCTCGCCGCCGGCTATGCGGACGAGACCGCGCCGGTCAACGCCTTCGTGCCCGAGCGGGCGAGCCTCGCGGAGTACACCCAATGGCTCGATCAAGCGCCACCCGATCCCGAGTAAAGCGCGCCGGTCAGCTCCCCGAAGCGCTGGCGGACCAGCGCCAGCCCCCACATCCCCAAGTCTCGCCACCGCCTCTTGGCCATAGAGCTCCGTCTCCGGAGAGACCCCTAGAGGATCTCAAGGGTTGGAACACCATTTCGATAAGTGTGCACTATGACATCTTTATTACTCCACGTCAATCACCCTCCGCCGCGCCATGAATGTCCCCTCATTCCGCCGCCAGCAGGAGCGGACGACTGGAGGTGTCCCAAGTCACACTCCAGTCACAACGCGAACTGAAAACCAGTGGCAACTGGCGGCGGTGGGTGACAGTCGAGTCCAGAGCTAAGTACTTGACCAGCTTGACCTTGAGCGTCACTGACTATCACTGGGAATCAAGCTGTCAGCCGTTTCCTCAACGCCTGCACGGCCTGAACCCGGTTTCGCCCGGAAGCGGTGCTTCCCAGATCGCCCGAAAACGCGGAGAAGGCTTTGCCGTCCGAAATCACGGTGACCGGGATCGGCTTGCGCAGCGAGATCCCGCCAATGGGAAGGGAGGTGATCCAGGTGGTCGAGCAGGCCGGCGCCTGGGTCAGCGCCTTGATTCGCGACTTGGCGAGCCTGGCCATTGCTTCGAGGGTCTTCGCCAGGGTTTCGAGGTCCTGGACGGTGTGCTTGTGCTGATCGATGTCCCCTTCCACCTTGAAGGTGGAGGCGACAGGCCGGTCCTCGTGATGTTTCCTCAGCCGCTCCAAGTCGGAGGGAGAGAGGAACACCCGGCCGGCGGGTGTGCGATGAGCTGCCAGCAGACCCTGGCGTTCGAGCTCGCGGACGTACCGCAGCACCAGGTCGTAGGGGATGCCCAGGAGGGCCGAAGCCTCCGTGGGGGTGAGCTTCTCCGCCTTCAGGTCCCGGATTCCAGTCATTCGACCTCCGCTCACGGCCTGATCTCGAAAGATCGGCTCGTCACTCAGGGTTCAATTCGTCACCGGGTCTCGGCCACGGCGATTGCTTGCTGGACCCGCAGAGTCAGCCGCAGCGCTTCGGCGATCTGGCGCAGCTCCCGGTTCTGGTGGTAGCTGAGGACAAGGCCGACTCGGGCTTGCAGCCAGTTGGAGAGCACCTGGTAGCCGCCGACACGGAATGCCCAGACGTCAGGATCGATGCCCTCGAAGCACAGGCCGTGCTCGTTGACGTAGAGGCGGCCCTCGGATTCCCGGTAGTCGCAGACCGATTTGCGGGCGGCTCCCAGAGGCCGTTCGCCATCACCAAGAAACCGCACCGGGGCGGCTCGCAACCGCTCGTCCTCCAGGAGGTGCAGGGCGATCAGCTCGCCGCCCAGTCCGGCCAGCCGGCGGAAGTGCCGCGAGTCCAGAGGAAATTGGATACGGGGAAAGCCACTCCTGAGAAGGACTCCATAGCGTCTACGGTACAGAGGGTTGTAGAGCATGGCATAGACGTACCCGAGAACCTCCTCGGGTTTGGGAATCCTGCCATACCGCTCCGCCAGCCGCCGCGACAGCTCCGGCGCGACGTTGGCAGCGCCGCCGTTTTCCGGGCGGAGGTACAAGGGAAAGACCGAATTGACGTCGTAGGCGCTCACCGCCTTGTGTCCCGCAATCCAGCGGGTCACCATCGCTCCCGGCTCCTCGCCGTCGAGCTCTATATCTTCACCTACACCAATCCGGCCCTGCCGAGCCAAACCAAGATCACCGATCCGCTGGGCAATCCGACGACGTACACGATCGCTCGCGACGCCGGCAGCACCAAGCCCAAGATGACGCAGATCCAGGGCGACTGCCCGGTCTGCGGCACCGGACCGAACTCGGTCATCACCTATGGGGATGCCGCCAACCCCCTGCTGCCCACCCAGATCGTGGACGGCCGGGCCTGGTGACCCAGATGGTCTACAACGCCAACGGCCGCATGACCTCGCGCACCGAAGCCGCCGGTATGCCCCGGGCCCGCACCACCACCTGGCAGTATGGAAATTCCTCCTTCCCGGCGTTTCCCACTCGCACAGACGTGCCTTCCACCTCCGGCGGCAGCGGCCTGCGGACGACGAGCCTCACCCACAACGCCCCAGGGGACTTGACGACCCAGACGATCCAGGGCGCCGAGGGCGGCAGCAGCTTCAGCTTCCCCACGGTGACCACCTTCAACTCCGCCGGCCAACCGCTGACGATCGACCCTCCCGGCCACGGCACGGCGGACGTAACGTCCTACACCTACGATGCCACCCGGGGGAGCCTCCTGCCTCTGACGCGCACCGATCCCCTGATCGGAGCCTCGTCCTTCTCCTATGACGTGTTCAACCGGCGGACCTCCTCGACCGATGCCAACGGTGTCCAGACGGTGACCACCTACGACGCCTTGAACCGGGTGACCTCGGTCACCCAGAAGGGAGCCTCTCCGGCCGGTGACCTGAGAGGCTGTGAAAAAATTCCGGATAGCCGCCTCTGATTGGCTCGTGTTCGTGAGATACTTCACTCATGAGCGAGACCCTGTTCCCTATCCCCGAGCCGGAAGCGAAGACGGCGCCCTCCCCAGCGAAAGGGAAGCCG
>DASUEN010000060.1:0-7350 GCA_036275055.1 Thermoanaerobaculia bacterium
GTCTCCTACCCGGGGCTGGCAAACAGCGCCAGCCCCGGGCTACATGCCTAAGCTCCTTTGGAGCAAAGACAGGTAACAGTCATAGCTGATTGCATCCAAGCCGCGATGATGGACCTTGGCGTCGTGATGCGCACTCATTTAGGACGCAGTGCATATATCGGAGGGGCTCTGCAGCCCTTATTATGCCGTTTCTTCGCTGAAGCACAGAATATATCCGTCCGGATCCTCGACGTAGAAGTCTTTACATGCCCACGGCCTCTCTTCGAGACGTCGAATGACGCGTGCTCCTTTGGACGCCAACTCCTCGAACAACGCCTCGATCCCGCGCACCCCTATGTAGACGTCGAGGTGTTCATTCTGCCTGCGGTGCATACGGTCAATAACTATCTTGGGCGCGCATTTCAAATGTATCGAGAAGCCGTTCCGGCTGACACTCGCGTAAAACGATTCGTAAACAAAGTCTGGCGCAAAGCCAAGCTTGTCCCGGTAATACTCGATTGCGATTGGCAAATCATCGACAAGAAACTGTGGAGAGAGACCCGTTATCTGTGTGACTCCGCTCGCTGTCGGCCTGCTCATTAACGTACTCCTGGAAGTGTGCGCCGATCGGTCAACGCGCTGGGTCTCAGCGGCGGAATCGCCCCGATCTCGCGAAACATCCGAAGAACCTGTCGAGATCCGGATCTCCGCTGTCGAACGTACTCCGGTCATCGTCGGGTCGGAGCTTTCGAACCGCGATGGCCATGCTACTTGCCGAAGAGCTCGCGCATCGCCTTGGTCGGGCGCCGCGGCTTGGTGACACGTTCGAGCATCGCCTTTCCGCTGTCGCGTGACACGACCAACCGTGCCGGGATGATCACGTCGAGAGGCAACTCGCGTAGCGCCTGCAGGTGATGAAGGAGCGCCTCCTCGATGAGGAACGCCTTCTTCAAGCCGTGCGCCTCGGCGTACTGCTCGAGCGCGTCTTTGGTGCTGTCGGAGATAAAGGCCGAAACCTGGGTCTGTCCGCTCGCCATGTAGAAAAATGTAGACCCTGGAGGTGGCGCATGTCAAGCGAGGTTACAGATCCTTTCGATAGGTCGATCGCCGGATCCTCATCTACACGGTTAGCGGTGCCGGGCAGCCCGAGACAGGAATCAGCTCAGCTCATAACGCCCCCGCCCCACAAACGTGCCAAAAACTCCCGCCACGGAAGGACCTCGATGCCCTCGACGACTCGGGGGGCGCGCTCGTTGCAAACGAGGATGGCGTGACGCGGATGGTTGTCTTCGATGAAGGCACGGAGGGACCGGAAGTCCGAAGGGTCGACGCGGGAGGTTCCTTTCACTTCCAATGCGACCTCGCCGTCCCCCAGCACGAAGTCGACCTCGAAGCCGCTTTTCGTTCGCCAGAAATGGACCCCGTAGCCGAGATCCCGATAAGACCGGTGCGCCAGGATCTCCATGAGCACGAAGTGCTCGAGCGCCCGGCCGAATTGCTCGCCTCTCTCCTCCACGATACACCGGCGCGTCAAGGCGCCCGCGACCCCAACGTCGAACAGGTAGAACTTCGGAGCCTTGCCGATGACCTGCCGCTCCTGGCGCCTCTTCCAGGGCTCGACGAAGATGCCGAGAAGCGTGTCGACAAGGATCTGATAATATTCCTTCACGGTCTTCGCATCGACGCCGCTATCTCTCGCGATGTTGGCGTAGTTCGTGAGGTCGCCGTGGGAGTAGCCCATGGCCTCGAAGAAACGCGAGAAGGCGGCCACGTTGCGAGTGAGCCCTTCGTCGAAGACTTCCTCCTTCAGGTAGTCCACGACGTAGGCCTCGAGCGAGCGCCTGTATTCCGGGTCCAGGTAGTGTCCCGGGACGAGGCCCCGGTTGAGCGCCTGCAGGAGATCGAGCTCCCCAACCTCGATGGAGACGAGCGGGTGCATCTCGTAACGCCAGGCGCGCCCGCCCAGGAGGTTGACGCCGCCCCTCTTGAGCTTGCGAGCGCTCGACCCGCACAGAATGAAGCTCACCCCCTGGTTCTCGATGAGCCAGTGAACTTCGTCCAGCAATTGGGGGACCTTCTGGACCTCGTCCAGGATCACCGGGGATCGCAGCCTCTCGGGCGGGGTCGCCAGGAGACGCTCGCGCAAGAGGGCCGGGCGCTTGGTGAGCTCCAGCATGAGGTCCGTCTGGAGCAGGTCGAATGTCAGGCTCTCGGGAAACGCCGACCGGAGGTAGGTGCTCTTCCCAACCTTGCGGGGTCCCCAGAGAAACGCCGACTGGTGGGCCGGTAAGGTGATCTGCAAAGCTCGTTCGATTTGGACCATTCGGGAGCCTACTCCATTTTGGTTCAACCAAACGGGAGCTTACTCCGCGAACGGCCCAGGCCACAAGCGCCTTGGGCGCAGCCTGTCCCGGCGCGCTACGCCTTCTCGCCAAACGGCGAGTCCGGGAGCCGGAGGGTCCAGGGTTGCCCCTTGTCCAGCGCGTCCATCTGGAGGAACAGCGCGCCGATGCCGGCGGCGCCTTGCATGTAGCCGGTCTGCGCGTAGGTGTAGTCCGGCTTGATCCGGTGCTCGGCGTGGATCCATTTGAGGCCACCCCCGGCAGCCGGCGTCGCGCGATCCAAAAGGTTGCGGGCGATCCGGTGGGCGAAGCTCGTATAGGTGGCATCGCCGGTGAGCTTGCCGAGATCGAGGAAGAAAGCGGCGACTCCGGCGGAGCCGCAGCATTGGCCGAAGTTGTTCCAGAATCCGGGGGTCTGATGCTCGGGGATGCCGCTCGCCAGGATGGCGTTCGCGCCCTTTTTCGCCCAGGCGAGCCAGCCGGCCTTGGGATCGATCTGGTCGAGGCGGATCCAGAGGCGGGACGTGCCCACGGGACCGTGGCACCAGCCGAGATAATAAAGCTTCTTGTTGTCCGGCTCGTCGTGGAAAATGAGGCAGGTCTCGCCCGTGGCATCCGCGATCGACTGCAGATATCGCCCTCCGGCGACGGCGGCGTCGAGGAATTCCTGACGGCCGGTCTCGCGGTGGAGAGTGGCGAGGTAATAGGCGATGCCCGCCGTGCCGTGGGAGAAATTCGGCATCAGGCGGGCGAAGTCCGGGTCCATTCGCCACTTGAGCCCGCCGTTCTCGGGGATGCCCAGCTCGATCAGCCGGAGCCCCGCCTTGACCGCCAGATCGCGGGAGGCGGTGTCATCCATCGTGCGAGCCGTATTCAAGAGATAGAGGCCGGTCCCGGAGGTCCCGGCGATGATGTCGGTGTACTTCCCCCAATCGATGCCCTTGCCGGCGGGCTGGGCGGCGGCGCGGACCAGGTCGCGGCAGCGGACGGCGGCCTTCCGGTACTTCGCGTCCCCGGTCTCCTGGTGGACGCGTTCGAGGGTGAAACCAAGGCCGGCGACGCCGCTGTAGAGGGCGCCTTGCGCGTCTTCCAGGTTGAGCTTCTCCGGCAGGGAGGCGATCAGGACGTCCGCGCCGAACCCGGCTTCCTCCCGGTAGGCCTTGTCGCCGGTGGCCCGGGCCAACTCCAGGAGGAAGAGGACGATGCCGGCACCACCCGAGTAAATGTGTGCGGCGGCGTCGAGCCCGTCGGGACGCTCGGGTCCGGCCAGCCACATGTAGCCGTCCGGCGTCTCGATCCGGGCGGTGCGAATCCAGCGGTTGGCCTTGACGGCGGCATCCAGATATCCGGAGGCCGGGGGCGCCGGCGCGGCGGCAGGGGCAGGCTTCGGGGTTTCCTCGGCAGCCGAGAGACCGAGCCCCAGGGAGGAGGCGGCTCCGGCGGCGACCGTGAGGCGGAGAAGATCGCGGCGCGTGAGATCGGATGGATTCATCTCAAAGTCTCCGGAAGATACTCCTTCAACGAAGTGTACTTCCCTTTCCCCTCACGAGGTTGACGCGAAGAGTCGCGAAGGCTACGCTGATTCTGTCCTGGAGACACGTGATGAAGACCCTCCGATTTGTGCCACGGCTTCTCCTGCTTCTCCTTCTCTTCCCTGCCCTCCTTCCGGCCCAGACTCCGCTGGGCGGCGCCATCCGGGTGGCCACAGCCGGCGGACTACAGGGGCCGAGCGTGGCCATGAGCCCTCGCGGTGATTTCGTCGTCGCCTGGAGCGAGCTCCGGTCCGGCAACCGCCAGACGGCGGTGTTCTGCCGGCTGTACGCCGCGGACGGCTCTCCCAGCACCGCCCCAGTCCTGATCCACCGAGGCACGACCGCCGCCAGGACGGTTGGCGTGCGGCTCGCGATGATGACCGATGGCTCGTTCGTCGCCGTTTTTCCCACACCGGCCGCCCTGCTGGCACAGCGCTTCACGGCCCGCGGCAAGCCGATGGGCGGCAACCTCGTCGTGACCCCCGAGTCGGTGGCGAGCTTCGAGATCGGAAGCCGGGGAGATGGCAGCTTCGCGGTGACCTGGGTCGGCGATCTTCCGGGCATTGCCACACGGGCTTTCGGGCCGGCCGGTCAGCCTCTGGGGCCGCAGGTTGCCGTCGTCGATGCTTCGACCGGCGCTCCTCGGCTGGCCGTGGGGGCCGACGGCTCGTTCCTGGTGGTCTGGGTGCAGGTGGAGACCTCGTAGACCCCGGCCGGGCACGACTACTCCCTCCAGGGCCGGCGCTTCTCTGCCGATGGCACTCCCCAGGGCGAGAGCTTCCTCATCAGCGAGAAGCTGTCCGAAGACAGATTTTCTTTCTCAGGGTACGACACGGCGGTCGACAGCGACGGCAGTTTTTTTGTGACCTGGTTCCTGGAGGAGCTCGATCCGGCTCAGCCCACGGCCTTCGTCCGGCGGTACGCGCTCGACGGAGATCCGCTGAGCGACCCTTCTCCCGCCGGACACCAGCCGGCGGGCCAGGAGATCGCAGCGAGCCCAGACGGCGGCTTCGTCTCGATCTGGGAGACGAGCACGGGCCGCACTTCGAGCGTCGTCGTCCGTCAGCTCGGGCCGGACGGCATCTCCCTAGGCCCTCTCGTCGTGCTGGGCCACGCCACCTTCACAAACCCGACGAGCCCCCCGGTTGCGAGCAACGGCGCCGGAAGCTTCGTCGCCATCTGGCCTACCGAGGCGCGGGGCGGGATCGATCTCTACGCCCGGCGGTTCCGTCTGTAAGGCGATTGAGGCCCGGTGGCTGTGAACGAGGACCGATCCCGAAACGGCCAGAGGCACACCTTCGGACGCCACCGCGGAACCTGTCCGAGGTGGCGCCCGTCCTACAGGTCAGGGAGCGGGACGGCAGTCACACTGCCGGCCTACCGACGCGGGGCAAAAGCCGACGTTGAAGCAGAAGTTGAGGTGTAACGGCGTATCCGAGGGGCAACCCGAGCCGACCTGCTGCCCAACGCAGGCGGCGTCGCCGCAGCCGCAGCGCAGGGCAGGGTCGTCCGTGGCCAGCTTGCCTGACGGCGGGATGACGAGCGCGGACGGCAGCGAGAAGATCGCCGAGGCCGAGCAGGTACTCGGCGCCGCCGCGGTGAGAGGACCGGCCATCTCGGCAGCATGGCCTGGCGTGGCGAGCCACGCTCCCATCAGTAGCAGGACGAGGGCAACAGGGATCCATTTTCTCATAGTGTTCCTCCTATAAGTCGAGGTGCTTCAGAGCGAGAAGGCGGGACACGCAGGGCCTCACGCGGCGACAGCGAGGTTAGCCAACCGCTTGGTCTTCAACTGCCGGCCTGACCACCTCGTACCGCAAACGAACGACTCCGTCAGGGTACTTCCGGGATGAGAGCAAGCGAAGCGGCACGTCCCGTCGGCGCGGCGCGATGAGTGGAATCCCCTCGCCGATGAAGACCGGAATGACGTGGACGTCGAATTCATCGATCTCCCCTGCGTCGAGGAACGAGGCGATCAACTCGCCGCCACCCATCATCCAGATCTGTTTTCCCGGTGTCGCGCGGAGACGCTGCGCGAAAACTTTCACCGGCTCGGTCACGAGCTCCACGCCGGGCGCCGCTCGTTCCGGAGGATTTCGTGAAAACACGTAGTTCGCGACCTTCGTGTCGAACATCCCCTTCGTTTCGCCCCTCTTGCTGTGATAGTCGAGAGCCCAGTCGTAGGTCTTGCGTCCCCACAGGATGGTGTCGATCGTGGGGTAGAATTTACGCATTCCATAGTCGACCGTGCGCGGCCGGCGATTCAGCCATTCGACGTCCCCGTCCGGCCTGGCGATATAGCCGTCGGCGCTCGTCGCGATGTAGACGATGATCCTTCGTTTGGCTCTCATGCTTGGAAGCTCTCCCCTCCTTTTCGGTGGTGCCGGAGAAGAATCGCCAGCCGGCCCCGAAGGGGGCCGGCTGATTCATGGCAGGGCGGGCTCTCTGTGCGGCAGGATCTTGAGCTTATTGTATTTCGCAGAACCTGAAATCGCAACTGCAGTTGTCGGTGCAGTTCAACTCGTTACAGGTATAGCGGTAGGGACAGGAGCCGCACTGCTGGGCGCAGTCCTGCTCGCCAGTGCACCAATCCAGCGGACAGCCACAAGTGTTGGAGCACGTGGTGGTGACACCATCGCAGGTGACGTGCCCATCCTCCCACCCATTGCAGTATTGATCCGCACCCGAGCAAGTGTTTCCCGAGCAGCTCACGGGGGTCCCACTGCCGCAGAACGCTGTGACACTGCAGGGGGGGCAGGCGTTGGAACAGGTGGTCGTGACGCCGTCGCAGGTGACGTGACCCTGCTCGCCCGCCGCGCAGTTGCGGTTCGCGGTCGAGCAACTGTTTCCCGAACAGGTCACGCTGGTCCCATTGCCGCAGCTCACCGTGCTGCTGCAGGGACAGGTCCCAGGGCACCAGGTCGTGACGCCGGCACAGGTGACGTGACCCTGCTCGCCGGCCGCGCAATTGCGGTCCGCGGCCGAGCAACTGGTGACAGAGCTGTTGCTCGTGCAGCTCACGGTGACGCCGCCACCGCAGGCCGCCGTAGCGCCGCAGAGCGCCTTCTCCCAGCCCGCGGGCGGACGTTTCCTCGGGGCCTCCGGAGCCTTCGGAGCCCGCGATGCAAGGGAGGCTACGAACGACCGGTCCGCTGCGTTCAGCTCCTGCGCGCCCGGCCGCTGCGGATCCGCCGCGAAAGCTGGAGATACGAGGAAGCCGAGAGCGGCCAGAGCCAGGGATAGCCCGAACACCATCTTCTTCATGAGATCTCCTTTCCTGGGAGACGAGGCTTGTTTCTCACGGAACCATCAACGCTATACCTAACATACCACAAGTCTGCGTTGTCATCCTGACCGGCTGAGAGGCTGTGAAAAAATTCCGGATAGCCGCCTCTGATTGGCTCGTGTTCGTGAGATACTTCACTCATGAGCGAGACCCTGTTCCCTATCCCCGAGCCGGAAGCGAAGACGGCGCCCTCCCCAGCGAAAGGGAAGCC
>DASUEN010000061.1:0-40977 GCA_036275055.1 Thermoanaerobaculia bacterium
TGTCCTTTCCGTCCTTTTCTTGGCTGTTCTCCCTCTTCTCCCGGTGAGGGGGGGAGGCGAGGGGGCGGGAGAAGAGGGCAGGGGTGATGAGGGTCTTGGGCGGGGGCGCTCCGAGGGAGCAAAGGTAGCGCCTATGCCCCCCCTACGGCGCCGCCGCCTCCAGCTTCCACACGGCCACGGCGGTCAGGACGGCGATGCGGTGGAGCTCGTCGGGAGTGAGGTATTCGTCCACGCCGTGCCCCCGGTACTTGAGCATGTCGGTGGCGGGGCCGAAGTCCACCCCTCCCTTGAAGAGGCGGGCCTGGGTGCCGCCGCCGATGGCGAGGGCCTTGCCGGGGGTGCCGGTGACGTCCTGCCAGGCGGCGAGGAGGCCGGAGACCAGCTCTCCCTCGGCGGGCTCGATATGGGGCTGGCTGGCGATCTCGACCTCGGCCGTCATCGCAGCGCCGGCGCGGCGGGTGAAGACGACGGTGCGCTCCGCCAGCTTCTTCTCGATCTCCTCCTTGCCGATCCCTCGCGGCACCCGGATGTTCACCTCGGCGATGGGGGTGCCCTTGTCCTCACGGAGGAAGGAGAGGTTGGAGGTCAGCGCTCCCATCAACGAGTCGCGATGGTCGATCCCTAAGGAGCGGCCGTCGGTCTCGGTGCCCACGGCGATGCCGGTGAAGCTGGCGAGGGCGCCCCAGGCGTCCATCTGGAGGTCGAGGGTGGCGAGGAAGGCCGTCAGGTCCCCCAGGGCGTTGTGGCCGGTGGAGGGCTCCGAGGAGTGGCCGGCGTGCCCCAGGGCCTGGACCTTCAGGGAGCCGCCATCGCGGGTCACCGTGAGCTTGGCCGGCGGATGGGCCTTGGCCCAGATCGTGGCGGCGCGGGTGAGGTCCGCCTGGGCAACTCCCTTCTCCCGCTCCGAGCTCAAGCGTTCGAGGACGGCCTCGCCCTTCTCGGGGATGATGGACATGCCGCTGCCGCCACTCATCCGCACCACCCGCCATTTTCCTGCCTTGGGCTGCGCCACCGGCTGGGCGCGGAAGCGGAGGATGCCGTACCCCTTCTGGGCGTTGACCACCGGGTAGGCGGCGTCGAGGCCAATGGTCCGCTCCGGCATGGGAGCGCGGGCCAGGTAATAGGGGATCTCGTCCCAGCTCGACTCCTCGCCGTTGGCCACCAGGAGGTGGACGGTGGAGCGCAGGTTCCAGCCGCTGTCGTGGAGCGCCGCCAAGGCGTAAAGGGCGGCGACGAGGGGGCCTTTGTCGTCCTCGGCGCCGCGGCCGATGATGCGGCCGTCCACCAGCTTCCCTTCGAATGGGGGGGAGGACCACGTCTGGTTCTCCACACCCTGGACGTCGCCGTGGGTGAGGAGGGCGAGGACGGGCTTCGGACCCTGAAGGGTGATCTCGTCCACTCGCCCGTCGTAGCTCTTGAAGTCGAGCCCCAGGCCGCGGGCGCGTTCCTCCAGCCACTCGCGCTGGCGGACGAAGTCGGGAGCCTCCCAGTTCTCCTTCCCCGCAGTGGCGAAGGTGGGGAAGCGGACCATCTCCTGGAGGTCCTTCACCATGCGGTCGCCGTAGCGGGCGAGGAGGTAGCTGCGCAGCATACAGGAGGCGAGCTGCCGGTCCGCGGCGGCCACGGGCACGCCGTCGCGCAGGCCGGCGATGCGCGCTCCCAACTCGGGGTTGGCGACGCGCGCGGCCGTGGAGGACACCTGGCGGTAGAAGGCGAACGCCTGGTAGCCGTCGGCCTGCGGGGCCATGGCACCGTCGGCGAGCTTGAAGTAGGGCTCGGAGTCCTTGCAGCCGGGCGAGTCGGCCGCTCCGCCGGGGGCGGCGAGAAGCAGGAGCAGGGAGAGCGAGCCGAAGAGCAGTGAGCCTTTACGCATGAGAATCCTCCGGAAAGACCGTCGGCGGCTCTTCTATCACAGGTGTGGCGGGGCCTTGCCCACCCCCAAGACCCTCATCACCCCGGCCCTCTTCTCCCGGTGAGGGCATGCGGGAGAAGGGGCAGGGGATGAGGGTCTTGGGCGCGAGCTCCGTCAGCGGGAAAGGGAGCCGCGGCTTTGGGCTCGCGAACCCTGGATGCGCCCGCGCAAGCCCGCGATGCGGGACGGCGAGCCACGCTTCCACCCTCGCGAAATGTGCTGCAAAGTTGGCGAATTTCGGCTTGGGTTCGCGAATTTTGCTGCAAACCTCGCGGGCCCCGGTCCGGGGCTCGCGAAGCGCGAGCCGGGGCCCGTGTTCCCCGGTCCGGGGCTCACGAATTCTCGTGAAAATTCGCGAATTTTGCTGCAAACTTCGCGAGTTTTGCGGCTGGGCTCGCGAGTTTCGCAGCAAACTTCGCGAGTTTTGCAGCAGAAAATGGGTCCCCGAAGCCCGGGCAGGGGATCTCGCTGCCGAAGATGGCGGACCCGGAACGTTAGCGGGGTAGAATTTCAGCAAGGAGGCGCCGCCCTGATCCTATCGTCTTCCGCCTGTACCCTCACCGCCGTGCTGCTGATGCCGGCTCTCCTGGTGGCCCAGCCGATCCGGGTATCGGGCCGGGTGATGGCGCCCAATGGCCGGGATGGGCTCCCCGGCGCCCGCGTCGAGCTGCGGCAGGCTTGGGAAGGATATGCCGAGGCCGTCCGCCGGCTGCGTGGGGAGACGGTTCCTCCTCTCGCCACGGCCCGGGCGGACGCGGAAGGGTTCTTCGAGATCGCCGCCCCCGAGACCGGCGCCTACCGCCTGCGGGCCAGTGCGGACGGTTACGTCAGCGTGGAGCACCCCCTGATTCCTTTGATGGAGGACACGGACCTGGAGCCGGCCTGGCTCCAGAGCGCCAAGTCCCCAGACTGGCCCGACGAGATCAGGCTCGGGGCGTTCCGGGGTTGGAGGCCGGCGGATGACGGCGCCCTGGAAACGGGGGCTCGGCTGCGTCTCGAGGTCCGTGGCGGCGACGGCAAGCCGGTTCCGGACGCCCTCGTGCGCCAGCGGTCCTCGCCGGCCAGCCTCACCGGGCCGGACGGCCGGGTCGAGGTGGCTCTTCCCGCGGGGGACGAGCCGCTCACCGTGGAAGGCCGCGACGGCGCCTGGGCCGAGGTGACCGCGCCGCCGCGGGCGCAAACCGGGGTGGTCTCCGTCCACTTGGCGCCGCCGCGGGTCCTGACCGGCCGGGTCCTCCAGGCGGCGTCCTCCGCCCCGCTGGCGAACGCCCTCGTCTGGGCAGGGAGCCGCCCTCTCGGGGCGCCGGTCCGCGCGGGAACGGACGGTGCGTTCCGCCTCACCCTCTCGACCTCCGAGGAGGTCTCGCTGCAGGCCGCGGCCCCCGCCTACCTCCCCTCGGAGAGCCGGTTCGTCCCCAAGACCGCGGTCGAGCCCACCGTGCTGCGGCTGGAGGCGGCGTCCCGCATCTCCGGCCAAGTGGTGGACGAATCGAGCCGGCCGGTCTCCCGCGCCTCGCTGACGGTCGGCTCGCGGGCCGCCACGGTGACGGCGACGAGCCGCGCCGACGGCCGATTCCTTTTCTCCGGCTTGCGTCCTCAGGAGAGCTATGAGATCCAGGCGTCTCACCCGGGGTTCACCCGCGCCACGTTGAAGGCGCGGGCTCCGGGGCCGGGCCAGACCGCTCCGCCCGTGCGCATCGTCCTGGGAGCGGGGGTGACGGTCTTCGGGCGCGTGGTCAAGGAGAGCGGAAAGCCCGTAGCGGGTGCGAAGCTGCTGCTGACCGGCGGACCCCGGGAAATGGACACGTGGCTTCAGGAGACGGCGGACGGCGAAGGGCGCTTCGAGCTCCGTGCCCTGGAGCCCGAGAGTTTCATCCTGCGGGTCCAGGCGGCGGATCTCGCCCCGGTCCGCCGCACCTTCGTGATCTCTGCCGAGTCAAAGAGCAAGCGGATCGACCTCGGCGCCATCGAGCTGGCGGCCGGAGCCGTGCTCGCCGGCCGGGTGACCGACTCGCGAGGCATGCCCATCGCAGCGGCGAGCGTCTGGCGGAGCCTCGGCGAGCTGAGCGGTCCTGAGTGGCTTCCGGATCGGCACGGGCTCGACGAGCCCGACGGCAAGACCGCTCCCGACGGCAGCTTCCGGCTCACCGGCCTTCCCCTGGCCGCGCCGATCCACCTGCGGGTCGAGCACGAGGGGTACGTCCCCCTGGCGGTCCCGGACGTCGAGGTCCCCGTCCGGGAGCCCCTCCATCTCGAGATGAAGCCGGCCCGCAGCCTCGCCGGCCGGGTCGTGGACGCCGACGGCGGGCCGGTGGCGGGCGCGGCCCTGACGCGGGGCGAGCTGAACCTGGAAAGCGGCCAGGGATCTCTCAATCTCGGCCTCACCCTCGGAGAGGGTCAACCGTCGGCCCGCACCGACTCGCAGGGGGCATTCCGGATCACCGGCCTGGAGCCGGGCACTGTCGACCTCCGTGTCCAGGCCCGGGGCTATGCCACCCGGACGGTGCATGGCATCCCCATTCCCCAGGACCAGGACCGGGAGGGTTTGGAGATCGTCCTTCAGCGCGGGGTTCTCCTCGCCGTGAAGGTGCTTTCTCCCGAGGGCGCGCCGGCGAGCGACTCAATGGTGAGGGCGGAAAGTGAAAATCAGAGCTTCACGAGTCTCGCCGACCTGGACTCGATGCGTGGCATGTTCGGCAGCACCGACGAGCGGGGGACCTGCCTGATCGAAGTCGTCAGGCCGGGAAACTATCGGATCGTCGCCTCCATAGCGGGCGAGTCGGTGGCCAAGCTCGTCCAGGCCGGCGAGGGGACGACCCCGGTCGAGCTCCGCTTTCCAGCCGGCGCCGAGGTCTCCGGTCGGGTCACGGACTCGCAGGGACAGGGAGTCGGCCGGGTCCTGCTGGCCCTGGGAACGGAGCCGGAGAGCTCCATGCCCCAGCAGAGTGCCTGGAGCGGCGAGGACGGTGGTTTCGTCCTCCGGCACGTGCCGGACGGTGCTTTCCGGTTGACGGCCCAGGGGCAAGGTCTGGTCCAGTCCGGCGGCCCTCGCGAGGTCGTGGTGACGGGGGCCGACGTCCGCGGCCTCGACGTCCGGGTCGAGCCCCAAACGGGATCGACCCTTACCGGCCATCTCCTGGGGCTCGCCGCTGAGGAGATGCCAGGGTCGGAAGTTCATGCCTCCGGACCCGCAGACTTCGAGACGGCGACCGTCGAACCGGACGGCCGCTACGAGATGAAGGGGCTGCAACCGGGAGACTGGCACGTCACCGCCCTTACCGCGAGCCGTCGCCAGAGCGAGCAGAGCGTCCAGATCCGGGCTGGAGACACCGAGCGCGTCCTAGACTTCGACTTCGGCCAGGGTTTCACCCTCTCCGGCAGGGTCCTCCTGGACGGCACCCCCCTCTCCGGAGCGGCCGTCATGGTGGGGAGCGAGAAGGCCGGAAGCCAATCGGCACAGACCGACTTCGCGGGCCGGTTCAAGGTCCGCGACCTCGCGGCAGGCAGTTACGTCGTTTTCGTCCTCGCCACCCGCGGCATCACCGGCTACGGCCAGCCGGTCGACGTCGCGGGCGATACCGAGGTGACGCTCGATGTCCCGACGGGGGTCCTGCGCGGCCGGGTGGTCTCCGCCGCCACGGGAGAGCCCATTCCAGGTGCCGCGGTGACGATCCGAAATCCGGGGGGCGAGCCCCCTCCGCTCCTCTCGATGGCCCTCGTCCGCAGCAGTGAGGAAGGCCTCTTCGAGTCCCGCTTGGCGGACGGGACCTACCAGGTCCAGGTCCAAAAGGATGGGTACGCGCCCGTGGAGGCGACGGCGGAGGTCCGATCCGGAACGGGCACGGCGATGGAGATCCGTCTGCAACCGGTGAGGCCATGAACAGCCGTCGCTTGCTCGCCAGCGCCGTAACCGCTGCCGCAAGTTAGCTCGAAGAACCATTAAGGCACGAAAGAGAGGAATCCGGCAAGAGGGCTGCGAGCTCCTCGCAGCCCTTCGTAATTCGGCCCTATGTGCCTTTTCCTTGCCGGTGTTCTCTTATACCGGAACTCCCTGTGCACGGCTTGACAGCAGAAGCAACAGTCCCTAGAGTCGCGGAATGACGAAACTAGCCTAGTATAGGTGGAGACTTATTCTGACAGACAGAAACGGAGGGCGGGAGGCTTCCTCATGGGAAAGGAAGACTTCCTCACCTTTCTGCGCGACACTTGGAGGCCCGCGAGCGGCGGAGCCATTGGCGGTCCCCGGCCGACTGGCGGTCCAAGGAGGTTTCGATGTCTCGTCTCAAGAGAACTTTCGGCGCCGTGGTGCTCGCCGTGGCGATGGCGCTCCTTTTGACAACTCCGGCCCAGGCGCAGCCGGGGCCGGCCTCGCCCGCCACGGATCTCTGGCAGCAGGTGTGGGCGCGGCTGGCGGCCTTCTGGGGAGAGCCGGTGAGCCGCTGGCTGGGTGGGGCCGCCGTCGAGAAGATAGGCTCGCATATCGACCCCAATGGAGCCCAGGCCCCGGCGCCGCCGGCAGCAGACAATCCGGGGTCCGACATCGGCACGCATATCGACCCCAACGGCTAGCCGGCGGGGAGTTCCCACTTGACGGAATCGGGTGAGCTTGTGAGAGAATCCGCGCAATCAGGACAGGCAAAGGAGAAAGGGCGTTGAGCGAGCATCCCACCCCGGCAGATCTGGAAGCGTTTGCAGCGGGTGAGCTGGAGCTGTCGCGGGTGGGGCTTGTGGTCCTGCACCTGCTTTCGGGCTGTGATGGCTGCCGGCGCCAGATCCTTCCTTGGTTCACGGAAGAGGAAGACGTGGCATTGAGCGAGGAGGCTCTGGCGGTCTATGACGAGCCCGTGCGCAAGGCCGGGGAGGCCGTCCTGCTGCACGGCACCCGTGCCTTGGAACAGACGAGGAAGGTCCGCAAGGTGCTCGCGCGCTTGACGGACTCGGGCGTTCCATCTGCCCCTGTGCTGCGGTACGGCCGCTATCCCGTCTATGAAGCGCTGCTCGCCCGGAGCTGGCAGCTTCGCCACGACAACCCTGCGGAGATGGTCCGTCACGCCTGGGGTGCCTGCCGGATTGCAGCCGGGATGGAATCCGACTTCCCTACTGAGCAGGTGATGGATCTCCGAGCGCGGGCGGAGGGAGAGTACGGCAACGCCTTGCGCGTGGCCGACCGCCTGGACGAAGCCGAGACGCATCTTCGCCTCGCCTTCCAGCTTGCCGCCTTGGGAACGGGAAATCCCGTCCTGGAGCTACGCCTTCAGGACCTCAAGGCATCGCTGCTGGGCACCCGGCATCGCTACGCTGAAGCCATCAAGGTGCTGGACCGCATCCACGCGGCCCAACTCTCGCAAGGCGACCGCCACGGCGCCGGCCGCGCCCTTATCACGAAAGGGATTTATGTCGGACTGACCGGCGACTCCGAGAGCGCCTTGACGCTCCTGGAGCAGGGCTCGGCCATGCTCGATTCAGGCCGTGAGCCGGAGTTGGTGCGGCAGGCGCTCCACAACCGGTTGGAGTTTACCGTGCGAGCCGAGCGCTTCGAGGCGGCAGTGGATCTCCTGGAGGCGCATCTGGGCCTGCTGGCGAGCGGCGGCCGGCTCGATCGCTGTAAGCTTTTGGGACTCAAGGGCTTGATCTGCATCGGGCTCGGAGCCTCGGAGCGTGCGGAGCAATACTTTCGGGTCGCCAAGAGGGGATTCCTGGAGCTTCAGGTCTACGGTCACGCCGCGCTGATGAGCCTCGATCTCGCAACTGTTCTCCTGCGGCAGGGGAAGGCGTCCGAAGCTCGGCAATCCGCGACGGAAGCCCTGCAGGTCTTCACGCAACTGAGCCTTTCCGACACTCAGCTCGAAGCCTTGCTCGTCCTGAAGAATGCTCTCTCTGCCGAGCTTCTGAGCGTGGGGCTGCTGCAGGGCCTGGCCGACTTCCTGCGGCGGGCCGAACACGATCCGGCGGCGCGGTACGAGCCCCGCTTCTAGACCTTGGCGGCCTGGCGCTCCGCCAGGAGCAGCCGCAGGCCGTCGAGCATCAGCCGTTTCTCCTCCAGATCAGCCGCCGCCTGGGCGGACTGCGCCAGCTCGGCCGAAGGGAGGAACGCCAGGATGCGCTGCATCAAGGCGCTGCGCTTGCCGGGCCGCAGCGGAAAGGAGAGCGCAAAGAACTCCTCCGGCGGCATCTCCAGAACCTCGAGGATGCGGAACAGGTGGCTCATCTTCAGCTCGATACGGCCACTGGTCAGGCGGGAGATGTAGCCGCCACACATCCCCAGCTTGCGCTCGATGGCCCGGGCCGAAAGGTCCGAAACCTCGATGACGTACTTGAGGACCTTGCCCAGGTGGAGGTCGTGTTCTCTTGCCATGACCGGGTAGTCTAGCACAATGACTCCGCTGTCCGATGCCGCCTCTGGCGTCTCATATTTGACATGATAGGCAGCACTGCTGTACTTTCCTTCCATCACCGGGGCATGACGTGCGCGAGCCCTGTCTTGCAAGGAGAACACAGGATGAGCCATCCCAAGTCTGCGAATGCCTTCTCCCCCGCCTTCCTCGAACAGCTCGACGAAAAGGAGGACGCAGGGCCGGTCAGCGAGGCCGAGCTGGCGGGCCCCTGGAAAGTCGTCAAGGTCGAGACCGGCTACGGCCTCTTCGAGGTGTGGCAGACGCCCGACGATAGCCCTCCCTTCGCCGTCTTCGCCGATCGCGCGACGGCCCTCAAGTTCTCGGCCGCGCTCTCCGCCGCCAGCCGGGAGCCGCTCTTCCGCCTCGACGAGGAGCGAACGTCCTCCGGGTTTCCCGTTCTGTCGGGCAGCGGCAGGGAGGAGGGCATCCTCTCCTACTTCGACGACCGCGCTCTGGAGCTGGCCCACATGGCAGACTACTGCACCCGGTCGCCGCTGGCGCTGGCGGCGGTCATGGAGGCCGCGGGACCGACGACCCTGCGCAAAGCCGGGTTCCTTCTTCTCCAAGCCATCGAGGAGCAGGGCAGGGAGGGGTAGACGTTCTCACGCGCGGAGTAAAGAAGGGTACGCTTCGGAAGCCATGAACGCCCATTCCCATCTGGCCAAGCTCGTCGTCTCCCTACTCCTGGTACCGGCCGCCCTGGCGGCGCAGCCGGTCCGGGTGAGCGGTCACGTGTGGGCGCCGGACGACTCTCGAGGAATGGCCGGCGCCCGGGTGGAGCTGCTGCCGGCCTGGGAGAAGTACGAAGACGGGGTGCGCCGGCTCCAAGGCGGAAGCGAGCCCTCCCCGCTCGCCACGGCCCGCACGGACGCGGAAGGTTTCTACGAGCTCAACGCTCCCGAGGCCGGCGCCTACCGGCTGCGGGTGCGCCTCGACGGCTACCTCGCCATGGAGCATCCCCTGGTGCCGCTCTTCGAGGACGCGGACCTCCCGGCGCTGCTGCTGACTCCGGCCGAGCCCTTCGAGGTTCGCCTGGTTTCGGGGGAGGGCAAGCCTCTCGCCGGCGTGGCCGTGCAGGTGACGAAGGACGGGGAGGACCCTGCGCAGCATCAGGGATGGCGCTTCGCCGAGCGTGGCGGCGTCACGGCACCGGATGGCCGCCTCCCGCTGTCGCGGTCGCGCCGGGAGGCGCTCAAGCTGGTGGCGGTTTCCCCGGCCTTCCTGGGACAGTCGGCCAAGCTGGGAGAGAAACCGCAGCCCGTCCGTCTCCTGCCGGCTCCCGCCGGCGGGCAGGTCGAGGTGAAGACCCGCGACGGCAAGCCCGTCCCGGGAGCGCTCGTGCGCTGGCGCTCCTGGCCGGTCGGCACCACAGGGGCGGACGGCCGCCTCGCCCTGGCCTTCCCCGCGGGGGACGAGCCGCTGGTGGTGGAGAGCCGCGACGGCGGCTCGGCCCAAGGGACGGCTCCCCCGGGCAAAGCTTCCATTCTCTCCCTCCGCCTGGAGCCGCCGCGCATCGTAACCGGCCAGGCCGTTCAGAAAGCGCCCGCCAAGCCGGTGCCGGGCGCCCTCGTCTGGACCGGGGACCGCCTGCTGGGGCCGCCGGTCCGCGCGGGGGTGGACGGCCGGTTCCAGCTCACGCTCTCGCGCCCCGGCGAAATCGCGCTGGAGGCCGCCGCTCCCGGCTACCTGCGCACGGCGAGCCGGCTCAAGCCGCTCCCCCCGCCGGCTCCCAACCTGCTGCGCCTGGAGCCGGCGGCCCGCCTCTCGGGCCTGGTGGTGGACCCGGGCGGCCGGCCGGTCTCCCAGGCCTACCTGCGCGTCGCGACCCTGGGCGGCAACGTGACGACCCTGAGCCGGCCGGACGGCGGCTTCGTGATCGGCGGCCTTCGCTTCCAGGGGAGCTACGAGATCCGGGCCTTCCGCCGCGGCTTCACCAGCGCATCGCTCAAGACGCGGACGCCAGCGCCGGGGCAGGTGGCGAAGCCCGTGCGCATCGTCCTCGGCGCGGGATCGACCGCGGTGGGGCAGGTCGTGGACGAGGCCGGCACCGCCCTGCCGGGCGTCAGCGTGGTGCTGACCAGCGCCGGCAACCAGAGGTTCCCGGCCACCACCGATGGCGAAGGGCGCTTCGAGATCCGTGCCCTGGAGCCCGGCCGCTTCATGCTGCGCGCCCGGCTCGCGGGGTTCTCGCCCGTTCGCCGTGCCGTCGAGGTTGCCGCCGATCCCCGGCGGACGGACCTCGGCGCCATCGAGCTGCCGGCGGGGATCGCGATCGAGGGGGAGGTGACGGACACCCAGGGTCTCCCCATCGCGGCGGCGAGCGTCGAGACCGACTTGCGCGCCTTCGACGACCTCGAATGGGTCGTGGAGCTGAGCCTGCCCAGCCCCGCCGTGCAGACCGGCCCGGACGGGCGCTTCCGGATCGCCGACCTCCCCCGGAAGGTCCCGCTCCAGCTCCATATCGAGCACGAAGGGTACGTTCCCCTGGACGCTCCGGGCGTCGAGGCGCCCACCCGGGAGGTGCTGCATTTCGAGCTGAAGCCGGCCCGCAGCCTCGCCGGCCGGGTGGTGACCTCCGACGGCAAGCCGGTGCCGGACGCCTCCCTGACCCGGCTCGACGAGACCCGGACCCAGAGGAGCTTCTCCAGGTCCACGACGCCTCTGGGCAGCACGGACGCGAATGGCAATTTCCGGGTCACCGGCCTGGAGCCGGGGCCCGCCGATCTGCAGGTCGAGGCCGAAGGCTTTGCCACCCGCACGGTACGCGGCGTGGTGATTCCAAAGGATAGGGACGTCGAAGGGTACGAGATCGTCCTCGACCGCGGCACCATCCTCGCGGTGCGCGTGCTCTCCAGCGACGGCGCGCCCATGGCCGGGGTCCGCGTGGAGGCGCAGCCCGAGAAGCCCCGCGCCGTGAATCGCCAGGGCATGGACTGGCCCTCCTTTCACGCCGCCGCCGGCGAGACCGGCGAGGAAGGGACCGTCCGGCTCGAGGTTCCCGAACCGGGAACCTACCGGCTCCAAGCCGCTTCGGCGGGGCGGTCGATCTCGGACGCGGTCCAGGCGGGGCAGGGGACGACCCCGGCCGAGCTCCGGTTCCCGCCCGGCGTCGAGGTCTCCGGCCGGGTGGTCAACGGCGAGGGGGAGGGGATCGCCCGGGTGGCCCTGGCCCTCAACCAGGAGGCGGAGGGTACGTTCTGGCAAAGCGCCATGACGGAGGCCGACGGCAGCTTCGTCTTCCGGCAGGTGCCCGACGGCGCCTACCGGCTGGGCGCGCGGCTGCAAGGGTACGTCCAGTCCGGGGGTCCGCTGGAGACCCGGGTGGCGGGCGCCGACGTCACGGGCCTCGGGATCGCCATGGAGGCGGAGGCGCAGCAGGCGACTCTCCGCGGCCGTCTCCTGGGGCTCGCCCCCGAAGAGATGGCGCGGGCGAGCGTCCGCGGCTTTGGAGGCTCGGGCTTCGCGCAGGCCCAGGTCGAGCCGGACGGCCGCTACGAGCTCCAGGGGCTGAAGCCGGGGGATTGGCACGTCACCGCGGCGGCGGCGAACCGCCGCCAGATCCACCAGCAAGTCACGATTCAGCCCGGGGACTCGGAAGCCACCCTCGACTTCGACTTCGGCAAGGGCGCCACGCTCTCGGGGAGAGTGCTGGTGGACGGGGCGCCGCTCTCCGGGGCGAGCCTCACGCTCCGGGGCGACGGCAACGGCGGTCAGGCGGCGAGCCGCTACGACGGATCGTTCGAGATCCACGACTTGGCGGCCGGGCGCTACTCCCTCTCCGTCGTCGGCGGCCGTGGGGCCGTCCATCAGGAGAGCACGGTCGAGATCGACGGCGACCGTGACGTGACGATCGACATCGCGATGGGCGCCCTCCTCGGGCAGGTGGTCTCCGGTGCCACCGGCGAGCCGGTGGGGGACGCCCTGGTGACGATCGAGGGGAAGGGAAGCGAGCCCCGCTTCAGCTTCTTCGCCCCCACCACCCGCAGCGGCGACGACGGCGCCTTCGACGCTCGCCTGGCGGCGGGCACTTACAAGGTGACCATCCAGAAGGAAGGGTACGCGCCGGTCGTGGTGACCGCGGAGGTGCGTGCCGGCGAGCCGGCGGCGCCCCTGGCGATCCGGTTGAGCCCGGCGCGTCGGTGAGGGAAGGAACCAGGGACAGCAGGGACTTCAGGGACGGCAAGAAGGAGAAGCCCGTCCCTGAAGTCTCTGAAGTCTCTGAAGTCCCTGCTGTCCCTGAAGTCCCTGGTTCCGGCCCCAGGTACACTCCCCCGGTGCCCACCATCCGCCAGCTCCTCGCCGAGGCCCGGCCGCTGCTCGCGGCGACGCCCTTCGGCGCGCCGCCGCGGGAGGCGCTCCTTCTCCTGGGCCATGTCCTCGGCCGCTCGGAGGCGCAGTTGCTGGCGCGGGGGGAGACGGAGGTGCCGGCCGCCGCGGAAGGGAGGTTCCGCGAGCTGCTCGCCCGCCGGCTGACGGGGGAGCCTGCGGCCTACCTCCTGGGCGAGCGGGAGTTCTGGCGGCGGCCGTTCCGGGTCGACTCGCGGGTGCTGATCCCGCGGCCGGAGACGGAGCACCTGGTGGAGGAGGCGCTGGCGGCGAGCCTGCCGGAGCGGCCGTGGATCCTCGACGTGGGCACCGGCTCGGGAATCCTCGCCGTCACCCTGGCGCTGGAGATCCCCGGCGCGCGGACGGTGGGCACGGACCTCTCCCCTGGCGCCCTCGCCGTGGCGGCGGAAAACGCCCGGCGGCTGGGCGCCGCGGAGCGCGTCTCGCTGGTGGGGACGGACCTGACGGCAGGGCTCGACCTCGCCCGCTTCGACCTGGTGGTGAGCAATCCCCCCTATGTCGATCCCGCGGACGCGCCGTCGCTCTCCCCCGAGGTCCGCGATTTCGAGCCCGCCCTGGCGCTCTTCGCTCCCGGCTCCGGGGACTCGGTCCTCGCCCGGCTCTTCGCGGCGTGCGCGGCGCTGCGTCCTGGAGTTAGACTGGCGGTCGAAATCGGCTTCGGACAGCTCGCCGCCGCCCGCCGCCACGCCGAGACCGCGGGTCTGGAAGTCGTTCGCGTGCGGCAGGACTACGCCGCCGTTCCGCGGGTCGTGGTGTTGCGCTGCCCGCCGTAGAGAGATTCCAAGAGAGGGATGGGATGGACAAGTTCCACATCGTAGGACCGACCCGCCTCGCCGGCCGGGTCGAGGCCTCGGGCGCCAAGAACGCCGCCCTGCCGGCGCTCACCGCGAGCCTGCTGACGGACGAGCCGCTCACTCTGCGCCGCGTCCCCCGGGTGCGCGACATCCGCACCCTCCAGAAACTGCTCGACCACCTCGGCATCGTCACCGAGGAAACGCTGGACACCCTCGTCCTCCGTCGCGAGCGGCCGAACCCCGAGCACGACGCACCCTACGACCTGGTGAAGACGATGCGCGCCGGCGTCCTGGTCCTCGGGCCGCTGCTCGCCAAGGAGGGGCACGCGCGCGTTTCCCTCCCCGGCGGCTGCGCCATCGGCGTGCGCCCCATTGATCAGCACCTGAAGGCGCTCACCGCCCTGGGCGCCGAGGTGACGATCACCCACGGCTACGTCGAGGCTGCGGCGCCCCGGCTGGTGGGGGCCCGCTTCCGCTTCGACATGGCCACCGTCACCGGCACGGAGAACGTGATGATGGCGGCCGTCCTGGCCCGCGGCACCACGGTGCTGGAGAATTGCGCCCGCGAGCCCGAGGTGGTGGACCTCGCCCACCTGCTCAACGCCATGGGCGCCCGCGTCTCGGGCGCCGGCACGGAGACGATCGTCATCGACGGCGTCGAGAGCCTGGGCGCCGCCGACCACACCATCATCCCCGACCGCATCGAAGGGGGAACCTACCTGGTCGGCGCCGTGCTGACCGGCGGCGACGTGACGCTGGAAGGGGCGAGCGCCGCCGATCTGGCGCCCCTGCTGGACAAACTGGCCGAAGTGGGGGCGAGCGTCGAAGTGAGCGCTGAAGGAATCCGCGTCCATTCCAGCGGTGAGATCCAGGCGCGGGACGTGACGACGGCGCCCCATCCCGGTTTCCCCACCGACCTCCAGGCCCAGTACATGGCTTTGATGACGCAGGCGCACGGCGTGTCGGCGATCAGTGAAACCGTCTTCGAAAACCGCTTCCAGCACGCGCCGGAGCTGGCGAGGATGGGCGCCGACGTCCGCGTCGACGGCGGCCGGGCGACCGTTCACGGCGCCACGCGGCTGACCGGCGCCGGCGTGATGGCGACCGATCTCAGGGCCTCCGCCTGCCTCGTCCTGGCCGGCGTGGCGGCGGAAGGAGAGACGGTGGTGGACCGCATCTACCACCTGGACCGGGGCTACGAGGGAATGGAACTGAAATTGCAGAAGCTGGGCGCGCGCGTCGCACGCTGGTCCATCCCCATGGGCTGATTCAACGGGATCAGGACCGGCCGCCGCCGCAGCGGCTCCCGGATGTTCGGCACTCTCACCCTCGCCCTCGCCATCACCGTCGCGGATCCCCGACCCGAGTTGGTGGAGCTGCAGCTCGCCGGCAAGCCCCAGGAAGCCTTGGGGAAAGTCGAGCAGGAGCTGGCGGAGCGCCCCCAGTCCGCCCATTCCCGTGGCCTCGACTACCTCCACGGCGATCTTCTCGATCGGTTGGGCCGGTCCGGCGAGGCCATTCAGGCTTTCGCCCGCACCATGGCGCTCGACCCCACGCTGGCGTTCTACAGCCGCTACCGCATGGCCCTGGACCAGGTGCGCGTCAACCATCCGGAGGTGGCGGCGGGCCTCATCTCCAAAGTGGTGGCGGGCGATCCCGGCTCGCCGCTGATGCCCGCCGCCGTCCACCTTTTCGCCAGCGTCCTGGCGCAGGGGGGCGAATGCCGGCTGCTGGGCGGCGTGCGGCAGGAGGCGGCGCTGCCCAAGCCGCAGCGCCGGGAGATCCAGCTCTCGCGAGCGGAGTGCGCGCTGCGCACCGGCTATCGCGAGATGGCCCGCAGCCTGCTGGTGAGCCTGTTGGAGGAGAGCCACGACGACGACTTCGCCCGCGTCGCCGCCGAGATCCTGTCGCGGCTGGTCGCGGACGCCGAGCACGGCCGCCTCCCCCTCCTCCTCGGCAAGACCTTCCATCAGAACAAGGAATACGATCGCGCCCTCCAGAACCTGCAGCGGGCGGGAGACCGCCAGTCGCTCTCGGCGCGCGAGGTCTTCGAGGCCCAGGCGCTGATCGGCCAGGCGCTCCTCTCCGAGCAGCGCTACGCCGACGCGTCCGTGGCCTTCAGCCGGCTGGCCGCCCTGGCGCGGACTCCCGGCGAGAAGGCCCGCGCCCTCTACCAGGAAGGGCGCGCCCACGAGCTGCGCGGCGCCTGGCCGGCGGCCGCGGCCACCTACCGCCAGGCCTGGCAGACGGATTCCCAGGGGCGGGAGTGGGCGGCTCCGGCGCTGCTCGGCGCCCTGCGCCTGGAGTGGCGCAACGGCTCCGAGCCCTCGGCCCTCGACCTCTACAGGCAGCTCGTGTCGCGGCCGGAGTGGCGGGGCCAGGCGGTGCGCGCGGCCCTCTTCCTCGCCGCCTCCGACCTTTCCCGCGGCCGGCGGGACCGCGCCCGCGCCTGGCTCGACCAAGCCGCCGCCGGCAACGGGGACGATCAGCTCGAGGCCGCCTACTGGGACGGCCGGCTGGCCGAGCTCGACCACGACTTGGCCGAGGCCGTGGACCGCTACCTGGAGGTCATCCGCACCGATCCCTATCACCCGCTCGCCCGCGCCGCTCAGGGCCGCCTCGCCATCGAGCCGCTCGCCAGCGCCGCCGACGCCGAGGGGCGGCGCCTCGCCGCTTCGGGCCGGTTCGCGGACGTCTACGGCGCCTGGCTGCTGCTGGGCGCCGACGATCCCGCGGGGCGGGCGGCACAGCACCGGCTGGAGCAGATGCTGCTGGCCGATCGTGCCGCGGCCCCTTACCTCCGGCTGGCGGAGGTGCCGGTGCGCCGCTGGCCCTTGTGGAGCCATCCGCTCACCCGGCCGGAGGAGATGCTCCTCGCCATGGGGCTCTGGCGCGAGGGTGCGCCGGCCGTGCGCCAGCACTTTCCGCTCTCCGACCCCAACCTCGCCTACACCGGCTGCCGGCTGCTGGCCCGCGGCGGCGAGTACGCGCGCTCGATCTCCCTCGCCGAGGCCCTGCGCGAGCGGACGCCGCGCAAGGTGCCGCTGGCGTTGCAGCCGCGCGACTACCGCCGGCTCCTCTATCCGTTCCTCTACCAGGACGCTATCCTCGCCCAGGGGAAGATCCGCGGCGTCGATCCCCACCTCCTGACCGCGCTCATCCGCGAGGAGAGCCGCTTCGACAGCTCGGCCCTCTCCCCCGCGGCCCGGCGCGGCCTCGCCCAGCTCAGCCCGGCCACGGCGCGCCAGTTGAGCGCCCAGCTCAAGCTGGCGGAGCGGGTGTCGCCCGAGGACCTCTCCGCTCCCGGCCTCTCGATCGCCCTGGGCGCCGCCCAGCTCAGCACGCTCCTCAAGATCTTCGGCAACGTCCCCGTGGCCGCCCTGGCCGCCCATCAGGCCGGCGAATCGCAGGCCCAGGTCTGGAAGACCTGGTGCTTCACGCAGGAGCCGGACGAGTACTTCACCAAGATCGGGATTCCGGAAACCCGCGACTTCGTCCGGCGGGTGATGGCGAGCGCGGGGCAGTACGCGGAGCTGTACTAGGTCGGCGGCTTCGCCTTGCCCTTCTTCGGTGCCGCGCTCTTCGGCTCACTTTTCTTGGCCACCGGGGCGTCCATCTTCTTCACCACCGGCGGCAGGGGAGCGCCCGCGGGCTGGTCGGCGTAGATCACGACGTCGGCCTTGGCCCGCAGCTCTTCGGTCCAGGTCTGGAGCTCCTGGGTGAGCTTCTGCTGCTTCAGCACCTCACGGATCTCCTCGCGCACCTCGTCCAGGGGAGGAACGGGTTGTCCCTTCTTCTGCATCTCCGCCGTCAACACGGTGCGGTAGTACTTGTTAATGTCGTCGAAGGTGACGAAGATCCGCGGCCCCAGGCGTTCGTTGACATAGGTGAGCACCAGGAGCTGGCGGGCCATGAGCTGGTGCAGCCCCTTGGCGCTCAGTCCCGCCTCCTTGAGCGCCTTCTGGAAGGAAGCCTCGTCGCTGAAGCCGGCGCGGACCTTGACCACGGCCTTCTCGACGTCGTCCACCGCCACCTGCTCGAAGCCGTAGCGGTCGATCTCGTGGAAGCGCAGCCGCTCTTCGACGAGCGAATTGAGCACCCGCTTGCGGAGCTGCTCGTCCGTCTCGCCGGGGTTGGGGGAGGCCAGCTTGAGCTTGATGGCCCGGTTGACGTCCGAAGCCAGCACCGGGTCCTCGTCGACCACGGCCAGCACCCGGTCCTGAAGCACGGTCTTGCCTACCGGAGCCGCGGACGGTTTCGCCGCGGGCGCCGGAGCCGGTTTTTTCGCCTGGGCTGCGGCAGGAGCCCCCGGCAGCAAGGCGAAAGTGACGAGCAGAGCGGGCAGGCAGGCCAGGGGAAACGGGTGCGGCGGGGTCCGGTCGGTCCTCATGGGCTCCATGCTAGCATCGCGCCGGATGGCCGGCTCTCCTCCCACCCAGCTCAAGATCGGCCTGGCGCAGATCGACTGCCGGCTTGGCGACGTGGAGCGTAACGTCGGGCGCCACCTCGACTGGATCGAGCGGGCGCGGGCGGCCGGGGTGGACCTCCTCATCTTCCCCGAGCTGTCGCTGACCGGCTACCGCCTCCTGCACCTGACGCCGCGAGTGGCCCTGCCGGCGGGCTCGCCCGTCCTGCGCCGGCTGGCCGAGGCGGCGCGCCCCATGCGCGTGCTCCTCGGCTTCGTCGAGGAAGGGGAGCGGGGAGTTTTGCACAACAGCGCCGTCCTGCTCTCGGACGGCGAGCCCTCGTACGTCCACCGCAAGCTCTACCTCCCCACCTACGGCATCTTTCAGGAGGAGCGTTTCTTCGGCGCCGGCCGCAGCCTGGAGCTGGCGGACCTGCCGTGGGGAAAGGTGGGGGTGCTCATCTGCGAGGACCTCTGGCACCCGGAGCTCGCCCGCCGGCTGGCTGTGGCCGGCACCCGCCTGCTGGTGGTCGTCTCCGCGGCTCCCGGGCGCATCGGTGCCGGCGCCCTCCCCGAGAGCCACGAGAGCTGGGAGACGCTCACCCGCTCGACCGCCCTCCTCAATACCTGCTGGGTGGCTTACTGCAACCGCGTGGGCTGGGAGGAAGGATCGTTCTACCCGGGGGGCAGCCACGTGATCCGCCCCGGCGGCGAGATGATGGAGCGGGCGCCGCTGCTCGCCGAGCACCTGCTGGTGGCCGAGATCGACCTGCGGGATTCGGACCGCCTGCGCTGGCGCCTCCCCCTGCTCGACGACGAGCGCTTCGACATCGCGGGGCCCACGCGATGATCCGGCGCGACCAGGTGAAGGCGCGGCTCGCCCTCAACGCTCCGCTCGCGGAGGCGGTGCTCACCAGCTTCATCCGTGACGCCGTCGAGACCTCCGGCACCGAAGGGGTGGTGGTGGGCCTCTCCGGCGGCGTCGACTCCTCGCTCGCCGCGGCCCTTGCCGCCCGCGCCCTGGGGCCTGAGCGGGTCCATGGCTTCCTTCTTCCGTATCGCACCTCGAGCCCGGACTCGGAGCACGACGCCCGGGCCGTGGCTGAGCAGCTCGCGATCCCCCACCAGGTGATCGACGTCTCGCCCATGATCGACGCCTACTTCGCCCTGGAGCCGGAAGCCGGCCCCGACCGCCGGGGGAACAAGATGGCCCGCGAGAGGATGACCATCCTCTTCGACCAGGCCAAGAAGCTGGGCTGCCTCGTCCTCGGCACCTCCAACAAGACCGAGATCCTCCTCGGCTACTCGACCGTTTTCGGCGACAACGCCAGCTCCCTGAATCCCCTGGGCGACCTCTACAAGGGGCAGGTCTGGCAGCTCTCGCGCCACCTCGCCCTGCCGGCGCAGGTGATCGGCAAGCCCCCGTCGGCAGACTTGTGGCCCGGCCAGACGGACGAAAGCGAGCTCGGCGTCGATTACGAGACCGCGGACGAGGTGCTCTACCTCCTCTTCGACATGGGATTGCGGCCGGAAGAGGTGGTGGCCCGCGGCTATGCCGAGCGGGTGGTGGATCGCATCGTCTCCCTGGAGCAGCGCTTCCGCTTCAAGCGGCGGTTGATGCTGATCGCCCGCCTCTCGGGGAGCGCCGTGAACCTCGACCAGGAAATCCCGCGGGACTGAAAATGGCCGGCGTCCTCCTGGTCGTCGCGACGCCGATCGGCAACCTCGACGACCTGTCGCCGCGGGCTCGCGCCGCCTTCGAGTCCGCGGACCTCGTGGCCTGCGAGGACACCCGCCACACCGGCCGCCTGCTGGCCCATCTCGGAATCCGCAAGCCCCTCCTCTCCCTCCACGAGCACAACGAGCGGCAGCGCCTCCCCCGCCTGCTCGCCGAGCTC
Source organism: Thermoanaerobaculia bacterium (assembly GCA_036275055.1). Classification (GTDB taxonomy): domain Bacteria; phylum Acidobacteriota; class Thermoanaerobaculia; order Multivoradales; family UBA5704; genus DATARR01. The sequence continues at coordinate 19,752 of DASUEN010000061.1, forward strand.
GCCGAGGGGAAGACGATCGCCCTGGCGAGCGACGCCGGCACGCCCCTCCTCTCCGATCCCGGCTTCGTCCTGGTGCGCGAGGCCGCGGCGGCGGGAGCGCGCATCGAGCCCATCCCCGGCCCTTCGGCTCCGCTCGCCGCGCTGGTCGCCTCCGGGCTGCCCCCTTACCCCTTCACCTTCGCCGGCTTTCCGCCGCCCAAGAGCGGCAAGCGGCGCTCCTTCTATAGAGGATGGGCGGGGCTCGGCCACACCCTGATCGTCTTCGAGTCTCCCCACCGCCTGCTCGCGAGCCTCGAAGATGCCTTGGCCGAGCTTGGGGACCGCCCGGCCGCCGTCGCCCGCGAGCTCACGAAGCTGCACGAAGAGGTGCTGCGGGGACCGCTCTCGGCGCTGCGCGCGGACCTGGCGGCCCGGCCTTCGCTCAAAGGCGAATTCGTGCTGGTGATCGGATCCGCGGCGACCCCGTAACTTTTCGAACCCGGATTACGCCTGTGCATTGACGTGAAGCGGAGGGTGGGCCTATAGTAAAAACGGCCCCTTTTCGTTGATTGAGCGTGTGTAGCGTATCTTTAACAAGCTTTCTATTGGAAGGAGTTGTTGCCATGAAGAGACTCTCTGTCCGTATCCTCTTGCTGTCCTTTGTCGTCCTTCTCACGTTCGGCGTGGCCGCGCAGGCTCAGGCGACGCGTACCTGGGTGTCGGGTGTCGGCGACGATGCCAACCCCTGCAGCCGCACGGCGCCGTGCAAGACCTTCGCGGGCGCCATCTCGAAGACCGCCCCCTCGGGCGAGATCAACGTCCTCGATCCCGGTGGTTTCGGCGCGGTGACCATCACCAAGTCCATCACCATCTCCTCCGAGGGCTTCGAGGCCGGCGTGCTGGTGTCCGGCACCAACGCCATCATCGTCAGCGCCGGCCCCACCGACGTGGTGGTCCTCCGTGGGCTGGATATCGAAGGCCTCGGCACGGGCCTCGCCGGCATCAAGGTCCTGTCGGCCGGCGCGGTCCACGTCGAGAATTGCACGATCAACAACTTCATCCAGAAGGCCATCGACTTCGAGCCTGCGGCCGCTGCCGCCAACACGAGCCTGCTTTTTGTCAACAACACGATCATCCGCCGCAACAAGGGTGCTGCGAGCGGCGGGGTCTTTATCAAGCCGGGCACCAACACCACGATCAAAGCCATCCTCGAGGGCGTCCAGCTCTACAACAACCAGTTCGGCGTTAGTGTGGATGGCAACAACATCGCCAACAGCACCTTCGTCCGGCTCAGCAACTCCACCATCATCGCCAACGCGAGCAGTCTCTTGGTCGCCAATTTGGGCAGCCTCACCAGCTTCGGCAACAACCGTATCCTGGACCAGGGCGCCGGCATAGCTCCCCCAGCTCCCATCGGGCAGCAGTAAGCATCATCTTCATCGAGAAACTTCAGGCCCTCCTCGCCGGGACCGGCGGGAGGGCTTTGTGGTTTTTGAAGCGTGCTGCGTCGTGGTCAGCGTCCCGCGAAGATCTTCCTCACCGTGGCGATCGTATCCGCCTCGGCCGCCGTCTTGTCCTCCCGGTAGCGCTTGACGCGGGCGAAGCGGAGGGCCAGGCCGCCTGGGTATTGCGGGCTTTCCTGGACGTCGCTGAAGGCGATCTCCGCCACCAGCTCGGGGCGGACGTAGACGGTCCAGCCGTCGGTGCCGAGGGCGATCTCCTGGAGCTTCTTCGTCTGCCAGGCGAGCCTCTCGTCCGTCAATCCCTTGAAGGTCTTGCCCAGCATCACGAAGCCGCCGTTCTCGGGATCGCGGGCGCCGAGATGGAGGTTCGAGAGCCAACCCTGGCGGCGGCCGTGGCCCCACTCAGCGGCGAGGATCACCAAATCCAGCGTGTGGGCGGGCTTGATCTTGAGCCACGAGAAGCCGCGGCGGCCGGCCTCGTAGGGAGCGTCGAGCGCCTTGGCCATCATTCCCTCGTGGCCGTGTTGCAGGGCGTCCGCGAAGAAGGCGTCCGCCTCCTCGGCGTCGGCGGTGACGATGCGCGGCACCGTGAGGCCCGGCGCTGCCGAGCCGAGGGTCGCGAAGCGCTCGCCGGCCGGATGGTCGAGGAGGTCCTCACCGTCCATATGGAGGACGTCGAAGAAGAACGGTGTCAGGGGAAGCTCGCCGCGCAGGCGGGCGACGTCGAGCTTGCGGCCGAAGCGGCGCATGGTGACCTGAAAAGGGAACGGCGCGCCGTCTGGCCGCAACGCGATGACCTCTCCGTCGAGAATGAGCTGGCGCGCAGGCAGGGCCTGGACGGTTTCGACCAGGTCGGGCACGGCCTGGGTGACGTCGTTGCCCTGGCGGGAGAAGACGCGGACCTCCTCGCCCGCTTTGTGGACCTGGACGCGGGCGCCGTCCAGTTTCAGCTCGAAGGCGGCCTCGCCCAGTCTCTCCAGGGCCTCGGTAACGTCGCCGGCCGGCGAGGCCAGCATCGGCTGAAGCGGGCGCAGTAGCTCCAGGCGGAAGCGGCCGAGCCCGGCCCGCCCCTCGGTGAGAGCCGCCCGGGCTACGGCCGGCAACTCGCCCGCGAGCATGAGGGCCCGTCGCACCTCGCCGGCCGGCACCTCGGCGGCGGTGGCCAGGGCCTCGGCCATGAGCCCGGCCATGGCGCCCTGCCGCAGCTCGCCGAAGATCAGCCGGACGAGGAACCCCTGCTCCTCCGCCGTGGCCCGGGCGAGGAGATCCTTGAGCATCGTCACCCGCGCCGCCGTCGAGCCCGCGCCGGTCGTCGCGGCGATGCACTCGAACGCTGAGTCCACCTCGCCCAGGGTGAGAGAGGGCTCCGTGGCAGCCGCGCCGGGCCGCGAATCGCGCACCGCCGCGCCCCCGAGGCCGATCCTTCCCTGCCGCAGGTTCCCCGAGAGCCAAGCCGTGGCGACGTCGATCTCCTCGGGAGCCAGGCGCCGCAGCAGGTCCGCCAGCGCGGCAATCTTCTCCGACCGCGAACGGGTCTCGGCCACGCGGCGGGAGGTGGTGACGAGGCTGGCGAGGCGCATTACGCTCCAAAGATGGTGAGCTCCAACTCGACGTCGTCGATCAATCGATACTCAGGTGGCCTACCCGCCAAGGCCTCGCTCCTGTCGAGGATAATGGGAACGCCTTCGCCACGCTTGTCCATCAACGTTCGCCGGTCCGTGCTCAGCCAGGGATCGTCCGGTACGGGGCACCGCGCGAGTATGCTGGTAAGGACCTCGTTCCGTGCCGCCTGGCGGTATCGCATGCTCCCGACGTCCATCATGTTCGGAAGACTTCCGGGCGAATAGAGGACCAAGCGATCCTCATAGAGGCGCAAGCGGATCTTGGACCCATAAATGGAATAATCACGGTGCGCGACGGCGTTGACCACCGCTTCGAAGACGCTGGTCAGGTCGAACTGGGGTATTTCGATGCGGCCGGCGCCCTTGCGGGCGCCGACCCGCGCATTGCGAGCCACGAACCGGCACGCCTCCTCAACCTGCTCGTCGAGCGGCCCGGTGATGTCCCTTGCGTCGAGTTGGTAAGGGACGTCCGGGCTTTCGGGCACCGGAGTCGAGCCCCGGTAGGCCACCGCCTGAATGAAGGCATTGGGGAGAAAACGGCGGGGGTCTCGTGTCGCCATCAGCACACCGGCCACCGTCGGTCTCCAGGCGCCGTCCTCATCGCGGCGCGCCATACCTTGCTTCGAGAGGAATGCCTCGCGATCTCCCTGGGTCCGCGCCGTGCGGAAGCGCTCCCAAAGCCCTGGTTCCAGGTCGTCGAGGGTGGCGTTGGCGACTACCTGCTCGTCGAAGCGGATGATTCGTGTCTGACTACGCTGTTGAAGGGCTTTGAGCTCGAAGACAGAATCCTCACCGAGCCGGATCTTCTCCAGTAGATCTTCCTTGGAATCAAACATATTTCTTCTCCCCTGGAGCCGGGTCGCTCTCCAGATCAGGCGCAGAATATCCGATCCTGCCTAAAACAGGGCGACCCGGGCTGGTATGCTCGGGCCGCTGTGCACCGCCAACACCCGGGATCGCAGGCCCTCCTTGTTCTCCTCTCCTGCCTGCTCCTCGGGCAGGCGCCGGTGCCTCCATCCGTGCCCGAAGGGCCGGCTCAGCCAGTCCTGCCCATCCCCTCGATCGCCCGGCACCTGGCCGGCTTTGGCTTTCCCGTCACCACCGGGGCTGCTCCGGGCTACGTCGATGAGCGGTCGTGCGCCCTCTGCCATCCGAAGATCGCCGAGTCCTATCGCGAGAAGGGGATGGCCCGGGCGTTTCGCGCCCCGCGGCCGGAGGCGGATATCGAAGACTTCACGGCGCCGCCGTTCGTTCATGCGGCTTCCGGGCAGACGTTCCAGATGTCGCGTCGCGACGGCAGGCTCCTCTTCCGGCGCTGGCAGCTCGACGGCGCCGGCCAGCCGATCAACGTCTTCGAGCAGCCGGTGAGCTGGATCCTGGGCTCGGGCGACCATGCCCGGACCTACCTTTATCAAACGGAGGGAGGCGAGATCTTTCAGCTCCCTCTCGCCTGGTATTCGCAGACCCGAAGCTGGGGCATGGCCCCCGGCTTCGACCGTCCGGATCACGAGGGCGTGCTGCGGCGGGTGCGGCGCGAATGCCTCTTCTGCCATACCTCCTATCCCGACGTGCCGGCCGGAGCCGACGCGTATGGCGCGCCCCAGACGTTTCCCGCCACCCTCCCCGAGGGCGTCGGCTGCCAGCGTTGCCATGGACCGGCCGCCGAGCACGTCTGGCTGGCCCTGGGCGGTGTGGGAGTGCGGGAGGAGATCCGCGCCAGCGTTTTCAACCCGGGGAAGCTCCCTGCCGCGCGGCGCGACGAGGTGTGCCTCGGCTGCCATCTCCAGCCCTCGGTGGTGATTCCCGGCGTCCGTCGCTTCGGCCGGAGCGACTTCTCCTTCCGTCCCGGCGAGCCGTTGCCGGACTACCTCGTGCAGGTGGACGTGGACGAGGAAGGGCGCCCTGCCGCCGAGCGCTTCGAGATCAACCACCACCCCTACCGCCTGCACCAGAGCCGCTGTTTTCTCACCAGCGCCGGCGCCCTCTCCTGCCTGACCTGCCACGATCCCCACCGCCGGATTCCCGAGGCCGAGCGTGCGGCCCACTATCGTGCCGCCTGCATGACCTGTCACAAAGCGGATTCCTGCCGCCGGATCGGGAAGACACTGGACGGGGACTCGAGCGACTGCGTCTCCTGCCACATGGCGAAACGCCGCACGCAGGACGTGGTCCGCGTGGTGATGACCGACCACCTCATCCGTCGCCGGCCCGGCGGACCCGAGCTTTTGGCGCCGCTCACCGAGACCGAGCCCGTCCTCACCGGCATTCACCTCCTCGGCCCAGGCGCTCCCGAAGGCGCCCTCGGCGAGGTCTACCGTGCGGCTGCCGTCGTCCGGGCGAGCAGCACCGAGGAGGCCGTGGCCTATCTGGAAAAGATGCTGGCGGCGGCTCGTCCCGAGGCCATCGAGCCCTGGCTCGACCTCGCCCAGGGACAGATCCGTCGCCGCCGGTTCGACGACGCCGAAAAGACCCTCGCCACCATCCTGGTCCGCCGGCCGGAGCACCCGCAAGCCCTGGCCTGGCTCGGCCTGGCACAGACCGGCCAGGGCAGGACGGACGAGGCGATCGGGGTCTTCAGCCGAGCGCTGGCTGCCGGCGCCGAGCCGGCCGAGAACGAATACAACCTCGGCCTGCTCCTCGCCGCGCGCGGCCGGACCGCCGAAGCCGAAACGCACCTGGGGCGCGCGCTCACCGTCCGGCCGAATTTCGCGGCGGCCTGGTATCAGCTCGGAGGAGTCCGCGCCGCGCAAGACCGGCAGGATGCCGCCCTCGCCTGCTGGCGTCGCGCTCTGGAGATCGATCCCACCCACACCGGTTCCTACCTCGCGCTCGGCAAAACCCTGCTCGCCCAAGGGGATCGCGCCACTGCCCTGCGCTGGCTACGCCAGGGCGCCAAGGCCGCGGCGCGGCGGGAGGAGGTGGCGGCGGCCCTACAGGAGGCAGGTGACTGAAGGGAGCGCACCAGCGACTTCCGTGTCGCAAGTCAACGCGTCAAGACAAAGCCGCCGACGTGGACCGCCGCCCTTCGGATGCCCTCCAACTGCTTCAGTCGGACGAGTTCAGCGGCCTGGGTCTCCTGAAATGCACGAACGGGATCCAAGGTCTGGAAGAGTTGCCTATAGAAGTTTTCCATGAACCGCGCTGTGGCCTCGTCTTCCACGGACCACAGCGTGAAGAGCAGGTACTGTGTGCCAGCGAGTGCAAATCCCCGACGCAACCCCAGAACTCCTTCCCCGCTTCTCACCTCGCCAGCACCGGTCTGGCAAGCGGAGAGCACGGTGAGCCACGTCCGGCTGAGATCGAGACCTCCGACCTCTTCAGCCGTCAGGATGCCATCTTCGGAAAACGGGAAAACGGTGCCGCGTTTCCAGGCTTCGAGGGTCTTCCCGGCGCCGCCCAAAATCACGAATCCTCTGTACATGGGCCGTTTACTGAGCCTGGCTCCGATCAGCCCTTCCCAGTCCCCACTCAACTGACCACCATGGGTCGCCAGATGAAGAATGCCTGGGCTATGGTGCTTGAAAAGCTCGATTTCGGAGGCTTTGTCGCCTGTGAAAACCTCTGTTCTCCAGCCCTGCTCATGCGCGATGCGGTCGAGGCTCTGAACCTCGGTCGTCGTGTAGGGCAGGTCACTTTCACCTTCCGCCAGAGCCAAGAGAGTCTTGTCGGCAGAGCCGGAAGCCTTGCGCAACAGATCGCGGCCCGAGCTCACTTGGGCGATTTGCCAACGTTCTGCCACGAACGCTTGGTTCTCATCGAGCAAGGCGGCCCAGGGAACGATTTGGAGCGCACCGTCAGGGCTCAACAATACCTTCTTGGTACCTGCGGGAAGGAGTGCCGCGAGCGGTTTCCAAAGGGCTTCGTAAAGCCCGCGCAGCTCCATGGTGACATCTCCTTCGGGCGCCCCCTTGGATGACAAGAGCTCAACTCCGCGACCGCTATGTTCCATCCGCTTGGCCAGCCGCTCGATTTCTCCTTCCAGGTCGACGGCTTTGCCGAGAGGAACCCAAGTCGGGAGGTCCTGGTTGGGGACGAGGACCGCCCCGTAATGAGGAACCAGTTTCCCGCCGCTTTCAATGAGTTGGAAACGCACAAGCTCGATCAGGACCTGGCCGCTTTCCAGCGCTGCTCGAACCTTCGTAAGGTCGGCTCGCGACTGCTCTGGGAAGGGTCGTGCCAGGCGCGTCGCGAGCGCAGTTTCTTCTTTCTTTAGACTTCTTTCGAGCTCGTCGAGTAGCCGGCCATCTTCCCCGCGAGCCACCTGCTCCATCGCTGCAATTTTCAGAGTGTGGATGCGGTCCAGTCGCTCGTGGTCCGCTGGGTTTCTACTCTTTCGTACCAGCGCTCGCTCCACGAGGAGAGAGTCCAGCACAGCCCCCTTCCGCCGCAGGACTGCCTCCGCGAGTTGGGTCGCCTCGCCCATGTTGGCCAAAAAGTCGTAGGGAAAGGCATTGCTGTGGTAGGCGAGGCGTTGCGCCTCGGAGCCGAACGAGAGGATCTGGTCGAGGCTCCTGCCTTCGAGATCGAGAGCCTCGCGGCTTAAGCCGAGAGCCCGCTCGCGCCGGCCCTGCCGATGAGCCACGAGTGCCAGAGCCCGATTCAGCTCCGCGAGCACTCCCAACTCTCCTGCTCGTTGCCGCGACAACGTGGTCTTGGCACGTGTCAGGAGTCTTTCAGCGCGGCCAAGGTCCCCTCGGGCCAGAGCGATGCTTCCAAGCGTTGCCTCGACAGCCGCTGCCGAGGTGGATCCAGGTTCGTGGAGCTGCTCTACGAGCCGGAGGGCCTGTTCGCCTTCCTGCTCCGCTTTGTCAAGATTGCCGGAGGCACGATGGGTGACAGCCAGGTTCGTAAGGACCAAGGCGCGCTCGCGGCTTCCCTCGGCGGTGAGAGTTTGGGCCTCCCGGAGACGAGCTTCGGCGACGGCGAATTCTTCTAGATCCCGCAACTCCAGGCCCAGGTCATTGAGAATGGCGAACTGTAGAGAGGAATCCCGAATCCCTCCCTGCGCCAGGAGATCCTCGTGGATCTTGCGGGCAGGTCCGAAATCCCCTATCGAGGAGTAGAGCAAGGCCAGATTCTGGCTCGTCACTTGGTATGTTCGGTCTCGCTCTTCCCCTAGCCGGCGCAGAATGGAAAGCGCCTCGAGATACGCCGATTCCGACTCCTCAACGTCCCCGAGGAATTGATCGACCGAGGCGAGGTTCTGCAACGTGATTGCACGTGGCTCCAGGGCCTCTGCATCGTCCGGTCTCAGAACGCTGACGCCAGCGCGAAAGGCGCCTGAAGCCTCTGCGTACCGCTCCTGATCCAGCCAAGCGAGGCCTTGATTATTGTGGACCCAGCCGAGATCTTTCGAATCGCCCTTTTCTTGGAGGATTCTCTTGGCCTCATCGTAGAGTCTGTCAGCTTTGGTGAAATCGCCCACCGCCGCGTAGAGGCCGGCAAGATAGCCGATAACCCGCGCCAGGGGAGTGGTTTCGCCGAAAATCCGTAGTCCCGAGACAGTTAGTTCGTAGAACTTGATCCCGTTCTCTGCTGATTCCTTCGGAACGGTCCCGAGAGGAAACCCCGGAATCGAGACCATGCCTCCAATCCTCTCCTGGGGTGCCATGCCTTGGATCGGGTAGGTTTCCTCCCGCCCCCGTCCTACAGCCTTCGACATGCCGGCCGAGCCAAGAAGCAGCAGACAGCCCAGAGCTACGACGCCTGGGCTGTGCCGGAGCCCAACAGGAAGAGAGCGAGAGGATTTCATGACCTAACCTTTCTCATGCCCGTGCTGGATGCCCATGCCCTCGATGATCTGACTCAGGTCGCCCTTGATGACGGAGCAAACGGCCGTGCGATCGTTGACTTTGACGACCCGGATTCGCGCGCGCTCGTGAACAACCTCGTCCAGCGTTTCGCCCGTGTCCGGATCACTCAGGATCTCCGACTCGCCCGCCACGAATTCATCGCCGGCCGCTACGCCCTCGCGGGCTCCGCGGTTGATGATGACATCGTCTCCCGCCACCTTGACGACTGAGCCACGCCATGGCACCGAAGGAAGCTGGGCGACCATCCAGGGGATCACGTCGGAGATGGCCTTCTGAAGGGCTGCGTGGAGGTTGTCTCCCTCTCCCGACTTCGCGCCGCCCTCGCGATCGCCACTGTGGAATTGGAAAGAGACGCCCCGGCCCCCTCCGGCGCCGCTGAAGTTCTTGGCGGCGACGAGCGCCCCCGTCGTGGCGTCGATCATCTGGAGCGTGCCGCTGATTTCCGTCTTGCTGCGAGCCGCACCGATTCTGATACCGCCGATACCGAATCCACCGTCTTGATTGCCGGCGTCTTTCTGGACGTGCGTGATCACCCCTTTCACCAATAACTGGGCGGGAGTCATGCGACTCCTGGCGGCCGTCTTTCGGCCCTGAGCCGTGGTCCCTGAGCTTCCCCGCGCCTGTTCCTTCAAGGCGCTATGCTGCATATCCTCCTGGGCCACCACGATGAAGCGTCCGCTCTCCTGGAGCGCAGAGGTCAACATCGTTGCCCACTCGTTTCCGAGCTCGGGAGAATTGCTCTTATTGTCGAATTTGTCGACGAAGACGCTGTAGCGGAGGCCGCCGGCCGGTGCCGCCGCGAAAGCGGGGGAGCCCGCCAGGACACAGATCAGCAGGAGACCGGCCAGCAGGCGAAAACCTGAAAGACACGTTGACATGGTAATTCCTCCCAAGGAGTTACGGTTAATCGATCCGTCGCGGGGCCGTCTACAAATGGACGTCCCTCGACCGCAGAACGGCAAGGGTCCCGGCCGCAAAGAGAAAGGCTTGCGCAGCGAGGACACCGAAGGCTGTCCTCTTCTGCGTGCGTTCGTGGCTCGGGAAATAGCTTTCGGCCAGATCCCGTCTGGTCTCGGCGTTCGATGGCGCTTGACCGGGCGGAGCCGGCAGTTGAGGGAGAGGTGCTGTCGGTCGCGTTTCGGCCTCAACGATCGCCGCGAGCTCGAACGCCCATCGGGACGGCATCAGGTGGGCCAGCGTCCGGGCAGGCTGGTCCATGTCGTGAACGGGTCGCAGCATTCCGCCTAGCATCACCATGGGAAGGATGACGATGGGCACGAGCGAAATCGCGACCTCCGAGCTCTTGGCCAAGGAGGAGAGCGTCAAGCCGAGCGAAGAGCCCGCCAGGGCGCTCAGAAACAGGCCGGCAAGGAGCCAGGACCACGGCGCCGTGATCCGGCATCCAAGCCTGACAATGAGGAGGAGAAGCGTACATTGCACAAGCCCGATCACGCTGAGGAGGGCAAGCTTGGACGCCAAATAAGCTGTCAGCCGTAGACCTACAATCCGCTCCCGGCTGAAAACGGCCCATTCGGCAACGATTTCACGGGCGGCATTCGAACAGCCGAACCACGCTGCTGCGATGTTCATGAAGAACAGGACCGTCACGCTCGCCGTCGTGCCCCGCAGCCATTCGTCGAGAACCCTGGTATCCGCATCAGCTTTCGTGGCTGTACCGAAGATCAACACTAGAAGGAAGGCGATGATCGGGGCCTGAACCATCAGAATCGAGCTGTTCCAGAGGTCCCGAGTCTTCAGCACCAGTCCACGGCGCATCAGGATGACGGTTTGCTTCAAGGCCGAAGGGGCCTTGCGAGGTCCTGGTTCGTCCGTACCGAGGATCTTGGCCTGTCCGGCTCGCTGATCGACGAAGTGATGCTTTAGAGGCGAGGCTTCAAAGCGCTTGAGCCACTCCGCCGTCGGCCGTTCCGCCAGCCCGCGCAGCACGCCTTCAGGCGAGGGCTCTGCCGGCAGTTCGGAGCCCGGATTGAAGAAGCGGATCGCCTCCGGGTAAGCCGGCCCGTAGTACACGAGGCGCGCAGGATCTCCGGACTTGACGTCGCGTGAGACCACCGCCAGGTTGTCCATGAGCCGAAAGACTTCGCGGCTCGGCTGGTGAATCGTCAGGAGAATCGTCCGTCCCTCGCGGGCCAGCTCGCGCAGCACCTGCATGACCATCAGGGCGTCCTCGGAGGAGAGACCCGAGGTCGGTTCGTCGAGGAACAGCACCGGCGGATCCGTCAACAGCTCCATCGCCACGTTCACGCGTTTGCGTTCGCCGCCGCTCACGACTTTGTGCGCTGGAGAGCCGATCAAGGACTCGCGAATGTGCGCGATTCGAAGCTGCTTCAAAACCCGGTCGATCCGCTGGCCGATCTCCTCATCAGTCGTATCGCCCGGGAGTCGCAGCTTGGCGGTGTAATATAAGGCCTCGAAGACGGTGAGCTCGCCGTGTAGAATGTCGTCCTGAGGCACGTAGCCGATCCCAAGCCGGAAGTAGTCGAAGTTGTCGTAGAGGTCACGGCCGTTGAACAAGACCCGGCCTGCGCTGGGAGGTTGGTAACCGTTGAGCGCGGTCATCAGCGTCGTCTTGCCCGCGCCGCTTGGTCCCATGAGGCCGACCAACTCGGACGGAAGCAGCGTCAGAGAGACGCCTTCGAGCAGCCGCCTCTTACCCACGCTGACGGCGACCCCTTGAGCCTCGACGCGGGTGTTGCCCCTGTAGTCTCGGCGCTCGAACCGGCCCTCGTCGACCAGCACGAGGCGGCTGCCTCCGAAATCGACTACGTCTCCAATCCTGAGAGCGGCCGGGCCCGTAATACGGGCGCCGTTGACATAAGTGCCGTTCGTCGAACCGAGGTCGGTCACCGTCCACCGGGCTCCGGATCGCTCAAAGCGGGCATGGCGCCGCGAGATGAGCGGATGGTCGATCGGCAGGTCATTGTCAGGGGTCCGGCCGACGAGCAGAGTCGTGGCAGGTCCTACGCAGATGGAGGTGGCCTCTGGAGCAGCGGTGATCAAGGGCGTCTCCTCTAGCGTGCCGGTCCCGCGGCCCGCAATTGGTTCCATTCGCTGTCGATGTCATGAATCAAATCGGCGGTGGGGCCGATGAAGGCTTGTTTCGCCTTGGTAGAGGCCGAGAGCTCGGTATATTCCACCAACTCGGTCCAGCCTCGGCCGATCGATCGATTCGCTGGAAGGAGATAGGCGTTCATTCGAATCCGTGCCGCCTTGAGAGAACCCGAAACGCCCTGGATTTCCATCCTCCGGCGCTCCGCCTCCTCCACGCGCAAAAGCACGAGGACTTGGAAGCCGCTACGCAACAATTGTGTTCCCAGGGCCTTCTGGGAAACGCCGGCTCCACTCCGTTGGAGCATCTGATCCACTTCCGGGTCTGCGTGCTCATCGGCCACGTCGAAACGCCGGCCCAACCGGCGTTCCATTTCCTGTTCGAGCGCACCAGCGAGCAACGGATCTCCCCCAGCTACGACTGCAACCCTGGGATGCTCCGGAAGCACCAAGACAGGAAGCGGTGTTGGTGTCGGCGCCGGAAACGGCGTTGGAGTCGGCGTGACGATCGGCGTTGGAGTTGGCCTTGGCGTTGGAGTTGGCCTTGGTCTTGGAGTTGGTCTCGGAGTTGGCCTTGGAGTCGGTCTCGGAGTAGGCGTGAGAGTTGGCGTCGGGCTTGGTGTGGGGGAGGGGACCGGTGTTGGCTCTGGAGGAACCGAATCAGTTTTTCTGGACAGCCCAAACGCAAAGAGTGCAGCGGCCCCGAGGACTGAAAGTGCGCCCGCAACCAGCTTCCTCTGAAACGAGCGGCGGCGGCGGGCATTGACTTCGGCCGGGGATGCCGACGGCGGTTGACTGTGAGCCAGGGTAGGATCGATCAGGCTAGCGGCACGAACCGTGGCGCCAACGGGCGGGGCGGCGGGAGCTTGGTTGTCGTCCGGAAACTTGGCCGAGCGGTCGAGGTCGCGAATTAGGGCATCGCAGTCCGGGTAACGATCCTCGGGTCTCTTGGCCAGGGCCCGCATCACGACCGCTTCGAGTGCCGGCGAAATGCTAGGATCGATCCCTCGCAGGGGCGGTGGGCTTTCCGAGACATGGGCTTGGAGCACCGAGAACTGCGAGCCCGAATCGAAGGGTTTCCGTCCAGTCAGGAGCTCATAAAGGACGACGCCCATCGAATAGATGTCGCTTCGCCGGTCGATCCGATCGGGAGTGAGAATTTGCTCCGGACTCATATACTGAGGGGTTCCGACGGCGATCCCCGTCGTCGTCAGGCCAGGCCCGCTGTCGGTCCGGGCGATCCCGAAATCTGCCACGACCACTTCGCCGTTTTCATTGAGTAGCAAGTTGGCAGGCTTCACATCACGATGGATGATGCCTTTTTGATGGGCATAGCCGAGTCCTGCAAGCGCTTGGCGGGCCCAAGCCACGGCCTGCTGCCGAGGCACTTTCGCTCCCTCCTGGGAAAGAGCATCAGCCAGACTGCCGCGATCCAGATACTCGACGACGAGAAACCACTGGCCGTTGTCCTCAAGGTAGTCGAGAACCCGGGCGACGTTGGGATGGCGAAGCTGCGCCTGTAATTCTGCTTCACGTCGGAAGCGCTGGCGAAACGACTCCTCGGCCTCCAGCCCTGGTGAGAGAACCTTGACCGCAGACAGCGTAGATAGCGACGCGTGGCGGGCTTGAAAGACCGAGCCCATGCCCCCTTGGCCAAGCTCCCTTTCAAGCACCCAACTGCCGACTCGCCGGCCGAGCATCGGCCCAGGAGTACCAATGCCAGGCCTCACCGAGGCAGGCATGGCTGTACCCTCAAACATACCTCCGGTCCGGCAACGAAAGCGAGCAATGAGACGATGAAGTAGCTGGTTCGGCCACGAGCCATCGGCAATCTCCCTCAAGTGGCGGTTCGAGTGCTACCCGACCCGCCTCCTTCAGGACACTGTCTACGGCTGTTTGTGTAGCTGAGGGGGAAAGTCGCCCGCGCTGGCACCGTCTTGCCCGGCGGGGAAGTCGTCCAGCCCCCAGTTGCGCAACACGAACATTTCGCCGTGGACGCGGCCCGCGCCGGTCGCGAGCGTGAGCTTGCGATCACGGACGTCCTGCCGGAAAGCGGGGCTCGACTTGTCCGCGACCGCGTTCGCGATGATCACCCGCAGATCGCGCTCGGCGCCCACGGGATGGGCGTCCCGATCTTTCCTGATCTGTTCCCGGGCCGTGGCCTTGATGCCGCCGTTCTGCACGTGGACGTCGAAGGCGAGCGCCAGCCCGAGCTCCGTCGTCAGCCCGAAATCCTGCATCGTCTGGCGGGCTGGCTGGAGGTAGTCCTCGTCCACGTGCCGGATCTGGATTTCCTGAACCTCCGGAAACTCGCCAAGCTTCCGGAAGGCCGAGCGCCAGGGCTCGGCCAGCTTGGCCTTGCTGGTGCCGAGGCTGATCGAATCGGCAAAGGCGATCTGTTGCTTCATGGGTAATTTCAAGACGCCCAGGAGCTGATCGGTCTTGGCTCCGAAAGCCTGGCGGACCAGATCTGGCTCGATCTCCGAGAGGAGCTGCTCGAGCTCGCCGCCCGAGAGAGTGAAGCCGATGATTCCCCAGGTGATTCCCGCTCCGTCGAAATTTCCCTGCGCGAGCGTGAATCCGTGTCCTTCGAACTGGGCTGTAATCCCGAGCGCGCGGTCCTGGGCCGGCGGCACCGCCGTGCCCATGAGCTTCTGATAAGTGATGTCGTCCACCTCGCCGGTTGCGCCGAGCCTCTGGTCTCTCTGGAAGGCTTGGACGGCCGTCGCGGTGTCCTGCCCGAAAACGCCGTCAGTGCCCTGGGTATCGAATCCCAGATCGGTCAGCCGGACCTGCATGCGGCGGACGATCTCGCCGCGGGCGCCTTTGGCGAAGAAGACTCTGGCCATGCGGGCCTCCTTGTGGATGCGAAGCTGCCGTCATTGTGGACGACCCTTGCGGTGTAATTCTCTGGCCTCCGCCATCATCTCTCACGCCCCCCGATTGAACTTCCGCATCAAATCCGCCACCGTCGCCGCCGGTTTCTCGGCCGGCTTGGGCGCCGGTTTCGCCTGGGGACGCGCCCCCTTGCCTCCGCCTCCGGGGACGTTGCGCTGATCCGGCCGCCCGCCGCGGCCGGCGCTTCCGGTGGCTTGGCGGCCTTCGACGGGCGGCTGTTGCAGGGCTTTGATAGAGAGGCCGATGCGCTCGCGCTGATAGTCCACTTCGAGCACCTTCACCTTCACGATCTCGCCAACTTTGACAGCATCCCGCGGGTCCGCCACCCAGCGGTGGGTCAGCTCGGAGACGTGCACCAGGCCGTCGCGATGGACGCCGATATCCACGAAGGCGCCGAAGTTGGTGACGTTCGAGACGCGCCCTTCGAGCACCATGCCGGGCTGAAGGTCCTTGACCGAGGTCACGTCCGGCCGCCACTCCGGAGTCTTGAACTCGGGGCGA
Source organism: Thermoanaerobaculia bacterium (assembly GCA_036275055.1). Taxonomy (GTDB): domain Bacteria; phylum Acidobacteriota; class Thermoanaerobaculia; order Multivoradales; family UBA5704; genus DATARR01. Next base: position 35,097 of record DASUEN010000061.1, read on the forward strand.
GGATCGCGGCCGGGGCGGAGAAGCTCGTCGCGGATGTCCTCCAGTGTGTATTTCCCCACTTGGTGCGCTTCGTCGGTGAAGCGGCTGAAGTCGAGCTGGCCCACGAGGTCCGGGCTGCCCACCAGGTTCCCCACCGGCACGGCCAGGGCCTCGGCCATCTTCTGCACCACCTCGTAGCGCTCGGGGTGGACGGCCGTGCGATCGAGCGGGTTTTCACCCTCTCGCACCCGCAGGAAGCCGGCGGAGAGCTCGAACGTCTTGGGGCCGAAGCCGGTGACCTTGAGGAGCGCCTTGCGCGACGGGAACGGGCCGTTGCCGTCCCGATGGTGGACGATGTTGTGGGCGAGGCGCTCGGTGAGGCCGGAGACCCGCCGCAGCAGTGAGGCCGAAGCCGTGTTGAGCTCGACTCCCACGCGGTTGACGGCGCCCTCGACGGCGGTGTCCAGCTCGCGCTCCAGCGACTTCTGATCCACGTCGTGCTGATACTGGCCCACCCCCATGGAGCGTGGCTCGATCTTCACCAGCTCGGCCAGCGGGTCCTGCAGGCGGCGAGCGATCGAAACCGCGCCGCGCAGCGAGACGTCGAGCGTCGGCAGCTCCTCGCGGGCCACCGCCGACGCCGAATAAACTGAGGCGCCCGTCTCAGGGACGATGGCGACCACCACCTTCTCCAGCCCGGCCTCCTGCACGGCCTTGCGGGCGAAGGCCTCCGTTTCGCGGCTGGCCGTGCCGTTACCCACGGCCACGGCGTGAACGCCGTGCTTCTGGATCAGGGAAACGACCGTCTTCGCCGAACCCGCCTCGTCGGCATGGGGCTGGATGGGATGGATCACGTCCGTGGCCACCACGCGCCCGGTGCCGTCCACCACCGCCAGCTTGCAGCCCGTGCGGTACCCGGGATCGAGCCCCATGACGGCCGTCTGCCCCAGCGGTGCCTGCAGGAGCAGCGCCTCCAGGTTGGCTCGGAACACGGCGATGGCCTGCGCCTCGGCCCGTTCGCGCATTTCGGAGCGCACCTCGTTGGTAATCGACGGCCGCAACAGCCGCTTGTAGCCGTCCGCCGTGGCCACGCCGATCTGCCGGCCGCAGGGGGTTTCGAGCGGCAGCCGCCAGGAACGGCCCAGGCGCTCGGTTTCCCGTTCGTCGTCGATCCGCAGGTCCGAAATCAGGAAGCCCTCGCGCTCGCCGCGGAGGATGGCCAGCAGGCGGTGGGAGGGAATGTCCCGGCCCGGCTCGTCGTGCTCGAAGTAGTCGCGATACGTGGCGGCTTCCGGGTCCTTCTCCTTCTCGGGCAGGACTCGCACGCGCAGGTTCCCCTCCGTGGCGAGCACCCGCCGCAGCTCGGCCCGCTCGCCCGCGTTCTCGGAAAGGCGCTCCGCCAGAATGTCCCGCGCGCCGGCCAAGGCCGCGTCCGCGTCCTCCACCCCCTTCTCGGCATCGACGAACTCGCGGGCCAGCTCCTCGGGCAGAGTCCGCGAGCCGGCGTGAGCCAGCAGGCCATCGGCCAGCGGCTCCAGCCCCTTCTCGCGGGCGATCTGGGCGCGGGTGCGCCGCTTGGGCTTGTAGGGGAGGTAGAGATCCTCCAGCTCCTGCTTGGTGACAGCGGCGCGGACGGCCTTCTCCAGCTCTTCCGTGAGCTTGCCCTGCTCGCGGATGCTCTCCAGGATGGCGTCCCGCCGCTCGGCGAGCTCCAGGAAGTATTCCCGGCGCTTGAACAGGGTCTCGAGCTGCAGATCCTCGAGGCCACCCGTGGCCTCCTTGCGGTAGCGGGCGACGAAGGGGACGGTGGCCCCCTCCGCAAACAGCTCGGCGGCGGCCTGCACCTGCTGCGGCCTGCACCCCACCTCCGAGGCGATCATTGCGACGAAACGCGGTTCCAGTGTGGCGGTCTTGCTCATGGAGCCTCCTTCAGACGGCGTAGTCTGTCACACCCGCACGGTCCGGCAACCGGGGCCGCTCACTCCTCGACGAAGCGGCAGCTCCCGTGGCTGTCGCGGTCGATGCCGTGCTTTGCCGCGAGCTCCTGAATGTAGCGCAGATAGGCTTGCGATTGGATTAGAAATAGGTTCATATCTCTGTTGACAAGCTCGTCCTCGAGGACCAATACTGGGATTTGCAGGGAGAGCGGAGATGGCCGGGGATCGCAACCAGCAAGAGCCAGGCGAGAAGCCACCTGAAAAAGCGGCACGGAAAAGCCGTACCCGGAAGCAGCCATCCGATCCGGAGCCAATCCCCTCACCGGCGACGCAACGGATCATGATGGGGCGTACCGCCGCGCCTCCCCATCTGAACGACCCCTATCGGCGAGAGTGTTGGGGGCTGCCCGCGGACGAGACGACGCCCGGAGATTACATGGTCGAGATCAACGTCTCGCACCGTGGAGGTCTGCGCGCGGCGAATTTCCGCTTCCTCAAGCTCTACGATCAGGTGGTGCCGAAGGGCGAGCGCCGGCCGACCCGGGTGGGCCAGACGTATTATCACTGCCGGGTATCTGTCCACGAATGGCAGCGCCTGATCGATCTCGACGAGAACGAATCCGACGAGGAGCTCGAGGCGGACGCCGGCGCCGAGCGCCGTGAACGGCCGCCGGGCGATCGCGATGCAGGCGGAACGATCAAGCCCAGCCTGCGGGCGATCTATCGCATTTGGCCAGACTTTCCGATCACGTCGCAGATCAATCGCTCGATCTCGACCATCAAGGGGGATGCGGCGCTGCTCTCCTACGAGGCCTCGGGCAAGGACATCGTCTGGGCGGTCCTCGACTCCGGCATCGATGCCGGCCATCCGCACTTCGGCCTCGCGCCTGGCTCGGGCCATACCCTGCTCGACCCGGCGGTCGCGGACCTGCACCGGGATTTCACCGTTCCCGATCTTCCCGATCCCGACGCTGACCCTTCGATCTCTGCCGCCGACCGGGACAAGTTGGTCGAAACGCACCGCCGCGGCGCGCTGGCCGATGGCTATCTCCATGGCACACACGTGGCCGGGATCATCGCCGGAGGCCTCAGCAAAGAGACTGCGGAGAAGGTCGAGTGCCGTGTTTTCGAGCGCAAGTTCAATCGCGACGACAAGGAGCGCGAGCTGCCCTCCTCGCTGGTGGAATCCACCAGTGCAGAGGAAGAACCCACCCGCCTGCGCGGCGTCGCTCCCCACTGCCGCCTGATCAGCCTCAAGGTGCTCGACGACAAGGGTGAGGGCCGTGCCAGCCAGGTCCTGCGCGCGCTCGACTACATCCGCGCCAGCCTGAACGCCAACCCGAAGAAAATGCTGGTGCAGGGCATCAACCTGAGCGTTGGCTACGAGTTCGACGCCCAGCTCTTCGCCTGCGGACAGAGCCCCATTTGCGTCGAGGTGGACCGGTTGGTGCAGACGGGGGTGGTCGTCGTGACTGCCGCCGGCAACACCGGCTACGGGACGGTGGCAGCCCAGCAGCGGCGCACCACACAAGTGGGGTTGTCGAACACCATCAACGATCCGGGCAACGCCGCTCTCGCCATCACCGTCGGCGCGACCCACCGGGATTCCCCTCACACCTATGGCGTTTCGTACTTCTCCTCCAAGGGGCCGACCGGCGATGGCCGTCTCAAACCTGATCTCGTCGCTCCCGGCGAGCGCATCACCTCCTGCGCCGCGGGCAAAAACCTGCAGTTCATCCGGGAACAGATCACGGCGCAGAACGGGCCGCCGCTGACGTTACCCGCCAATCCCCTGGATGCCGCCGCACCCGCCGCGGCCGCCGCCGGTGCTCCTCAGTCTGCCGCGAGCCTGCCGGCGGCGGTCTACATCGACGAAACCGGCACGAGCATGGCAGCGCCGCACGTGTCCGGAGCGATTGCAGCCTTTCTCTCGATCCGCCGTGAGTTCATCGGCAAACCGCTCGAGGTCAAGCGCATCTTCCTCGAGAGTGCCATCTCCCTGGGGCGAGAGCGCTACTTCGAGGGCTGCGGTCTCGTCGACCTGATGAGGGCCATCCAGTCCGTCTGACCGGAGATCCGGTCGCGGTCTTTCGCAAGGAGCGAGCCATGAGCATTCCATCGTTCGAGATCGAGTTCGACAAGCAAGGCAAAGTGGTCGATCCCGGCCAGGTCGAGGCGGCGATCTCCGGCGTCCAGGCAGCCGGCGCCAAGGATCTGCTGGTGATCTCCCACGGATGGAACAATAATATTGCCGATGCGCGCGACCTCTATGCACGGTTGCTGGCGCGGCTGGAAGCGCAGCAGGCTGCGGCCTGTCCGGGCCGCAACCTGGCGGCCATCAAAGTTTTCTGGCCTTCCAAAAAGTTCACCGACAAGGAGCTCATTCCCGGTGGGGCCGCCGCGCTGGATGATGGCTCCCTCGACGCCCAGGCCTTGAAGGTCCGTCTCGACGAGCTCAAGAAAGATCCGCAACAGCTCGGAGGGGTAGGCGAGGATCCGGCGCGAACGCAGACCCTCGATCAAGCCAAGGGACTGGTTTCCGCGCTGGAGACCGACCCCGAAGCCCAGCGCCGTTTCGTGGAGTTGTTGCGTTCGCTCGTTTCGCCGGACGACCAGCACCCTGACGATGCCTCGGTGGAGTTCTTCGCGGACGATCCCGGCGAGCTTTTGCGCTCTCTCGCCGAGCCCGTCGAGCCGCCGCTGCTCCCTGACACGGGTGACGTGGGCGGCGCGGCTGCGATGGGAGGGGGGGACTTCGGCGTTGGCGATCTCGACGGCGGTGCCGCCGGGCTGGGCGACTTCTTCAAAGGCATCAAGGCGGGAGCCAACCGGCTGCTCAACTACTTCACCTACTACGAGATGAAGCAGCGGGCCGGGCTCGTGGGCAAGACCGGAGTGGCGGAGGTCCTGCGGCAGGTTCATGGGAAGCTGCCGGACGTGAAGCTCCACCTCGTAGGCCACAGCTTCGGCGGCCGGCTGGTGACCGCGACGGCTGATGCCCTGGGCCCGGCGGTACCTCCCTCGACGCTCACATTGCTCCAAGCCGCCTACTCGCACAACGGCCTCGCGGCGCGTTTCGACGGCGTGCACGACGGCTTCTTCCGCGCCGTGCTCGCTCCGCAGCGCAAAGTCTCCGGGCCGATTTTGATCACCTACACCAAGAACGACCTCGCCGTAGGCATCGCCTATCCCCTCGGCTCCCGCATCACGCACGACGTCGCCTCCGCCTTGGGCGACAAGGACGATCCTTATGGTGGCATGGGGCGCAACGGTGCCCAGCACCTCGCGGCCGGCACCGAGTTGGATACCGCCACCCGCGACCTCGGTCCCGTCGGGACGAAGTATCCCTTCGCGAGCCGCGTCTACAACCTGAACGCCGACGAGTTCATCAAGGGGCACAGCGACATCACCAAGGACGAGGTGGCTTTCGCGCTGCTTTCCGGGGTAGCCAAGACGTAGCTCCCCGCTCGCCAGTCGCCGGGTGGCCAAGACCGGCAGCGACGTCTCTACGTGCGAGGCCGTGCTACTGTTCGAGCTCGACTAGTTCGCCTCCAGTGCCCACAGCTCGGTGCCGATAGCCGGGTCCCATTTGCGGAAGAAGAGACGCGGCCCCGCGGCGACGAGCTCGTGGGGCTCGAAGTCATTCGGCTCGAACAGGCTCAACACGCGCAAGGTCCCGGCTTGCGTGCCGTCGGTCTGATAGATACCGCTGGATGCCGTGCAGTAGACGCCGCCGGCGAAGGCCTGGATTCCGTAAGGCAGTCCCAGGGGGAAGCCCGAGGCATCGAGAACCTGGTGCGTGCCGGCCTTCGCCCCATCGCTGACCCACAGGTAGTCGTCGCCGGAGAAGAAGAGGAGGCCGTTGACCACTGCATAGCCCACTTTGGAATGGGGATTGTCGATGAAATCGACGTCACCGAGAGCGTTCAGGCTCCCCAGAGCGGTGTTCCATACATAGAGCGTCG
>DASUEN010000062.1:0-37653 GCA_036275055.1 Thermoanaerobaculia bacterium
CGGATGAAGGCGACGAGGATGGCCATCCCCGTGGCCGCGGACGTGAAGTTGTGCACGGCGAGCCCCGCCATCTGTGTCAGATAGCTCATGGTGGTCTCGCCCACGTACGCCTGCCAGTTGGTGTTGGTGGTGAAGCTGGCGGCGGTGTTGAGCGAGGAGTCGGGAGAGACGGCGCCGAATTTCTGCGGGTTGAAGGGCAGCCATCCCTGCACCCGCTGCTGGAGGTAGAGCACGATCATGCCCACGGCGGAAAACAGGAGCACGGCGAGGGCGTAGGTCTTCCACTCCATCTCCTCCTCGGGACGCACGCCGGTGAGCTTGTAGATCAGCCGCTCGAAAGGGCCGAGGACGCGGTCGAGGAAGAAAGGCTTCCCTTCGTAGACCCGTGCCATGTAGGTGCCGAGCGGCTTGGTCAGTGCCAGCAGGAGCCCGGCGAAGAGGGCGATTTGCAGCAATCCGTTGGTCGTCATCGGTATCCCTCAGAAGCGCTCTGGTTTGAGCAGAGCCACGAAAAGGTAAACGGTCAAAAGCACCGTCACCACGAGCCCGAGGACGTAGAGCCAGCTCATTTCCGTTCCTCCTGCACCGGCTCCAGCGCGGAGCACAGGCGCACGAAGCCCCAGGAAAGTGCGAAGAAGCCGAGGGTCAGAGCGAGGTAGGCGAAGTCCATGGATCACCCTCCTTAGAAGCGCACCGACAGGCCGAAGCCGTAGAGCCAGTCGGGAGAATCGGACGTCAGGCCGCGGTCGAAGCTCGCGTCGAGCTGCACGTCGTTCGAAACCAGGTATTTGACGCCGCCTCCCAGCAGCGACGTATCGCCCGCTCCCGCGAGGCCGGTGACGACGTAGACGGCCTCGCCGTAGGCAGACCATTTCGGGGACGGCAGCGTGCGGCTGAGCGACACCGCGAAGGTCTCCTGGCCATAACGGCCGCGATCTTCGGGACCGTTCAGATAGACGGCAAACGCGCCCGCGGTCCAATCCTTGGCGAAGCTCCATTCGGCCATCGCACTGATTTGATAGGCCGGCCGCTCCACGGAAAAACCTTTCTCCCCCACCGGTACGATCACGGAAGGGATCAGCGCGAAGGAGGGGCGGGCTCCCGCGTTGTCGCACAGGTGCCACTTGGCGCCCACCTCGACGTCGCCGAAACCGTGATCGGTGAAGCGGAAGCCGCGAGAGGTGACGCGGGTCTCGGTGTAGACCGGGCTGTCGAGCCGCAGCTCGAAGTCTTTGGTGAGGCCGTAGCGGACGAGGCCGAAGAGGCTGGTGGAGCGGATCTTCGTGCCGCCCTCGTCGGTCACGGTCACGGCAGGGATCCCCCACTCCGTCTGCAGCACACCTCGCCCCACGGTCACGCTGCTCAACAGGATACCCGGGCGGTCGGTATTGATCGGGGACGGGGCAACGGGCTCCTGAGCACGGGCGCCACTCGCCGCCAGGGCAAGCAGCAGCACGAAGGCCAGCGCCCAAAACAAGTGTTTGCGGGTTACGACGATTTCAGTTGGCATGGTCGTGATTACCTTTCGTCAGCCACCAACGGCCGCCGGGAGCGTGAACCAGAAGGTGGCTCCCCGGCCCTCTTCACTCTCGCAATGGATTTCGCCGCCGTGCGCCTGCACGACGTTGCGGGAGACGGTGAGGCCGAGGCCGACGCTCCCCAGGTCCTGGGTTCCCGGCACCTGGTAGAGAGGCTCGAAGATGGCCTCCCGGTATGCCGCGGGCACGCCGCTGCCGGTATCGGTCACGGTGAAGCGGGCGCGGCCTTCCCACGGCTCGACCCGCACCGTCACCGCACCGCCGGCCGGCGTGTGGGTAAGGGCGTTGCGCAGCAGGGCCGGCAGCAGCAGCTTGGCCCGTTCGGGATCGGCGAGCACGCGGGGAGCTTGCGGGCTCACCTCCGCCGTCAGCTTCACCTGCTTCTCCTCGTAGCGGGGAGCGATCTCGCGCACCGCGGCCTCGCTCAGGTCCCCTGGCGGAATCGGCTCCAGGTGGAGCTGCTGCCGGCTCTCCTCCAGGCGCGACATGCCCTGGAGGCTCGCGGCGATCCCCCGGATACGATCGATATCGAGGGGATCGATCGCTTTTTCGAGATCGTGAGCCGCATTGGCCAAGAGATCCGTATGGACCTCGCTGTTACGGAGCCGGTCCGTGACGTCCTGAAGCACCAGCACCAAGGCCTCGGGGCTCCCCTGACCGCTGCTCAGGACCGCGCCATGCGGCAGGAAGACCCGTTCACGGCCTTCGAGAGAGAGCCGGATGGAGGCCTCCAGGCCCATCTTGGGGAGAAGCCCCTTTTCGATCCGTTCGAGAAGGGGGACGAGCCAATCACGGTGCTGCTCGGGGAGCGGCTCCTCCGGCCAGAGGGCGAATTGCGCGGTCGCAGCCTGGTTGGCGAGCTCGACCTTGCGATCCGGCGAGACCACGGCCACCGCCTCCGGGAGCTTGTCGATGGCGGCCTGCGAGATCCGCCGGGCGCGCAGCAGGCGGGCCTGGTCGGTTTCCCGCAGCTCTTTGAGACCGCTGGCCATGGAATTGAAGGCGGCCGCGAGCTGGCCGAGCTCGTCCTGCGAGGTGACGGGAACGGTGAGGTCGAGATGGCCTTTCTCGATCTCCCCCGCCGCCTGGGTGAGCCGCTCCAGCGGCCCCAGCATGGCGCGGGAAAGGAAGAGAATCCCCAAGCCCGCGACGGCGGTGCCGGCCAACAGCAGTAGGGCCATCTCGCGGCTGGCGTCCTTCGCGAGCTTGCGGGCGCGATCGTTGGCCTCCACCATGTTCTGCTGGTTGAGATTCAGGACCTCGTCGGCGGTCGCTTTGATCTGCTGGAAGACCGGGAAGAGCTGGCGGAAATACAGGCCGCGCCTCTCCTCCACGGGGACGTTCGGATCCAGCACCCGATCGAGCACCGGCAGATAGGAGGTGTAAAGCTGCTTCAGGCGCTGCGCCCGCTCCCCTTCGCCGGGCAGGGTGACGTTGCCGAGCTCCGTCTCCAGGGCCGCGGCGAAGCGGGGGCGGTTCTGCCCGGCGATCGCAAGCCCCTGCTGCGGCTCGCCGGCCAGGGCGAAGAGGGCGCCGCTGTCCATCCTCTCGAGGGCCTCCTTCATTTGCTCGCTGGCGATGACGCTCTTGTAGTTCTCGCGCAGAATGACGTCGATCGAGCCGCCGAGATCGTCGAGCAGCGAGATGCTCTGCACTCCCACGGCGATCAGGATCGCGAGCAGCAGCACGAAGCCCAGTGAGAGCTTGGTGCGCAGCCCAAGGCCTGAAGGTTGGATCGGTGCGTTCGTGTCCATGGCAGCCAGTGTCGGCCGCCGCGGGCAAGGAAGTCCGGAAGAAGTCCGAAATAAGTGCTAAAGATTGGCGGCCGGGCGCGGAGTCGCCGGCCGGGATGGAGGGAAAGCTCGCCCGGGATCGAAGCTGTTTTCAATCCCGGGCGGCACGGTCTGCGCTATCCCTCGCAGTCGAGGTTGCCGGTGACGCAGCTCTGGCCGAGGGTGCAGGGGCTGCAGGAGTCGCAGGTGCGGGTGCAGGGACAGTTCTGGGTCACGAAGCGTCCTCCGTCGACGTCGTGGAGGTGCTCGCCAGTCAGAGAACGGAGGGTCTCGCGATGAAGGGTCAGCCGCTTCGCATGCTTTCTCATAGGGCATTCCTCCTGTAGAGGCCCGGAGTATATGCGAAAGCGGCCGGCTGGGGCACTACCGCGTAGGCGCTACCGCGTCCCCGGGCGCCCCCACCCAAGACCCTCATCACCCCGGCCCTCTTCTCCCGACCCCCTACATCCCCCTCACCGGGAGAAGAGGGAGCCCCCACCCAACAGCAAAAACGGTTCGGCCAGGTACCCCTCTCCCGGGGAGGGGGATGGGGCGGTCGGGAAAGGGGCAGGGGTGAGGGTCTTGGGCGGGGGCCCTCGCAGGCAACGTTAACGCCTGAGGCACTACCGCGTCCCCGCAGCCGTGCGGACGTATCTCTGAAGCTGGGCTCGCGTTTGCTCGGCAGGAGCGACGTGGCCTTGGGCCTGCTGGGCGCGCAGGAGCCCCTGGAGCAACTGCGTGCGCCCCGGAGCGCGGGCGAGGCCGGCCTCGAAGGCTTGCTCGGCCTCGGCGGTGCGGCCCAGGGCCAAGAGCTGCTCGCCCAGCAGCTCGAAGCTGGGCTTCTCGATGACCGGCGGACCGAATTCCAGCGCCATGCCATTTTCCTCGTCCGCCGCCTGGCGCAGCAGGGCGATCCCCTCGTCTTTCTTCCCCTCCCGCAGGCGCTCGAGGGCGTCGATCTGCCGCACCACGATCTCGGCATATTGGCGGCTGGCGGGATTTGCTTTCTTTTCCCCCGCGAGGCGCGCCAGCACCTCCCGCTGCCGCTCACGAAGGCGCGCCGCGGCAGCGTGGAAGGCGTCGGCGTCCCCTGTCGAGGCGGCGAGGGCCTCGGCGTAAGCCTGGGTGAATTGGGCGTCGGCGTAGCGCCCTTCAGGGAGAGCGAGGGCGTCCGCGGCGTCCCAGCGCCCGGTTTCGATCCCCTGGAAAAGACGCATCTGGACGTAGGCCTCGACGCGCCCTCCGTCCTCCGGTCCCGGGGTTTTCTGCGCCACGAGCCCTGCCGCCATCTGCCGGCAGGCGTCGAGCTGGCCTTTCGCTTCGCCGAGCCGGCGCTCCTGCAAGAGGGCGTAGTGCAGCCAGGAGACGTAGTGGCCGCAGGTCATCGGCGGCTTCTTCTGCTCGGCGCGCTGGCGGTTGACGACGGCCATGGCGCGCTCGTTGGCGGCGATGACGTCGTCCCACAGGCCGAGGGCGACGAAAATGTGAGAAGTCATGTGCAGGGCGTGGCCGGCGTTGGGCGCCACCGCACCGTAGAGCCGCGCCGCGCGCACGCCGAGCGGAGCGTGGATCGGATCGTCGTACGAATGGATCAGGTAATGCAGCACGCCGGGATGACGTTGGTGGGTGGGGAAAACCTCTTCGAGCAGAGCCGCCGAGCGCATGTAGATGGCGAAGTCGCGCCCCTGATGTGCGGTGCCGAGGAGGGAGAGGGCATAGAAGGCGGTGGCCTCCACGTCGTCCGGATAGCGCTGGTGGAGCGCGGCCATGGCATCGGCGAAGAGGAAGTCGCGCTCCTCCTTGGTGCCGTTTCCGTAGAGGATTTCGACAGCGCGCAGATAATCCTTCTCCCGCTCCGTCTTGGCCTTCGCCAAGCGCGCCTCGGCCGTGGCGCCGAGCCGGCCCAGCACGGCGCGGGCCGCATCGGCGTCCTGCTGCATCCACACGGGATGGGTGAACGTCATGGCCTCACCCCAGTAGGCCATGGCGAAGCCCGGATCGGCGGCTTGCGCCTTGCGGAACTGCTCCGCCGCGTCGGAGTACTCGAAGTTGTGGAGCAGCGCGAGCCCGCGCAGGAACGGCTCCTGGGCCGCCGGCGCACCGGAATTGGCGAAGGCCACCTCCCCCACCTCGCCGGCCGGGCTGGCCGCGGAAGCCGGGAGCCGGAGGACGGCTGAAAGGGCGAGGAGCCACGGGATTACGAGCCGGCGCATGAGGTTACCTCCGGGTTTTCGGTTTCGCACGTGGCGGATTTTAGTGGACTTCGCCGGCAGCGTCTAGAACACCCGCACCTCCCGCGCCATCTCCAAATCCGCCAGCACTCCGCGGGCACGATCGAGCTGGTCGGTGGGGACGAAGACGTCGATCTTGTACAGCGCGCCGAAGAAGAAAAGCAACGACCGGAAATGATGACCGCGCGCCAGGGCCGGGATCTCCGCCTCTTGCAGCCTCTGCTCCAGGAAATAGGAGAAATACACGTTGTCGAGCTGCGTCAGGAGCGCCCCCTGGCCGTGCCGCCGATGGAACCGGAGCTGGTCGTACAGGTCCAAGCCGATCGCGACCGCGGAGACGACGGCCGAAAAGCCGAATATGTCCGTAACCGGACTGGCCCCAGAAGCTCCCCAAACCAAGCCGGCGGCGGCGCCGGCCAGCAGAACTCCGGTGGCGACGAAGGCCCTGCGTTTCAAGACCGCCGCGAGATCGTCCAGGTCTTCCGCTGGCTCGGAGAGATTCGCCTCCAGGCGAGGGCGGCTGCTGAACCAGTGATAGGTCAGCCAGGAAAGGAGCGCAATCACGATCAGCTCCGCCCCGATGCGCCAAACCGGCGAGCCGCGCAAGAAGAGCTCGCCGAGAACGCCTATTCGCAAGGCATAGAAAACGATCCGGGAGCTCCACTGCACGGCTAAGACGCCCTGCGGAAAGGCCGGGATCAACTTGTTCTCGCCGCTGCGAATGAAGAGGTACGCCAGCACGGCCAACCCCAAGACGATGGCGGCGTCGGGCAGCCAGGTTCCGAGCACCCGGAGGTCACCGCCCACCAGGCTCACGGCGACGCTGCCGATATTGAGCAGCGTGATCAGCGCGAAACCGTTGCCGATGCCATAGGCGGAGAGGAGCTGCCCGAAGCCGAACGTCATGGCCGTCGCGGCGGTCAAGGTCAAAATCGTGAAGAACGTGAACGCAGGCCCTGGAGAATCCACGATCGACATCCTGCCCGAATAGGAAAGGTATTCCAGCAGACTCGCGATTCCCCAGCCCTGGAACGCGGCGATGACGAGGCTCGCGATCAGCGCCACCCGATTGAGCCGAGCCCGCCCTGCGGCGCCTCCAGCCCGCAGCTCGCGCCCCTTCGAAGTCATCAGGGAAAACAGCTCGATCACGATGAAGCCGCCGATCAGAGGAGTGATCCCCAGCGCCAGGACGTTGGCCTGGGCGCTGTACGCGGATGACCAGGGGATCTCCCCCTGAACGAACGGCAGGGGAATCTTGTGCATGACGTAGTAGACGGCCAGCAACACAACGGTCAGGACCAGGCGCCCTGCGTAAGGAAACTCCGTCTCCCGTCGTACGGCGGATCGACTCTCTGCCTCGGCCACCATGTGGAGACCTCCAGCCTCAGGGCTCAAAATGGACTTTCTCAGAGGATAGCAGAGGAAGGAGACGAACTACGAAGAACCCTTCCGCAACTGCGCGTCGAGCTGATCGCCGGTTTCGAGCGTCCGGCCGTAGGCCGCCTGAATCGCTTCGTTGAGCGTCACGGGGAAGCGTCCCTGGTTCAAGGCGTGGAGGGCGCGCGAGGTGATTCCCCCGGGCGAGGTCACCTCGTCGATCAGCTCGGTGGGCGGACATCTGGAGGCGAGCATCATCGCGGCGGTGCCGAGGATCGTCTCCAGGAGCATCTCGCGGGCGAGGCTCCGCGGCTCGCCGAGGAAAACGGCGGCGTCCTCCAGCGCTTTCACGAATTGGGCGAGCAGCGCCGGGCCGGTGCCGTAGGCGGCGGTGGCCCGGTCGACTTGGTCTTCGTCAGGAAAATAGACCTCGCGACCCAGCGTCCGCAGCAGGCTCCGCACGGTCTCCCGCGCCTCTGCGGGGACCTCAGGCGTCGCCGTCCAGATCGTCAGGCCGCGGCCGACGCGGCACGGCAGGTTGGGGACGCAGCGAACGACCGCGGGACGCCCCAAGGCCCCGGCAATGGCGGCAGTGCGCGCACCGGCGACGATCGAGACCACGACGTGCTCCGGCCGCAGGGCGCCACGGATCTGCCGCAAGACCTTGGCGAGCGTCCCCGGCTTCACGGCAAGGACGATCAGATCGGCCTCCGCGATCGCCTCGACGTTGTCCGTCGTGCCGTGGACGCCGTAGTCCCGCGCGAGTTGCTCCGCCCGCTCCAGCCGTGGACCGGCGGCCCAGATGCGGTCGGGAGACGCCAACTCGTGGGTCAGCAGGCCGCGGATCATGACCTCCGCCATGATTCCGGAGCCGATGAAGGCGAGGCGGGTTTCCATAGAACGCTTCAGACGAGGACCAACGTCGTTTGGCCGGTCGGGCCGTCGTAGAAGAGTACAGTGCCGGCCAGTGCATCGCGTCCGATCAAGGCAATCAGGTTCTGCGCCTTGAGTGCGCCCCCCATCGACCTCAGCTCAAATCGCGCCCCCATGCCCAGGATCTCCAGAGAGGCATAATAGACAGGAACCTCGTGATCCGAGTGAGAGGCCGAATGCATCTTGGTTACATCAATGGGTTTGAGCCCGAGCTCGGTGGCTGCTTCGATGTCAATGCACGAGACGTTCGCCCCGGTATCAATCAGCGCTTCCCCAACAATCGGAGGGGCCAGCTTCTCGCCGCGATTGGCCAACTCCTGCGCTACGGACGCGGGAAAGTGCAAAGCGACCTGAGCGGTTGGACCCTGCCACTGGAGTGCGTGCGAGGGCGGCAATACCCGTGGCTTGCCGTCCGGGCCAATGACCTCAGTTCTTGGCTCAATATGTAGAAGAGGCACGCAAGATCCCCAGGCTGAGCGCGGGATTCGAAATGGCCGACTCCTCGCTACGAACCTGCCGCACCAGATAAGGCTCCAGCCCGAACCGGCGAGCACCTGCTGTGACAGCCTCGGCGTCGGTGGCGAAGACCCCGATCAATTCGTCGCCATGGATCAGGACAAACTGACCAAGCGGCAGCTTGCTTTTGATTTTGGAGTAGACAGCGATCTCTTTTTCGAACATGTCCCAGGCTCCTCGGTCCTATTCTAGCGTATCACGGAGCTATTCCGGCTCCGCCAGAAACCGATATCCCACCCATGGCTCCGTCCCAATATACCTGGGATTCGCCGAGTCGGGCTCCAGCTTGCGACGCAGCGAGCCGACGTGGACGCGCACGGTATCGACGGTGGTGGCGGGAGCGCCCTTCCAGACCGTGGCGATGATCTGACGCAGGGTCACCGGCCGCCCGGCTTGCGCGGCCAGCAGCTCGAGGATGGCGAGCTCGGTGGGAGTGAGCCGCACGTCCTGACCGTCGCGCACCACGGTGCGGCGGGCGCGATCGATCTCCAACCCCGGGAAACGGAGCACGTCCGTCGCCGGCCCTGCCGCAGCCCGGCGAAGCTGCGTGCGCACCCGCGCCAGCAGCTCGCGCAGCGAAAAGGGCTTGGTGACGTAATCGTCCGCACCGCGATCGAGCGCCCGCACCTTGTCCTCCTCCTCACCGCGCACCGAGAGGACGATCACTGGCGTGCGATCGATGCGGCGCACGGCGGAGATCACGGACATGCCATCCGCGCGCGGCATGGCGAGATCGGTGATCACCAGGTCAGGACGCAGCTCCTCGAACCGCGCCTTCCCCTCCAAGCCGTCGGCAGCGGCCACCGTGTCGTAACCGGCCGCGGCGAGCTCGCGGCTCAAGGTCACGCGGATCGAGGCGTCGTCGTCCACCACCAGCACCAGCGGGGTCGCTCGCGTCATGGCTCTGCCTCCTCGGGTAGGGGCGGCTCCGGAGCCGCCGGCAGGATCTGCCTCGCGATGGTACCCCCTCCAGGCCGGTCGAGGAGCGTCAAGGTGCCGCCGTTGGCCTCCGTCAGGCCGCGGGCGATCTGGAGACCGAGCCCTCCCGAGGCGCTGTCGCCCGCGGCGTCGTCCCCGGTCCGCCGGAGATCCCGTGCTCCCTGGAGCATCCGCTTGACCCCCGGGGGGAGCCCTGGACCGCGATCCAGCACCTCCAACACCACCTGCTTCCGGTCCTCCGGATCGCGGCCGGCAGCCAGCCCCAGGGGCCGGTCCGGAGGGGCCGCCCGCGCCCCGTTCTCCAGCAGGTTGACCAGCGTCTCCAAGAGGAGCGACGGATCGGCCCAGACCTCCGGGCAGTGTGGCTCGATCCGGACCTCCACGGCACGGCTGGCAAGGATCAGCGACAGGCTCTCGCGCGCCGAACGAAAGAGAGAGGAAGGGAGCACCGGCTCCGGGCGAGGACGGGCCACCCCCGCCTCCAGACGCGCCAGGGCCAGAAGGTTGTCGATGCGGCGGGAGAGCCGTTCCTCCCCGAGGGAGAGCCCGGCGAGGCTGGCGAGCGCCTCCGGCTGGCCCGCGAGCCGCCCTTCGAGGCTCTCGATCTCCATGCGCATGGCGGTGAGTGGAGTGCGCAGATCGTGGGAAACGGCCCGCAGCAGCGAAGTCTTCAGGGTGTCGCTCTCCCGCACCGCCTCCAGGTGGGCGGCCTCGCCGAGCAGGCGCTCGCGCTCGATGGCGAGGGCGAGGAGGCGGCCGGCGGAGTCCAGCACCGCCTGTGGCGCCATGGGGCCACGCGCCACGAGGACGCCGTTCGCCGTGCCGCCGACGTGGAGGGGGAGGTACAGGACGCCGCCGCTTTCGGCCATCTCCCGGGTGGTCAAGGCTCGCTCCACGAGACCCGCATCGGCCTCCAGGCGCTCCGTGCCGAAGGTGCTGACCCGCTCCTTCTGGCCCGTCAGGTAGAGCTCCCCGGCCCCGGCGCCGATGGCCCGGAGCGTCCGCGCCGCGGCTTCGCCGAGGACTCCGGGCCGTTGACTCGCCGCGAAGAGGCCGAAGCAGAGGTCGTAGAGGATCTCCACCTCCCGCTGCCGGCTCTGGGCTTCCTCCGCCCGGCGGCGGGCCGTGGCCACCAGCCGGCTGGCCACGGTGGAGGCAATCAGGAAGGTGGCGAGAGCCGCCCAGTTGGAAGGGTCCTGAATGGTCAGCGTGCCATAGGGCGGAAGGAAGAAGAAATTGAAGCACAGCATGGCCGCCACCGATGCCGCGGCCCCCACCGCCCATCCGCCCCACGTCGCCAGGCCCAGCACGAGCAGCAGATAGGCGAAGCCCGCCGTGGTGGCATTGGCCCCCGCGAGCCGCGCCGCCCACGTCGCCAGGGCGGCGGCGAAGGGAAGCGCAATCCAGGGAGCGTAAAGACGTCCCTTCGCGCGGTGAGCGGCGGCCATGGAGGCGAAGTCTACTCCGCATCGCGAGCCCCGGCGGCTGAACGATCCTGAACTTGAAGTGATACTCTCACCCGCGTCACTGCGAGCCAAAGGAGATCCCATGTCGAAAGCAAAGATGCTCAAGCTCGTCGCCCCGATCCTGCTGGTGGCCTTGACGACCTTTGCGGGCGCGGCCAGATCCTCCCAGGGAGACTGCGACGTGCTACCCTGCCCGGAGCTCTACGAGTGGAGCGGCTGCCAGTGCTGGTGCGTCTGCGTGAGCGACGAGTGCTGCCAGCTCTACGGTCACTGCTCGTACGGGCTCTGCGGGTAGGTTTCCGTAGGTGGACCCGAGGGTCAGGGAAGCGCGCGCCGCCTGGCCGCTGCGGGCTGCCAGGGTCGTGTGACGCGACCCGAGGGGCGGCTGAGCTGCCCCGTGATCCGGGACGCGGGACCCCAAGTTTCCGTGGCGTGACCCGTGGGTCGAGGCACGCGACCCTGGGGTCGAGACTCCCGATCCGTGGATCACACGTCGCGACCCGCGGGTCAGACGCCGCGCCCCATGGGTCAAGGCTCCCGAAGACTCCTGACCCGCCGGTCACGCTCTCTGACCCTTGGGTCAAGCTCTCCGACCCACGGGTCAAGACTCCCGACCCGTGGGTCCCGCGCCGCGACCCTTGGATCAAGCGCCGGGACTCACGGGTCGAGCGCCAGCCACCACAGGGCCTGGTAAACTGACACAGCTTTCCCGATCAGGAGGAGCCGCCCTGCCCGTCACCGAGACCTTCGACGTCTTTTTCAGCTACAACCGGAAGGATCAGGAGACCGTCCGTGCTGTCCGTGACGCCCTGGAGGCGCGCGACGTCCGGGTCTGGATGGACGAGCACCAGATCGACCCGGGAGACCGCTGGATGCAGGAGATCCAGAACAACATCGCAGCCGCCCCGGCGGCGATCTTCTTGGGATTGCACGATCCCGGCCTCTACCCTTCTCCTTCCAAGGCCCAGGCGGACGATGTCGCCGAGTATGACGAACTATAGCTTGCAGAGCTCCATGACTTACCAAAGAGGACAACCTGGTCGACGATATTTACTATGATCGCCCGTAGCTTCCCAGAAAGGAGAGTGCCATGAAGAAGAAGAGGCTGTCGAAGCGGCTTGAGCTTCACCGCGAGACCCTCCACAAGCTGGAGGACGAGTTGCTCAACGCCGCTGGCGCCGCCACGGTCGGGAACACGTGCGGGGGCACGTGCTGCGCCCGGTCCGACAGTTGCGTTCCGCCAACCACACCCTGCTCTCTGTTCTGCCCCACCGGCACCGACGTCTGCTAAGGAGACCTAACCATGCGGAAAAAGATCGCCAAGCGTTTGAACCTCCACCGCGAAACCCTTCTTCAACTCGGGGATGCCCCGCTCGGAGAGGTGGCGGGCGCGATCAACACCCAAAACTCCTGCGCCGCGCAATGCTGCAGTACCTGCAACGCCTCCAAGAGCTGCCCGCCTCCCCCGACGGGCAACAACGAGATTACCTGTCTCTGCTGAGAGGGTGGCCCTCTTCTCCCGCCCCGCGGGCGGGAGAAGAGGAAGCCTTACGCGCTCAGGCGACCTCTTGCATCGGCCGGACGCGGGGAGCAGGAAGACTTCGGCCTTCGGCCTCAAAGTGGCCGATGACGTCTTCGACAACCTCGTGGAGCTCGGAGTAGAGCTTCACAGGATCATCCCCGTGGATACCCGTGATCAGATCGGGACACTTGCCGAGGTAGGTCGCATCTTCCTCGCTCCATTCGACCCACTTGTGGTATCGATCACTCAGCTTCATTCTTGAACCTCCTCGATCGCTTGCCTGACTTGCCGCTCCTGATAGGGTTTCGCGTCATCGCCGGGGTGTCCGCTAACGGTGACCGCGCCAGGATACCGGTCATGCGTAAACTTGCGATGCGATCCTTTCCCACCTCCTGAAATTTCGTGGAAGTCGGCGTCGAGCAGATCCCGAACCAGTTCTCTGACCTTTCTTGGCACGGTTCCCTCGACTTGGCGTACGCCAGTATAACTCCGGCCGGGCGCGACAGCCTATCCAGGGTGTCCCAGGCCGTTGGCCCGGTGGGAGGCGTCGCCGGGGATTCCCCTCAATGCGGACCGGACAGTTTTCTCCGATACTGGAGACGCCCCGCGGAGCGTCTCCAAGCCGGCGGGACGCCAGCGCTCCCAGGCAAGAACTGGCCGAACCGGTCTTGGGCGGAGCTCCCTCTTCTCCCGGCGGCCAGGGGGGAGGCTGGGAAAAGAGGGCCGGGGTGATGAGGGTTTTGGGCGGAGGGAAGACGCCCACTGTGCTGAGGCCCCGCGGACAGTTCTTCAGTGCCCCGCGGGGTCCTCCGAAAACACGAAGAGCCCATCCGGCCGGCCCGCATAGACGACTCCCGGCCGCAGGGGGTCGAGGGCCACGGTCCAGACGGGGAGGTCCCCCAGCCCATCGTTCATTGCGGTCCAGAGCTTCCCCCGGTTCCTCGTGACGTAGAGGCCCCGAGAAGTGGCGGCGTAGACGGTCCCAGGAGTCGTCGCGTCGGGAGTGAGCTTAGAGATCAACACTCCGGAGGGCAGGCCCCGGGAAGCGGGCTCCCAGGTCTCAGATCCGTCACGGCTCAAGAAGACCTTGTGCCCGTTTGCCCGCGCGACCACGGCGTGCAAGGCCCCCGGCTTCGACGGGTCCGTCACCAGCTCGAACGCACCTCCCCCCAGGCCGCGTCCGCTCTTCTTCCAGCTCACGCCGCCGTCGCTACTCTTGAAAAGCGCAGGCCCACCCGCGTAGACCACCGAGGGACTCGCCGCATCCACCGCAAGGGAAGTGAGGAGGAAGCGCGGCGCCAGCCCCGGCACCGAGGCTCCCTGCCACTGCGCAGCGCCATCGCGACTGTGATAGACGATAATCTTGAGACAGTCTGTGCCCTCACAGAGTGGGAAGGTGTCCCACCCCAGGGCATAGAGTTTCTCGGGCTGGGATGGTGCCAGGGTGATGGTGTACACGAACTCGGGAAATCGGAGCCCCTTGCTGGCGTTCTCCCAGCTCTCCCCGCCGTCCTGGGTCTTCAGGACGCCGCTTGCGTGCGCCAGGTACCAGGTCCCGGGCTGGTTGGGATCGCTGGCCATCTCATTGACGTAGGGAGAGGACTCCGGATTTCCAAACGGGGAACTCCAGGTCGCGCCGCCGTCGGTGCTGCGGAAGACGATCCGTGGGGTGAGCCCCAGGATCCCGAATGGATTCGCGTCAGCGACGGCGAAGAGCACGCCGGGGGTGTGGGGGTCGGCAGCCACTGAGGTGAAGCCGAGCTCACGAAAGCCGTGGTTGGCCGCCACCCACGAGCTGCCACCGTCGTCGCTCCGGTAAACCCCGCCGGCCCGGGTTCCCACGTAGAGACGCCCCGGCAATCGACCGTCAACGGCCATGCCTTGGATGCGGAAGCGCGAGAACACCGGCTGCCAATTCGCACCTCCATCCGTGCTGCGAAAAACCTCGTCCCCGTTGGAGTCAGCGAAGAGTGCAAAGACTGCTCCGGACATGGGGTCAATTACCAGAGCCTCGAGGAAGGCGAGGCTTTCCGGGCCGGCCCAGGCCAACGACCACGTCGCGCCCCGGTCGGTGCTCTTGAACACCTGTCCGAAACTCCCCCCATAGATCGTCGACGGCTGGCGGGGATCGATCACCAGCTTGACAATGCCTGCCTTCCCGCCGCGCGGGTCGTCAGGACCGGAGAGGGCTTCCGCCCAGGTGGTTCCGCCGTCGTCGCTGCGAAAATCGCCGGAATAAACGATACGAGCATCGGTCGGGTCGACGGCCAGGGCGGCGCCCCCGCCCTCGTTGAAGCCCGTGTCCACCCAGGTCGCTCCCCCGTCGGTGCTTTTCAGAATCGTGTTCTCGCCAGGCGCTCTGAATCCAGAGACATAGATGTTGTTCGGAGCGGAGGGGGCAACGCTCAGGGTCCAGACTCCGCCTGTGAACAAGGGGGAGGACCAGGATCTCCCTCCATCTACCGACTTGACCACACCCTCAAACGAGACGCCATAGAGGATCTCGGATCTCACGGGGTCGACAACCAGCTCGCTGAGATACAGCCGCGGAGATTGGCGGCTGGACCAGTTCCCGGCGCCGTCGGAGCTCGAGTAGAAACTTCCCCGAGCGGTAACGCTGTACACCACGCCAGCGCTCCCGGGAGCAGCCGCGAGAGTCTGAATCGATGCTCCCTCCGGGCTGATCTTCCGCCAGGAGGACGCAGCCCTGGTCGGCATGGAGGTGGCGAAGAACGTGAGGAGAAGCAGGGCGAGGAGCCGTGGACTGCGAATCTCGTTCATGATTTCCTCCCGAGAGCGCCAAGCTCTCACGGGATGGTGTCTCGCCACCGGGATTCATTTCGCGAGCCCTGAATCATCCAATTCGAAGATCGTGTGCGGCCAAGAACCGGCCTCGCTGTTCTCCCTCTTCTCCCGGCGGCCGGGGAGGAGGCTGGGAGAAGAGGGCCGGGGTGATGAGGGTCTTGATGGTGGAGGGCTGGCCGGGCGAAGACGCTCCCCCCTTCAGAACAACCCCACCACCTTGCCGTCGTCGCCGATGTCGATGAGCCGCGCCGAGGGCGCTTTGGGCAGGCCGGGCATGGTCATCACGTCGCCGCAGATCATCACCACGAACTCGGCGCCCGCGGCGAGGCGCACCTCGCGCACGTTGATCGTGTGCCCCTCGGGCGCCCCCTTGCGCTGCGGATCGGTCGAGAAGGAATACTGGGTCTTGGCCACGCAGACGGGATAGTGCCCGTACTCTTCCTGAAGCCGGGCGATCTGCTCCTTCACCTTGGGCTCCGCGGTGACGGCCACGGCGCGGTAGATCTTGTGGGCGATCTTCTCCATCTTCTCCCACAGCGGATCGGCGTCGTCGTAGACGAAGCGGACGCTCGCGCTGCGCTCACAGAGATCGATGACGATCCGCGCCAGGTCCGCGGCGCCCTTCCCCCCTTCGGCCCAGTGGTTGGCCACGGCCGAGCGCACTCCCATCTTCGCCATGCGCGCTCCGATCAATGCCAGCTCCGCGTCGGTGTCGGAAAAAAAGCGGTTGATCGCCACCACGCAGGGGATGCCGTAATGCCGCTCCACGTTCTCGACGTGCCGCTCGAGGTTGGCGAGCCCCTTCTCCAGCGCTCCCAAGTCCTCCTGAGTCAGGTTTTTGAGCTCCACTCCGCCGTGGAACTTGAGGGCGCGGACGGTGGCGACCACCACGGCGGCGGCGGGAGAAAGCCCCGCCTTGCGGCACTTGATGTCGACGAACTTCTCCGCCCCGAGATCGGCGCCGAAGCCGGCCTCGGTGACCACGTAGTCCGCCAGCTTCAACGCCGTGCGCGTCGCGATCACCGAATTGCAGCCATGGGCGATGTTGGCGAACGGCCCGCCGTGGATGAAGGCGGGGTTGTTCTCCAGCGTCTGCACCAGGTTGGGCTTGATGGCGTCCTTGAGCAGCACGGTCATGGCGCCGTGGGCGGCGAGGTCGCGGGCGCGCACCGGCTTGCGGTCGCGGGTGTGGGCCACCACGATGTTGCCCAGCCGCTGCTTCAGATCGCCGAGCGAGGTCGCGAGGCAGAGGATGGCCATCACTTCGGAAGCGACGACGATGTCGAAGCCGTCCTGACGCGGGAAACCATTGTTGACGCCCCCCAGGCCCACGACGATCTCGCGCAGCGCGCGGTCGTTCATGTCCACCACCCGCTTCCAGGTGATCCGCCGCACGTCGACCGCGGGCTCTCCCCCTTGGTGGACATGGTTGTCGAGCATCACCGCCAGCAGGTTGTTGGCGAGGCCGATGGCGCTGAAATCCCCCGTGAAGTGGAGGTTGATGTCCTCCATGGGGACGACCTGGGCGTAGCCGCCGCCCGCCGCTCCCCCTTTCATGCCGAAGACCGGGCCGAGCGACGGCTCGCGCAGGCAGATGGCCGCTTTCTTGCCCAACAGGTTCAAGGCGTCGCCGAGCCCCACGGTGGTCGTCGTCTTCCCCTCGCCGGCCGGCGTGGGGGTCATCGCCGTCACCAGGACGAGCTTCCCCTCCGGCCGGTCCGCGAGGCTGTTGACATAGTCGAGCGACAGCTTCGCCTTGGTGTGGCCATAGGGCTCGAGCGCCTCCTCGGGGATCCCCAGCTTCGCCGCCACCCCGGCGATGCGCTCGAGCTTTGCCTGCTGTGCGATTTCGATGTCCGACGCCATCTGCCCGTCCCTCCTGGGTTGAATTGCCCGGCGCAAGATAGCACTCCTCCGGCGCGGGGCGAACGCGATCGTCGATCGGCCGAGCCCCCTTCTCTTTTCCTATGTTCCGTTGTATATAAGCAGATCTCTCTGGAGTGCGAACGCTCCAGCGACGTCTGACTTCTGGAGGATGCGATGCACAAGACGATCGACGTGGTCCGTGCCTGGCGTGACGAAGAGTACCGCAACAGCCTGACCGAGCAGGAGCTTGCAAGCCTGCCTGCGAATCCCGCCGGGATGGCAACGGTCGACGACTCCGCCCTGCGCAGCGTCACCGGCGGCCTGCGGACCAAGATGGTTTTCGAGGACTGCACCACCTTCGTCGGCTCCTGCGTCAAGCCGGGCCAGCAGTGCCCGTAAACGGGCTCCTTGCGGGCGGATCTGCCGGTCCGCCCGCGTCTTCGACGCTACCCTGAAGGACCCCGATGGACGAGATCTTCGACGCTCCGGACTGGCTCGCGGCCCTGACGCTCGCGGAACGCGCGGCCCTGCCGGATGCGGTCTCCGCGGCTCCTCCCCCCGAGCGGCTCGAACGCGCGGCGCGCCACGAACGCCGCTGGCGCAACGAGACCGATCTCCTCGACGACCCGCTCTTCGCCGAGCGCCTCGCCCTCGACGGCCTGACGCCGGAGCGCTTCCGGGCCCTCCTCGCCGAGCCCCTGGAGAGCCTGCACCGGCGGGCCGGAGGACGCCCCCCGTGGGTGGAGGCGCTGGCGCAGGCCTGGAAAAACGGCAAAGACGGCAGGGAGACCGGCGAGCTGGGCGTTTTGGAGCTGCTGCGCCCGTTGATCGAGGACGCCTATGGGCAGGTGCTTGCCGGGCTGCAGGGGACCGCCCCCGGGCTCCTCGACGCGGAAGGAGTGGCCTCGTCGCTCCTCGCCACGCTGATCAAGCGGCTGCGGTGGGCGAGCGAGCGAGTCCTCGCCCTGGAGCTGCAAGCGAGCGCCTTCGAAGGGAAGCTCGCGGGCGACACCCCGGAGGAGCGCTTTCAGAGCTTCGTCGCCACCCTGTGCCAGCCCGCCGCCGCCCTGGAGATCCTGAAGCGCTACCCCGTCCTCGCCCGCGACGCCTGCCGCCACGCCGCGCAGTGGGTGGAGACGAGCCTGGAGATGATGGCGCGCTTCGCGGCGGACCGCGGCGAGATCGTCCGCCATCTCCTCCAGGGGGAGGACCCGGGGGCCTTGACCGCCGTGGAAACGGGCTTGAGCGACCGCCACGCCGGGGGCCGGTCGGTTGCGATCCTGTCTTTCGCCTCGGGCGGGCGGATCGTCTACAAGCCCAAGTCCCTGGCCGTGGACCGCTGCTTCCAGGCGCTCGTCGCCTGGCTGAACGAGCGGGGCGGGGCCGGCCTGCCGCCGCTCGCGACGCCCACGGCTCTCGACCGGGGAACCTACGGCTGGGTGGAGCACGTGGCCCAGCGCCCCTGTGAGACGCCGGAGGAGGTCGAGCGCTTCCACCGGCGCCAGGGAGCCTGGGTGGCCCTCTTCTACGCCCTGGAAGCCACCGACTTCCATCACGAGAACCTGATCGCGGCCGGCGAGCACCCGGTGCCGATCGATCTCGAGACCCTTTTCCAGCCCACCCGCACCGCACCGGCCGCGAGCGGCCCCGGCTATCTCCCCACGGCCCACACGGTGCTCAACAGCGGCCTTCTCCCCCACCGCTTCGGGGCCACCGAGGCCGAGGCCGGGCTCGACTTGAGCGGCATGGGCGCGCCGGGAGGGCAGAAGATCGAGCTGCGCAAGATCACCGGCGAAGGCACGGACCGCATGCGCTGGGACAAGCACGAGACGGAGCTGCCCGCCGGACCCAACCTCCCCACCCTGCGCGGCGAGCCCCTCCCCCTGTGGCGGCACGGCGAGAGCGTGCTGCACGGCTTTCGTGCCATGTACCGCCTGCTCGCACGCCATCGCGAGGAGCTGCTGGCGCCGGCCGGGCCGCTCGCGCCGTTTTCGGGGCTGCCGGTGCGCGCCCTGCTGCGCGGCACCGCCGTCTACGCCCACCTCCTCCACGTGGCCCACCATCCCGACTACCTGCAGAACGCGCTCGACCAGGATCGCCTCTACGACCGCCTGTGGCTGGACGCCGTGGGCTACTCTCCCTTCCGGCGGACCGTGCGAGCCGAGCGGCGCGACCTGGCCGAAGGGGACGTCCCCCGCTTCGAGACCACCACGGCCTCGACCGCCCTACTCCACCCTGGAGACCGGCCCGTCGAAGGGTTCTTCGCCACCTCCGGCCTCGACCTCGTCCGCTCCCGGCTGGCGGCCTTTTCCGAGGAGGAGCTGACGCGGCAGAGCTGGCTCGTCCAAGCCTCGATCGAGGCCACCCGCTCCCTCGGCGAGCCCCTCCTCTGGCCTGCCACGGACCTGCCGGAGCTGCCGGAAGGCGCCTCGGCCACCCCCGAGCGCTTCCTCGCCGCGGCCCGCCGGCTCGGGGACCGCCTGGAGCAGTTGGCCGTGGTGCAGGGCGATTTCGTGACCTGGTTCCAACTCGCCCTGCGTCCGGACGGCTGGCTCCTGGAGACCATGCCGGCCGACCTCTACGACGGCCTCAGCGGCATCGCCCTCTTCCTCGCCCATCTCGCCAGCCTCACCGGGGAAGAGCGCTACGAGCGCCTCGCCCGCCAGGCGCTCCACACCGCCCGGCAGCGCAGCGAGGCCGAGCCCGCGATGCAACTCTTCGCCGGTGCCTACAGCGGCTGGGGGGGCCTCGTCTACGCCCTCACCCAGCTCGGCGCCCTGTGGCGCGAGCCCGAGCTGCTGGAAGCCGCGGAAAAGCTGACGCTGCTGCGGGCGCAGACCATCGAGAGCGACACCGCCTTCGACCTCATCGGCGGCTCGGCCGGGGCCGCGGCCGCTCTCCTCGAGCTCTACGAGCATCGCCCGTCGGCCGCGATCCTGGACCTCGCCGCCCGCTGCGGCGAGCGCCTGCTGGCAACCGCAGTGGCGGCAGAGCAGGGGATCGGCTGGACGATCGCGGGCGAGACGCAGCCGCTCACCGGCTTCAGCCACGGCACGGCCGGCATCGCCTGGGTCCTCGCGCGGCTCGCCCACGCCACGGGGGACGAACGCTTTCGCGACGCGGCCCGCGGTGCCCTGCGCTACGAACGGAGCTGGTTCGATCCGGCCCGCGACAGTTGGCCCGATCTGCGCCACAGCCACCAGGACCCGGAGATCGCGGGAGACTTCCTCTACGCCTGGTGTCACGGCTCACCGGGCATCGGCCTCGGGCGCCTCGCGATCCTCCCCTATCTCGATTCACGGGAAGCTCCCGAGGCGCTGGCCGAGGTCCGCGCCGCCGTGCGCTCCACCCTGGCCGAGGGATTCGGCGGCAGCCAGTGCCTCTGCCACGGCGACCTCGGCAACCTCGAGCTGGTGCTCGAAGCCGGCCGGCGGCTGGGAGACGAGGAGCTGACGGCCGCGGCCGGCCGCCTCGCCGCCCGTATCCTGGCGCGCATCGAGAGCGGCGGCCTGCGCTGCGGCATCAATCCCCGGACCGAGAGCCTCGGCCTCCTGGTGGGGCTCGCCGGCATCGGCTACGGGCTCCTGCGCGCCGCCTGGCCCGAGCGCGTGCCCTCGGTGCTGCTGCTGGAAGCGGCGCCCGCCGTCTCCACCCTCTCCATTCAGAACCAGGCGGAGGAGGGACCTGCCGCCCGGTACGACGTATCCGCCGTGGTCCCGCAACTGAACGTGTAGGAGAACGCAATGCACAAGAACATCGACGTGGTCCGAGCCTGGCGCGACGAAGAGTACCGCAACAGCCTGACTGAGCAGGAGCGCGCCAGCCTGCCCGAGAACCCGGCCGGAATCGCCACCGTGGACAGCTCCGCCCTGCGCAGCATCACGGGCGGCGTAAGGTCGGTTACCACCCCCTGCACCACGCGCTTCGTCGACTCCTGCGTCAAGCCGGGCCAGCAGTGCCCGTAACCCAACCCTGACACTCCCGAGCGGGCGGCCCTCGCACAGGGCGCCCGCTTCCTCGCCCGTGGCGGGCCATAACCCATCCTGAAAATTGCGGGATCAATACTGCCTGCCGGACGACAAGGCGTCGTCCGCCAAATCCAGGAGGTTCCCCGCAATGAGTCTGTTGCCTGTCCCTACGATCGTCAAACCCGCCGGCGCCGCCCGCGGTGCCAAGCCGGAGAGCAAAACCGCATATGACAACCTCACCGCCACGAAGCGCGATCAGGCCTTTCAGCAGGTGCGCACCCGTCTGGGCTCGCCCCAGCAGCTCGTGAAGGTCAAGATCACGCCCCAGACGTCGACCGGCTTGACCCGGCTGGCCTCCGCCGACGCTTTGAGCGCCCCCCTCGCCCTGGCCCCGGACGCGCTGGGCACTGCCGCTCTCGACGCCGTGGACGCGGATCTCGACCGGCTGGCGGACAAGTTCGAAAAGCGCCTTGCCAACGCCTTTACACCTTTCTATTTCGTTTCCGCGGGCGATCCGGACGTCTTCGCCACCTTCCAGGATCAGAGCACCCTCGCCATCGCCACCCTCGCCCAGGCGACCCCGCCGATCAGCCACTACCGGGTGACTCCGCTGGGGATCAAGAACGGGATGGGGTACCTGCAGATCGACTACCTCACCGTCTGGAACCGCGACGAGGGCCTCTCCGTCTCGAACCTCTGCAAGGTCCTCCTCCCCGCCCTCGGCCTTTCGATCGACGGCCTCGGAGCGCACGACTTCGACGAAGAGCGCTCCGCCGTGCTGGTCGGCGCGCCGGTATCAGGTGGCACCTACTCCAACGACGCGGCCACCTACAAGGCTTTCGATTACTATCTGGCGGCGCACGAGGGCGTCCTGATCTTCGATCACAGCGGCTACATCTCACCCACCAGCCCCGTGCCTGCCGGCTCGCACGCCGCCCTCGCCCTTTCCCGCTCCAAGCACAGCACGTATCCCTTCAATCCGGACAAGTTCCCCATCTTCCGCCAGGAAGTCATCGCCGCCACCTTCGCCGCCATCGACGCCGCTTTCGCCCAGGGCGCCATCGACGACACCACCTACGCCGCCCTGCTCTATGCCGCAAACACGGTCTTTTTCGAATGCGTCACCGAGCGGTTTACCGACCAGGGCGGAGTCTACGCCGGCACCCGCACCAACGTCGGCGAGCTGACCAAACCGATCAACGGCTGCTCCTGGATCAACGACGCGCGCATCCGCGCCAAGCTGACGCCAACTCTGTGGAGGGTCGTCTAGGCCGAGGAGCCGCACGGCAGAAGAACCAGGGACAGCAGGGACGTCAGGGACAACAGGAACGAGAAGCCCCGGCACCGAACATGTCCCTGTCGTCCCTGGAGCCCCTGATGTCCCTGTAGTCCCTGCCGTCCCTTTTTATCCTTGCTTTCCCGGAGCCATAACCCACCGTGTAACCACGTCCTCGTGGATCGTGTACAGCCGGTCGCCCGCCACCAGGGCGAAAGGCGTCCGCTCGGGAGCCTTGAACGAGTACAGGTATTTGCCGTCGCGGTTGCTGTAAACGTCCAGCGCCCGGGTGGACTCGCCGTTCTCGGAGGGCAGGTCCACCAGCACGTAAACCTGATCGCCGGAAACGCTCACCGTGAGCCCCGCGAGCCGGGAGCCGGGAGCCAGCCGGTGCGGCTGGCCGGAATTTTCGATCAGCTTCGGCAACGGCACGGGATCGATCGATTCCACCAGGAAACGCGGCTCGCCGGTCAGCGAGTAGGAGGCGAGGAGTCCCGTGTGGGTGGCGACGTAGACGAAGCCGCCGGCGCCGTCGTGCGCCACGTCGCCGTCGAGCGTCAGCAAATCCTGCGCGCCGCCCGCGAGCAGCCGGCCGAAGCCGCCGAGGAGCTCGCCTTTCCCGGAGTAGCGGTCGAACAGGTCCGGCCCGTTGTCTGCCGCGAAAGCTACCAGCCGGGCCTCCTCGTTCGAGGTCAGCACGCGGTGCGGGCGGCTCGCGAGATGCCAGGTTTGGAGCAACCGCCCACCCGGATCGAGCTCCGCCACCGTGCCGTCGTCGTGATAGCAGATCCAGACGTTGCCGGCGGCGTCGACGTCGAAATCCTCCGGGCTCCCTCCCTTGGCGCCGGCAGGAAGGTGGTAAGAAACCTTTTCCTCTCCGCTGGGAGAGAACCGCCGCACGCTGCCGGCGGACCAGTCGAGGACCAGCAGGTCGCCGGAGCGCTCCTCCTTCAGGCTGAGCGGCCGCACCAGCGGCGCGCCCGTGGCAGGGGAGATCTCCAGCGTCTTGACGAACGAGGGCTGGCGCCAGGTCCGCGCGCGCTCCGCCTGCGGCCGGGGGTGTACCGCAAGCTCCGGCTGCACCTCGCGACGGCTCTGGCTGAAGTGGCCCACGGCAAAGCCGGCCACGATCAGCGTGGCCAGCACCAGGAAGAACGTTCTCTCGCGCGGCATTTTTCTCTTTGGTTTCCCTCGATCGGGGCCGCAACGGTGCTACCGGATTGACGTGGAGCAGTGAATGACGGTGCCGCTCTGAGTGCAGGTGCCGCAGGCGAACCTGCCGCCGAAGCAGTCCCGGTCTACACAGCAGTTGGTCTGGCTGCTGGCGGTGTCGGGCATCGCCGCGAGAGCGGTGACCACCAGGGCCAGCAGGAGCAGGCAGGTCTTCAGGGCAACGCGGACCTTGTCCATCGGAGTCTCCTTTCCATGAGGGACGAACCCGCGATCGAGGGCGAACGGTATGTCAGGTCCCGCCGGGCAAAGGTTCATCGAGCCGCCGCGCCGCGGCCCGGTAGTCGAGCCACACGGACAAGGCGAGCGCGAGGAGCACCAGGTTCTGCACCACGTGCAGGTGGGTGCTGCGGCCGAGGGTGATGGTGAACCAGCAGCCGCAGATGCTGCCGGGCGAAAAATAGAGATTGCCGATCAAGGCGGCGGTGAACACCGCGAGGAGGACGGCCGCGGCGAGCGATGCCGTCCGGCGCCAGCGCGGCACCAGAAGCCCCACGCCCACCCAAAGCTCGCTCAGCACCACCGGCAGCGCCAGGTAGCGCGCCACGGCCGCGGGGACCACGGCATAGCTCGCCAGGGCGTTGACGAAGCCGTCGAAATGAAAGATCTTGTCGATCCCGGCGAAGACGAAGACCACCGCCAGGAAAATCGCCGAGAGGAGAGAGACGTGCTTCAAGAGCACCTCGTGGAGGACCGTTCGTTTCCCGCCACCGGGCGGGGCGTCTACTCTACACTGTTGCCCGGTGATCCCGAATGAGTGACTCCCTCGCTCCGGCTGCCGGGCCGGCCACACCGCGCTCCCTGTGGGCCAACGCCGACTTCCTGAAGCTGTGGACCGGGCAGACGATTTCGGAGCTCGGCTCGCGCATCACCCGCGAGGGGATTCCCCTCGCCGCCGTGCTGGTGCTCCATGCCGGCACCGTGCAGATGGGGTTCCTCGCCGCGCTGAGCGGCGGCGCGGTGCTGGTCTTCGGACTGGTCGCGGGCGTCTGGGTCGATCGCCTGCGCCGCCGGCCGATGATGATCGCCACCGACCTCGGCCGTGCCGCGATCCTCGTCTCCATCCCCGCGGCCGCGGTCGCGGGCGTGCTCTCCATGGGGCAACTCTACGCCGTCGCCGCCCTCGCGGGAGTGCTGACGGTGTTCTTCGACACCGCTTACCAGTCGTACCTCCCTTCCCTCGTGGGGCGCGACGAGATCCTCGCGGGGAACAGCAAGCTCGCCTTGAGCAGCTCGATCGCCGAGGTCGCCGGCCCGGGGTTGACGGGCGTGCTGGTGCAGCTCATCACGGCGCCGGTCGCCATCCTTTTCGACGCCGTCTCCTTCCTGTTCTCGGCGCTGATGGTGGGGCTGATCCGCAAGCCGGAGCCGCCGCCCGTGCGCCACGAGCCGGAGCATCTCGTGGCGGAGACGCTCGCCGGCCTCCGTTTCATCGTCCGCCAGCCGCTGCTGCGCGCGCTCGCCCTGCGCTCGGTGACCTTCTTCATCTTCGTGGGGTTTCTGGCGCCGCTCTACGTGCTCTACGCCATCGACGTCCTGCACCTCAAGCCGGCGACGCTCGGCGTGGTGATCGCGCTCGGCGGCGTGGGCGCCATGGTGGGCTCCTTCCTGGCGCCGCGCATCGTGAGCCGGTTCGGCCTCGGCGTCACGTTCGTCGTCACCTCGCTCGTCCAGGGCGCCACCACTCTCTTCCTTCCTCTCGCCGGCCTGCAAAGGATGGCCGGCATCCCCGCCTTCGCCGTCGTCTGCCTGATGATTCCCCAGCTCTTCGGCGACATGGCCTTCATGGTCTACACCATCAACGAGCTCACCGTGCGCCAGGAGGTGGCGCCGGAGAACGTGCTGGGGCGCGTCAACGCCGGCATGAACCTCCTCGCCCGCGGCATGTGGCCCATAGGATCGCTGATCGGGGGCTCGCTCGCCGCCGCGATCGGAGTGCGCGACACCCTCGCGATCGCGGCCGTAGGAGTGCTGCTGTCGACCGGTTGGCTCTTCGCGTCATCCCTGCGCGGCCTGCGCGCCAGCAGGAGCTGAAGGGAGGGGTTAAGCCGCGGCGGCTCGTACTTGCTCACGGAGAAACTCGGGAGCGAGATCGGCACCGGTCTCCCACGCAAGGGTATGATGGATAATCGTGAAGCGCCTGAATCGCTCCACGTCCCGAAGAGGCCCAAAGACAGGTCCCTCCAATTCTCCGCTCAGGTCAACCTCACCGCACGTGCCATCGTTGAAGCGTAGCCATACGGTGTAGTCGTGCAGGTACCGGGCTTCCAAGACGTGCAGAAACATAGGCTACTCCAGTGGATCAATGGGCTTTAGCGGAAGCTTCTGCTGCGCCAGCCGCCAGTCTTCCGCAAGCTCGGCTTTGTGCAAAGTATACCACTCCAGGACCAAGTTGAGAGCCCGCCGAGGGAACTTGCCGGTGACCACGCCGGACTCGACTTCAATGGTGGCCTCGAACTCCCCATACTCGGCGTGAAAGTGGGCCGGGGCATGATCCTTGTGGTACATATAAATCACGATTCCAAGAAAACGAGTTAGCTCAGGCATCGGCTTCAGGATACCCCTTTCTTTACTCCGTGCACCGCCTGCGGGAGCGCGCTCCCCTCGACCGGTCGCTTGACCAGGTATAAACCGGCGATGCTGACCAAAGTACCCGCCAGAATGGCCACGACGTACATCCCCAGCGGCTGGACGGCGTGGGGGATCAGCAGCACGAACACGCCGCCGTGCGGGACCATGAGCTGCACCCCGGCCGCGAGCGAGAGGGCGCCCGTCACCGCCGAGCCCGCCATGAGGCAGGGGATGACGCGCAGCGGGTCCTTGGCGGCGAAGGGGATCGCACCCTCGGTGACGAAAGAAATGCCGAGCACGATCGCCGCTTTGCTGGCGTCGCGCTCCTCCTGATTGAAACGGTTTTTGAACAGCGTCGCCGCGAGGCCGAGAGCCAGCGGCGGCGTCATACCCGCCGCCATTACCGCTGCCATGGGACCGTAGACCCTGGAGGCGAGGAGGCCCACGGCGAAGGTGTACGCCGCCTTGTTGAGCGGTCCCCCCATGTCGAACGCCATCATCGCCCCGAGCAGCATCCCCAGCACCACCGCGCTCGTCGCCTGCATGCCGTTGAGCCAGCCCGTCAACGCCAGCAAGGCCGTCTTGACCGGCGGACCCACGACGAAGATCATCACCAGCCCGATCACCAGCGTCGAGAGCAGCGGCAGGATCAGCACCGGCTTCAAGCCCTGCAGGTTCTGCGGCAGGTTGATGTGATCGTTCATGAATTTCGTTACGTAACCCGCCAGGAACCCGGCCACGATGCCGCCCAGGAAACCCGCGCCCAGAGTCGTCGCCAGCATGCCGCCGATCAATCCGGGGGTGAGCCCCGGGCGGTCCGCGATCGAAAAGGCGATGAACGCGGCGAGCACCGGCACGTAGAGCCGGAAGGCCGTGCCGCCGCCGATCTGCATCAGCGCCCAGGCGAGCGTGCCCTCCTTGTCCCCCGCGCTCAAACCCCCGATGGCGAACGCCAGCGCGATCAGCAGGCCGCCCGCGACCACCAGTGGCAGCATGTACGACACGCCGGTCATCAAATGTTTATAAGGACCCGTCCGCGCGGACGAGCGCACCGGCTTGAGCGGCTTGACGGTTCCTGACGTGCCGGCGGCGGGCAAGGGCAACGCAAGAGCTTCCCGGATGAGCCCTTGCGCATCGTGCAGGGCCGCCTTGGTCGAGGTCTGCACCAGCCGCTTGCCGGCGAAGCGCGCCGTATCCACGTAGGCGTCGGCAGCCACGATCACGGCATCGGCGCGCTCGATCTCCTCTGGAGTCAACAGGTTTTTCGCCCCCACCGAGCCTTGCGTTTCGACGCGGATCTCGTGCCCCAGCGCCGCGGCGGATTTCTTGAGCGCCTCCGCCGCCATGAAAGTGTGCGCGATCCCCGTGGGGCAGGAGGTCACGCCGACGACGAAGCTCGCCGGACGGCTGGGAGCCGCAGGCGCTTCCGGCACCGAGATCACTTCGAGGGGAGCGCTCAGCTCCGCGAGGGCGTTTTCGATCACCGCGCGGGTCTTGCGAATGGCGTCGCTGACCGGCACGGCCACCATCGGTTTCCCCTGGAAGCGGTCCATCTCGACGTAGACGTCCGAGGCCACGATCACCACGTCCGCGCCGGCCACGTCCGCGGCGGAGAGGAGATCTTTCACTCCCGTGGCGCCATGGGTCTCGACCGCGATGGTGTGCCCCATCACCATCGCGGTCTTCTTGAGCGCCTCGGCGGCCATGAGCGTGTGCGCGACACCCGTGGGGCAGCCGGTGATTGCAACGATTTTCGCCATGATGCCGCTCCTGTGAGCCTACGTCAGCCCCTCGATCTCCACCTCGCCCATGAGCCTGCGGACCTCGCCCAGGTCGTCGATTCCTGAGCCGACGCGGGTCACCGCGTAGGCGCCGCAGGCCGTGGCCGTCCGCGCCACGTCTGCAAGCGGCAGGCCCTGGATCATCGCGGAGACGAGCCCGGCCACCATCGCATCGCCGGCGCCCACCGTGCTGCGGACGGCGACCTTGGGTGGGCGCGCCAAGAGCGACTGCTCACGATTCACGAACACCGCGCCCTCGCCGCCCATGGAGACCACCACCAGCTCGACGCCATGCGCCAAGAGAGTCGCGGCGGCGCCGCGCACGGCCGCGGGAGTCGCCAACTCCTGGCTGGCAAGCTCGGAGAGCTCGTCCACGTTCGGCTTCATCACCTCGGGGCGGCTCGCGAGCGCCGTGGCCAGAGGCCGGCCGCTGGTGTCCAGCACCACCTTGCCACCCCGCGCATGGATCGCATCGATCATCCTGGCGTAGACGCCGTCCTCGATGCCGGCCGGCACGCTGCCGCTCAGCACGAACCACCGGTCCGGCGCGGCCAGTGCGGAAATCCGCGCGAACAGCTCGGCGGCGTCCTCTCGCATAGGCGTCAGCCCCGGGAAGTTGACGTCCGTCGTCTCCCGCGTCGAATCGTTCACGATCTTGATGCCCGTCCTCGTCGCTCCGGCGATGCGGACGAAGCGATCGGCGATCCCCTTGCGCTCGAAAAAGGTTGCGAAGAAAGCCGCGTTGTCGGCGCCGAGGAAACCGGTGGCGATCGTCTCCACGCCGAGGCCGGCCAGCACGGAGGCGACGTTCACGCCCTTCCCCCCGGCGTCGCAGCGGCTCGCCGCCACCCGGTTCACCCGGCCGGCGGCGAAGCCGGGGACAGTCAACGTCTGATCGATCGCCGGATTCAGGGTGACGGTCACGACGGGGCTCAAGGAACGGCCCTCGCTTTGCCTTTCACCAGGCCGCGCACCGCCTCGGCGCTGTCGCACGCCAGCGCCCGCCGGGCCAGGGCCTGCGCGTCCATCATCGAAACGCTCCTCACCCGCGCCTTGATCGCGGCGATGCTGGGAATGCTGACGCTGAGCTCGGTCACGCCGAGGCCGATCAGGATCACCGCGCCCAGCGGATCGCCCGCGATGCCGCCGCAGACGCCGACCCAGGTCTTGCGGCCGGCCGTGGCCCTCACCGTTTGATCGATCATGCGCAGCACCGCGGGGTGGAGCCCGTCCGCCTGCCGCGCCAGTTGCGGATGGCCGCGGTCCATGGCCAGCACGTACTGCGTCAGGTCGTTGGTGCCGATCGAAAAGAAATCCGCGTGCGCCGCCAGCTCCGGCGCCATGATCACCGCCGAAGGCACTTCGACCATGATCCCCGCTTCGAGCTCGGGAGCGCCCAGCTCCCGGCGCACCTCTTCGGTGATCGCCCGCGCGTCGATCAAATCCGCCAGCGTGGCGATCATCGGATACATGATCTTCACCGGCCCGTGTGCGGCGGCGCGGAAGATCGCCCGCAGTTGCGTCTTGAACAGCTCGGGATGGGCGAGGCAGAGGCGGATGCCGCGCACGCCCAGAAAAGGGTTCTCTTCGGCGGGCATGTCGAGGTACGGCACCGCCTTGTCGCCGCCAATATCGAGCGTGCGAACGATCAGCGGCAGGCCGCCCAGGGACTCCACCGCCAGCTTGTAGGCTTCGTACTGCTCGTCCTCGGAAGGTGCCGTCTCGCGTTCGAGGAAGAGGAACTCGCTGCGCATCAGGCCGATCCCTTCGCCGCCGGCCTCCACCACCTGCACGGCTTCCTTGGCGAGGCCGGTGTTGGCGACCACCTCGATACGCACGCCGTCGGTGGTGAGCGCCGGCTCGTAGCGCGTGCGGTGCTCCGCGTCGCGCAGGCTGGCGAGCGAGCCCTGCGCCGCGCGCGCCGCGCGCACGTCGTCTTCGCTGGGATCGATGTAAAGGATGCCGTTGTCGCCGTCGAGCACCGCCGTGGCGCCCTCGGGTTGATGCATCACCACCGGCCCCACGCCGACCACGGCGGGAATCCCCAGCGAGCGGGCGATGATCGCCGCGTGCGAGGTGGGGCCGCCCCCGGCCGTGCAAAAACCCAGGACCCGCGCGGGATCGAGGCCCGCGGCATCGGAAGGGGTCAGGTCTTCCGCCAGCAGGATGACGGGCTCCCGCGGCATCTCCGGCTCCTCCTCGCGGATCCCCGCCAGGCCCGCCAGCCGGCGCAGCACGCGGGTGCCGACGTCGCGCAGGTCCGTGGCGCGCCCCGCGAGCAGTGGATCGTCCAGCGTCTGCAACGTGGCCACGGCGCCCTCGATCGCCTGCTGCCACGCCCAGCCGGCGCTCCCGCCCTGCGCGATCCGCTCCTCGGCGCCGGCGATCAGGTCAGGATCCGAGAGGAACTCGGCATGCGCGCGAAAAATCGCGGCGCCCGCCTCCCCGGACTTTTCCTTGACGTCGTGATACAGCTCCTGCAGCTCGGCCCGCGCCATGGCGATCCCCTCGCGCAGCCGTTCGTGCTCGCGGGCCGGGTCCTTGGCGTTCTTTTCGACCACGATCGTGCTGCGGCGCAGCAGGCACACGGGGCCGATCGCGAGGCCTGGCGAAGCCGCCAGCCCCACCACCGTCGTGCCCACGGAGCGCGGCGACCAGCCATGGGTAGGGCCGGCGAGGAAGACCTCCTCGTCCTCCCCGGCCTCGATCACCTGCTTGAGCGCCGCGAGCGCGGCTTCGGCGTCCGGCCCCTGGGCCGAGATCGTCACCTTGCCGTTCGTCTTGACGCCGAGGCTCAACAGCGCGGCGAGGCTCTTGCCATTCCCCCGCTTCGTGCCGTGGCGCACGTTGACGTCGGCATCGAAGCGTTTGGCGGCCTCGACGAAAGCGGTCGCCGGCCGCGCGTGCAGGCCGTGCGCCCCGAGGATCGTGGCCTCGACCGAACGCGCGAAATCTCCGGCCTCTCCGGACGTGGGCGACTCCGCGGCGCGCGCCCCGCTCAAGGCCGCGACGATCTCCAGCGGATCGAGGGTGACCGTGAGGCGCGCGACGAGGTCGTCGTCGTACAGCAGGCCGGTCAGATTGCTGAGGACGTCGAGGTGCTCGTCGGAGCGGGCGGCGATGCCGACGACGAGGCGCGCCGTCTCTCCCGGCTGCCAGGCTACGCCGCCGGGCACCTGGAGCACGGCGATGCCGGTGCGGTTGATCAGCTCGCGGTCCTGCGGCAGGCCGTGGGGGATGGCGACCCCTTTGCCGAGGTAGGTGTTGGCGACTTCCTCTCGCGCCAGCATGCTGTCGGCATAGCTCGGATCGATACAACCGGAGCGTACGAGCAACTCTGCGACGAGGCGGATCGCTTGTTCCTTGGATTCGGCCTGGGCTCCTACCTGGGTGTTCGCGGCGTCGAGTTGGAGCATGTGGCACCCCCCTTCACTTCCCGGGGGAGTGTATCGCAAGCGTCCGGAGGGCGCTCTGACGCTAACTTCCAGCCCCTGGCGTGGAAGCCGGGGGCGGAGATCCGGACGCGGGCTGGGAAGGCGCTCCCGGCGAAGCGAAGTCTTCGAGGTCCACCCAGCCGCCGCTCGTCTCGGTGCAAGGGGTGCTGGTGTTGCAGACCTCGAACCGGGTGACAGGGTGAAGCTCCCAGACGCTGGCGCGCCAACAGGTGGAACCGGCCCCGGGGAACGCGCAATCGTCATGGGGGGCGAAATGCTCGTTGTCCACCAGGAGCTGACCCGCGACCCTCACCTGATGGCCGATTGCAAGGGTCAAGGCCTCGATCTTCCACTCGGGTCTGAACTGCGCCCGCCAGTGAGGCGTCATCTCGACGATGACGCTCGTCTGGTTCATCACGGTGTGGTCCTCGGGGGTGACCTTCTGCTTCTTGTCTTTGCTCCCCAGCTTCGCGGCCAACGCGGGATCGAATCCGATACCGATGTGAAAGTCGATGTCGTCCGGGTTTTCGAGCTGGCAGTTCGAGCTCTCCTTGCCCCCCTTCTTGGCATAGTACAGATAGCCGACCACGCCCACGACACGGCCGTCGCCGAGCGCCGCCAGGTCGTCCTTGAAAACCTCGTGGTTGCTCTTGGTCAAAGCCGGCGGCAGGCCCTGCTCCAGCTTGCCGAAGTCGTCACGGCCGAGGAGGCGCAGCGGTGCCACGGTCGGCGCGGTGAGCTGGTTCTTGAGCAGGTTGAGGAAAGGATCGTAATTCGCCGCCTTCGAGCAGCCGGTGGGATATTCGCTGTGACATTCCTGATAGGTCGGGATCTCGTCGCCGCAGACCGCGGCCGTATCCGGACCGTGGTCAGCCGGAGTCGCGGTCGTCCCGCCGCCGCCGAGCAGGGCCGTCTGCGCCAGGAGCGCGATCGCCAGGGGCGCGAAGGGCGCGACCCGGCGGCTGACCACTCCCGGCGAAGTCGTGTTCGATCCGTTGTCCGTAGAGTTTGCCATAGGTCACCCTTTGGACCCATCGTCTTTGTTCACGGGCATTTCCGTGACTTTGACCTCGGCCTTGGCCTCTCCCGGGGCCTGATTCTCCTTCACGGTCATCGTCTTTTCGGATCCCCCCTTCTTCATGTCCGGATTGCTGGCCTGAATGCCTTTGCTCACCGCATAGGTGCTGGCGCTGATGCCGAGCAGCGTCAGGATCCCGGCCGGGACGTCGGGCAGCTTCTTCGTCCAGATGATGATCAGGAAGAGGCTGAACGCGATGACGACGGTGAAAAGCAGGAGCTGGAAACGTGAGATGCTGGCGCCGCCACCCGCTTCACTGAGCAGCAGCGAGAGGTCGATATCGCCCTTGGCCATGGCGAAAAGCACCATCAGGCCGAAGAAGAAGAGGAGGATCAGGATGACGTACCCCACGACGAGGGTCAAGCGGTCGATCGGGGTGCTCTTGGATTCCGTAAAATAAACGATGAAGACGGCCAGGAGCGCCAGGAAAAGGGACGCCAAGGGAGTCCAGTCCAACCAGGTGCGCTGCCGATTCGGGTCGCTCATCGATGACCTCCTCACTCGAGATTCTTGAACAGGGGTTGGATGAAGCTAGTGAAGGCCTTGCCGCCCAGGTAAACCGCGTGGCTCCCCCCCAGCGCGGCAATGACTCCCGCCGGCAGCGAAGGAAGCGAATCCAGGTGGGGGTTGACGACGACTGCGTGCAGGTACCGCGCGGCGACGACGACCGTGAAGATCAGGAGCTGCAGACGCGCGGGCGAGAACGACCGGCGGCCCGCCGCGTCCTTGGTCTCCAGGAGGCCGTCGAGGCGGATACGGCCCACCACAATCTGCCACACGACGACCGCGGCGAAACCCAGGAGCAGGGCGGTACCGGAGAGGAGCGTCAGCTTGAGGAGGAAATCCATATCGGCCTCGACTGTTCAGAGTCCCGGCTTCCGAGCGGCGGCCGCCCCCGCCCGCCGCTCGCTGACCCTGGATCAGGTCTTCGTCAGAAGTACACCACTCCCAGGCGCATGTCAAGAAGAATCGCTCGCGAACGCTCGGATAGATTGGTGGCTATGTCTCAACCTCACCATTCCCCGCGGCAAACTTTTTGGGCGACGCGCCAAACTTTTCCGGCCGCGCGAAAGCCTTTTTCGCCGCCTGAAAAACCTTTCCTGGTTGGCAAAAAAGTCTCACCGTCGCCAGAGAAGCCTTTCCAGCCACCGGAAAACCTTTTCCCTCACCGCGTCAAACTTTTCCGATGGAGCGACAGACTCTTCCAGTCGCGCGAAAACCTTTTTCGGTCAGGTGAAGACCTTTTCTGTCGCCTGAAAAACATTGGCTGGCCGGCGGAAACGTTTCCCTGGCGGCGCGAAAAACTTCCCCGCCACGCCGAAAGCCTGCCGAGGGACCGCAGCGAAGACGAAAAAAGGGGCGTGCGCTTGGCACGCCCCTCGGAAAGCTCAGACAGTGGACTACTTGGCAGTGGGAGTAGCAGGAGAGGCAGGGATTGCGGGAGTGGGCTCGGCGACCGGGGGAGGCGTCACCGTGGGAGCGGCCTTGCGGGGACGGCCGAGGCGGACAGGCTTGACCCCGAGCTCCACCAGCTTGTCGCTGCTGGCGCCGTAGTGCTGCTTGAGCAGGACCCGCAGGACCGTGGCAAGCTTGGACCCCTCGCGGTGGATCTCCGCCATCCGCTTCGTGGCCTGCTGCTTGTTGGACTGGAAGAGGTTCTGCTCGACGACGAGATGCTGCAGCTCCGCGGTCAGCTTCTCCAGGGCCGCCCGCGGGATCTCCGTCTGCGGCAGATCGGCGGCATTGGCAGCGATGGCTACCGTCGTCTCCCCCCACTGCTTGAGGTCGTTCGCGTTCCGATTCGACTTGGACATTGTCCTTCTCCTTTCTCGAGCCCTTTCGAGGCTCATCGGTCAGGCGCCGTCATTGGCGCCGGAATCCCATCTTTGCCGTCTCCCCGGGGCCCGCCTGCTGATGTCCTCCGAGAGAAGCCCGTGGAGGAGACCCGGGGTCGTTACCGACGGCGCGCCCTGGCGAACCGTCTTGAAGCCTTGAGTTGGACATATGATCCACACCCGAGGCGGCCCTGTCAAGCCCCTCCCTAGGCAGTATTTGTAGCTGAGTTAGTCCATGCACATCTAGGGAAGAGAGAAGCACGCCGTGGGCCCCTGAGATCGCTGCTCGCGGGATCCGGCTGGGTGGGCTCCCTACTGGGACCGCGGGCGTGGTTGATAGGCAGAACCCAAACGGTCATACTTGGGGTATGAAAACGGCAGTCTCAATCCCCGACGACGTGTTCGAAGAGGCCGAGCGTCTTGCCGCTGAGTTGCAAACATCTCGCAGTCAGCTTTACAGCCGCGCGCTACAAGAGTTTGTGGCCAGGCATGCGCCCAATCGGCTGACGGAGGCGATGAATCGCGTGATCGACGAGGTCGGAGTCGAAGTCGACGAGTTCACGCGGAGAGCCTCCCTCCGGGTGTTGAAACAGGTCGAGTGGTGATCAGCCAGGGCGGCGGATAACGCTCCCTCCACGAGGTTCTTCGACGTCATGTCGCGGCGGCGGTCGCACTTTCAGACGCGCTCGACAAGCGTCGCCTCTACCACCTCGGAAAACCCGTCGTGAATTTTCCCGCGAGGTCCGTCTATTAGGAAGGTTCTGCGACAGAAGCGATGCGGGACGGAACCAGAAACACGACCGAGATGTCTTGGACGATCCAAACTCAACGTGGAGAAGTCAAGGAGAGACAAACGATGAATCAGGACCAAGCATTTGGCGTCATTATTAATGCGCTCATCCAGAGAGCTAGCGAGGTGAGGGTCTCGATTATTGGAGATATCGAACTCGTCTTTGGAGCCAGCAGTGTCAGCCTGAGATCCGTCGCGCAGACTATCAAGAACGCTCTTAATTGAGCAGTAGCCCGCCATAGGTAGGGGCCCCTCCCGCTGAGCCCCTACCTCCAGCGTTTACCACGCCACCCTAGTACTCCCCCAAATACCGCTCCTGCTCCCAGGGATGCACGTGGGAGATGTAGTCCGCCCACTCCTGGCGCTTGGCGCGCAGGTAGTTCTTCAGGATGTGGTCGCCCAAGGCGCCGCTGACGACGGGGTCTTTTTCGAGCTCGTCCAGCGCTTCGGAGAGGTTCGCCGGGAGCTGGCCGATCTTCAGGCGACGCTTTTCGCGCTGGCTCATGGTGAAGATGTTCTTGTTGATCGGCGCACCCGGATCGAGCTTGCGCTCGACGCCGTCCAGGCCCGCGGCCAGCATCACCGCGAAGGCCAGGTAGGGATTGCAGGACGGGTCCGGCATCCGCACCTCACAGCGGGTGGACATCCCCCGCTTGGCCGGCACGCGCACCAGAGGGCTGCGGTTCTTCTCCGACCAGGCGACGTTGATCGGCGCCTCGTACCCCGGCACCAGACGCTTGTAGGAGTTGACCAGCGGGTTGGTGACCGCCGCGAAGCCCACGGCGTGATCCAGGATGCCGCCGATGTAGCCCATCGCCGTGCGCGAGAGCTGGAACTCGGCCTTGGCGTCGTAGAAGGTGTTCTCGCCCTTCTTGTTGATCAGGCTCTGGTGGACGTGCATCCCCGAGCCGTTGACGCCGAAGATCGGCTTCGGCATGAAGGTGGCGTGCAGGCCGTGGTCCAAGGCCACCTTTTTCACCACGAAGCGGAAGGTGGTCACCTTGTCCGCGCAGTCCACCGCCTCGGCGTACTTGAAGTCGATCTCGTGCTGGCCCGGCGCCACCTCGTGGTGCGCGGCCTCGACCTCGAAGCCCATGGCCTCCAGCACGATGACGACATCGCGCCGGCACTCCTCGCCCTTGTCCACCGGCGTCAGGTCGAAGTAGCCGCCCACGTCGTGGGTCTCGACCTTGACGTTCCCCCCCGCGTCCTTCTGGAAGAGGAAGAACTCCGCCTCCGGCCCCGCCACCATGGTGTAGCCCATGTCCTTGGCGCGCTCCACCTGGCGCTTCAAGGTCATGCGCGGGCAGCCGGGGAAGGGGGAGCCGTCCGGCAGGTAGACGTCGCAGATCATCCGCGCCACCTTCGAGCCGTCCGGATTGACCCAGGGATTGACCTTGAAGGTCCCGTAGTCGGGAACGAGGAGCATGTCCGACTCCTCGATGCGGGTGAACCCTTCGATCGACGAGCCGTCGAACATGATGTGGCCGTCCAGCGCCTTCTCGAACTGGCTGCGGGGGATCTCGACGTTCTTGATCACGCCGAGGATGTCCGTGAACTGCAGCCGCATGAAGCGGACTCCCTCCTTGTCCGCGGCCTTGAGGATCTCTTCTCGTGTCATTCTGCTCTCCGATTGAGTGGCGTTGCGCACATCATAGGGGCTCTTCGTCCGGGGTGCAACTCCTTAACTGACGAAGTGCGCGCGAATTTTGGGCGCTCCTGCACACTTTTTGTTGCAGTTGAGCTCGACGCTCGGGAGCGGGTGCGGCTGTGCTATCCTTCCGCCGCCTTGTGACATCCAACGGAAGGAGAGCCATGGGAGAGGCTGTCAAGATGCCTGCACTCAAGCTACCCAAGATCGACCTGCCGCGCCCTCAGCTTTGGGACTGGATCGCCATCGGTGCCCTGGTCCTCGGCGTCGTCATGATTGCCGCCAACCTGACGATCGGGCTCAAGAAGCCACCGGAGGTGCCGTTCTCTTCGGGGTGGACGAGCGTCTTCGTCTTCGGTCAGCTCGCCGTGGCCTGCGGCGGCCTCA
Source organism: Thermoanaerobaculia bacterium (assembly GCA_036275055.1). Lineage (GTDB taxonomy): Bacteria > Acidobacteriota > Thermoanaerobaculia > Multivoradales > UBA5704 > DATARR01. The sequence continues at coordinate 36,967 of DASUEN010000062.1, forward strand.
TGCTGCTGGGCAAGACCGCCAAGGAAGGCACCGGCTGGGGCAATGCGGCTTCGCTGCTGGCGACGCTCGTGGGCATCAGCGGCGTGCTGCTGGCGGCGGCCTTCTGGGCGGCGGCTTAAAAGGACGCGGGGCAAACCCTCTCCACGGCTCTCCGTGTCGCGGCGGAAGGGGCGGCGGTAATCCGGTCGTCCCTCGCCGGCCGTAGTGTTGCCGGACCGGCACGCCGCCGCGTCCGTCCCCGAGAGGAGCCGACGCCTTGGACAGCCAAGCCGACGCCGTTGCCGCCGCTCAACCCCGCTCGAAGACCCGGCTCATCCTCTATGTCGTCATCGGCTTGGCCGTCGTGGCCGGAGTGATCCTGGCTGGCCGGCAGGCGGTAGGACCGGTCCTCCGGTTCGCCGCGTGGGTCGAGGGACTGGGCGCCTGGGGGCCCATCGTCTTCATCCTCGGCTACGTGATCGCCACGGTCGCCTTCCTGCCAGGTTCGGTGCTCACACTGGCTGCGGGCTTCATTTTCGGCCTCGCACGCGGAACGCTCTACACCTTCATTGGCGCCACGATCGGAGCCTCCTTCGCCTTTTTGATCGCCCGCTACGTCGCTCGCGGAGCGATCGAGCGCAAGATCGCCGGTAACCCCAAGTTCGCCGCCGTGGATCGGGCGGTGGGCCGCGAAGGCTTCAAGATCGT
>DASUEN010000063.1:0-22487 GCA_036275055.1 Thermoanaerobaculia bacterium
CGCGGCTTCCCTTTCGCTGGGGAGGGCGCCGTCTTCGCTTCCGGCTCGGGGATAGGGAACAGGGTCTCGCTCATGAGTGAAGTATCTCACGAACACGAGCCAATCAGAGGCGGCTATCCGGAATTTTTTCACAGCCTCTCAGACCTCGCCTCTTCCGGACGAGGAGATCCTCACGCTCCTCGTCACGGAGGAAGAGGGGAGCCCAGCCCTGTGGATCGGCACCCGGCGGGGGCTCGCCCGCTACACGGCGACCGGTTGGAAGGTTTGGACCAGCGCGACCTCGGGCCTTCCCGACGACGAGGTCTACGCCCTCGCCCAGACTCCGGGGCCTCGTGGACCGGTCCTCTGGGTGGGCACGCGCAACCGCGGCCTGGCCCGTTTTGCCGAAGGGCAATGGATGAGCTTCGACCGCCGCAATTCGCCCCTGCCGAACAATTGGATCAATTGCCTCCAGGTGGTGCGGCACGGCGGGCAATTCGCGTTGTGGGCGGGGACGGACGGCGGCGCCGCGCGGCTCGATTTGTCGGCGCCGCGGCCCCAATGGATCGTGCTGACCGAAAATACCGATCCCAAGCTGCCCAACGACATGGTCTATCGGATCGAGGAGGACGGCCGCGGCCGGGTCTACCTTCTCACCAACCGTGGCGTGGCGCGCGTGGGCCTGCGCCAGCCGCGTCCCCGCACTGCCACCGATCTTTCACTTTCCACGTTCAAAGTCGGGGACGGTCTGCCGAGCAATGAGGGGAACAGCGGAGCTTCCATGGTGGACCGCCGCGGGCGCCTCTGGTTCGGTACCCTGGGCGGCGCGGCCGTCCTGGACCCAGTGACCGCGGATCCTCCGGTGACGCCCACGCCTCTGCGCATCGAGCGAATCAGCGCCGACGGCCGTCCAATCAGCGCCGCCACCGGTCCGTTGCGCCTCGATCACCGGGTGCGCGAGCTGCGGTTCGATTTCGCCCTGCTCCGCTTCGTCCGCGGCGAGGACACCCTGTACCGTGCCCAACTCGTGGGCTTCGACAAAGAGCCCGGCCCTTGGATGGCGGACCCCTATCGCGCCTATGGTGCGCTCCCGGCGGGCAAGTACCTCTTCCGCGTCTGGGGGCGGGATGCCGCGGGAACCGTCTCCGCGCCGGCCGAAGCCGCCCTCGTCGTCGCGCCCTCTCCCTGGCAGACCCTGCCGGCCTACCTGGCCTACGCCGTCGCGGGGTTCTTCGGTATCGCCGGCCTCGTGTGGCTCTCGTCGCGGTCGGCGCGGCGGCACCACGAAAGGCTGGAAGAGCTGGTACGGGAACGGACGGCCCAACTCGCGCACACGGTCGCCGAGCTGCAGCGCTCGGAAGAGCAGGCCCGCATGGCGCAGGAGCAGGCGGAGCGGGCCAACCAGGCCAAGGGGGAGTTCCTGGCCAACATGAGCCACGAGATCCGCACGCCCATGAACGCCGTCCTCGGCATGGCCACCGTGCTTCAGGGCACCCGCCTCACCCTGGAGCAGCGCGAGCACATGGAGACCCTGCGCAGCAGCGGCGAATCGCTCCTCGCGCTGATCAACGACATCCTGGATTTTTCCAAGATCGACGCCGGCATGATCGAGGTCGAGGCGGTTCCCTGCGCCGTGCTGCCGCGCCTGGAAGAATCGGTGGAGCTCCTGGCGGCGAGCGCCGCACGCAAGGGACTGGAGATCGGCTGCCTGGTGGCGGATGGCGTACCCCAAGGGGTGCGCACGGATGCCACCCGCCTGCGCCAGATCCTGGTCAACCTGTTGGGTAACGCTGTGAAGTTCACCTCACGCGGCGAGATCTTCCTCACCGTCGAGGTGCGGCAAGGCGCGGCGGGGGAGCGGGAGCTGGAATTCAGCGTGCGGGACACCGGCATCGGCATACCGGCGGATCGTGTGGACCGGTTGTTCCGCCCCTTCAGCCAGGCGGACTCGTCGACCACCCGCCTCTACGGCGGCACCGGCCTGGGGCTCACCATCAGCCGCCGCCTCACGGAGATCCTGGGTGGGCGCATGTGGGTGGAGAGCACTCTGGGGGAGGGAGCGGTCTTTCGCTTCACCCTGCCATGCCAGGCCGTGGACGTGCCGGCCTTGCCATGCCTGGAGCCGAAGCCGCCCGTGCTGGCCGGGCGCCGCCTGCTCGTGGTCACCGAGTCGGCCCAGGCGGCCCGCATCCTGGGCTGGTATGCCCGACGGTGGGGGATGGAAGCCACCGTCGCCGCCGGGGAACGGCAGGCTTCGGATTTCTTGAACGCCGAAGCACGATTCGACCTTGCCATCGTCGACGGAGAGCCGGAGGAGGCCGGACGGATCGCAGAGAGCTGCGCGGCGGCGCAGCTCCCCTGGGTGCGCCTCCTCTCGGCCGGCGCGCCCCCAGGTCCGCCACCGCAGGGTGCGGCGGCTTCCCTGGTTCGGCCCATCCGGGGAGCGCGCCTCCACCTCGTGACGTTGAAAGCCCTGGGGCGCTCGGTGGCGCACCCTGCTGACGAGGACGCCGATTCGTCCTCTATCGTCTTCGCCGGTCCGCCTCCGCCGCTGCGCATCCTGGTGGTGGAAGACAACTCGACCAATCAGAAAGTCGCGCAGCTCCTGCTCGGCCGGCTCGGCTATCGCGCCGACCTGGCCGCCGATGGCCTGGAAGCCCTGGCCGCCTTGCGCCGCCAGCCGTATGACTTGATTTTCATGGACGTTCAGATGCCGGGAATGGACGGCCTGGAAACGACGCGGCGGATCCGCGCCGAGCGCCCCGGCGCGGCCGGTCCGCGGATCGTCGCCATGACGGCGCACGCCCTGCGCGAAGCCCGGGAAGCGTGCCTGGCGAGCGGTATGGACGATTACTTGAGCAAACCGCTCGGCCTCGACGATCTGGCGCGGGCCCTGCGCCGCGCCACCGGCCTGGAAACGCCCGACGAGCCGCTCGCTCCGCAACGGGCGGCCGAAGAAGCCGGCGACTTGCCATTCGATCCCCTGCCGCTCCAGAACCTCCGGCAGTTGGAAGAGCTGGCGGGCCGGGCGGTGGTGGACGACCTGGTAGAAAGGTTTTTGAGCGATTCGCAGCAACGTTTGATCCGCCTGCGGCAGGCGGCCGGTACCTCGGACTCCGTGACCCTCTTCGAGGTGGCCCACTCGCTCAAAGGGAGCAGCGGCCAACTCGGAGCCCGCCGGCTCGCCGCGCTCAGCGAAGACTTGGAGGACCTGGGACGGACCGGCTCCTGCGTCGGTGCCGCCGACCTTCTCGAGCAGCTCGCCGGCGAGCTGAAGCGGATCGAGCCGGTGCTGCGCGCCGAGCTCGCACGCACGGAGAATCGCAGCCCGGCTTGATCGTTTCGTGCAGTGGGTGGAGCGCTCCCAGTGCCTGAGCTGTGCTACAGTAACTTCCTGGGTGAGCAGCCTGTCAGGAGAAGACCCTATGTCAGAACCAGTTCGCTCTTCGGCCGACGACCTCTACGAGACGCAGATTCGTCCGCTTCCTCTGCGCGAGCGGCTCCACCTTGCCCAGAGGATCATCGGTGAAGCCGCCTCTGCCGTCTCCGCGCCGGATCGGCCCCACAGCCTGCTCGAGCTCGAAGGTCTGGGCGCCGAGCTCTGGCACGGGATGGATGCCCAGGAATACGTGGATGATCTCCGGCGGGAATGGGATCACCGTCCGTGACGCTCGAGACAGAGCTCGAAGGCGTTCAGCGACTGGGGACGGACACAGCGCCTCTCATCTATTTCATCGAAGGCCATCCCAAATACAGATCACTGGTGCGGGTCGTTTTCGAGCGGGCCGAGACCGGCGAAATAGAGCTCTTCACCTCCACCGTGACGCTTACAGAGGTGTTAGCCCATCCTCTTGAAAAGCAGGCGGAAGAGATCGCTAAGGCCTACAAAACCATTCTTCTGGAGTCTCCACACCTACATGTGCTCGATGTCAATGTCAGGATCGCTGAGAAAGCGGCTAAGCTACGAGCCCGGTATCGTTTGAAAACTCCGGACGCCATCCAGATTGCAGTAGCGATTCAGGCCGGCTGCGAAGGTTTTCTGACGAACGATAAGGACCACAAAAGAGTTCAGGAAGTACGCGTACTGTTCCTTGGTGATTTTCTGGCTTAGCCAGCCACTCCCGCCCGTCCCGCTACTGCCGAAAAGGACGATCTGCTCCTCCGAGAGCTCGTCTGGTCCCATCCAGGAATCGGGCAGGAGAATGGCCACGTGCCGCCCCTGGAATCGGGTCAGCTCCCAGACCCTGCCGTTGAACGCGGTATAAAGGACCCGCTCACCGGCGCTGAAGGCGAGGCCGGGCAGGACTTATTGAGTTTTAGAAAACGTCCCGGTGAGTGGGCCGGTGCCCGTGCGGAGAGGTGGCGCCAGAACGGATAGCACCGGTCCTGGGACCGCAGGTATCCCGCCGGCCCTCCTTCACCGCTTCCGATCGCTGCGATAGACGTCGAGGCGAACGGGTTGATCGGGACGGTTTTGCCGGACCTGGAGCTCCAGGAAATCGATCTGTGCCCGCAGGAGAGGGATGTCGTGCTCGTTCAGACGGGAAGGGAGGTGGATGGTCACCTCCTTCTGGTCGGTGAGGGGAAACCGGAGCGTCCGGCCGGTGCCGGGAGCCGGCATGGAGAATCCGATCTCGGGGTCGCGAGGGGGCGGGTCTGGCTCCGGCAGCGGACCGGAGAGGGGTAGAGGGCGTCGCGTTTCTTCGAAGTACTTGCTGCGAAACGTTCCGTCGCTCTCCAGGATCCCTGCGTAGATGGCCGAAGTCATGAAGATTTGAGCGACCTCATTGCGGGCGTGCTCCTGGATGCCGTGGTCGAGACTGAGCGTCAATGCGAGTTGGCGCGGAACCCTTCCCGCGGGCTCGTAGCGCAGGACGATCTCCCGGAAGAGTGCCGGATTGAGGAAGGCTTCCCGGAGGAGCGCCTCGGTCTTCTCCTCCAGGATCTCCCCCGCGAGGATGGTGGGAGAGTACATGCCGTTGCGCAGGTCCATCAGCCCGAAGTGAACCAGCGCGGCCGCCTTACGAGCCGCGACCCCGCTGTGGCCCCCCGCATAACCCAGTGCCCTCGCGAGGGTGTCCCGATCGCGCTCGCCCCAGCCCACCTCCAGATTCAGTCGGCGGACCAGCTCCAGGCACTCCGGCAGAGCGATCACCGGATAGGCACGGCTCCGGAGCTTCCGGCTGGCCTCGGAATGAGGTTCTCGCATGGGATCTGCCTTTTCGTAGCCCCGGACTCGACGAGTCGGGTGGCTCTATTCGAGCAAAAAACCAGTTTAGCTCAAAAGTCTCAGGCATAGCAAGTCCAGTAGCTGTGGGTAGCTTCATTTGTCCGGCAATGCCTAATCTTCTCTCCCTTTAGTCGGGCGCCAAGCGGCCACTCAGACGCCTTGCTGGCATAACTTAAGCGTAATTCCTGAGGTAGAGGCTATTGCGGAGAGGAGAAGTGCTGAGTGAGGACTTGCTCGGAAGCTATAGATGCCCTAGAATCCCCACTTGGATGATAGCGCCTTGAACATAGAGGCTATGTAGCCCTGCGAGCGCCTAGAGGGAGGCGCCGAGCCGCAGGAGGGGTAGAGAGCAGTCAGGCCCTCGAACTTACCGGAGCGGAGGGACAGTTGTCAGTTTGGCATCCCAGGCTGTTCCGGTGTAGTGGAAGTGGAGGGAGCCATGAACCGCGGGCAGGACGAAGGGAAAGAGAGGGAGGCCGCCCGCAAGCTCTTGCTTGAGCTTGAACGGCGCAGCTTCGAAGTCTGGGACAGCCCGCCCAACCACCACATCGACCGGATTGATCCCTTCAAGATCGTGCCCTCCCTCCTGCGGGCGGAGCTCTACGAGCCTGAGGAGATTCCCTGGCCCGCGGGTCTCCCGCGGAATGGCAACCTGCCCTCCAGGATTGCCGGTTACATCGACCGCAAGAACAACACAATTGCCGTGGCTCGCAGGTTCAGCCAGGAGGTGCGACGGTTCACTCTGGCTCACGAGATCGGGCACTGGCAGCTCCACAAGGGGAGCGTCTACTTTCGCGACTTTCCTCTGATAGCAGGGGACCGGTCCTTTTCGCAGCGACCGCTGGTGGAACGGGAGGCTAATCGGTTTGCCGAGGAACTGCTGATGCCGGACGATCTGGTGAGGGCCTATTTCTTTCAAGTGTTTGGTGTCGAAACACTACGCAACCGGGAGCCCGACGAGGCGCTCGCCGGATGGCTCTCCCTGGGCGTGAAGCGAAGGGTTACCGTGGCCGAGCTTATCAAGAAAGGCCGCGACTGGATGGCGTTTCTAGCGGCGGAGCACAAGAATGATCCGTTGGACTTCTCACTGGCGGAACGCTTCCGCGTCTCTACGACGGCGATATCTATCCGTCTCATGAGGCTCCATCTCGTTTAGGTGAAGAGGGATGCTGATTTTTCGCCAGGAGCCCTGGGGAAGGGACGTATTCGACCTTGAGGACGACGATATCTGGACCGAGGTGCGAAATGGAGCATCCCAGCCCAGGATCGACCGCCCCTTCAGTGCCATTTGTCTGCTGAATCAACGCGTCCTTGCGAGCGTGGAGAGCTCATCGGCACCTGGGATGGGACTGTGGCCTCCAATCCTGGATCGGCTTCGAGCTGCAGGTCTCATGAGGGTGAGCCCGGTTGGACTGGAATCGCTGCCCCGCGGCGAAGCTCTGGAATTCGTTCAAGCAGCCCATGGCAGGGAAATTGGAGTAGTGGCTCTCGCCGGTGATTGCTCTGACGATCTGAAGTCTCTCATCGGCTTATCCACCAAGCTGGGATTACAAGTCCTTTTCGAGCCCGGCAAGGTATTGAATGACGAGGGGATGGACGGTATCAACCGCAGACTCGAGACTCTGGGCCAACTCGTAGAGGCTGGGCTGCTCGTGAAAATCTTGACAAGTTACGATCCAGCCTCCCCACTGCTGCTTACGGAGCTAGGCGAGAGACTCGCTCGCGCGGGGATCCAGAGATGGCTGATCTACCCCCGAAGTCCGGTCAGCAATGGCGCCCGCCTTACCGAGGCCACGCTCGAAGAGGTTCGCGCGCTCTCTCGCGACATCCCCTGGCTGCCGGTGCGATATGGCAGCTTTCTTGAGCGGGAGCTCGACCTGTTGATCTATTCAGACGGTGGAGTCGTGGCTCGAGAGGCAAGCTCCTGGCCCACGATCCGGGGGAACGTTGACCAACTCGCGGCAGGCACCCTTCTACCCAAAGCTTTCCTCGATCGGCATGTCGATCTCTGGGTGAGTACAGTGATGGAGTACGAGGAGGGGGGCGTGCCTGGCGAAGATACGGTACTCGATTGGGCAGGGGGACCGGAGCTTCCCGATCACGAGGTCTTCCTCTGCTACCGGCGGCGGGATCGGATTTTCGCAGCGTCCCTCTGCACCCGCCTGAAGGCCGCCGGAATCCCTGTCTGGATGGACGACATCAAGCTCGAGCCTGGGGATCATTTTCAACAAGTCATCGAGAGAGCCTTGGAGCGGAGCCGGACCGTGGTGATCTGTGTAGGTCCCTCCGGCTTGGGCGACTTCCAGCAGCGCGAAGTAAACGTGGCTCTAAAGCTGGAGTCCGAGGGAGCCTTGAAAGTGATTCCAGTCATCCTTCCGGGTGTTGCAGGGGAGTCCGCCATTCCTCCTTTCCTCAGAACGCTCCATTACGTTGACTTCCGGCGTTCTGACGTCAATCCGTTTCAGCGGCTCCTGAGCGGAATTCAGAGCTCACTGAAAGAGAAGAGAGGCGAGGACTCCTTGGAAGGCAATCTTTAGAAACCGAAAAAAGTGTCTGAGTAGCAGCGATTCCGCCCGCTCCCACAGTGGAGATGCCCGTGGGCCTCTCCGAGGCGAGGGATGCAACGCCGGAGGCGGGCAATCCGGCGAAGCTGAGATAAGCTCACCAACCATGAAGACCCTCCTCATCTCCCTTGCCCTCGGTCTCTGCCTTCTGGCCCTCGTCCCTTCCGGCAGCGCCCAGGCGCCTGCGGCTCCCACCGGCCCCTCGAAGCCCACGGCACCCGAGCCGGCAATGTCGTTCGAGGAGTACGAGCCCAAGTCGACCCTGGTGGTGCCGGAGCACCCCCTCACGCGGGCGAAGTATCCGTTCGTCGACGTCCACAATCATCAGAATTCGGCCGCGATGACCGCCGAGCAGACGGCGCAACTGGTCAAGGACATGGATGGCCTCAACATGGCCGTGATGGTCAATTTGAGCGGCGGCAGCGGCGAGGAGTTTCAGCAGGGATGGGCGCACCTCGGAGGGCGTTATCCCAAGCGCTTCCTCCAGTTCGCCAACGTCGACTTCTCGAAGATCGCCGAGCCCGGCTTCGGCGAGAAGGCGGCGGCCCAGCTCGCGGACGACGTGAAGCACGGCGCCGCCGGCCTCAAGGTGTTCAAAGACCTGGGGATGTTCGTCAAGGACAAGGACGGCAGCCGGGTGCATACCGACGATCCACGGATCGATCCCGTCTGGGACAAATGCGCCGAGCTCGGCATCCCGGTGCTGATCCATACCGGCGAGCCCGTCGCCTTCTGGCAGCCCATGGACCGCTTCAACGAGCGCTGGCTGGAGCTCAAACAGTTCCCCAGCCGCCGCCGCGACTCGCCGCAGTTCGCGCCGTTCGAGCAGACCATGGCCGAGCAGCACGCCATGTTCCGGCGGCACCCGAAGACCGTGTTCATCGACGCCCACCTCGGCTGGCTGGGCAACGACCTCGCCCGACTGGGGCGGCTCCTGGACGAGATGCCCAACGTCAACACCGAGATCGGGGCCGTGCTCCACGAGTTGGGGCGCCAGCCGCGCGCCGCTCGCGCCTTCCTGATCCGCTATCAGGATCGTGTGCTGTTCGGCAAGGACATCTGGGAGCCCGTGGAGTACCACACCTATTTCCGCACCCTGGAGACGGCGGACGAGTACTTCCCCTACTACCGCAAGCGCCACGCCTTCTGGCGGCTCTACGGCCTCGACCTGCCGGACGAGGTTCTTCGGAAGATCTACTACAAGAACGCGCTACGGATCCTGCCCGGGATCGACCGGTCGGCTTTTCCCGGGTAGGGATCGCGGTTCGAGCCCTACAGAATCCAGAACTGCACGCCCTGCTGCTCCAGGAAGGCCCGCGCTCCGGGGCCTTGGAGATAGGCGAGGGTGGAGATCGTTCCGGCTTCCAGGCAGGTGGGGGCGACGACGGTCACTGAGCGCGGCGCGCCGGCCACGGGCCAGCCGGTTTTGGGATTCAGGATGTGACCGAGCCGCTGGCCCCGCCACCGCACGTAGCGCCGGGCGTCGCCGCTCGTCGCGAGACCCGCGCGCGCGATGTCCAGTTTATAGAGAGCGGCCTGCCCCGTGCGGTCCGGATCATCGATGCCAACTCCCCACGTCCGCAGATTGCGACGCAGGCCGCCGGCATAGAGGTCGCCGCCGAAATTCACCAGGAACGATCGCGCGGTCCGCGCCGCGAGCAGCCCGGCGACGCGATCCACCGCGTATTCCTTGCCGATCCCTCCGAGGTCGATCTCCATTCCGGCGGGCATCGAGAGCGTGCGGTCCTGCCAGGTGACCCGCCCCCAGCCCACGTGCGCGAGGCACGCCTCGATCGCTTTCTGCCCCGGCACGCGGCTGCCACCGTCGAACTTCCAGACGCGCCGCAACACCCCGGAGGTGACGTCGAAAAGGCCCGCGGACATCTCCCAGCAGGTGACTGCGTAATGGATCAATTGCGCCGTTTCCTCGTCGACCTCGACCGGCCGCCCGTTGGCGTGATTGATCCGGTGGATCAGGTTGTCCGTGCGATAGCGGCTGAATTTGTGCTCGATGCGCAACGCCTCCCACGCCGCGATCTCGACGAGCGCCGCCGCTTCCTCGCGGTCGTCGCCGTCGACGAGCACCGTGCACGGGCTCGCCATCGCCTCGAAGCGGCCGGAGAAATAGTCCTCGATGCGGTCGAGGGCCGGCCCGCGCCTGGGCGGGGGAGCCGCGGAGTGAACGGCGCGGGCCAACGCTCGACCTCGATACCCTCAAAAATTGAATGAATAGCCGACCACGGCCGTCACCGTGTTGATCGGCGGCGACAAGTCGAAGGGGCTCTCGATGCCGGCCGCATTCTCCGGCGATCGGTCCCCTGCCTGCCGGATGTATTCGACGCGGAGGTTCCACTGCGCCGGGTTGTCGCCAACGTGAAACGCGAAATTGGTGCCGATCGTCAGCGTCTTCAAGCGGCCGAGGCGGTAGTCGGCGGTGGCGAACTCCGGCGGGGCCAGGAGGGTGGAGAGGCCGATGGTGAAGAAATCCGCCGCGCTCTGCTGGTAGTAGCGCACGTGCGGCTCGACGTACCAATCGTCTCCCAGGTCGTGACGGTACTTGAGGTCGATCGTGTTCGAATGGATTCCCCAGGTATCGCGATAGTAGCGGTACGAGGCGTAACCGATGTCGTGCGTGAAGTGATAGGCGGAGCTCAAAAGCCCCGAAGTCCGGGTGCGTGTGGACGGCCGGTTGTCCGTCACCTCCGCCACCGGCTCGCCGGAGAAGGGGCTCACCAGGCTGATGACCTTGTAGGGCTCGGTTAGATACCCTTTCTCGAAGGTGCGGGAGCCGTCCAGGGACACGATCCAGCGGCGCGTCAGCACCCGCGACACGCCGAGCAGCACGTTGGTCACTTTTTTGGAATTCGATTTCTTGGAAACCTCGCTGCCGTCGGACAATCCGATCGGTGTGCCGCCGACGGGGAAGACGCTGTCGTCGTTGTAGCCGCCGCCCGCGGTGACGGTCAGCAGCTTCTGCATCAGCTCCGCGGAAACCTTGGCGGAGACGCCGAGCGACTGGTAATCCTTCTCGCGCGAGGCGTGGAGCCCCACCGTCGAAGTGAAGAGCTTTCCCCAAGGTTTTTGCCATTCGCCGTCCAGCCCCGCGCGATGGTCCTGGAAGCGCACCAGCGGAATGCTGCCGGCGGGAATGGTGACGGTGCGGCCCGAGGCCGTCGTCATCGTTTGCACGCCACCTGACGGCAGCGCACCGCTCGGCGAGGCGCCGGTGATGACGTCGATTCCGAGCTGGGCGGCGAGCGACTGGCCGTCGCCGAAGAGGCGCGTGGCGCGGACGATCGGCTCGTACACCTGCACCCGGCTCTGCTCGCCGTAATACAGCGTCGTGAAGTCGACTTGATTGGGCGCCGCCGACTCGGCCATCGCCGCGGTCGGCACCAGGAGAAGGGCGAGCGCAGCCTTGCCCAGCCGTTCGCGCAGCGCCGAAGGGGAACCCGACGGTTCTTCTAGTTGCACCCGCACCCTCCTCCGCCGACGTCCTGTCCCCCGGTCGAGGCTTCCTTGCTGAAGTAGATGTGCTCGTCGATGGAATGCAGCATGGGGCAGGGGATGAGCCTCATCCCCTTCTCCGCGAGAAGGTCTCGATCCCAGGGCCGCACCGTGGCGCAGCCGCTGGCCACACCGGCAAGCGCTGCCAGCGCCAAGCCGAGAGAGAGCCGCAAAAGCCACTTCGCCGGTTCTTTCATTGGACGCTCTCCTCCTTGATCTGTTTCTGGATCTGCTGCTCGATCGCGTCCGTATCCCGCAGGTCGAACCCGGCGTGGGAGTAGACCACGCGTCCAGAGCGGCTGACGAGAAAGCTCGACGGCATCGCCGTCACGTTGAACGCCTCGGCCGTTTTTCCCGCGGGGTCGAAGGCGACGATGAAAGGTGGCGAAAACCGGCGCAGGAACGCCTGCGCCAGGTCCCGGTCCTTGTCCAGGTTGATCGCGACGACCACCAGGCCCTGCTCCCCGTAGCGTTGCGACATCGTGCTCAGCCATGGGAACGACTGCCGGCAGGGCCCGCACCACGAGGCCCAGAAATCGACCAGCACCACCTTCGTACGCAGGCCATCGAGCGTCACGGTGCCGGTGGAAGTGGGAAGCGCGAAGCTCGCGGCGAGGGGGGGATCAGGGCTCGCGCCGCGCGCCGTCTTGGGCTGCGCCGGGATCGCGAGCGAGAGCAGCAGTAGAAGGAAGGCGGCCCAGTGCCGCGCCCTCCTGCTGGCTGCGCCTGGAGCTCCGTCGAAGTCGAAACCGGAACGTATCAAAAACCTTACTCTCTTTCGTAGCAAGCCTCGTAGTCCGGACGAAGCATACTTCACGACAGGGCCGGATTCCACGCTCTCTGGCGCGTCTTCAATAATCCTCAGAATCGGTCCGGGGAATCCTGAAAGAATAGAAGCCGACTTCACCATCCCAGCCAGCGCTTGAGAGTCTGGAGCCCCAGGGCGTGGCCCACGGCCAGGACGGGCAGAAAAAAGAGGAGCGCTGCGGCCCGCGCGGCTCCGGCCCGCAGCTCTCGCGAAAGGCCCCAGAGGAGAAGGAAGAGGATGGCGAGGCTGGGGTAGCCGATCCAGGTGATCCAGGGGACGCCCAGGGTGCTCCGTGTTCCCGCCTGCCAGCGCGCCATGCCGGCCGGCGGAGCGCCACGGCCAGTAGAACGGCCAGGGGGATCTTGGTTTCCCAGAGGAGCATGCGGTAGACGCAGCCCTCGACGAGGAGGCTGAGAGCTTGCATGGCGGCGAGGAGGATCAAGGGCAGGAGACGGAAGAGGCGTGAGGATCGGAGGGAAGGCATCGCAGCGACGCAGTCTATCCGAGCGTTGCCTGCAGCGGCCTTTCCCGCCACCGGAGAACCTTTCCCGGCCCGCGGGAGACCTTCTCCGTCCCGCGGCCAACTTTTCCGGTGGTGCGGCAGACTTCTCTGGAAGCGCGACGGACTTCTCTGGCGCCTGGGAAACTTTCCCGTCCGCGGAGAAGTTTTCCAGCCAGTGGAGGAGCTTTTCCGGTGGCGCGTCAAACTTTTCCGGCCGCGCGGCAAACTTTTCTGACTGCCCGTCGAACTTTTCTGGTGGCGCGGCAGACTTTTCTGGCGGCTGGAAAGTTTTCCGGCCGGTGGAGAAAGTTTTCCGGTCGCGCGGCAAACTTTTCTGGTGACGCAGCAAACATTTCGGGCGGCTGAAAAGGTTTTCCGGTTGGCAGAGAGGCTTTTCCGGCGGTGCGGGAAACTTTTCTGGTGACGCGGCAAACATTTCGAGCGGCTGAAAAGTTTGCCGGCTGGCGGAGAAGGTTTTCCGGTGGCGCGGGAAACTTTTTCGGTCCGCGCCAAACTTTTCCGGTGGCGCGAAAACCTCTTCGGCGGCTGGAAAACCTTCCCAGCCGGTGGAGAAGTTTCCCGGCGGACCGGAAAACTTTCCCGGCGCCTGAAAAACCTTCCCGGCCGGCTGAGAAGTTTCCCAGCCGGCTGAGAACCTTCCCGGCGGCGCGGAAAACTTTCCCGGTGTCTGAAGAACCTTCCCGACCGGCGGAGAACCTTTCCCGGCGCGCGAAACCTTCTCGGCCTCGCGGCAAGCTTCCCGCAGACGACCGTCACCTCCGCCGGCAGTCCGCGCTCTCGTTTATACTGCGGCCCTCACGAGGAGCCGGAGATGCCGGAAGTCACCCGCCGCCGAGTCGGCGAGGGACCAGGCCCGCGTCTATCCAATGCCGATCGCCCGTACCCGGTGGGTCTTCAAAGGCGAGCCGCCGAAGGCGTTCAAGGCGGTCGCCGGTCTGGTCTTTCTCAACGTCGCGGCGTGGGGAGTCCTCTCCCCCAGAGCGAGGATCGCGATCACGGTCTGGGCCGCGCTCGTCGCCAGCGGAGTCCTCGCCTTCATCGTGGCGGATTTCGCGCGCTAACGGAGGGGCTTCCAAGCGAACCTCCCCTGCCTGGAAGTAAGCTGAAGCCAGCGCGGCAAGGTCCCTTCGGGTTGCCCGGGCGAATGGACCCGTAGCCTGCCTGCGCGTCACCAGGCCACGGGTCCGCACCTTCCGTACCCGAGCTGAGGTCCCGAGTTGAGCTAAGCTGTCTGGGGATTCTGCCCTCGACTTTGAGTGGAGGAGGCAGGGGAAACCGGGGTCGCGTCCGTCCAATTCCTCCTGATCCGGCTCAGGTGGAGCTGTTCCCGGTCGTTGGACAACCCAAGGAGGACTTGATGAAGCGAAGACTCTTGCGTGACGCCGGAACGGCTTTCTTCATGATCGCGGCGTTGACCCGAGCACAGATCGTCGCCCAGGAGCCAACTGCCGCCAACGCGACGAGCTCCGAGACCACATGGCATTTTGCAGTCTCTGGCGATTCCAGGAATTGCGGCGACGTCGTCGTTCCTGCCATAGCCGCCGATGCCAAGAAGCAGGAGGCTGCCTTTTATTGGCACCTGGGCGATTTTCGGTGGATGTCCAACATCGACGAGGACATGGCATGCGGGCCCAGCCATCTGGACGGATTGTCCGGCCACATCAAGTACGGCCTCACCGCCTGGAAGGATTTTCTCGAGAACCAGGTCGCGAGCTTCGGTTCGATGCCCGTCTTTCTGGGGATCGGCAACCACGAGATGATCTTTCACAAAGACCGCGAGGACTTTCTCAGCCAGTTCGCCGGCTGGCTGGATTCACCCGTTCTCCGGGCGCAAAGACTCAAAGACGATCCGGAGGATCGCAGTCCGCACTCGTACTACCACTGGATCGATCGCGGTATCGATTTCATCAGCCTCGACAATGCATCCGACAACTCCTTCGGCGATGACCAGGTGAGGTGGTTTCAGCGTCTGGTGACCAGGGATCGTTCGGATGCGAGCGTCAAGACCCTGGTGGTCGGCATGCACGAGGCCCTTCCCGACAGTATTGCGGCCGGTCATAGCATGAGCGATTCCCCCTCAGGCATCACGACGGGACATGAGGTGTACCAGACGCTCCTAAAAGCCCAGAATTCTGGCAAGCACGTCTACGTAGTTGCCAGTCATTCCCACTATTATGCTGAAAACATCTACGACACGGATACTTGGCGAACCGGCGGGGGTGTTTTGCCCGGCTGGATCGTGGGGACTGCCGGCGCCCATCGGTACGCATTGCCGGACGCCGTGAAGGCGAGGCCAAACGCTCGAACGAACGTTTATGGCTACCTTCTCGCCACCGCGCATCTGGGCGGTGCCGAGGACGGGGCCATCGAGTTCAAGTTCGTCGAGATCCATCCGGAGCAAGTGCCGGAAGACGTCGGGAAACGGTTCGACCCCGACTTCGTTTCCTGGTGCTTTGCAAGCAATCGCGATGGAGACGGCACAGCGCCCAAGTGCCAGAAATAGCCGGCTGATCGCCCTTCCACCGGCCTGGCGAATGACATGGATTACTTCCTCAAGTGCCGTGCTCCCAGGCCAAGCTCAGCATTGATGCTGGCCTGAGGCTTGAACGTCGGTGTCTCGAAAGGGGGTTGTCAGTTACTCCGCTGGCGCGCCCGGGATTGAAATCCCGGGCTACCGACGGTAGTCCCTGCGGGACCCATGAAGAACAAGCCGCGGTCTCGCAGGGACCAGGCCGATTCGGGAGAGCCTCGCGCGGGGGCGAGGCTCTCCCTTGACTTCAAGGCAGCTTCCCGATCAGATCGACGATCTTTTTCTTGGTGGCGTCGCTGAGCTGCCGGTCGGGCGGCATGTATCCGCTGTTGACAAAGGACTTGATCGAGTTTTTCTTCTCGGCCACAGTGGCCTTCTCGAAGACGTGGAACCTGAACGAGCTGTGGCAGCGGAAGCAGTTCTGATTGAGCAGCGGGATCAGCTCCTCGTCGGTCTGGTTCCCCGGGGTCCAGACCACCTCCGAGCCCGGCTTCTTGAAGCCGCGATAGACCGGCAGCCAGTCCTTGTCGAAACAATTCGGACCGCTGCAATCCGCATGCAGAGTGAGCCATTTTTCGACTGCCCGCACCTGGAAGCTTCCGGGGGAGACGGCCTGGTTCTGGGCGCGGATGCGGGTGTTGAGGTCATAGATCACCTTCAGCGCCTTGCTGCCGCCGTTGACGAGGACGTCCTTGCGAGCCACCTCCTTGAAATCGCCGTCCGGAGGCCGCACCCGGTCGTACCAGTGATCGGTGTCCAGGTAGTTGATCTTGGCGTTCGTCGCGCCGGTTCCCGAGGTGCCGTGGCATTGCGCGCAGGCATTGGGCACGAAGTAGTTCTGCTGCGGCAGGAAGTTGGCGTCGAAGCTGGCCGTCAAATGGAACCCGAGCTGCCCGGCCGTACAAGGTTTGACGACGACTTGGCCATTGGCGTCCGCCTCGGGGCATTTGCCGCTCAGGGCGTTGTAGACGAGGAAGTAGGCCGAGAAGTGGTTGTTGGGGGGATTCCCGTAGCGCGGCGTGATCATCGCCTGGATCTGGCCGGCATCCACTCCGACAGGAAACGTGGGCGTGGTCGAGGTGAAATTGAACAGGAGGAGGAAGGAGTCCAGCCTGTCCTTCTCGGCGTTGGAGCCCGTTCTCGCCTTGAGCCAGACGACCTTGCGCCAGCCGAGCTCCTTCGCCGGCAGCTCCTTGACGCTGACGATCTTCGGGGCGAAGAAGCGGCTGACCAGCAGCTCCTCTTTCTGGATGGGCGCGAAACCCCTGAAGTCATTGGGATTGGAGACTTGCCTGAGCAGGTCGGCATAGCTCATGAGGACTTCCGGATCGAGCCGCTGGAGGTCCGCGGGCCGGAGGGGGGCATAGCCGAAATACGCCAGGACGTCAGGGAGGCAGGTCTTCAGGAAGTCCGTCCTGGAGCACTGGGCCGTAGCAAGGAAATTGGGGAAGCGCTTGGCGACCTCGCCATAGTACTTTTCCGCGTCCTCCCGGCTGCCAGGGTCGACTCTGAGAATCCCGTCAGCAGACGACCTGAGGAGCTTGCGGTCGGTGGCAGCAAGGCTCTTCACGCGCTCCGGCGAGTCGAAACGGTAGCGTTGGTACTCATGGTTTGCCCAGGCCGGCCCTGGCGCCTTCTGGGCCGGCGTGCTCGCCCAGGCAGACAGCAGGAGCCCGAACGAGAGGGTCAGGACCATCACAGCCAACAGCGACAACAGGGAAGCTCGCTTCATACGACCTCCTTTGGCTCTACGAGCCCTTCCGGGGTTCCGGTGACTCTGTGTCTCTGGAGGTCTAGGTGAGGCGAGGCGGCGGAAAATTTCAGCACCATGGTACGATTGCCGAGCGTGATTCACCGGAGGTAAGCCCGTGGCCCCCAGCCCAGCCGTCATTTTCGAGGAAGACTTGATCATCCCGGCGGGCGTCTCCGACTTGGACCTCTTCCGCCAGTGGACCCGGGAGGAGAGCTTTCCCGAGCATGGTCGGATCGACTACCTGGCGGGCACCGTGGAGGTGGACCTGAGCCCCGAAGACCTCTATACCCATGGCGTGGTCAAGACAGCGATCACCGCCCGCTTGTACCCCCTGATCGTGGACACCGGCCGGGGGAGCCTCTTCTCGGATAGCACACGGATCGTCTCGCCGAAAGCGGGTCTTTCCGCGGAGCCTGACGTCATCGTCGTCCTCTGGGAGTCCCTCCGGCAAGGCCGCATCCGCGAGATCCCTGGAGCGAAGGGAGAGGAAGGGCGATTCGTCGAGCTCGAGGGCGCTCCTGACCTCATCGTCGAGATCGTCAGCGATTCGTCGGAACGCAAGGACCTCGAGCGACTTCCCCGGCTCTATGCCGCAGCGGGCGTCCCTGAGCTCTGGTTGGTGGACGCCCGCGGCAAGAAACCCGCCTTTGCCATCCACGTCTTGGGCTCCCGCGGCTACAAGCGCCAACCAGCGGATGCGGAGGGCTGGTGCGACTCGCGTCTCCTCGACCGCCGCGTCCGGCTCGTTCGCTGGCTCAACGATTTCTCCCGCTGGGCCTACGACTTGAAGACCGAGGCCAGGAAAGGATAGGGGAGCGGAACGCGCGTCCGAGCTCCGGTCACCGAATGCGCCGCCGACTCTGCTCGCGATCCGATCAGGCCACAACACATGCCCAAGACTTACGAATCGCTCCCCCTGGCCGATGCAGGCAGGGAGCAGTGGGCCAGAGAGATATTTCCGCTCGATCAATCTCCTGAGCTCTACGCTGCACGCAATGCGCACTGCTGGGGATGCTTTTCATTCGATGACTATCGCTACAGCGACGACAAGCTGCGGAATGGGTGCAGCGCCTCGGAGATCTTCTATTCCAACGTGAAGGCGTCCCGACGATCGCACAACTTCGTCAGCAGTACCTCTCTCCTGAGGAAAGGCAACAGATCGAAGAGATGTGGCCGAACAACGGCGGCGAGGCGAGCTTTGATAGCTTGACCGTTGGTGTCTCGAAAGGGGTTGTCAGCGACTCCGCTGGCGCCCGGTAGTCCCTGCGGGACCCATGAAGAACAAGCCGCGGTCCCGCAGGGACTAGGCGGCCCGAGCGCCCTCAATCCGGAGGACTCGCCGCGTAGAGTTTGCCAGCCGCGCCGGTTCACAGCGCCTTGGGCCTCTGGGACCTCGAAACCGAAGAGACCCTGCAGAGCATAGGCTGATTTCAATATCTATTGGCTCAGCCGCAGAGTCAGGGGGCCGTGTGCTTTGACGTGGTTCGTTCAAGCGCTCTTCGCCCTCGGATTTCCCCACAGCGCTGAACCACCACATTCCAAAGGACATCGGCCCATTCCGGGCGGCTCACTCCGGCGGCTTATCCGCGCCGCCTAGCTAACACTCCGCGCACCTCTCTTGTCTGGCGTGTTATCCGGTGCCGGAGCACCGTCATTTCATGGATACATCCGCCCGCTGACTACGGCCTTGTGCCTTACCTCAGCGCCTGAGCAAAGGCAGTTGGCGAGGGGACGCTTAGCCTTCCTCCTGCGAGCCCATTGACGAGTCTTAGAAACCGGTGTAAGCTTCAACTCACATGGAATGAACCAAGTTGCTCGGAGGAGCCTCTGAAATGCCCAAGGGAATGGTCCGACGATAAGCATTCCTGGATGAGGGGACGGTGTCGGATAAACGTTGAATACGATATTATACGGCAGCCGAGCCCAATGCAGACACCAGAAGAACTAGACGAAGATTTGCTGAAGGCATATACCGAGAAATTTCTCGGCTATGGCTCACATGCTAGTCCATATTGGTTCATAGGTATAGAGGAGGGGGGAGGAAAGCGCCCTGGCGAAGTGAGTTGCAGACTGAAGACATGGCGCTCGCGTGGAGAACGGGAATTGGAAGATTTAGCCGAATTTTCGAGAAGCGTAGGCCAAAGGCAATGGTTTGGTGATAACGCAAAAATACAGCGAACATGGGGAAAGTACGCTTGGACGACAATTAGGGCCACAGGCCATATTCCAAATAAAGAGGCAGCCCGCCAGTACCAAGCGAATGATCTGGGAAACTCTAATAAAGCAGAAACCTGCTTGATGAATCTTTTCCCCTTAGCTTCTCCGCGCACGAAACTCTGGCTTTTTAAGGGCCATTCGAGAATACCCTGGATGTTGAGCCCTCGGGTGTATAGGGAGTACCATAGCCCAAAGCGTGCGAAGAAGATAGGCGCTTACGTCCTAAAATGTAAGCCGAGGTCGGTTGTACTTGCCAGCATAGGTAGTCTCTGTTGGGAGCACTGGGAAACGATTGCTGGCGTTGAATTTCGTCTCCACAGCTTAGCTGGCAGGACCTGTTACGTTGGGCGGAATTACGCCACAGTATTCATCGTGAGTCAGCATCCAACTTCTCCGGGCGCCACGAACGAATATTTTCAGGCCATAGGAGAGTACATTGCCACACATGCAAGCCCGCGCACCGAACAGTCGTGTGCCGTATAACCCAATCGGTCGAGCGGACGAAACCGCAAACAGCGCGGTCCCGCCGCTCACCTCATCAGCGTTGGTTGGTCTATAGCCTCACCTGCTTACAAGGCAAGAAGGTCGCTTATGAATGGGGATTGTTTATGAGCTCATATGATGGCATGTGGGAGAGTCGGTTGCGAGTTGCAGGTTACCCTGAGAATCCTATAGGCCTCGAACAACTAATACGATCCGAACGCGAGGCTAAAGAGAGAGCACGCGAGCTTAGAAATATAAAAGCGATTTTTGAGGACGAGGGCCTTCCGCTTACCGCCGAGAGTATTAGATCTCTTCTTAAGAGAAAAAATAGCACGGACGAAGAGTTGCGAGAATCTAAGAAGGAGGTAGAAAAACTGAAGAACGAGGTGAAGGTACTCAAGAACACCCTTGAGAAATTGACGCCGCAGCTAAGACGATGGTCATACTTGGAACTGGGCTATGACATTGGCTAGATACTTCGGTGTATCAAGCCGAGACAACTTGGAGCTCTGTCACGAGGCAGAGACGAGAATAGCCGCCCGTTTTTTTCACTTTTTCCAGCAGACGGGCACTTATATAGGCGAAGTAATCATCCGGTATATGCGCCCAACCCCGAAGCTCCACCGGACGGCAATCGCGCTTTGCGCGCTAGCCGCGCGGCGAGCTTCCAAAGCATTCGGCGACAGAAGCGCTAAAAGCATTCAATGTTTAGAGGAGTCTCCAGTGAGTTGCAGACCTCAGCCAAAGAACGGATGGCACTCCTGACCGTATGACGGCCTTTCTTCGGTTCTGGCGATCCCTACCGGTCCTTTCAGCAGGCCTTGTCATTGCACTCGAGTTGTACCTTGTGCTTTGTGGCGGCAGATCGCGTGATTATGTCGTTGGCCTCATCAGCGGAATGCGTACGCTGTTTGGAGAGGGGATCACTGGCGCGCTTTTAGGCACCATTCTTCTGATGGCTGCTGCAGGTGCTGCCGAACTTGGACGCGCTCTCCTTCTTCCAATTAGCCAGGTATTGGGCAACTTGCTGCGCAAGTTCGACCGCGGTAGTCATACACGTTTTGGACGAACCCTCCGCACTCTGGCTGCGTCGCCGGTTGCTCTCGCCGTGCAGCTATTCGACAGTCATACTGAATGGATCTCTAACTTCTACAAGAGTATCTCGCTATCACAGGCGCAATCACCTGAGCTCTACGCAATGGTTCGCGATGAATGGGAGCACGTCTTCCCTCTCATACATGACATAGTGTATAGAGCAGAGAGTATGCCAGAGGAGTTTTGGCGCTTCACATACTTTACTAATGTTACCCAGGAGCAGGCTATTGCCGACTACGAGCAGGTGCGAATGGAAGCGATACAACTGATGTGGTTGGCAATAGCGCTCGCGCCTTTCGTGGTAGCCCGCCTTGTGGATGGTGGTGGGATCATCCTGATGGCGACTATTGGGGCTGGGAGCCTTGCGGCGTTGCTCATACCAACCTACCTTAAACGAAAACTTACGTTCGCTGTGTACATCGTCTACTCATTCGCGCTTGGAGCTCAGTTCGGAGAGGCTGCGGAAGTGACAGATCGCGCGGCGGAGTGAAGGATGGGCTCGCCAGATTACTCGGACAGTCCGCAGAACTGGCGAGCCTTGCCGTCGCGTTCTGGCGATCCCAGTAGGGATCGTTTGGCGCCGAACCCCGGTCACTCCAGCGGACGCCAGCGGCCGTTTCAACCTATATTCAACCTATAATGGTCTGCGAACGGATTCACTTCGAGGAGCTTTGGAGATCTGCGGCCGGCGCCGCTGAGTTCCTTCTCTGCTGGGCGTATCGGACAACGGAATGGAACGGACGCGCGTAGATCCTGTTTTTCCCGTCGCCGATGTCGCGGCGTCCATCGAGTGGTTCAGGCGCGTTTTCGCTTTCGAGGCACGCGTGGTGAATCCGCCGGGTGATCCTGTTCCCATCTATGCGGTGTTGCATCGCGACGGTGTTTCCCTGCACTTGCTTTCGGCGTGACGAGGCACCCCACGGTTTGAGGCCGCCCGTCGAGGCACAGTTCTGGGTCAAGATCGGATTGGAGGATCTGTTTCGTCAGGCGGAGTCGACGGGGGGCAAGGTGCTGCAGCGACCGGACGACCGACCGTGTGGGCATCGCGACTTCATGGTCGCGGATCCTTACCTGGGGCTCACGCCTCAGGCTCTATGCTGCCGACCCTTCGGGGCTGAAAACCGGGGGGAGTCGACACAGTTATTCTGTGACGAGCCCTAAGGACAAATCGCCCTCCTGGAAAACGGGGGCTATACTACGCGCTATGAGTGCACTGCTTGCCAAGGACGCTGCTGCCCGCCGCCTCATCCAGTGGCACTTCACGGTCGAGCCCGAGCTTCGTGAGGTCTACCGGATTGTAGTGGACGATGAAGGGTCTCCAGAGGAACCGATCCGGCTCCTCGAGGTGAACGCCGCCACCGTGCCTACCGGAAGCGTTGAACCGTTCACCTTTTCCCCGACGAAGGAGATTCCTTTCCGCACGGTGATCGCAGAGATCACCCCGGAGGAGCTCGCATCCTTCGAGTCGAACCCGGAGGCTCTTCCCAAGGGCTGGAGCTTGTCGCGCGCTGAGCGCTTCGTCAGGAGCCAGGTTGGAATTCCGTCGGGGGGTGACGCATCCTGACCACAGGAGGTCGGCCATGTCCCTTCATGATCGCCGAATTTCGTGGCCTCGTTGGTCCGGAAAGGCGTCACCGCTACCTATACCACAATCGGTCCCCCCCACTGTAGAGATGGGATGAGAAGGCCAACCTCCTGTGACGCAGTGTCAGAATACTGGCCTGCAAACAGGGTAATCGCGCGGCTAGACGCGAAAGGAGGTTGACCGTGATTGAGCTTAGCAAAGTGGAGGCGCAGG
>DASUEN010000064.1:0-54055 GCA_036275055.1 Thermoanaerobaculia bacterium
GGCTACCTCTCTGTTCACGAAGAAAAACAGCGGGACGAGCCGGCCAAACCGGTGGAGGTGCCGCAGAGCCTGCCCGTTGCGCCCGCGGCTCGCGGCGCAAGCCCGCGGACGGAAAACGACGCCCAAGGAGGCGTCGAGGGTGGAGTCGTGGGAGGCGTGCCTGGCGAGGTCCCCGAGGGCATGCTGAGCCGGAGAAAGCAGAGCGTCGCCGCGGAGATGATACGCGTCGACCGGTTGCAGCAGTCCAAGAAGGACAAAAAAGAGGAGAAGGCGCTCGCGGCCTACGACGCCGTCCTCTTCAAGGCGGTGGGCATCAATCCCTTCGTGGACGCCACGGCCCACTCGCTCTCCACTTTCGGGCTGGACGTGGATACGGCCTCCTACACCGTGGCCCGCCGCTACCTGACGGACGGCCACCTGCCGGACCCGGCCTCGGTGCGCGTCGAGGAGTGGCTGAACTACTTCGACTACGGCGATCCGGCGCCGGCCCGCGGCGACTTCGCCATCCGCGCCGAAGGTGCGCCGTCCCCCTTCGGCCACGGTCCGGACTACAAGCTGCTGCGCTTCAACGTCAAGGCGCGGCAGGTGAAGGCGGAGAGCCGCCGGCCGGCGGTGCTGACCTTCGTGATCGACGTCTCGGGCTCGATGGCGCGCCAGAACCGGCTGGGGCTGGTCAAGGAGTCGCTCGATCTCCTCCTCCATCAGCTCCGGGCCGACGACCGGGTGGGACTGGTGGTCTTCGGCACCCACGCCCGGCTGCTCCTCGAGCCCACGGGGGATCACGAGCTGATCCACGAGGCCATTGAGCGGCTGGCGCCCGAGGGCTCGACCAATACCGAAGAGGGACTGGCCCTGGGCTACGACGTGGCGGGGCGCAACTTCCGGATGAGCGCCGTCAACCGCATCATCCTCTGCTCGGACGGCGTGGCCAACGTGGGGAGCACGGGGCCGGAGGCCATCCTCGGCCGGATCGGCCGCGAGGCCCGCCGGGGGATCGAGCTGACCACTCTCGGCTTCGGCATGGGCAACTACAACGACCACCTGATGGAGCAGCTCGCCGACAAGGGGGAGGGGCGCTACGCCTACATCGATACCCTGAACGAGGCCCATCGGGTGCTGGTGGACGAGCTCACCGGCACGCTGCAGACGGTGGCGAAGAACGCCAAGGTGCAGGTGGACTTCAACCCGGTGGTGGTGGCCCGCTACCGGCTGCTGGGCTACGAGAACCGGGCGATTCCGGACGAGCGGTTCCGTGACGAGTCGGTGCCGGCCGGGCAGGTCGGCTCCGGCCACAGCGTCACGGCCCTCTACGAGATCGAGCTGCGGAAGAACGCCCCCCATTGGGAGCAGCGGGTGGCGACCCTCCACCTGCGCTACCAGGTGCCCGGGGTCGGCAACACCGTCGAGACGCTGCAGCGCGTGGGGTTCCAGGACTTCGCCCCCACCTGGGAGCAGGCCTCGCCGGCCCTGCGCCTGGCGGCCCTGGTCGCCGAGCTGGCCGAGATCCTCAAGGGCTCGCCCTGGACCCACGGCGATCTCGGCACCGTGGCCCGGCGCCTCCAGGAAATGGCCAGCCAACTCCCCGGCAACGCCAAGGTGACGGAGCTGGCGGACGTGGCGGCCCGGGCGGCGAGGCTGAAGGGCGGGAGGGGCGGGGAGGAGTAGAGGGGGCCCAAGACCCTCATCACCCCGGCCCTCTTCTCCCGCCCCCTCCCAGCCCCCCTCACCGGGAGAAGAGGGAGCCCCCACTCAACAACAAGAACGGTTCGGCCAGGTTCCCCTCTCCCGGAGAGGGGGATGGGGTGGTCGGGAGAGGGGCAGGGGTGAGGGTCTTGGGCGGGGGAAGCCCCGCCAGGCGTTATCGCCAAGCCTGCGTGGCGAGCTTCTGTACCTTCATCACTCGGTAATACGGCAGCAGCCCGATCGTCGCGTCCCAGTACGGCGTGCGGTGGAACCACCACTGGTAGCGGGCGTTGGCGTCGGCCGCGAATTTCGTGTCTTGGAGGGCGGCCTGCCAGTCGGCGGCGGTCTTGGGGTCCTTGATCATCTCCGCGACGAGCCCTTCCAGCACCCGCGGATCGACGTACTCCTTCCCTTCGAAGACGGTGGAGAGGAGCCCCCAGGCGAGGAGGGAGTCCGGAGATTCGGGCTCCAGGAGCTGCACGGCCACTTCGAAGTCCGGCTGATCGGCGGGGATCCAGAGGGCGCCGGCCGGGACCTTCCGCCTCTCGGCGGCGCGCTCCACCTTGGGCGTCACCCGCGTCAGCCCCTGGTACGGCGCGGGCGCGTACTTGGGATCGGAGACGCGCAGGGCCTCGACCTCGACCTCCGCCGGCTGGGTCAGCTTCTCCACCCTGAGGCCGTGCCCGCGCAGCCTGGCCTCGATCTGCGGCCAGCCGGGGAGCAGCAGGTAGCCCCGCGGGCGGGGCGTGCTCTTCACCACCTTGGGAGCGTGAATCCACGGCACCTCGATCTCCTTCACCTCGCCGCGATGGAAGAGGAGGAGCGGCTTGCCGGAGACCACCGACGTTTTCGTCTCTCCCGTGTAGACGGGGAAGAGGATCTTGTCCGCCTGCTCGTTGGCCTCGATGTCCACGGCGACCAGCGAAGGGGGCGCGTCCGGCTTGCCGAGGGCCACGGTGGCGGCTTCGGCGTCGGCGACCGCCTTGGTCAGCGACGTGGGATCCCGGGCGATCTCCTCCAGCAGGGCGGCGAGGAAGGCGCGGTTCGCCACCACCCGCTGCTCGTACGGCTTGTAGGAGTGCATTTCCACCAGCACCGAGGGACGGTTGCGGAGGGGGAAGTACCCCGTCGAGTAGCGCGGCTGCCCCACCCAGGAGTTGAACCCCTTGGCCGGATCGTTGCGGTCCTCGAGGTCCACGTAGGGGCCGTTCTTGTAGCCGGCCTTGGCGGTCGCGGCCAGCACCGCCGGCATGTGGGCGCGCAGCCAGCCGTCGATGGGCGGCGGCGCCTGGGGAAGCTCGGCCCAGGTGTAGGTGAGCACCCACTCCATGTCCACGCCGTCGGTGACGTGATCGTCCACGTGCAGATGGGGGCGCCAGGCGTTGACCAGGGCGATGAGGGCGCGGGCCTCCTCCGAGGAGAGCTTCAGGTAGTCGCGGTTCAGGTCGAGGCCGTTGGCGGTGGCGCGGAAGCCCATCCCCTGGCGCGGCCCGTCCTGGTTCGGGCGGTTGTAGGGGGAGACCCGCTCGTGCCCGTCCACGTTGTAGATGGGGACGATGACCAGCGTGACCTTCTCCAGCACCTCCGGGTAGCGACCGAGGGCAAGGTCGCGCAGCAGGAGGAGCGAGGCGTCCTTGCCGTCGATCTCCCCGGCGTGAATGCCGTTCTGGATCAATACGATGGGCTTCGCCAGCCGCTGCGCCCTGCGGCCGGTGAAGGCCTTCTCGGCCGAGACCACCACGTACGGCATCGCCCGCCCCTGCCCCGAGGTGCCGTAGAAGCCGAGGTACATCGCCGGGAAGTGGCTCTGGAGCTGGCGCAGCCAGGCGAGCGTCTCCTCGTAGCTGGAAGTCGCCTCGAAGTGGGAGGTCTCGGCGCGCGTCGCGAGCTTCTCGATGGCCTCCCGTTCCTCGTGGGAGAGAGGCGCGGCCGGTGCCGCCGTCGCCGGAGACTCGTCGTCGTCCGGATCGCGGGGAGGAGCCTGCGCCGCGGCGGTCCAGGGAAGCAGGGAGAGCACGAGGAACAGGGCCAGAGGGATCAGCGTGCAGCGGACGCGGTCGGGCATAGGAGACCTCCCAATTGGGGCGGACTCTACCTCACCCAGGAGCTCTTCGCCTCGGCTCTGGTCAAGGGGGACCTTCGAGCGGTACGATCCCCGAAAAGCCCGGTTCCGGACTGCCTCCGCACAGCGTGGTTGGTATCATCGTACGATACGCCAGAGACACCAGGAAACGCCGCGGGCTCCCAAGATCGCCACGAGAAATTCAGATTTTTTAAGGAAAGGAGAACGAATATGAAACATAACGGAAACCCACTGCGCTGGCTCGCGGCGGCGGCCCTGCTGGCGGCCCTGGCCATTCCGGGCCTCCGCGCCCAAATGACGGAGCACATCAGCGATCAGATGGACGGGCGTACCGCCTTCCACATGCTCAAATCTCTCGTCGGCGATTGGACGGGCACGGCGGGTGAAGAGAAGATGCCGGCGACGGTGACCTACCGCATCAGCTCCAATGGCCACGTGGTGACGGAAGTCCTCTTCCCGGGCACCGAACACGAGATGATGACCCTTTATTACCTAAACGGGACCGACCTCCAGGCCACGCACTACTGCTCCATCGGCAACCGTCCCCAGTTCAAGCTCGATCCCTTGAAGTCGAGCATCAAGGAGCTCGTCTTCGCCTTCGACGGCGGCACCGGTTTCAACCCCGGCAAGGACTCGCACATCCACGACGCCAAGATCGATTTCATTGCCAAAGACAAGCTCGACGCGACCTGGAGCTTCTATTCCAATGGCGAGAAGCACAACACCAAGGATTTCCACCTGACCCGGGTGGCGGCGGCGAAGTCGGCGGGGTGAAGAGGGTCTTGGGCGGGGGGAGACGAGGTTCACCTCGCAACCGGCGGAGCAAGCTCCCGCGTGAACTGAGGATAGCCCACCACCTTGGCGTCTACTCCATCGGCAACGCGAAGCTCCGCCGCGGCTCGTTCGGCCTCTGCCCTGGAAGGATAAGGACCCAGGTTCACCGTGCACACCGCACGGCCACCCTCCTCCAGCGGCAGCAGGAACGCGCCCTGGTTTCGGTGGCGCGCGAGCGTTCGGGCGGCGACGGTCGCGTCCTCGGACGAGGCGATCTGCACGATGGGAGAGCCGGCCGCGAACCGGGTCGGCATCTTCCGGGCATTCGCCGCATCGAGCCGGCACGCCGAAGCGAGTCGCTCCCAGGTTTCAGGATTGATGATCGGGAGAGCCGCTGGAGTAGCGGTTGTCCTCGGCTCATGGGTTGTCGATCCCGGATCCATCGAGATCGGGCGGTTCGGGGCCTTCCGGATCAGAGCGAAAATCGACAGCCCGATCACCGCTGCTGCCACGGTGGCGGCGATCCCCAACCAGCGTCCTGTGCCGCGATGTCTGGAGGCTGGGAAGGTCATCGGCGCCGGTGAATACGAGCTTGCCGTCGGCTCCGGCGAAGAAGTGCTCAGGCGAGCCCCTGACACTGACGGAGGCTCCGCAGGCAAGTCCATCCTTATCGGCGGCGGAGGTGGCAGCGTCGGCACGACGATCTCCGGCGGCCTGATCGTGGGAGCCTCCCAATGGATCCAAGGGGTCGACCTCGTCTCGTCGAGAGAGTCCCGTTTCGGCACCACGGCGGTCAGAGTCGAATCGTCCAGAGGCGAGCCTTCCTGATCTTCGATTCCCCAGTCGATGCTCTGCAGGACGCCCCGGTCTTCCTCCAGAGGATCGTGCGCGCCAGGAAAGGCGACGACCGTCTCGTTCGGATCCAAGCCCCGGGTTCCTCCCCTGGTGATCGCGGGAGTCGCGGCCGGCCGAGGCGGAGAAACCTCCTTGCGGGGCTGCGGAGATCTCTGCGAGCTGGCGCCGCCGGGGAGGAGCTGGAAGTGCAGCCGCCGCAGCTCCTCCGGCGGCAGGCTGCGCGAGGGCTCTTCCGGCAACGGATCTTCCCAATACGTGGGGCGCACGAAATGCGAGCGGCCGAGCGTCAGGGCGTAGCGCCATTCCTCCTCGACGTAGCGCGAACGCAAGGCATTCCACGACCAGAAGAGCTGAAACACGTCCGCCTTTTGGATCAGCTCCTTGAGCCGGTCGTTCCACACCTCGCCCGCCCGCAGCTCGTGAACGTCGCGCAGATACCGGTCGCCGAGCGTGCGGGCATAGCGCTCGAATTCCTCGACGATGACGGCGTCCTTGTGCGAATACGACGGGAAAATGTTGCGGAACGGCCGGCTCGCGGCTGGCTCGGACGGAGCCGATGGGGCCGCTGCAGCCCGAGAGGTGACGCGAAAAGCAAGGCTGACCTCGGCCAGGAGGATGCTCCCCCAGAACACGCTCAGCCGCCCGCGGGCCTGCTTCCCTTCCATCGCCGGGCCGGGGCAGATCCGGAACTCCTCCCGGTGCACGGACTCCAGCCAGAGGAACGTCCGCCGGGGAGGATTGACCCCAAACCCGGGGATCTCCGGCACGAACGTGATCTCCGCCTCATGAGGAACGGCCTGCCGGCTGTCCTGCTTGACGTCCGCATATCGTCCCGCGAGATCGCCGAGGAGCCGGTGAGCCTGCGCCTTGACCTCTTCGAGCGGGTCCGGCTCGTCCGGAGGAGCATCCGCCGGCAGCTCCTCCAGGTGAGCGAACGCCAGCAGAGGAACCCACTTCATCGGCTCCACGATCCGCGGCCGGTAGACCGTGAACTGAACGTTCTCATGCAGCGGCAGGGCCTTGTCCTCTGGAGGCTTGGCCACGGGCGGTGCGGGCACCGAGATGGTTTCGTCGGACTCCGCCGCAACCTCCACCGGCATTGGCTCGCGCTCTGGCGGGCGACCGGTCAGCTCTTGAATCGCTTTCCAGAGATCTCCGAACATCATCTCCGCAAACGAATCGAGCTGAGAAGCGCGATCGAGTCCTTCGCTCCAGCCGCAGGGATAGCCGTCAAACACCGGCCGTCCGGAAGCGCGGATACGGTCCTTCAGATCGGCGAGCCGCACCGCCGCCGCGTCGTCCTCCGGCAAGAAGCGCGGCCGCTTCTCCTCGGGGACCATCCAAGGGAAGCGGGGATTGCGGAAGTAGAAGAAGCTGGCAGACCCCTCGGGTCTGCGCAGAGCCCCCTGAAGGATCTCGAGTTCGAAGACGCTCCGTCCCGGGTCGTCCAAAAGCCAGGGCTGGGCCGTCACCAGCGAAAAAGGAACCATGTCCGGAGGAGCCCCATACCGTTCGCCCACTAGGGCGACGAAGATCTGGCACTCCTCGATCTCCTGGAACCGCCGCTCGAGGTCCCACTTCTCGCCCTTCGCCCGCGAGGGATCGACGATGACGATCTCGACTCCCCGTCCCCGAAGCCGCTCCCGCAGCTCGGGGAGGACCAAGCCTTCGATGACGGCGCGTTCGCCCTCCATGTCGCCGGGGAGGGCGGTTAGGTAGAGGCGGAGGGTGGAAGGATTCTTAGTCATACCTCATCATTCGTTAGGTTAGCGACAGTTCCTTAATAATGAAGACCGAGCGCCAATCAGTCTGTTCAAGGATCTGTATCTCTGAAAATAGTTCTGTTAGCTTCCCGAGTTCTTGACATGAAAGCTCATGGCTCGAAGTCTTGATTTGGTTCCGCAGTTTTGTGAGTCGCTTGTTGAGGGCTCTCGACCGGTGCGACAGTCGACCAAATTCTCCCTGTAGGATAATGCCTTGAAGAGCTGCGCCAAAGGCAGGTAGTACGATTGCACAGAGCATGAGAATTCCACCACCCCCATGGTTCCCCCTATACCAAAGATGTAGTAGGCAGGCGAGCAAGGTAATGACGAACAGAGAAAGGCTGAGTCGATGTAGGCGTCTGTGCAGCGCCTCATGCCGGCGAGCGTTCTTGAGGTGATATTTTACTTGAGACCCGATTTCTGAGATTAGTCCAGCCCGGCATTCTTTTAGATATTCTCCTGTAATCGATGCCTGTAGAAGGCCGGCACTCCTAACGACTGCCCGAAAATACCAGTTAAACCAGGTTGGATCAGGCGCGTCGTCGCTCAGATGAGCTGGTACCTCAAATGTTGGGGTGACACGCGCGAATAGCGCGAGAGCTCTCATCTGCCGTAATCCTTCGGCAAGAAGTCGATAATCAATCCAGCGCTCGCGCCAGTGGAAAAGCTTATTGAGCAACACTAAGGTAGCGATGCCTCCGATACAGACAAGCTCCAGATAGAACCATTCTTCGACGTTCGTTATGCCTGTGATAAGGGCCGGGAACCGATCTGGAGGCGCACCGAGGAAAGCCGACAGAACGGCAAGAGCACCGAGTAGATAGACTGCCACAAAAGAACTACGATATCGATCCGCGCACATATCTGCAATTACGTCCGACCAGACAAATGGCTTTCGATAGTGTTTTTCAATTTGAGCGTGGACCTGGGTATTCATGGTTTCTTGTGAAGATGGTTTAGCAAGCCAATCTTTCTCGTGATCGGTGTCGAAGGGCGCTACTTCACATTTCGGAATATTCCAACTAGAAACAAAAACTCTGCAGAACAGTCTATAAAGAAAGGCAGCGCGAAATTGAGGCTGCTGCTCAGTCAGAAAGCGACGGAGCATCTTCATCTGCTCCTCTTGGGGTTGGCTCAAAATGTTCCTTAGCCGAGCTTCAAAGAGAGTCGTGGTTATACTTTTCTTTCGTTCCTTGCTAGGAAACAAAGCGTATTTCAGCGGCGTAAAAAATCCGGGCTTCCTTTGCTTCTTGGTGATAGTCACTATCTCGTCCAGGCTTCTTATAGACTTGGGTTCACCGCTCTCTGAAAGTTCATCCAGAAGGCTGATCGAGTGAGGGGGGGATGCTTCAATCAGAACAGTTGGGATTTTTCGAACCAATGCGTCCTTAACTATATTGCCTGTTCCGCCTGAACCCTTGGCTGCCTTTCCATCCCAAATAGCGATCAACACATCGGATTGCCGAAGAACCACTTGACCTACGGCAGCGTAGGCAAGCTCCGCGCCCTCCCGTGTACCATCCAGAATAAATGATGCTGCCGACTGCTTGAGCAGGCTCCGAAATTGAGACCTGGACTCTTCAGTCTCGAAATCCACCTCATATTCGTCCTGGGCAAAAGGTAGGGGTGTCTGAAGCTCATAGTTTAAACCCTTTAAACTCAGAGCTTCCTCTGCTACGAGCCGATCAGAGCCTTCGGCTAGTGGCGAGATTACCCTCAGGACAGGCTTTCCAGGCGCATAAGCTTGCTTGGACTCTTGAAGTATGTCTTCTGCGATTGTGCAGATCCTTCTCAGCACTTTCCGGATAGAGTCACGCAGCACGGTTTCATCGGCTTCCAAAGCATTTAGGGCTTTTGAACGATGTCCGGTTACACCAACACGAACTGTCATTTGAACTGCAGGAGGGTGTAAGTTTTCCATTCTTCAGTCGCTCTATGGAGAATCTGCCTAACTGTTCTGGCTGAGGCGGCTCCGGTCCTGGCGAACAGGAGTCTAGTTCGGCGGCCCTTCCAAAACCGCGCCGACGCAAGCACCCTCTTCCAGCCGGAGGAGCCTCGTTTCTTGAGGCAAGGTTGTGAGCATGGCCGCAAAGTATACCGGGACTTCGACCTGACCGTGAAGGATCGCCTCCGGCCCGATCCTTGCAATCCTGTAGCTTGGGACTGCCGCCGGCTTCCGACCCTACGGTCCCCTGGCTCCCAAGGAGGATCATCCCATGGCTAAGACCCGATTCGAAACGGAGAAGGGGATACCCGTCTGGGTGGTCGTGGCCGCCCTGATCCTCCTCGCCATCATCGTCTGGGCCATCTCCTCCCTGCATGCACGTGGGCACAAGGGAGACGTCGACCAGAAGGCTTTGCTGGCGCCGGCCGAGGGTTATGGCGCGGCCGAATCGCCCAACATCTGGATCTGGACGCCATCGACCGAGGCCCCGGCGACTACGACGGTCTGGGCGCCCTTGCGGTCGGTATAGCGTGCCATTACGACGTAGATCGTGTAGGTCCCGTCGGTCAGGTCCACCGAGAACGAGCCGTCCGCCTGCGTGGCGGTGGCGAAGCTCTGCTCGGGACCTGCAGCGAACCGGAGGCTGGCTCCTTCGACCGGTTCTCCCCCCGGACCGGTGATCTGCCCGCGGACCTCGAAGACGGGAGGGAACTCGATGTCCCGCTCCACCCCGCTCGACCCGGCAGGCGGGGTAAAGCGATCAGCGACCCGCCTTTCGCCGGTCCGGGCGGAGAGCAGCCATTCTCCCGGCGGGAGGTTGGCGACTTCGAAGCTTCCGCCGGAGTCGATGAGGGCTTGGGCTTCGACGACGTTCGCGGCGGCGGTCATCACGATGACGGAGATCCCGCTGACCGCCGCGGGATCGAGACCCCGGATGCGGCCGGTCAGGGTGCGCCCGTGCCCCAGGCGGATCTCCAGGCCGTCCAGGGAGCGATCCGTGATCGTGAGGGTGCCGGTCTCGGCCGGTGCGAGCCCGTCCTTTTCGGCCAGCAGGTTGTAGCTGCCCCGGACGACCGGCAGCACGAAAGAGCCGTCGGCCTCGGTCGAAGTCCTGTACGACCCGGAGGCACCGACGAGGGCTCCCTGGATGGGCGCGCCGTCCGGTCCGCTCACACGGCCGCGGATGACGAGGTGCGGCAAGGGAGTCAGCGCGAGGTCGAAGCGGGTGCCGGCGGCGGGAATCTGGACGTGCCGCCCTACCGTCTCGTAGTCCGCGTGCGTCACCAGGAGGTCCTGCTCGCCGGGAGCGACTCCTTCCAGAAGGTAGTCGCCGCCGCTGTCGCTCACGGTCTGAGCATTGGCCTCGGAGTTGGAGATGGAGATCGCGGCGCCGCCGACGGGATGCCCCTCGAGGTCGGCGAGATGGCCGGTCACGACGGCTCCGCCGCTCATCCGGATCTCCACCCCGTCCAATCCTTCCGCAGGGACCTCGAGGCGATTGCGGTTCGATGCAACGTGCCCCGCGCCCCAGGCCGAGAGGAGGTACTCGCCGGGTTCTTGGAGCTCCAGGGTGAAGGCCCCCTCGGCCCCGGTGACCGCTGAGCCGACCTGCGGGCACGAGGGGGCGAGGCCGAGGAGGACGCGGTCGCGGGCCGACGAGCCGGTGAGGTTGGCGAAGACGCTCGCACCCGGGAGGGGCTCGCCTTCGACGCTCACCACCTTGCCGGAGAGCCGGAGGGTCGGGGTGAGCTCGATCCGCGGCTCCGCGGCGGCCGGCCCCGGCACCTCGGCCTCAGCCGGCAGGTACCCCCTGGCGCACGCCCGGAGCTTTTCATGGTTGCCCACGGACCGGTCGCGCAGCTCGAAGCGGCCGTCACGGCCAGTGACCGCGGCAGGTCCCGCCTCGCGGTCCTCCTGAGCCATGCTGCCCGGTGAATCAGGAACGATCCAGACCTCGACTCCCTCGATGGGCTGGCCCGCCGGATCGACGATCCACCCCGCGACCGGCGCCCGCCCCTCCAGCGTGAAGGTGCCCAGGTCCAACGGGCCTTCCCCTTGCGAGATCACGACCTCTTTCTCCGGCAGGGGCACGAGCTCGGCGCCTTCGATGCGCAGGCCGAAGAGGCCGGGAGGCAGATCCGGAATCTGGAACCCACCGTCCGGATCGGTCTCCGCGCGGAAGGGGCCGAGTTCGGGCTCGTCTTCCGAGGCCGTCTGGAGGGGGACGTGAGTCAACTGGACCGCGGCGCCGGAAATCGGCCGCTGCCGCGGGTCCAGGACCCGGCCGGAAGCCGTCCGTCCATGCGTCAACGCCACGCGGACGGGGGAGCTGGCGCGCGGGGGCTGGGGTACGGAGGCGAAGAGGGTCGCCGGCGCGAATCCCTGGCGGCTGGCCGTCAGCGCGAAGGGAGCGCCGGGCTCCAGCGGGGCGAAGCGGAACGAGCCGTCCGCCGCGGTCGTGGCGAGGCGGGACTCGGGCGAGCCCCAGAGCACTTCCCCATTGGACCGAACGATGCGAACCTCGGCGCCAGCCACCGGCTTGCCGCCTTCGTCCACCACGAGTCCGGTGATGGCCGGCACGGGAGAGGGGAGGAGAAGCAGGTCGGGAGCCGGGAAGGGATTCTGCTGCGACTCGAAGGGGAGAGCGGTCTTGACGTGGCCGGATTGGTAGCCGGCGGCCGCCCCCCGAAGGTCGAAGCGGCTCCCCGCGGCGCGGCCGGCGAGCCGGTAGGCGCCCGCGGCATCGGAGAGGGTGACGGAGCCGGGATCGTCCGCCGGCCAGACGAGAGCGCCTGCGAGGGCGTGCTGCCCCCCGCCGGCGCCGGCGATCCGGCCGGCGACGGGGAGCGCGGGAAGCACGAGGAGCCGCAGGGGGCCGGTCCCCGCCGCTCCGTGGGGCGTGTCCACACGGGAGAACGCCTTGCGTCCGTCCGCGAGATCCAGCCGCAGGTTCCAGGGACCCGCGGACGGAGCCGGGAGCCCGAGGGGATGCTGGCCGTCGAAGAAGCCGAGGAGGAGGGAGGAGCGAGGATCGCTGAACAACGCTGCCGGTGCAGGCTGGTCCCTGGCCGCTTCCCGGGTGGCGAGAGGCCGCTCCTGCCCCCGCTCCAACGGCAGGACGGCCTCGTGCCCGTCCGCGAGGCTCCCACCTTGGGCTGGAATGCCGGGACCCGCGGCCCACAGGCGAAGGGGCTCGGCCAGGGCGCGGGGGAGGCGGAGCGTTCCGTCCGGTCCGCTCGTCCCCAGCCGGCGGGACGGTTGCCATCCGGAGGCGCCCCAGAGCTCCGGCCGCCCCGTTTGCCCCAGGACGCGGACTCCGGCAGCGGCTTTGGCCGGTAACGGCTGTCCGGCTTCGTCCGCGAGCCGCACCAGGAGGTCGCTGGCCGGCCGCATGCGGGCCGCCGGCACGCGGGTCTCTTCCAGCACGGGAAGGGCGGGGATCTCCAGGGTCAGGTAGCCGGCCGCCACCGCCACCAGCCGCCAGAGGCCGGGCCGCGGAGCGTTCAGGCGGAATCGGCCCATGGATCCGGTGGCTGCCCGCGCGACAGGCTGCGGCTCGCCGCGCCCCGCCAGCTCCGCCATCCCCGCCTCGTAGCGAGTGAGGACCGGCCGCAGCTCCACCTGGGATCCCTGGATGCCGAGGCCATCCAGCCCGAGGACGGCGCCTTCGATGGGGATCTCGGCGGCCGATACCGGGGTGCACAGTGCGGCCAGCAGAGCGCTGCCCAGCAAGAGGCGCGCGGGACGAGGGAGCATGCCGGAGGATATAGCAAGGATGGTTCCAGCCCCGTTTCCCGAGGTAAACCTCTTGGGAAATAGAGGTTTCCGGTTCAAGACAGCGGACGCCGGGTGTTCAGAATTATGGACGGCCGTAACCCAGCGCATTCAGGCGCGCGAGGGCCTCGGGATCGAGCGGCACGTGCTCCCGCCGGGTGATCCCCAAAGTCTTACGGGCGCGCTGGCTCTCTGCCGCGAAGCGGCCGAGGAGACGGGCGCCTTCGGCGGCCTTCTCAGGGGAGGAGGCGGCGAGGTCTGCCGTCTCCCCCGGATCGTGGGCGAGGTCGTAGAGCTCCTGCCGGCCGCTCCTCTCCCTGCGGATGAGCTTGAAGGTGCCGAAGAGGACGCTCTCCTGCTCTTCGAGGCGCTCCACGCCCGTGCTCAGGAGCGGCTCGGGCGGCTGGGACCCTCCGCGGAGCAGGGGCGCGAGAGAGGGGGCCGCAGGGTGGCGGGCAGGGAAGGGGCGGCCGGCGAGGTCCAGGATCGTGGCGACGAGGCTCGCGGTGGAGACGGGGGTTTCCACCACGCCTCGGCGCCCGGCTCCGGGGAGCTTCACCAGGAAAGGGACGCGCAGCAGCTCCTCGAAGAGGGTGTGGCCGTGCCCAACTCCGCCATGCTCCCAGAATTCCTCGCCGTGGTCCGAGAGGAGGACGATCAGCGTGTCCTCGTACCGCCCTTCCCGCTTGAGCTCCCCGATCAGCGAGCCCACGGCCGCATCCACCCAGCGGACTTCCGCCCGGTAGAGCTGGCGAATCCACTCCCTCTCGGCCGGAGCGGGATCGCGCTGGCGGAGGCGGACCGCCAGGTACTCCTTGGCGGTCCATTCCGAACCCATCCCCGGTGGCGGCTCCATTCCTTTTAAATAGGCGGCCGGCGGGGCGTAGGGAACGTGCGGGTCGTAGAAGTGGACCCAGAGGAAGAATGGCGCCTTGCCGGGATGCCCCCGCAGCCATTGGGCGGCGAGACCGGAGAGGCGGTCCGGATCAGTGGGCTTCGCTTCCGTCTTCCCGGGGAAGGCGGTGTACTCCTGGAACCCCTGAGCGAGGTTGGTCTCGCGCCCGAGGAGAGGGCTCGAAACGAGAGCCGCCGTCCGGTATCCCGCGCGCCGCAGGACCTCGGCGACGGTGGTCAGCCGGTCCGGAACCCGGTCGCCGAGGCCCGTGGCGAGGTGCACCTGGGGAGAGACCCCCGTCATCACCGAGGCCAGCGCCGGCAGCGTCCAGGGAGCGGCGGAGCGGGCCTGACGGAAGGTCACCGAGTCGCCGGCCAGCGCGTCAAGGGCAGGCGTCCCCGGCGCCTGAGGCTGATAGCAGGAGAGAGCATCCGCCCGCAGGGTGTCGATGGTGACGAGGAGGACGTGGCGGGCGGGCTGGGCTACGGGGGGCTTCGAGGCTCCCGCGAGCAGGAGGAGGGCCGCAGCGGCGAGCACGGCTCCTCCTCTCTGCATTCAATGGGGTTACACAGCCGTGGAGCGACGCCTCAGCAGCAGGACGGTGGCGGCGAGCGCCAGCCCCGCGGCGAGGACGAGGAGACCAAGGCTGTTGAGCGTGGGCACCTGGGCAATCGGCACGGTGCTCACGAAGTTCATGATCTCCGTCTGCTCGGTGAGCGTCGTGCACTGAATAGCGTTGGCGGGCAGCGGCGTCACGGCGAGCGATGCCGACTTGGCGTTGGCTGCCGCCTTGCTCGGCTGGACGACGGCGAAGTTCGCGATGATCTTGGTCTCGCCCGGAGCCAGGGTAAAGGTGTAGCCCCAGAACGGGTTGTCGTCGCCGTCAGCGAAGTTGATGCCGGCGAGCTGTACGGTAGCGCCGGTGCCCTGGAGGACATGGCCCAGGCGCGGATCCGACGAGGTCGTGCCGGAGTAGTTCTGGAAGGTGGTCACCCAGGTGTCGGTGATCTCGGCGGTGTTGTTGCCGTTCGAGGAGCTGACGATGACGGTGTTACTGTCCGACCCGAGGTTGTTCGCGATGACGGCGGTAACCGTCTGGGGCGAGCCGCTGGTATTGGTGAAGTAGTTGAGCCAGCGGGCGAACGAATCGTTGTCGGGAACGAAGACCTTCCGCTGCATCTGGATGCTGCCGGCAGTCTGGACGGGGAAGACCACTTGGCGGTTCACCCCGGAGGTCGTGCCCGGGCACTCCGTCGTCGCCGGGCCGTTCTTGTTGTAGATGACGAAGTTCGCGTTGCCGGTCTCGCAGGTCGCGACGGTGTTGTTGAGGCTGAGGCACAGGGTGTTATAGCCGTCGTACGCGTCGTTCAGGGTGGTGCTGGTGGTGCCGCCGTTGAGCGTCGTGGCGGCCACGGCATGGGTATAGCTCGCCTCCGACATGGCGGCCGAGGCCGAGCTCGAGGTGCTGAAGGTGATGTTGGTATTGATGAAATACTTGACGCCCGACGCGTCGATCAGCCCCTGGGAGCCCGTGGCGCGGACGACAGGCACCGCCGGCTTCTCACCCGGCTTGACGACGTGACCGGCCTTGGCGTGGAGGTCGCGTTGCAGGGTCCGGTGCTCTACCATTGCCACGTCGGCGAGAGCGGCGGTTGCAATCGACACAGCCAGCGTTGCGAAGATGAAGAATTTTCTGAGCATGGTGGATTCCGACCCTCCTCCAAAGGAACGACTGTGAATGCCGGGACTAAGTGGTCAAGATCTAACTGAACGTCAATCGAGGACATTCTACAAGAGATGGTACCCCAAAGGCGAGCCTTTCTCCTCCTTTTCTCCCGTTGCGCCCTCCTGCTGGCCCTTCCGGGGCTCCTCTCCGGTTGCTCGCGGCGCCCTCTGAACGTCCTCCTCGTGACCCTGGACACCACGCGCGCCGACCACATCGGCTGCTACGGTTTCCCGCTCGCCCGCACGCCGCGCCTCGACGCCCTGGCCAAGGAGGGGGTGCGCTGCGCCAACGCCATCTCGGCGGCACCGATCACCCTCCCCTCGCACTCGACGATCCTCACCGGCCTCTACCCGCCGGCCCACGGCGTGCGCGACAACGGCACCTACGCCTTGGGCGACGACGCCGTCACCCTCGCCGAGCGCCTGAAGCGGGCCGGCTACCGCACCCAGGCCTTCGTCTCCGCCCTGGTGCTCAACCGGCGCTACAACCTGGTGCAGGGCTTCGACGGCTACGACGACGACCTTTGGTCCGAGGACGAGCCGAAGCTCTTCATGATCCGCTCCCGTCCGGGGGAGAAGACCGCGGCACGGGCTGCCGCCTGGCTCTCCGGCTGGGCGAAGGAGAGCAAGGAGGGAAACCGACCTCCCTTCTTCCTCTGGATGCATCTCTTCGACGCCCACCAGCCCTATCGTGTCTCCACGGCCGAGAGGGTGCTCTCCCCCAGCCCCTACGACGCTGAGATCGGGGTCCTCGATCACGCCGTGGGGCGCGTGCTGGACGAGCTCAAGAAGCTCGGCGTGCTGGACGACACCCTGGTGATCGTCACCGCCGACCACGGCGAGAGCCTGGGAGAGCACGGCGAGAAGACCCACGCCGTCTTCATCTACGACGCCACGGTGCGCGTGCCCCTCCTCCTGCGCTGCCCGCGCCTCCTGCCGCAGGGGAGGGTCTACGAGGGATCGGTGCGCTCGGCCGACCTGGTGCCGACGATCCTCGCCGCCTTGAAGCTGCCGGGCGGCAACGAGACGCAGGGGATGGACCTCCTCCCCGCCTTCCGCGGCGACGTGCCGCCGCCTGACCTTCCTCAGTACTCCGAGTCCCTCCTCTCCGAGGTGGGCTTCGGCATGGCGCCCCTCTACGGCGTCCGCCACGGCGGCTTCAAGTGGATCCGCGCCCCGAAGCCCGAGGTCTACGACCTGCGCCGCGATTCCAAGGAGCTCAAGAACCTCTACGCGGCCGAGCCCCGCCGCGCCGCCGCCATGGACCGCGAGCTCACGGTCATCCTCGACGACAGCCGCCGCCGGGGCCTCGCGCCCCAGAAGAGCCCCATGGACAAGGAGACGATG
Organism: Thermoanaerobaculia bacterium; assembly: GCA_036275055.1. Taxonomy (GTDB): domain Bacteria; phylum Acidobacteriota; class Thermoanaerobaculia; order Multivoradales; family UBA5704; genus DATARR01. Next base: position 16,845 of record DASUEN010000064.1, read on the forward strand.
GAGAGCCTCCAGGCGCTCGGCTACCTCGCGCCGCGCGCCAGCCGCGAGGCGATGGCGGGGATCGATCCCAAGGACGGCATGGTCCTCTACACCAAGCTGGAGGACGCGCGCCACTTCGCCCAGCAGGGGAAATGGGACCAGAGCGAGCGGCTGCTCCAGGAGGTTCTCGCCGCCACCCCCGCCAACGTCACGGCGGTCAACATCCTCGCCCTGGTCCAGATGCGCCAGGGGGATTTCGCCGCGGCGAGGAACGAGTACCTGCGCTCCCTCTCCCTCGATCCCAAGCAGGCGCGGGTGCATGCCATGCTCGGGACCTTGAGCCTCCTGGGCGACGATCTGGACGCGGCCGAGCGCTCCTACCGCCAGGCGCTGGCGATCACCCCCTCCTTCGTGGAGGCGCTCAGCAACCTGGGGATGGTGGCCCTCCTCCGCGGCAACAAGCAGGAGGCCGAGGATTGGTACCGCAAGGCGATCGCGGCTGATCCGGGCTTCCCCCGGGTCTACCGGCGCGTGGCCGACCTTTACTACGAGCGCGGCGAGTTCGCCAAGGCGCTCGAAAACTACCGGAAGACCCTGGCGGCGGAGCCGAACGATTTCGAAGCCATCGTCCAGGCCGGCAACTCGGCGCGCCATCTCGGTGATCCCAAGACCGCGGCGGAGCTTTTCGCCCGCGCCGCCAAGCTGCGGCCGGACTCGTGGGTTCCCACCTACAACGAAGCCTGCCTCGCCGCGGTCCAAGGCGACGCCGCGAAAGCCCTCGGCCTCCTCCAGGGCCTGCGGGGCAAGAGGTTCCCGCGCCTCGACCTCTTGGAGAAGGACCCCGACCTCGCCGCCGTCCGCAACCTGCCGGGGTTCGGGCCGCTGCGAGCCGAGCTGGCGGCGAAGAACGGCGGAGGGGGGGAGGACGAGGGGACGTAGGCCGCCCCTCGCCTACGGCTTCCCCTCGAACAGCGCCTCCGTGGCCAGCGTCTCCGGCCCCTTCTCGGTGCAGACGGCGTATTTGTTGGCGTACATCGAGACTCCCGCGTGCTCGCCCTTCTTGTTGAGCACGTAGAAGTTGAGGCCGAAGTTGGGGTGGCCGTGGTCGTTGAGCAGGCGCTTCTCGACGGTATTCGCCACCACGCGCTTGAGCGCCTCCATGCCGGCGTCCTTGGGATGGGCGCCGCGGCGCATGGCCTCGACGATGAAGAAGGACGAGAGATTCTAGAGATTGGCTTCGCCCCGGCCGGTGGAGCCCGCGGCGCCGACGTCGCCGTCCACGTAGAGGCCGGCGCCGAGGATCGGCGAGTCGCCCACGCGCCCCGGGATCTTCCAGGAGAGGCCGCTGGTCGTGGTCACGCCGCAGACCTCCCCCTTGGCGTTGACGCCGTCGCAGTTGATGGTGCCCCAGACGTGCTCCTCCCGGATGAGGCCGTCGCGGATCATCGACAGCAGCGCCTGGTGGCCTGCCGTGGCCCGCTTGGCGGGATCGAGATAGTGATCGGGATCGCTGCGGCGTTTCCATTCGAGCCAGAGGCGGCGGGAATTCTCGGTATTGAGGTCGTCCTCGATCTTGAACCCCAGATTGCGGGCGAAGTCCTGCGCGCCCTTGCCGACCAGAAGGTGGTGGTCCGTCAGCTCCAGGACGGCCTTGGCCACTCGCGACGGCGTGCGGATTCCTTCGAGCGCGGCCACGGCTCCGGCCTGCCGCCGCGGGCCGTGCATGCAGGAGGAATCGAGCTGCACGACGCCCTCGGCGTTCGGCAGTCCGCCATAGCCGACGCTGTCCTCCGCGGGATCGAGCTCCAGGATGTTCACCCCGGCGACCAGGGCATCCAGCACGTCGGCTCCCTGGATCATCATCGTGAAAGCCTTCTGGACGCCCGTCACGTCGCCGCCGTTCTTGAACACGTTGCCGTTGGCGGAGGAGATGACGACTGGCCGTGCGTCCTTCGGCGCGATCACCGCCGGAGCCTGCCCGAACAGAGTCTTGGGAGCCGTAGCGGCGAGCCCGGCCGTGGCGCCCGCAAGGATGAAATCACGACGGTTCAGCGCATCGCTCATCGTCTGGCCTCCTGGGGTCGGTCTGAAAAGGCGCGGGCATTGTAGCCTGGAAAGGGCCATGGCTGTGGACGGCAGCCTCTCCCTGGAGAGGCCCGCTCCTTGGCGCCTAGGTCAACTCCCGAAGGGAGGAGTTAGGAGTCACAGGGTTGTGAGCTAGCGTCAATGGCGCATGGTTTTCGAGCAGAAGCCGCTGCTCGCGATCCAACTCGGCCCGTAGCTCCTCCTCGGACGGCAGCACCAGCCGGTACTTGCTGGCGAAAAGCTGCTCGCTACCGTGCAGGACGGAATAACGCACCACGGAAGCATCCCTCTGGGCGCAGAGGACGATACCGACGGTTGGATTGTCCTCCGGGCCGCGCCGTTGCTCGTCGTACATGCGAACATACATGTCCATTTGACCGATGTCCTGATGCGTTAGCTCGCCCGCCTTGAGCTCGAAGAGAACGAAGCACTTGAGGAGATAGTTGTAGAAGACAAGGTCCAGATAGAAGTCCTTCGACTCCGTGCTGATGCGTTGCTGGCGGGCGACGAAGGCAAAGCCCTTGCCCAACTCCAGCAAGAAGGCCTGCAGGTTCTCGATCAACGCCTCTTCCAGCGTAGATTCCAGCAGCTTGCCCGTATTCGGCAGCCCCAGGAACTCCAGCAGCACGGGATCACGGACGAAATCGCGCGGGGATCGCGCCAGCTCTTCGAGCTTCTGGACAGCCTCCTCACGCACGGGCTGCCGCTCCCTGCTGGCCAGCAGGCGCTCGTAGTACAGCGTCCCGATCTGGCGCTCCAGCGCGCGGGAGGTCCAGTTTTGCCCGGCAGCTTCTTGCATATACCACTCCCGCGCCCGGTTATCCTCCACCCGTAGCAGAAGCCGGTAATGGGTCCAGCTCAATTCGGAACGCACTGCGTTCCAAATTGGGAAGCCCTGAAAGAAGGCTCGCATGTGGCGTAGGTTGCGCTCGTCAAACCCCTTGCCAAACTCCGCGGTCAGCCGCTCCGCCAGCCGAGACAGCAGTCGTGTGCCGTATCGGGCACGGTCCGCCCCGCCCTGCTCGAACTCCACGATGTGCCGCCCCACGGTCCAGCAGGTCCGCACCTGCACCGCGTCCACCGCGCGTAGGGCCTGCTGTCGGGCCTCCTGAATCAGAGTGCGCAACTGCCCGAGCAATCCGTCAAAAGCCGGCGGAGTAGCCAGCGCCGAAGTCTCTTGTCTGACGGCCTTCTTTTTCACGAGCTCCTCCGTCGCGGCAGACGACTCTTGTCTTCGCCGGGCGTCCCAGAGTTGCGACACTGGCGTCTTCCCTGGCCGTCAATCGTAGCCGATTTTGGGGTCGGAGCGCACCTGGGAATCGGCCGTGCGGCCGGCCGGCCACTCCCGGCGAATACGCAGCAGTAGGTCGTTGAGGGCGGGGCGGACCGTAGGCTCCTGTGGCAGCCGGCTGGTAGAGGCCGCGTCCGCCAGAACTCCTTGCAGCTCCCTGACCTGGCTCTGGTGAAAGCTCAAGTCCGCTTCGGAGAGGGCGCTCGTTTCAGCACCTTCCATCTTGCGGGCTACCAGATCGTCGATGAAGGAAAGCCCCATGTCCGCGTTGCATTTCAGGAGGTTCCCCTCGACCTCGCCAGTCCGCATCATGTGGATACCAGTGAGGAGGACGCGATAGACATAGAGTAGGGTCTTGATCCGGCGCGGTGATTCGCGGGCGAACATCTCCCACTGGTTGCGGGCGAAACCCCGGTAATGACGCAGGCATCGGCGGGTGATGCAGCCGCGGGCGATCTCTTTGAGTTCCTGATGGGCCCAGGTGGTGAAAACCACCAGGGGCGAGTAGAGCTGCTCCAGAACATAGCCGTTGTTGCGCAGCAGCAGGGTGAAGAACTTGCGGGCGTCGTGGGTGACCAGATCGACTTCGAGGCCATCTCGGACGTGGGAGAGAGTGATCGTCTCTGCCGGTTCGCTGAGACCCAGGCATTCATCAACCGAGAGGACGTGACTTCCCCGGAGGTCGAAGTCCGAGTCCGGCGATGGAAAACCATAGAGGTGAGCGCCGCTCACCGTAGCAAACAGAAGCGGGTGGGAATGCTCAGCCACCTCGGCGGTGAGGCGCGGGTCCGCGGCGACCGCCCCCTCTCCGTTCACACCGCGCTCCTCCGGGCTTTGACCAGAAAACGATTGGCCCAGTCGTAGTCCGGCCGGTCGGGCAAGGCCGTACTCTCGAAAGCTTGCTCGAAGTCCTCGTGCAGCGCGAGCCGCCAGGCGTCGACTTCCGGCCAGGGGACTTCACCGCGCTTGATGGCGAGGAGGCGATCCCGATACTGTTCTTCCACCCGCACCGGAATCGTTCCTTCGCGCAGCGTCGTGATTCCCGCCAGCAGCAGACGGATGAGGTGCATGGCATGCTTCCAGCGCGGCGCGCCCGTGGTGCGCACGTCCTGCTCCAGCTTCTTGAACTGCGACATGACGTAGCCGTTGTACGTCTGATAGATCAGCTTGGAGAGGAACGCCGAGCGGCCGGCGACGAGCTCGTCCGCCAGCGGCGTGCTGTGCTCCACGATCGGCGTGTAAAGGCATTCGAGCACGTTGGGATTGGCCTTGAGGGCCATGGTGATGAACTTGCGAATCTCCCAGTAGCACTCCTCGGTCTCTTTGTTTTCGAGCTGCTCGGGAAGGTCGAAAAGCGACCAGTGGAGCTCCGCCGGAGGCAGATAGAAACCGCGCCGGTCGATGTCGGAGCCCTCCTTCGCCAACCCGTAGGCCATGGAGCCGACGACGCAGCGGTAGATCACCCGGTCCCAGAGGTCGCGGTCGAGGTCCTCCGGCTTCGCCCGCTCCAGGTCCTCCTGCTGCACGAGCTTGCGGACGCTCAGGTGCTGGCGCTGAAGCGAGATCTCGCGCCCGTTCGGCAACAGGACCCGGTAGGCGTGCGTGCTGTCCACCGGCGACCGGACGACCTTGCCCACGGCGCCGGCGGGGCAGAGCAGCGCGCCCCGGGAGTCTCGAATCTCGGTCCGGGTCACGACGTGGGTGCCCACCGGCAGGATCCACTCGAGAAAGGGGGCGTTCGGCTCGGCCATGGCGGGGATTGTATAGGGCCGCCTGGCCCGGGCAGGCTCAAGGAGGCGGATTCTTGTCCAGGTCCGCGGCGGGGAGATCGATCACCACCTCGCGGTCGGCGGTGAGCTCGATGGGCTGCTCCTGCACCGTCTGCCCGGGCCGGCCCTCGATCCGCAACCGGTAGGTCCCTGCCTGGAGCCGCTTGAAGAGGAAGGCTCCGTCCTCGAGGGACGGATACTTGATGAGCTCACTGCCGTCGGCGTTGAGGAGCGTGGCGCGGAAAGGCTCGCCTGGATGCGCGGAGTGGGCCGCCAGAGTGAGGTCTCCCACGTGGAAGTCGAGGTCGAGTGTGACCTCGGTCGCACCGGGAGGGATGTGGATCCTCCCCGTGGTCAGCCTGACCGGGGACAACCACGGTAGGGCTCCCTGCGAGGCGGACGCAGTGATCGTCCAGTCCCCAGGCCAGAGGCCCACCTGGCGATAGTGACCTTCCTGGTCAGTGGTCCAGGCGCCACGGGCGTAGCTCGGAGGCCCTTCGGCTTGTAGGGACTGGAGGGTCTCGTCCGGCCCCATTCCCAGAAGCCGGCCGCTGAGGACGACGTTCGGTCCCAGTTGGATCTCGACGTCTTCGACCGGCGCTGCCGCGACGACGATCGGCCGCTCCGCGTCCCGGCCGGAGTAGCCTTCCGCCCGCACGGAGAGGGTGTAGGTCCCATCGGTCACGCCGACCGCGAACGAGCCGTCGGCAAGAGTGCGGGTCTGAAAGTGTACCCCGGGACGACTTTCACTGAGCCAGAGGCTCGCCCCTTCGATCGGTTCTCCTCCCGGGCCGGTGACTCGCCCGCGGATCTCGGAGACGGGAGGGAATTGCAGGTCGTGCACCACCTCCGTCAGACCGGCGGGTGGGGTGAACCGCTCCGAGGCGGTGCGGTCGCCGGCCTGGGCCAACAGGCCCCACTCCCCGGGTGGGAGGCTGGGGACCTCGAAACGGCCCTCGGAATCGAGAGGGGCCTCGCGAAAGCGCATCACGGAGGCCAGGAAGACCGAGACCTTGTCCACGGTCGCGGGATCGATGCCCAGGACCTGCCCGGTCAGGGTCATGCCGTAGCCGAGGCGGATCTCCACGCCTTCGACTGGCCGGTCCGCCACCGTGACGTCCTCGGTTTTCATGGGAGCGAAGCCGTCCTTTTCGGCCAGCAGACTATGGGCTCCCGGGTCCACCGGCAGCCGGAACGAGCCATCGGCCAAGGAAGCGGTCGATTCCCTGGAGTCGGAGATGAGGACCCCCGCGACCGGCGCGCCGTCCGGTCCCGTCACCCGGCCGCGGATCTCGAGACACGGAGCGGGATGCAGGACGAAATCGATCCGTGTCCCCTCGGAGCGGACCTGGACTTTCCGCTCTTCGCTGGCGAAACCATCATGCCGCGCGCCGGCAGTCCTCTCCCCGGTCTCAACCCCTTCCAGAAGGAAGTTTCCGCCGCCGTCGCTGGAGGCCGAGGCGAAGCTCCTGGGTCCGGAGAGGCTGATCGACGCTCCCACGACGGGGTGTCCCTCGGGGTCGGCGACGTGGCCACTCACCATCGTCCCTTCGTCCATCCGGATTTCCAGTCCATCCAACCCCTCGCGGGGAACGTGGAGGCGAGGAAGGGTGGTTCGGAGGTGTCCTGCGCCGTTGGCGGTCACGTCGTACCGTCCGGCACTTGCCAACTCCAGGGTGAAGGTCCCCTCGGCGCCGGCGAGAGCCGAGCTGCCGAAGGGGCATGGGCATGGCGGGTCCAGCGTGATGACGTCGCTTGCCACCTGGCCGGAAGGGAAAGCGATGACCTGCGTGCCGGGAAGGGGCTCGCCGTCGGCGCTCATGACGCGCCCGGCGAGATGGACGCTCGGCGTGAGCCCGATCCGTGGCTCCGTGGACGCCGGCCCCTGCGCCGGAAACTCTTGCGGCACGTAGCCCTTGCGGCAGGCACGGAGCCTCTCGGCGTCCCCCACGGCTCGGTCGCGCAATTCGTAATGGCCATCCGGCCCGGTGACCGCGGCAGGGCTCGCCTGGTGGAGCGCCTGGGTGATGTCGACGCAGTCTTTGGGCACCACCCAGATCTCCACGCCTTCCACTGGCCGGTCTCCGGGATCGACGACCCACCCCGCGATCCGTGCCCGGCCCTCCAGCGTGAAAGTCCCGAGGTCCACCAGACCCTCTCCTCCCGGCACCGCAACCTCCTTTTTCGGCAGGGGAGCCAGCTCCGGGCCTTCGATGCGCAGCTCGAAGAGGCCTGCGGGCAGATGGGGAAGCCGGAACCGGCCGTCGGCACCGGTCACTGTGCCGAAAGGCCCGAGCTCGGGCTGAAGCTCGTTGAAGGGCTGTTTGGGCCGGGTGGAGATCAGCCTCACCGCGGCTCCCGGGATCGGCTGCCGGCGCGGGTCCACGACCAGGCCGGAAGCCGTCCGTCCCCGTCTCAAGGTCAACCGCGTCGCGGGGATGGCTGGCGATGGGAGCTGCGCCGTCACCAGGAGGGTCGCGGGCGCGAAACCCGATCGGCTAGCCGTCAGCGCATAGAGGCCGCCGGCCTGGAGCGGCGCGATGCGGAACGACCCGTCCGGCGCGGTGCTGAGGTGCCGTGATTGCTGAGGGATTCCCCAAGGCCACGGATCGACCAGGAGGACCTCGGCGCCGGCCAGCGCCTTTCCGGCCTCGTCCACCACGACGCACGTGATCGCCGGGACAGGGGCGGGGACGAGAGGCAGATCGGCGACCTTCTGGAAGCTCTTGGACGATCCGAGAGGAGGGCCGGCCCTGAGAGAGCCGGATGCGTAGCCGGCTGCCGCGGCCTGGAGCCACCCGTGGCTCCCGGGGATCCGGCCGGAGAGCCGGTAGGCTCCCGCGGCATCGGTCCACGTTGCGGAGCCCGGATCGTCCGCCGCCCAGACGAGGGCGCCGGCAAGGGGGCGCCGGCTGGAAGCGTCGACGATCCGGCCGGCCACGGCGACGCGGGAGAGGCGTGCACCGCCGCCAGGGCCGCTCACCGCCACCCGTCCGGAGGGTTGCCACCAGGTTCCCCACAACACGGCCTTCTCGGTCTGCCCGAGCACGCGGACCCCCGGAACGGGTTTGCCATCCGGCTCCACGACCTGCACCCGCAGGCCGCGATCAAGCCGCAGCGTGACCGCCGGGAGATCCCTCTCCTCCAAGACCGGGAAGACGGGGAGCTCCATGGGCACGTAGCCGTCCGCCCTGGTGACGATCCGCCACAGCCCGGCCCGGGGAGCGCTCACCCGGAAACGGCCCAGGACGGTGGTGACGTCCTGCGCCACCGGCGGCGGCTCATCGCCCCCCGCGAGCTTCCGCATCTCCGCCTCGTACCGGGAGAAGGCCGGCTGCAGCTCCACTCGCACCCCCGGGAGCGGCATGCCGTCGACGCCGACGACTTGGCCTTCGACGGCGATCTCGGCCGCCCGTGCCGGGACGCAAGGCACCGCGAGCAGGGCAATTCCCAACAGGAAGCGAGCGAGACGGCGGAGCATGGCAAAGGTGTAAGCAAATGCGATTCCAGCGGGCTCGTCCGCGGAAAGCCCTGGGGAATCAGGGTTTCCGGTTCAAGGAGAAGGAGACGCTGCGTTCAATTTCGTGGACGCCTCCTGGGTGACGGAGAGGACGATCAACGCGGTTGGACGAGAGAGACTTCCGTCTTCAAGGTCCCTGGCGTCGCTCAATGAGAAAAATTTCGCATCCATTGTGGAAGAGGTTCACCGCACTGGAGTTAGCCTCTCGACCCATTGGGAAAAATTCCGAACCCATTGTGGCAGCGCCCGAACCCATTGTGGGAAGCTCCAGCAACAATGTGTTCAGCGTCCCCAACATTGTTGCTGGGCCAAAACACATTGTGGCTGAAGCTCAACCCATTGTGGTAGAGCCCGCCAACAATGTAGGTAGCTCCACCAACAATGTGGTCGCGGCTGGCCACAATGGGTTCGGCTCCAGGAACATTGTTGGGGAAGCTCGACCCATTGTTCCTGGAGCTCCTTACGTCGCTTCGGCCAGCAGCCATTCGTAGGCAGGCTGCACGCTGACTCCGGTTTCGCCGATGGGAATCGACGGATCGCGAGACAGCACGAGCAAGCGCCGTTTCGCGCGCGGCGCGGTCAGCGTGGCCTGGGTGAGCGCGCGGAGCTCGCGGTCCAGGGGCGCGGGGGCCGAGGCATCGGCGCAGACTTGCACCAGCTCTTCGGCGCCGGCGGAGTAGCGAGCGTGGAAGTTCACCTCGAAGCCTTCCGCGGTCTTCACGCAGGCCACCTCGGCCTTGCGGCGCTCCAAGGTGTCCTCTTGTCAAGGACACCTTAGGGTGTATCCGGACTTTTCGGAAGGTCACATGCTCCGCAGACTCGCACCGGCCGCCTGCCGCGGCCGGCTCGCCTCGAGGGTCAGCGAGCACTCTTTCAGATGAACCTGGATGAAAGGAGGAGGTGTGATGCGTAAAACGCTGTGTGCCGTCCCGGTCCTCTTGAGTCTGCTCTGTTTCGCCCTGCCCGCGTGGGGGGAGACGCCGGCCGTTTCGGTCCTTCCCTCATCGCTCACCGGAGGTCTATGCCTGGCGTCCTCGACCCCCGGGAGCACGGGCCTCCCGGACGCGATCCCCGCACCCGTCTTCAAAACGGGCACTGTGTGCGGCTGTGTGATGACGGATCCGTGCTTTGGCCTGCATCTGGGAGATTTCTGCAACGGCGGGCAGGGTCAGTGCTTCGGCCTCCGGGTCGGCAACGACATTCTGTATTGTCAAGACGGCACCTATCAGTGCGCCTGCGTCGGCTCAGACTGAAGCCTCAACCACGGCATCGGGCCTGGGTGGCCTCTCCTTGGACTCGATGCCGCGTCCTCCTTTCGAACAAGCCTCTGACCGTTGAGCACGGCTCCTGCTTGCGGCGGCAGCCCGCATGAGGAGCGCTAGGCTATAATGGCCGGCTTGGAGGTCATTGATGAAACCAGAACGACGGCGATGCCCCTGGCCAGGTCCCGTTCCCTACAGGGAAGAGGATGCGGATCTTTTCATGGGGAGAGATCGGGAAGTCTTTGCACTGCACAGCTTAGTTGAAAGGCAGCGACTGAGCATATTAATTGGAGTAAGTGGCACCGGAAAAAGCTCGCTTTTGCAGGCGGGCTTGATCCCCGTGCTTCGTCGCCAAAGGGAGAACGACGACCGGTGGGGCCCGGTTCTCCTGTTAAGAGACTGGTCCCTCCTTCGAGAATTGTCGCCCGCAGGATTAATTGTTGAAGGAATTAGGCGCTCCATCTCCAATATCGGCAATGACAGTCCCTTACCAAGTCTGCGCCCAGAGATACAAAAACTGGCGGAAATTCCTGGCCCAAGCATGGATCTTCTAGTCTCTGCTGAGAGATCTATCGAGGCACTTATCGATTACGTTCAACGACTTTGCGCTACCTGCGGTACGTTGGTTTTGGTTCTCGATCAGGTCGAGGAGCTCCTTGGGTCTGGCCTGGCGAAGCCGGATAACGTTATTGAGGGTGAAGTCCTTAAGCTGTTTGGAGCGCTATTCACCGAGGAAAGAGTGAGGCTGGTTCTTGCTCTCCGAGAAGAGTACTTTGGTCGCCTTGCGCTCCTGCATCGGTACGTAGAAGGCTTGGACCGGAGGGTCTTTCGTCTCCGATCCATGACACAGCAGGAAGCTCGGGAGATTGTGCTCGCCGTACAGGACGTTACCGCAAAGCATGTGCGATTCGAAAGTGAAGACTTTGTAGTTAGCCTTCTTACTTGGCTCGGAGACGGATCGGCGGCGGAAGGAGAAGAGACCTCGGTCGATCTTCTGCGGCTTCAAGCTCTCCTGATCGGACTGTATAGGCACGCAAGTAGCCAGGGCTCAGCGGATACAGTTGTAATTGGACGAGAGTCCTTGGAGTCTTTCAAGGTAGCGTTAGGTCTCAAGCTTGGAAGCTCCGCCCCTCTAGGGGATCTCGCGATGCGTGCTCTTGAAACTTACATTGAGCAGATCGTTCAAGAAGGAGAGAGAGCGCAGCACAGCCCGGGTAGGACACTGATACGAAGAGTTTTGGTTCGAATGGCGCCTTGGCTAACCTCCCCAGGAGGTTTCAAACGGCATGTCACTGGTGACGAGATTATCTATAACGCTATTCGTGACGATCTCGAAGCACTGAGGGTGGCGAGCCTGCCTGAGGCTGTCAGGGTTGCCATATTAATGTTGCTCGAAGATAGAAAATTGGGTAGGGATAAAGACTCTCTACTGACGATCGTTTTTCATGGTGGCAGTAGTGCCGATGGCGCATCGGCTGGAGAAGGGCGTGATCAAGGTTGGAGTCGCGAGAAGGTTGCTACGGTGCTTGTGGATGCGGGAGCCCAAGTCCTCGATCTGCTCTGCCGTGTGAATGTGCTCAAGGTGGCAAGGGGCAGTGCAGGCCCAACTTACGAGCTTGTTCACGACGGTATTGGACCTGCAATTGTTGCCTGGGCCGAGCGGGAGTATTTTCTTTTTCGGGATACCATAAGTTCAATTGTCGCTAGACGAGGAGAAGTCTTTCGCTGGCGGGAAATCGGGGCGTCAGAAGTGCGTGACGCAGTGTGGCTTGGCTGCAATTTGACTGAAGTCATTGCACGTAAGGTAACGTTCTATAACTGTAGATTTTCAGGAAGTATCTTCACGGATTGCGATTTTTCTGCCTGCCGCTTCATCGATTGCGACATGGGAGGTGTCACGTTCGTGAACGGACAATGGAATGACATATTGTGGCAGTCCTGTCAGGGTCGATCCGCCATATTTACATCCGCCCGATGGCTAGGCTCGGTTCGAATCGAAGGTTCAATTCTCGACAATGCCATGTTGGTTGATTTGGAATTAGGCGGTCACTTGGAATTCAACGACAGTTCTCTTCAGTTCTCTCAAGTAGGTGAGTTTCGATTCATAGATGGGGCCTCACCGCGAATCAGCTTTTCTGGTTGTGATCTACAAAATTCTCTCCTGGTGGCGAAGCAGCTATCTATCAGCGATGACTGCAATGAAAACGGATTGCTTCGACGCCCGGTGCCACCAATTGCCCCTCGTCGAGGGCGCTTAAGTCTGTGGGCCAAAGAAGGGACCTGCGCCACATCCTAGGGCTTAAACCTCTATGCCTAGAACTCCGCTTACTCCACCTCACTGGGATCTCCTGGCCAATCGACTGAGGAGTGGGCAATGCGTGCCGTTCCTCGGTGCAGGGGTGAATGCCAGCAGCGGTTCCTACCAAGGCCTGCCGCTGGGTGGAGAGGTTGCCACCCGCTTGGTCGAGAAACTTATCGGGCAGAAGATACAAAGCCTCGGAGAACTGGTGACTGTCCAAGCTCATGCCTGTCTTCAGCAATGGGATTACAGCCAAGATCTCGCTCGTATAGGGCTTGAAAATCTGGCGAGGGTAGCTCTTCACATTGAGTTGAGCAACGACTCGAACTACCTAGTGAGCTTGCTCATGGAAGTCATCCCAGATAAAAGCTGCAGCCCTTCTCCACTACTCCAAGCTTTGGCTCGCCTTCCTCTGAAACTTATTGTTACTACGAACTACGACCGGTTACTGGAGCGCGCTCTAGAGGACGCAGATACCTCTTTCGTCTCGATTGTACAACCGCTTGGTGGCTTCAGTCCCAACGAGCAAAGAGAAGTCCAGGAGTTACTCGTTTCTTCCGACTGCCTTGTCGTATACAAGATTCATGGTAGTTTCACCGACGAAGGTCAAGGAGTAAGTGCGCCAGTCATCATTACTGAAGAAGACTACATTGAGTTTCTAACTGTTATAGGCCAAGATAAAGTGGGCGTACCATCTCTTGTAGCAGAGAAGATGGTTGATAGCACGCTGCTCTTCCTTGGTTATAGCCTTGAGGACTGGGACTTTCGAACACTCTTCAAAGGTTTAGTGGAGAAGCTCCCTCCTCGGAAAAGGCGTAGGTCAATCGCTATCCAGAAGAGCCCGTCGCCATTCTGGATGGAATTTTGGCGCGAGAAGGGCGTTGTCATCTACGACGCCGATCTCCACGGCTTCGCTTTGGATCTTGAAGAGAAGTTTCTGGCAGACGCACGGAGGCTTTGAACGGGACGGTTTAAACAAATGCGTACGCCCTACAAGTTCCTCTATCCATACGAGCTTGCTGATGCTCCAATTTTCTTTGGGCGAGAGCGGGAGATACGAATTCTCCTTTCCGATATCGTGGTCAACCGCCTTGTGGTTCTTTTTGCCCGAACTGGCACGGGAAAAACGTCACTGATCAACGCTGGGGTGCGGCCACGCCTTTCCGACCGTGGCTACGCGACATTCTTTATCCGGGTACGGAAAAACCCGGAGGAGTCCCTTCGGCAGGAACTTGCCAAGAGCATGGACATAGGGAACCTGCAGGACCAATCCATGGAGCGTCTTCTGGAGAACATCGCCAAGAACTTGGATAAGCCAATCGTTTTGTTTTTTGACCAATTCGAGGAATTTTTCCTTTACGTTTGGCGAGATGATCCGAGCGCCGCTCAGGCATTCATTGCCAATATTGCCAAGTTATACGTCAATCGAGATTTGGGCGTACACTTTGTGCTTTCGATGCGAGAGGAGTTTTTCGTAGAGCTGGAAGCCTTCCGTGACGAAATACCAAACATATTTCACAATGAATCTAACCTGAGGCTGCGCTGGTTCGATCGCGACCAGGCGCGGGAAGCAATTGTGAACCCAGCTCTCGCTTCTGATTCCGACTTGGACCCGGATCTGGTTAACCGGCTCCTCGACGACCTGTGGGACGAGAAGAAGCTGGGAATCGAGCCTGCGCAGCTACAGGTAGTTTGCGATACATTATGGCGCGCGCACTCTGGTACCCTGATCACGATCGAGGATTATGAGCAGATCGGCCTGCGGTCCGCGCGGTCTGCAGGGTCTAGCTCTGATAACTTCAGTAGAGAGCTTCTTTACCAGCGCCTTGAGGACGGCTTTCAACGGATTGAGACGGAGGAGCAGCTTCAGCTACTCGCCCGTCTCTTGCCGGAGCTTCGGACAGAACGCCACACAAAGGCTCTTCGAGACTTCGAGGGTCTTATGGCCGCTCTTAGCGCAGGTCGGAGTGACTTGCGGGAGTTGATTCAGCAACTCGAACAAGCCCGTTTGATTCGGACTACGGTAGTAGAAGATTCGCTGCTTATCGAGCTCCTCCACGACTACTTGGTTGATTGGCTGGATGAGCTGGGAGAACGTGTCCAACTAATTTGGCCAAGACGAGTCCTAGCGGAAGCGATGAATCGGTTTGTTGATCAGCAGGATACCATCGAACCGGAGCAACTGCGGCTGCTTTTGAGCAATGCTCAGAAGCTGCGCCTCGCGCCTGTTGAAGCTGAAATGCTGTTTCGAGCGGCACTTGCCCACGGGGCATCCCTTGAAGAAAGCTTTGCTCAAGCTGTTACAGTTGGAGTTCCGGTCTGGGATGTCCTGCGGGAAATCATTGGAGGCTCAGGGATTTGGAGCGCCTACATCATTCGGTTCCTTGGACAACAGGGCAGCCCGGAGGCTTTCGAGCTTCTGAAAGCCGGTCTCTCACGCGTCGAGATTGCGCCGTACGTCCTGGAGGTGCTGACTTGGACAGAGGCAGTACCGGGTGTGGATATCATTGCATCAGCCCTAGGCCCAAGAGAACTTGCTACGGACGCAGAAAGAGCCTTGGAGCGGCTCGCCTCGTATTCGCCTAGTGTCGAAATCCAGAGGTATGCCAAGGAGAAGCTTCTTGACTACAGAGGTCGACCGACTTTGACATCTTTGACAGCAGGCTCTGGAGAGGAGCCTTTTGCTGGAAGAATCTCGCAATTGCATATTGTTGCGATGACTAAAGCCTTAGAAAGGGACAGGCTAACGCTTGTGCTTGGTCAAGGAATCAACTCGGCTGGCTGGTTGCCCGGCGCTCTTGCAGCAACCGCCGAGACCTCTCCTCCTAACCTGGCTGAACTTGCCCGATATCTTGGCGATCGATTTGAGTGTCCGGTAGGTGATCGGCACGACATCAGGAGCGTTGCTCAGTTTGTCAGCATGATATATGGAAGAGAGATTCTCTACAAGGAGCTGCGGCAAATCTTTGAGCGGGAGTACCCACCGACGCAGGTGTGTCGAGGAATTGTGGCACTCGTTCGGAGCCAGAACCTGCGGAAGTTCCATGAAGAGAGCCGTAGGCGATCGTCGGCCGCGTTAGCTGCTCTAGCTGATGAGAGCCCGCGTCGTCTCATCGTTTCTACGAGCTATGATGATGTCCTTGAACGCACTTTTGAGCAAATGGGTGAGGCTTTTGAGGTGGTGACATATCTCGCCGAATCGGAAACGAAAGCTAGGTTCTTGCTCCGGGACACACAAGGACGGCAGAAGCTGCTTGAGGATCCGTACGAGTATCAGAACCTGGGCGAGGGCGCGGTGACAATTTTTAAGCCCTTCGGAGGAGTAAACCGCGAGAATCGCGATTTGGACAGCTTCGTCATCTCAGAAGACGACTGTCTAGAATACCTTCTACGCAGGAGAGGTCTGCCGTTACTTGAGTCGAAGCTGAGCAGAAGCCATCTTCTTTTTCTTGGCTCTGACCCGCGTGAATGGCAGGTTTTCGCTTTGGTTCGCCTGCTATCAAACCGAGAGCTTCTCAGATTTCAATCTTGGGCTGTCCAGCACAAGCCTGACGAATTTTCGCGAAGATTCTGGAGGAGCCGAGGGACGGAGCTACTTGATGCTCCGCTAGATCTCTACATGGCGACGTTTGAGTCCCAGATTACACCACGATCCTGAAGGCCTCTCAGTCGTGTCACGGCGTACCTGCGCAGCAGGTCAAGCCGCCCGACCTGATGGGGATAGAGAAGTGGCGAGGTGTTGCAGACGCCCAGCCGGTCAGGCATTGAGGACATCCTGGCGCAGCTCCTGACCACTGCGTGCCCGCGAAACGTTGGGGAGGTCGCAGCCGATGTCGCCGCACCAGAGATGCCCTGGTGGATCAGAGGACCGGAGTCAGCTCGCAAGAGGCTGGCCTGCTCCCATACGGCGAACCGGCGTGCCAGCAGCATGCTAGGCTCTGGCTATGGCAAGTCTCCGGGCGGCTTCGACGTACCTGGATCTCCGCTCGATGTCTGCGTCGAGCTCCAGTTGGTGATCCCAGTAATAGGCCAGCGCCGAATGAATCTGCCCGAGGCTCAGCTCGGGATGCTGGAAATGAATCTCCTCCGGACTCCAGCCGTGGGCCTTCTGAGCCATGACTACCTCCACGATCTTCATCGTGGTTCCAGAAAGGACGGGGTTCCCTTTACCGTCGTCTTCCACGTGCGGATAGGTGACATGGGCTCGGAGAGACGCGCTCATAGGTGGCCAGTCTACCTCATCAGTAGCCTCGGCTGAAACCAATCCCTGCGGACACCTGTCCGCTCTCGCCCCGGACACCTGTCAACCTCCCCTCTCCGCGGACAGTCGCCCAATCCTCCTAAGTCCCTGATCCCCAGCAGTTTACCTCACCGGACGCGCATGGCACACCGGTTGCTCTTTAGGGCCGGCGCCATGATTCAAGAGACGGATTCGATGGACCAGATCGTCACCAAGGGGCCGGGGATTTCCCGGAAGGCCAAGGTGTGGATGGCGGCGGCTTTCGGGGTGGCCGTTGCCCTTGCTCTGCTCGGGCCGGCGGTGCGGCGGTGGGCGCGGGCGGAGCAGTCGGTGGACCTTTCGCGCCTCCAGGTGGCCACGGTGGTGCGGGGAGACCTGGAGCGGGACGCCGCCGCGCAAGGACGGGTCGTCGCGGCCAATCATCCGAAGCTGTACAGCCCGGCTCAGGGGATCGTCTCCCTGGCGGTGCGGCCCGGCGCGGCGGTCAAGGCCGGCCAGGTCCTGGCGACGATCGCCAGCCCGGATCTCGACAATTCGCTGAAGCAGGAGCGGTCACGGCTGGAATCGCTGGAGTCCGAGCTCGCGCGGACGGGACTTTCGACCCGGCAACAGAACGAGGCGGACGAGCAGGCGCTCAAGCTCCGCAAGGTGCGGCTGGAGGCCGCCCACCGTGATCTCGTGCGGGCCGAGACGCTGCGCAAGGATGGCCTGCTCAATCAGGTGGACTACGAGCGCGCCAAGGACGCCGTGCGCGTGGCCGAGGTGGAATTGGAGCAGGCGGAGGGGGGAGGCAGGCTCGGTCGCGAGGCCCGGGATTTCGAGGTCCAGGACCGCCAGCGGCAGATCGATCGCCAGCGCCTCGTGGTGGCGGACCTCGAGCGCCGGGTGGGTGAGCTCTCCCTGCGGGCGCCGTTCGACGGCATGGTGGCCACGATCGACGTACAGGACCGTGATGCCCTGGCGCCCAACGCCGCGGTGCTCACCGTCGTGGACCTCTCACAATTTGAAGTCGAGGCGCAGATCCCCGAGACCTACGCCGACGAGGCCGTGCCCGGCACTCCCTCCGTGGTGAGCTACGGCGGCCGGGACTACCCGGCGGAGCTGACGGCGATCTCTCCCGAGGTGCAGGCCGGCCAGGTGCAGGGGCGCGTCAAGTTCAAGGGCGGCACGCCCGAGGGGCTGCGCCAGAGCCTGCGCGTCGCCGTGCGGCTGATCTTCGAGAAGCGTCCCAACGTCCTGAAAGTGCCCCGCGGACCGTTCCTGGAGAGCGGCGGCGGCCGGCGGGCCTACGTGCTGGCGGACGGCCTCGCCACGCTGCGCCCCATGAAGGTGGGGGCGACGAGCGTCTCCGAGGTGGAGATCGTGGACGGTCTGCACGAAGGGGAGCAGGTGCTCCTCTCCGAAATGGAGCAGTTCAACGGTGCCAAGACGGTACTGGTGCGGAAATAGACCAGAGGAGACTTCTATGTTGAAAATGGAAAACGTCACGAAGATCTACCGCACCGGGATGGTGGAGACCCGGGCGTTGCGCGACTTCACGCTGGAAGTGGAGGAAGGAGAGTTCGTCACTTTGACCGGTCCCTCGGGCTCGGGAAAGACGACGTTCCTCAACGTCTCCGGCCTTTTGGACGGCTTCGAGCAGGGCCAGTACTGGCTGGACGGGCGCGACGTGTCGCGGCTTTCGGACCGCGAGATGTCGCGCATCCGCAACGAAAAGATCGGATTCATTTTCCAGAGCTTCAACCTGATCCCCGATCTCGACGTGTTCGACAACGTGGACGTCCCGCTGCGCTACCGGGGGTTGAAGGCGAAGGAAAGGAAGGAGCGGATCGAGAAGGCCGTCACCATGGTGGGGCTTTCCTCGCGCTTGCGCCATCTGCCGTCGCAGCTCTCGGGCGGCCAGCAGCAGCGGGTGGCGATCGCCCGCGTGCTGGCTGGCGATCCCAAGCTGATCCTGGCGGACGAGCCCACGGGCAACCTGGATTCGGCCATGGCGCGGGAAATCATGGACATCCTCGATCAGGTCAACGAAGCGGGCACCACGATCATCATGGTGACGCACAATCCCGAGCACGCGGCGCGGGCCCACCGCCAGCTCCACATCGCCGACGGGCGGATGGTGGACCTGGAGCGGATCGCGCCTTTCCCCTTGAACCGGCCGGCCGCGATGAAATCGCCCGTCCGCCAGGCGCTCTGAGGCTCGAGGAGGAAAATCGCCATGCTCCTTTACAACGCCCGCCTCGCCTGGAAGAGCATCCGGCGCAACCCGGTGCTCTCTTTCCTCATCGTCCTCGGCATTGCCTTGGGCGTCGGGGTGTCGACGACGTTCATCACGGCCTATCACGTGCTGGCCCGCGATCCCGTGCCGGGGAAGAGCGAATCCCTCTATTACGTGCGTATGAATTCATGGGGAGTCGCGGACGATCCTTTCCTACGCACGCCGCCGCCACTGATCACGTATCGCGATGCGCTGGAGCTGCTCAAGAGCCCCGTTCCGGTACGCAGCACGGCGAGCTTCCAATCGCACGACACGGTTTTCCCCGAAGGGGGAGCGCGCCCCTTCGGCCAGGACCTGCGCCTTGCCACGGCGGACCTCTTCCCCATGTTCGCGGCGCCGTTTCGCTACGGCGGCCCGTGGAGCCGCGAGGCTGATACCCGGCCGGAATCCGTGGCCGTGATCAGCTCGGCACTCAACGACCGGCTTTTCGGCGGCGCCAACAGCGTGGGCCGCACGATCCGGCTGGGGAACCATCCGGTGCGGGTGGTGGGCGTGCTCGGGGCCTGGCGTCCAAGGGTGCGGGCCTTCGCCTTGTTCGGCAGCCCGCTGGATGCGCCGGAGCCGATCTTCCTCCCGCTCGCTCTCGCCGGCCCCATGGAGCTCAAGCCGCACGAGTTCCAAATGAGCTGGCGCACGCCGCAACCCGGGGAGGAGAAGCTCCCCTACGCCTCGCAATTGATGCTCGATGAAGTGCTTTTCGTGAGCTTCTGGGCCGAGCTGACGGACGCCCGGCAGGCAGAGACCTACCGGCACTACGTGGACGCCTACGTTTCCGAGCAGAAGAAGCTCGGCCGCTTCCCGCATCCGCTCAACAATCGCGTGACGCCCATGCTCGACTTGATGGACGAGCTGAAAGTGGTGCCGCCCCAGACCAAGGCGCTCGCCGCCATTTCGCTTCTCTTCCTGGTGGTGGCGGCGCTCAACCTGATCGGTCTCTTCCTGGGCAAGTTCCTGGCCCGCGCCGCCACCGTGGGAGTGCGGCGGGCGCTGGGAGCGAGCCGCCGGACGATCTTCGTCCAGCACCTCGTGGAGTGCGAGCTGATGGGGCTGGCCGGTGGTCTGTGCGGCGTGCTGCTGGCGCTTTTGGGCCTCGCCGTGCTCAATCACGTCTATGGCGACGGCCCGCAGGGCGTGCCCTTCTTCCGGCTCGACCTGCTGATGGTTTTGGCCGCCGTGGGCCTGTCGCTTCTGGCCGGGGCCATCGCCGGCGTCTACCCTGCGTGGCGGATCTGTTCGGTGCCGCCCGCCCGCCATCTCAAGACGCAGTAGCTCGCTTGGAGACCGCCATGGAATTCGGACCGATCTTTCGTTCTCTCCTGCGCAACCGGGCGCGGGTCATCCTCATCGTGGCCGAGGTGGCGTTGACGCTCGCCATCGTCGCCAACTGCCTGAGCCTGATCATGGACACGCGCACCAAGCTCGCCCGCGAATCGGGCTTCGACGAAGAGCACATCGCCGTCATCCATACCAATCCGTTCGACGATCACCTGCGCCAGCAGACGGTGCTCGATCAATTGGTGGATCAGGACCGCCGCACCCTGCGCGCCCTTCCCGGCGTGCGGGCCGTGTCCAACACCAGCTTGCGGCCCTGGCAGCGCAGCGGCAACATCACCTCGGTGCGCATCCCCGGCACTCACGACGAGCCTGTGAGCACGCAGGTCTGCAGTGCGGACCCCGGCGTTTTCGAAACCTTGGGGATCGCGATCACCGAAGGGCGGGGCTTCACCGAGGCGGAATACGACCACGGCGCCGACGCTCCTCCAACGGAGGTGCTCCCCGTAGTCGTGAGCCGCGCCCTCGCCAATCGCTTCTATCCCTCGGGCGGCGCCGTGGGCAAGCAGATCGGTGACGCCGACGAGTCCCAGCGCTATCTCATCGTGGGGATCGTCGATCGTTTTTACAATCCGTTCGGCGGCAGTGGCAACGACGAACGGATCATTTTCATGCCGGCCCGCTCCGTGGGCTTCGATCGCGGCGCGCAGTACCTCGTGCGCACCGCGGGAGACCCCGCTCGCCTCCTGCCGCAGATCGAAAAAGCGTTGCTCGGCGTGGAGAAGGGGCGCTTCGTGCGGACGCGGACGATGGTCGAGGATCGCACCGAGTTCCACGGCCGCGACCGCATCCTGGTGGCTTCGCTCAACACCGTCATGGCCCTGTTGGTGCTGGTCACGGCCTTGGGAATCGTGGGGCTGACCTCGTTCTCGGTGTCCGAGCGACGCCGGCAGATCGGCACCCGCCGCGCCCTGGGAGCGGACCGGGCCGCGATCGTCCGCCACTTCCTGTTGGAAAATTGGATGGTGACGAGCTTCGGAATCCTTCTGGGAGCGGGCCTCGCCTATGCCCTCAACTTCGGCATCGTCACCTGGGTGGCGGGAGCGCGTCTGAGCCCCGCGGTGGTGGCGGCGGGAGCCGTGGGGCTCTGGATCATCGGAGTGGGCGCGGCCCTGGGGCCGGCGTTGCGGGGAGCGCAGGTGCCGCCGGCGATTGCGACGCGGAACGTGTAGGCTTGGCCTCCTCGCGCACGCCCCGCACGTAGAGGTCGAACCAGGCGATCACCCGGCGCCAGGAGTCGAGGACGTGCTTTTCCTCCCTCAGCCCGTGGCCGGTGCGGGGGTAGACGACGAAATCGCTCGCCACGCCCAGCCGCTTCAAGGCGCGGTAGAGCGCCTGCGCCTGGCTGATGGGATCGATCACGTCGTTCTCGCCCTGGAGGATGAGCGCGGGAGTCTTCGCCCGCTGAATCCAGGTCATGGGAGAGCCCGCCTGGAACTTCTCCCGGTTCTCCCAGGGGAGGCCGTAGAACCACTCGTCGTAGGCGGAATCGATCTCGGTGCCGAACTCGGCCGCGAGGTCGGACATGCCGGCTCCCACCACGGAGGCCTTGAAGCGGTCGGTCTGGGTGATGGCCCAGGCCGCCATGTAGCCGCCGTAGGACCAGCCGCCGATCCCCAGCTTGTCGGGATCGGCGACGCCGGTCGCGATCAAGTGATCGACGCCGGCCATCACGTCCTTGAAGTCGCCGCCGCCCCAGTCCGCCCGGTTCGCCTCGATGAACTTGTGGCCGTAGCCGGTGGAGCCGCGCACGTTGGGCATGAGCACGGCGTAGCCGCGGCTGGCGAGGAGCTGGCTCCAGGGAGTGAAGGCATCGCTCCACCGTCCCGTGGGACCACCGTGGACGAGCACGATCAGGGGCGCCCGGGTGCCCGCCGCGAGCCCTGAGGGCCTCAGCAGCAGCGCCTCGATCTCCACGCCGTCGAACGAGCGGTACTTGAGGATCTCCGGCGCGGCCAGGGGCACGTCTTTCCAGGCGGCGTTGAAGGTCGTGGCGGGCTGTGGCTTGGCGCCCGGTGCCGCCAGCCAGACCTCGGGGGCGGCGGTGGTCGTCTGGCCCGCGAAGGCGAGGGCGCCGGTGGCGGCGAGGGCGAAGTCGCCGGGCTGCACGGGGAGGGGATCGCGCGGCGTCGCCTTGCCGTCCAGCGTCACCTCGTAGAAGGAGGTGCCGAAGCCGGTCTCCGCCTCGACGATCAGCGAGCCGTTGGTCCTCCAGGCATAGGCCTGGATGGCGCGATCGATGGCGCCGCCGGTGAGGTTGCGCGGCGCCGAGCCGTCCACGGGCTGAACGAACAGGTCGTGGGGAGTGGGGCCGTCCTTGGGGGAGCCCAGGTAGGCGAGCCACTTGCCGTCCGGCGACACCCGCAGCAGGCCGATCGGCCCCTTGGGAGCGGCGAGGGGATAGACGGCGCCGTCGTTGAGCGTCACGGCGCAGAGGCGATCGAGCCAGCGGTCCGATCCCTGCTTGTCGTTGGCGACCACGTAGAGGCGGTCTCCCTGGGGCGCCCAGTGGGCTTCGAGGACCTCCCAGGGGGCGGAGGTCACCTGGCGCGCTTCGCCCGAGGTGGCGTCGGCCACCCAGAGGCGGGTGGGCTTGTCGTCCTTGTCCACCACGCGGGCGTCGTCCTTCTCCTTCTCCCGCTTTTCCTGGTCCTCGCTCTGCGGCTCGCGGGCGAGGAAGGAGATCCGGCGGCCGTCCGGAGACCAGTTGAAAGACTCGACGGCCATCTTCCCCTTGGTGAGCGCCACGGCCTCGCCGCCATCGACCGCCATGACGAAGATTTGCGTCTTCTCCTCCCGGTTCGAGAGGAAGGCGAGGCGCTTGCCGTCGGGAGACCAGCGGGGCGAGTGGTCCTCCTTGGCGGAGGTGGCGAAGCGCCGCACCTCCTTGGTCCGCAGGTCGAGGACCCAGATATCCGTATTGCGCGCGTCCCCCTTGGGCGGCTCCGAGACGGTGAACGCCAGCCGCGAGCCGTCAGGAGAGATCTGGAGATCGGAGATCCCCCGCCGGTCGAGGGCGCGCTCGGGAGTGAGCTGCGCCTGGGCCGTGGCAGCGAGGGCGAGGAGGAGAGCGAGAGACGGCAGTATGCGTTGCAGGGGGATCATCGGGGCTCCTTGAAAGGGGCGTACAGGAACCGCAGCGCTCCCGGCAGCCGCCGACGCCAGCATACTTCGCTGTGGGTACCCTTGGCGTCGGCGCGCCACTTCAGGCGGTCGGGTCCGTAGCCACGGCTTTCGAGGCTCTGGGCCATGGCTTTCACGACGGCGACGACTCTCCCTTTGTCCTCCCGGGCTCCGGCGTCGAGATAGAGACGGGAGATCCCAGGGACGGGCCGGGAGGCGACGTCCCCGAAGATCGCCTGGCTCGCCACCCAGAAGGAGGGGGACATCGCGAGAGCGCCACCGAAGGCCTCGGGGTGGCGGAAGTGGCTCCAGAAGGCGGCGAGCCCGCCCATGGAGGAACCGCCGATCATCGCTCCCCAGGGGCCGGGGATCAGGTTCAGCTCCGCCGTCAGGGCCGGCATGAGGTGACTGGTGATCCAGTCGAGGAGGATTTCCAACTGGCCCGGCACCGCGTTGACGGCGAAGGGGGAGAGCTCGCGGATCCGTTCCACCCCGCCGTGGTCGATGCCGATCACCACCGGCACCGGCCGTTTCCATCTCGCCAGCCCTTCCACCACCTCGTGGGCGTGCCAGCCGCCGGCGAAGGAGGGGGCGTCGTCGAAGACGTTCTGACCGTCGAAAAGATAGAGGCCGAAGCCGGGGACCGCGGGCTGGTGGCCGCGGGGGAGGTAGACGCGGACCCGGCGCGGGAGGAGCCCGGGGACGGCGAAGGGACCCAGGACGTTGACCTCCCCCGGCTTCATCCCGGTGAGCGAGCCCGGGACGGCGGTCTCCACGGACGGAGGCTCCGGCTCCGGCGGCGCCTGTAGGACCTCGGCCGGAGCTTCCTGGTCCGCCATCAAGACGGTTGGGGATTCACTCACAGGGGGAGCATATCGGACCGGTCGCGGTAGCGCCTGGAGCTCAGGAAACGGACGTGATCTCATCGACCGAGGATGCCAGGACGGCCTGGCGAGACCATCGGTCCAGGCGCTCGAGGTCTTGACAGCTCAGGATCTCCTGCCGTTGCGCTTCGCTCACGGCCAAGCCGCGTGCTTCCAGGAAGACGAGAATGGTTTTCGCCTTCCCTTGGGCTTCTGCCAAAGCCTCCAGCCTCCGCAGCTCCGGATTGCCCTGGGCGGCCAGCCCCTTCACTACGGCGACATCCGCCGCTCCGGCATCGAGCAACGCCGCCACGGACAGCGGCGCCGCTAGGCAAGGATCCTCGATCTGTGAGCCAGGGTCCATGGGGCGCCAGCCCTGGCTCTCGGCAGCCCACTCGCAGACCTGGTCACTCTTGAGGAATATCGCGAAGATCCGCCTCACACCCCGGCGGTGCATCCGATTTGCCTTATCTGTTACATCCCCGGTCTTCTGCTCGGAGACCACCTCGAACGCGAGCTCCTCCAGGTAGCGCGTGCCGGTCACGGGATCGACGCCCTTCTTGCGCATACAGGCGTCGCATGCGAAGTCCGAATCCTGATCGACGCGAGTCAGAAGCTCCGCTGACGCCTTGTAACCGCGGGCCACATAGGACTGGAGGATTTGATCGAGAGCGCTCTGCCGGTCGGCGTGAGGCGGATTGGCTGGCATGGCGACTATCCGGCGGCCGCCGAGGATCTCGTCGCGCGTGACCTCAGGCTCGACCAGATGATCGTCGACCTGCGGGAAGGAGCCCCGCCCTGGCAGGTGCAGAGAGGAGCTAGAACCCGTGCGACCCGGAGCCTTGAGGCCATAGCGCGTGTGGTTCTCGTCCATTGCCGCCAATCATACCAGAGGGGGACTCGGGCTCCGGCAAGCCCCTCGCGGCCCCTCACTCCCCCGTCATCGCCCGCCGCGCCGCGGTCATGGCGTCGCGGAACCCCTCGCGGTCGTGCCCTTCCACCAGCTCCGCCAGGTGGTCCAGGGCCTCCCGGGTGGCCGCGTAGACCTCGTGCCGGTGCGGGTTCAGATGCTGGATGTCCAGGTAGAGGTCCGGGTTCGAGTTGAGGACGAGGAGGGCATTGGTCACGTGGCGCGAGAAGGTCGCGGAGGCGCAGGCGTGAAGCTCCGCGGGCTCGATCCCCGAGCGAGTGAGGGCGGCGCCGAAGACCAGGTTGCTCAGGTGGGCGAGCCCCAGGAGCCAGCCCATCAGCCGGTCGTGCTGGGGGAAGGCGACCACCACCAGCTTGGTGTAGGGGTGGCGGATGAACGCCTCCATCTGCTTGCGCTCCTCCAGGAGGTCGCCCTGCGCCGCCAGCACGAAGGTGAGCGTCTCGTAGAACGACTTGGCGGGACCGAACATCGGGTGCAGGGCGTGGACCCGGACCCCCAGCTCGCGCGCCCGCTCCAGGACAGGGCCGAGATGCGACTTGATCGAGGCCACCTCGATCACCGCCCCCCGCGGCTTGCGCTCCACCAGCTCGCCCAGCACTCCGGGGGTGCGGCTCAGGGGGACGGAGACCAGGACGGCCGCGTAGCGGTCGAGGTCGGCCACGTCGTCCAGGGTGCGGAAGCGCCCCGGGGAGTCGGGCACGGCGGCGAGGGCGGGATCGACGACGTCCACCTCGTGCCCAGCCACAGCGAAGAAGCCGCGGAACCAGGAGCCCATGCCGCCGGCGCCGCCCAGGATCAGCATCCGCTCCCCCCGCTGGCGGCGCAGCGAGATCCCCACCCGGTACTGGCGCTCCACCGAGCCGCGCAAAATGGCCTGGAAGACGCTCTCCATCACCTCTTCGGAGACGCCGCAGGCCTCGGCGTGCTGGCGCGCGCGGGTGAGGATGCGGTCCTCGACGTCGCGCACCACCACCGGCATGGCGGCCTCGGCCTTGATCCGCCCGATCTCGGCGGCGAGGTCCATTCGCCGCCGCAGCAGCTCGAGGAGGGCGCGGTCGATCTCGGCGAGCGAGTCGCGCAGGGTGGAGAGGGGATCGGTTGGACCCATGAGGAGCGGGATTCTACTTCAGCTTGGCCGCCGGCTCTTCCAGGAGGTGCTGAAGGCTCGCGACGGCGAAGCGGGCCGCGCCGTCGTCGTCCTCTTCGAGCGCGTGCTCGATCTCCTTCAAGAGCCGGCGCACCCTTGGCTCACTCTCCCGCAGGCGGCCGTCCTCGGGCGTGATCCGCGCCACGATGGCGCCCAGCCGCTTCAGGGCCGAGGGTGCGATGCGCAGGCCGGCGAACTCCGTCCCCGCCGAGCCGTAGACGGCGTCCAGCCGCATTACGGCCTCGTCCACGTAGACGGCGGAGACCGTGCTGAAGACCTCGACGGCCGGCACGCCTCCCTTGGTGTGCCCCGTCGCCTTCAGCACCTCGTCCGGCGAGGCGAGGCGTACCTCCCGCTCGCCGGTGAGCTCGCGCAGCCGCTCTTCCTGCACGTGCTTGCGGCCGGTGCAGATGGCGGCGACGAACCGCTCGCCGGCGCGGAAGACGAGGCACTTGAGCACCTTCTCCGTGCCCACCCCCAGGGCGCGCTCGGCGTTCTCGGTGCGGGTGCCGTCGATCCCCGGATGGGAGATGACGGTGAAGTGCACCCCACGCTCCAGGGCGTAGGCGAGGCAATCGCGGATGGGGCCGGGGAAGGCGTTGAAGGCCATCTTCTCCCGCTCGCGGTCGCGGTCGTTGCGCACTGGCGTGGCGGGCGCGGAGAACTCGAAGGGGATCTCCTGCCGGTAGAGGTATTCGAACACGCTCGCCCGGTCGGCCACGGTGGCGGCGACTGCGAGCCGGCCACCATGCGGCCCACTATGGGGATAGAAGGCCATGCCGTTGCGCAGGTCCTGGACCAGCGCATCGAGCACCTTGGGGGGCTCGGCCTTCTTCGGGTCCTGGCTGCGCCCGTCGACGTTTCGCCCGGTCAGTTGGCGGATGGCTCCCTCGGCTCCCCCTTCCCGCGCCGCCAGGAAGAGCAGGGTCGCGAGGTAGGGGAGCACGGCCTCGCCATGTGCCATGCTCGCCTGCCGCGGGTAGGCGCGCGGCATGTTGGCGAGCGCCCGGTAGACGCGGTTGCGGCTGGCGGCGAGGGAGCGGGCGAGGTGCTCGATGATGCGGTCGAGCGGCCAGGTCTTGCGGATCTCGGGATCGTGGATGGCGCCTTTCTCGTCGATCGAGATGTCCACCACGATGGCGTTGTCGGCCAGCCGCTGCTTCAGGCTGTTGACGTGGACCACCTTCGGCGCCGCCTCGCGGGGGCGGGCCACGGCGAAGACCACGGCCACCGCCTCGTCGAGCGAGTGGAGGAGGTGGGGATGATCGGTGCCGGTGATCCCCTCGACCTTCGCCTTCGGCACGTCCGCCAGCTCGGCGCGGATCTGGTCGAGGCGCGCCGGATTTTCCGCCGAGTCGATCAGGTGGACCTCGGTCACCTCGGGCGCCGCCGCGAGCTTGCGCAGGGCCGCCTTCCCCGCATTGCCGGCGCCCACCACCACGACCCTCCCCGCGGCGTGCCGGTGGCGCAGGTGATCTTGCACCCACTCCGCCGCGATCTCTCCAGCGAAGATGGACATGCCGCCGCGGATAGGGATGCGGAAGGCGTCCGGCGCGCCGGTATGGGAGCCGTCGAAGATCGCGACGTTCCTTTTCTTGAGCAGCCCTGCGAGCCCCCCCTCGGTGTGGAAGTCGCCGGTGTGGAGGGCGCCGATGCGGCAGAAGGGGCCGGGGATCGTGCGCTCGTAACGGGAGGGCTCCTTGAGCGCGTGCACCACGTCGGGGGGGCCGTCGTGCGCCTCCAGCTCCTCGACGGTGAGGATCTCGGCGCCGGCCGTCACGTAGTCCGCGTCCGAGAAACCTGCCCGCTGGCCGGCGCCCTGCATCACCAGGACGGAGAGCTCCAGCCGCAAATCGTCGAAGAAGCCGCGCAGCTCCTCAACCTGGGCCGGGGTGATCCCCACCCGCTTCTCCTGCGAGTGGGTCTCGCGGCCGATCTCCCGGTCGTTGCCCAGGAGGAGCTCCACCCGGTGCTTCTTGGGCACGCGCAGCGGATGGTGTTGCAGGATACTGGTCTTCAGCGCGTCGAGGAGATCGTTCACAGCCGGCCTTTTTCGTTAGACGGAGACGATGCGCACCAGGTGATAGTTGCTCTTGCCGCGGCGCAGCAGCAGGATCTTGCCCTCGATCGAGTCCGCGAGGCCAACGGTGCGGCGCGGATCGGTGAGCGGCCGGTTGCTCAGGTAGACGCTCCCGGCTTCGATGAAGCGCCGGGCTTCGTTCTTCGAGCCGGCGAGCCCGGTGCGCACCAGGAGGTCGGAGAGGAGGACGCCGCTGCCCTCCGCCAGCTCGGAGGCCGGCAGGTCGGTCGCGGGGGCCTCGGTCACCACCTGGAGGATCTCGTCCGCCGACAGGGTCGCGACGTCCTCGCCGAAGAAGAGCTGGGAGATCCGCTGCGCGTGCCCCAGGGCCGCGTCGCCGTGGACCATGCGGGTCACCTCCTCGGCGAGCCGGCGCTGGGCCTCGCGGGCCTCGGGGGCGGCCTGGAATTGGCGCTCGATCTCGCCGATCTCCTCCTGCCTCAGCCAGGTGAAGAACTTGAGGTACTTGATGGCGTCGCGGTCGTCGGTGCGCAGCCAGAACTGGTAGAAGTGGTAGGGCGAGGTGCGCTCCGGGTCGAGCCAGACGGCGCCCGCCTCGGTCTTGCCGAACTTCTCGCCGCTGGCGCTGGTGACCAGGGGAAAGACGATGCCGTGGGCCTTCGCGCCCGCGACGCGGCCGATCAGGTCCACCCCGGCGAGGATGTTCCCCCACTGGTCGGTCCCGCCCATCTGCAGGGTGCAGCGGTATTGCTGATGCAGCACCAGGAAGTCGTAGGCCTGGAGGAGCATGTAGCTGAACTCGGTGAAGGAGATCCCCTCCTCCGACTCCAGCCGGCGCTTGACCGATTCCCGGCTCAGCATGAGGTTGACGGTGAAATGCTTGCCCACGTCGCGCAGGAAGTCGGTGAGCGGCACGGTGGTCAGCCAGTCCGCGTTGTTGACGATGCGGGCGGGGTTTCCCGGGCGGTCGAAGTCGAGGAAGCGGCTGAGCTGCTGCTTGATCCCCACCAGGTTGCTCTCCACCTTCTCGGCGGTGAGGAGGGGGCGCTCGGACTTCTTGCCGGAGGGGTCGCCGATCAGCCCCGTGCCGCCGCCCGCGATGGCGATGGGCGAGTGGCCGAAGCGCTGCATGCGGGCGAGGCAGAGGACGGGGACGAGGCTCCCCACGTGCAGGCTCGAGGCGGAGGGGTCGAAGCCGATGTAGGCCACGACGGGCTCGGCCTGCATGGCGGCGTCCACCCCCGGCGTGGCGTCGCTCAGCAGGCCGCGCCATTGGAGCTCTTCGACGAAGCTTTTCAGAGGCTCGGACATGATTGGCGAAGATCCTTTCATTCGCTCCGGAAGCCGTCAAGCTCGCCTCGGGGATCCTCAGGAGAGGAGGGGAGGGAAGCCGGGCGGGGGAGCCCGGCTTCCCCCGGGGGACCGCGCGGCGATACGGCCTGCCGCGGGATGATGGGTGAAACCGTGTCCGATAGATTGAGGGAGCAAAGGGGATGCCATGGGTGGAACCCTAGGGAAATGGCCCTTTTGCGCCGAGGGTGACCTCTGGAGTGAACGGTTCTCCGGACGGCGCGTCCTCCGGGGAAGACGGTCGGAATCACGACGACGGGTCCGGCCTCGGGGAGCGGTCTGGCTCGTCCTTGTTGTCGAGCGCGGGCTTCTTGGACGGGGCGTCCACGGGCTATGATCCGGGCCGCTGAATCGACCTGAGGAGCCTGAAGCCCATGAAGAGATCTGTTGTCGTCTGGAGTCTGGCGGCTTTCGCCGCCTTGCCGAGCCTCGCCGCCACCGTGGACCGCCAGGCAGCCCTGGACGGCGTGGTCGCCGCCGAGAAGGCCTTCGCCAAGGCGGCGGCGGAGAAGGGGACCCGCGCCGCGTTCCTCGCCTACCTGGCCGACGATTCCATCGTCCTGGCGCCGGGGCCTGAGCCAGGGAAGGAGGCCTGGGAATCGCGGCCGGCTTCGACCAATTACCTGACCTGGTTCCCGGTGCAGGCGGACGTTTCGCTGGCCGGCGACCTTGGCTACACCACCGGCCCCTGGGAGCTGCGTCCGGATGGGAAGGCCGATACGCACGTCGTCTACGGTTTCTACACCACCGTCTGGCACAAGCAGGCGGACGGCTCGCTCAAGGTGCTCTACGACGGCGGCTGCACGACCCCCAAGCCGCCCGCGAGCGCCACGGCGGTGAAGATCGGCAAGGCGAATCCGGCCCAGGTGGTGGATCCGCCCGCGGTGGAGGAGGCGCGCGGCAAGGCCGAGCTCCTCGCGGCCGACCGCGCCCTCGCCAAGGCCGTCGCCGCCAAGGGGACCGGCGCGTTCGCCGGCGTCCTGGACGATGGCGCGCGCCTCCATCGCGAGGGCGCCGTGCCGGTGGTCTCGAAGGCGGCGGTCCTCAAGGCCTTGAAAGCGCAGAAGGGGAAGATGGCCTGGTCGCCGATCCTCGCCCGGATCTCCTCGTCCGCCGATCTTGGCTTCACGCTGGGCAAAGAGGCGATGGGTATGGCGCAGGGGCACTACGTGCGGATCTGGAAGAAGCAGCCGGACAAGTCCTGGCGGGTCGTCGTGGATCTCTTCAGCCCGCTGCCGCCCGAGCCGTCCGCGGCCCCCGGCGAGAAGCCGAAGAAAAACCCGCACCACAAGCCCTGAGGGGAGCCCATGGTCCGGCCCGCCGCGGCGCTCCTCCTTCTCATGGCCTGTCCGGCAATGGGCTCCGGCGAGTCGCTGGCGGACCTGGCGCCCATCCGCAGCGGGCGGGTGACGCTGCGGGTGCCGCCGGGGGAGCAGGCGCGCCCCGAGCTCGTTCACCTCGCTGCCGATCTCGATCGCGCCGCGGCGGAGATGGCGCCGAAGTTGGCGGTGAGGGAGACGAAGCCGCTGACCGTCATCCTGGAGCCCGATCACGTGGCCCAGGGGCAGCATACCGGTGAGATCGGCGAGGCCGTGCCGGGGCCACAGGCGGATCTCTACCTCGTCTGGGACGCGCGGGACCTCGGAGCCTACCGCTACGCCCTGGCCCGCGTGCTCCTCTCCCGGTCCCTTGCCGCCAGGCCGCCGCCCTGGCTGGAGCGCGGCGCCGCCCTCTGGCTCTCGGGAGACTGGTACGGCCGCCCCTGGCGCGAGTGGCTGCCGCTCTTCGCCGCGGCGAAAGTTCTGCCCACGGCGGAGGACCTCCTCGCCCCGGACGACGCCCGCGACGCCTCCCTCCCCCTCTGGACCCCCGCGGCCGCGGCCGTGGTGGAGAAGCTGCCGGGAGCGACCGTGGCGGAGAAGCTCGCCCAGCCACCGTCAAGAGAAACCGTGGCCGCCACCCTGGCCCGCCTCACCGCCGTCCCAATCCAAAAGCCAAAATCGAAAATCCAAAATGCTTCTCCCGTCCCTCCCTTCCTCGCCGGCGTCTCCCTCGCCATGCTGAACCGCCTGGAGAGCGGCTACCACGCGCCGTCCGTGGGCCGGCAGCTCGACGCCTTTGCGGCGCTCGGCGCCAATGCGGTCTCCCTCATGCCGTTCGCCTTTCAGCGCGCGGCGGACGGGCCGGCCCTCGCCTATATGAACCATGGCCCGGGGAGCGAGACCGACATCGGCTTGATCCATGCCACGCGCCTCGCCCGGGCCAAAGGGTTTCACGTGCTGTACAAGCCGCACGTCTGGGTCTCGCACGGTGGATGGCCGGGGGAGATCGAGATGAAGAGCGAGGCGGGCTGGGCGGCATGGTGGCAGGGCTACCGGCGCTACGTGCTGCATCACGCCTTCCTCGCCCGCTGGGCCGGAGCGGACCTCTTCAGCATCGGCTGCGAGCTATCGAAGACGGTGAAGCGGGAGGCCGAGTGGCGGGACCTGATCGCCGCCGTGCGTCTGCTCTATCCCGGTGTCGTGACCTACTCCGGCAACTGGTACGGCGATCTCGAAGGGGTCCGTTTTTGGGATGCGCTCGACGTGATCGGCATCGACTCGTACTATCCGCTCTCCCCTTCGCCCCAGGCGACGCGGGCGGACCTCGAGCGCGGCGCCCGCGAGGTGGCGGAGCGCTTCGCCGCCGCCTCCCGCCGGACGGGGAAGAAGGTCCTCCTCACCGAGACCGGCTTCGCGGCTCATCGCGGCGCCTGGCTGGCCCCTCACACCGAGGGGGGAGAATATTCGGAAGGCGATCAGGCGCTGGCCTACCAGGCCCTCTTCGTCGCCCTCGGGCGCCAGAGCTGGCTCGCCGGCACTTTCGTGTGGAAAGCCTTCAGCGCTCCCCTCGCCCACAGCCGGGACGACGCGGATTTCCGTTTCCAGGGGCGTAAGGCAGAGGGGGTGATTCGGGAATACTACCGCGGGCACTTGTAAATCGCCCCCTCAGGCCTCCTCCATTGCCGCAGCCGCCATGGCCGGCGATTCCGGCGCCGCTCCCTGGCATCCCTTGCGTCCGGCGCGGGCGATGTGCTCCGGTTCGTAGGGGGTGGCGAGGAGGATCTTCGCCATGTCCACGGCGCGGCCGGCCAGCTCCCGCGCCGCCTCGTGGAGGGCCTGGCTCCCCTGCACGAAGGCGACGTTGCGCTCCATGTCCTCCGCCGTCCAGCCGCGGGAGTGGGCGATGTAGGGAAACTGCGGGAAGACGCACCCCACCTCGGCGAAGAAGCCCAGCATCTGCCCCGCCACGGCCTGCACGTTGTCCTGGCCACCGGTGATGATGAACGCCGCCGTCTTGTTGCGCAGCAGGATGCGGTTCCTCAAGGTCACCTGGTTCTGCACGCAGTTCATCCGTTCCACCATCTTGTAATAGAGCGAGCTCGCGGAGCCCCAGCGGATGGGGGTCGCCACCAGGATGGCATCGGCCCAGTGGACGAGCCCTTCGTAGACCTGTTCGAGCTCGTCGGTAGGGTCCATCTGGGTGATCGAGCACGGCCAGGTGCAGGCGTGCGCGCTCTTCGAGTAGTACCCCTCGCAGGGACGGAACTTGAGATGGGAGAGCTTGATGCAGCGCGTCTCGGCGCCGTGCTCGCGGCCGGCGGCTTCGAGCGCCGTCTCCAGCAGGGCCTCGGAGGTGGAGTAGCGGGGATAGGCCGGGTCCATGACGGTGGTGGAGATCCCCAGCACCCGCACCGGTCCCGGAACCCGCTGGACGGGGCGATCCAGCGGATGGGAGTGGGGCTTCTTGTTGCGCCGCGCTGCGGGCTCCAGGTTGACGTAGAGCCGCCCATTGCGCTCCCGCACCCCGTAGCTCGGCACGCGGTCGTCCTCGAAACCGGGCTCCCCCTCCCCCGTGCGGCAATGGAACTTCCAGTGGTGCCAGGGACAGACGACGTAGTCCCCTTCGAGCTTCCCCTCGCCGAGCGGCCCACCCACATGATTGCAGGCGCCGGAGACGGCTCCGAACTGGCCGTCCTTGTAGCTCAGCGCAATCTTCGTGCGGCCGACGGTGATTTGCTGCAAGGGGCGGCGGGCGAGGTCCTCGATGACGCCCAGGTCGAACCAGCGCGCTTCGCTCATATGGTGTCTCCTCCCAGGAGCTGCCGGCAGCCGGCCACTGCCGAATTCAGGAAATCCTCCACCCGCCGGGCCTGCGAGCCGTTCGTGCCGGCGCTGGTGATGCCCGTCGCCTCCAGAACCGCGCCAACCCACCCTGCGGTCTGCCACCGGCCGCCGCCAGCGAGCTCCGGCAGATTGCCGGTGGCCGGCGTCGGCCAGGGGAGGACGTAGAAGTAGGGCTCGGGGATGACGCTGTCACCGGGCGAGAGCCCTACGCCGATCGACCGGGCCTTCTCGGGATCGGCCCCCGGGTCGAGAAGGATCAGGGTGGCGATGTCGAAGTGGTGGGGCCAGCAACGCACGACCGAAGCGCCGGAATGGCGATGGGCCAGCTCCTTCAGTATGCGGTCCGCATTGGCGAAGTAGCGGCCCAGCTCGCCGAAACCGGCATCGGCGGTGGAGAAGGGCGCTCCGTTGGCGACGGGGTGTGCCGGGAAATCCTCCCCCGGCCGCTCCAGCGACTGCGCGAGAGGGCGGCTCAGCAGCCGCTCCGCCTCCGTCTTCACCCAGGAGTAGGTGTCGTCCAGGGTGCGCCCCTCCAAGGGAAGCTCGCTCAGGGACGCGCCCTGCTCGTTGAGAAGCATCAGCGCCGCCGGAAACGGTCTGATGGCGGATCGAAACGGCCGGTCTCCGGCGGCGACTCCTTGCGCCAAGGCCCGGGGACCGCCGAGCCACTGAAAGCTCTGCTCCCCATAGTCCGGCTGATGTGGCACGAGCTGGCGCCCCACGGCCGCCGCGGCCTGCGCCGCCCAATGAAGCTGCAAACGGGCCTCGGTCAGCTCGCGGGGATCGACCGCGCCCAGGGTTTCCCACTCACTCATGGCAAAGACCTCCCGAGCTTTGGATGCCGGCGGACTGGAGACGTTTCAGGGGTGAGCCTATCCCAGGGCCGAAACGGGTTGCCTTCTTTACGGGGCTGGGGGGATGGGAGGATTGCCGCCTGATCACGCCTCGAGGAAGCGGACTTGCTGGATCCCGGGCTGGTGAGGACAGCTCCCGGAGCCAGACTACAATGCCCCCCACCATGCTCCTCCGTCGCCGCTCTCTTCCCGTCTCTCCCGTCCTTGCTGTCCTTGGCGTCCTTTGGGTTCTTTCTCCGGCCCGCCCCGCCCTCGCCCAAACCCCCGACGCCGCCAAAGCCGACTACGACCTCCTCCAGCGCTGGCGCTTCCGCACCGAGTCCATCGCCGTGCCGGCGGGGGGAATCCGCTTCAGCGACGAGGGCGGATCCTGGACGCTGGAGTCCGGGAAGGTCTGGCTGGAGGAGCCCACGTCGAGCGGCGCTGTCACCGGCTTCGTCTTCGAGGGGAAGGGGCGGTTTCAGATGGCCGTGCCGGACGCGATCGAGCTCGCCCAGCTCCGGCGCTTCGCCCAGAAGCCAGAGATGACGGCGATCGACGAATCGTTCTCCCAGATGGTGCTGCGCACCGGCGGCGGCCTGCCGTTCCAGGGCGTCGACGTTCCTCCTGCCCGGGGCTTCGAGGTCAACAAGCTCGCCCGGGAGCGCCACCTCCAGTGGCTCACCCAGCGGTTCTTCGACGCTGACGCCCGGATCCTGCAGGCCCTTGTGAACCCGGGAGACCGCTACCTGCGGGCCGACATGAAGACCGCCGGCTTCGGCTGGCTGACCTACGATTACGACGCGCAACGGATCGAGGAGATCCGTCTGCTGTACTTCAACACCACCTATCCCACCGAGGAGGTCTGGCTCGCCCTCGACCGGCCGTCCGAGCGCGACGCGCAGGGGCGCCCCTCCAGTCATTGGCATCCGGCCATCGACGTTCAGCACGTGGACGTCAAGGCCGATCTCACCAAGGCTGGGCGGGACAAGGATTGGATGAACGCGCAGTTTCAGATCGGCGTCCGCTTCGTCCCGCAACGCGACGGCGACCGGGCTGTGCAATTCGTGCTCGACAACTTCGCGAAGGTGGCGTCCATCAGCGAGAACGGCAAGCCGCTTCCCTTTCTTCGCGATCACGTCGGCGAGCGCAGCAACGCCCTCGACGGGCGCATCTATGACGGCTCGCTCGTCGTGCTGCTCGCGCGCCCCCTCGTTCGCGGCGAAGAGCGCCGGCTCGACTTCGCCTACGACGTCGACCTTCGCAACTACGCCCCGGGCCGCGACTGGTATCCCGGAACGGACGGCGACGAGACCATCCTCGCCGACTCCCACACCGCGCGCCTGGAGCTGACGGTACGCAAGAAGTTCGAGGTTCGCGCCATGGGCCGGAGGGACGAGGCGAGCGACCGGGACGACGGTAAGACCACGACCTCCGTCTGGATCGTGGACCATCCCGTGAAGATGCTCACCTTTTCCTTTGCCGATCACTTCCGTGAGGAAAAGGCTCAAGCCCCGGGCGTGCCGGACGTCATCTGCTTCGGCTCGCGGGCGAACGTCGGCGGCCTGAACAGCTTTCGTAACGTCGCGGAAGACGTCAGCAACGCTTTTGCCTTCTACCAGGACCTCTTCGGCAGCAAGCTGCCGCCGGAGCCGATCTTTGCCACGGGAATCCACGCCGGGCATGGACAGGCTTTCGACGGTTTCATCGAGCTGTCGGAATATACCTTTTCGATCCTGGGTCCGGGGGCGGGCGAGCTCTTCCGCGGCCATGAAGCGGCGCATCAATGGTGGGGCGTGCAGGTAGGGGCGGAGACCTATCGCGACGCCTGGCTGGGCGAGGCTTTCGCCGAATATTCGGCCATGATGTTCGTCGAGGCCAAGGTGAAGGACGGTCCCAAGCTCTTCCAGGAGATCATCCGCGCCTACGACGACGAGCTCAACGGCTCCATTCAATCCGGTTTCAGCAAGTTCGCCCGGGCGGAGGTGAGCCTGCTCAACCGCGCCCACGGCAACCGCGTCGGTCCCATCGGCCACGGCTGGCGGGCCGCCACCGGCGAGGTGCCCACGGCCTATTCGTCACAGGTCTACGCCAAGGGCGCCCTGGTGTTGCACATGCTGCGCGGCCTGTTGCGCGACCAGACGAAGAGCGACCAGACCTTCGTCGACGTCCTGCGCGACTTCCTGGCCACGCACCAGGGCGGTTTCGTCTCGACGAAGGCCTTCCAGGAGGCCGTGGCCCGTCACGCTTCAGGGGATTGGTCCTGGTTCTTCGACGAGTGGGTGGACGGCACCGCCATCCCTACCTACCGCTGGAGCTATCAGGTTTCTCCCGCGCCAGACGCCGGGGGACAATGGCCCGTGACCCTCAAAGTCCGCCAGTCCGAAGTTCCGGCAGGATTCAAGATGTCCGTTCCCGTCGCCGTGGACTTCGGCGGTGGCAAGACCGGCCGCCTGCGGGTGATGGTGGACGAGCCGGAGAAAACCTTTACGCTGACCTTCCCGGAGAAGCCGAAGAGCGTGACGTTCAACCCGGACTCCGAGGTGCTGGCGAAGGTCAAGAAGGATTGAGCGGCTGCGAGCCGGGGCTCGTGGGGACGCCCCGGCGTACCTTGGCGGGCTACGGGCAGAGCGGGCAGGTGCCGAAGAGGTGACCGTTGCAGATCACGAAGCAGTGGGGCTCCACCTCGCAGTCGTTGATGG
>DASUEN010000065.1:0-7722 GCA_036275055.1 Thermoanaerobaculia bacterium
GTGATGAGGGTCTTGGGCGGGGGCGCCGGCCTGTAGGGACGAATCCGGACTTTGTGAAACACTTCCCCCTGATGCGCCTCGCCGTACCCGCCGCCCTCGCCACCGCCGCCATCCTCGCCGCCGGAGCCCTGATCCCGGCCCCTCCGGCGCCCCTCCAGGTGCTGACGGCGTTCGCGATGTGCGGTGCGCTCGGGGCCGCGGGGGACCGGCTGGTTCGCTGGCTCTGCCCTGGTTTCGGCCTCCTCTCCCGGGCCGTGGCGGCGTTCACCTTCGCCGTCGCCCTGGCGGTGGTGCCCGCGACCTGGATGGGGCATTTCGGGGTGCTGCGGCCGGCGCCGTTCCTCCTCTGGACGGCCGCGGCCCTCCTGCTGAGCCTCCTGGTGCCTGCGCCCCCACGGCAGACGCCGGTGCTGGACCTCGACGCCGGGGATCGCTGGAGCCGCGCCGAGTGGGCGCTGCTCCTGGCGGCCAGCGGCGCCGTGGCCCTCCTCGGCCTCAAGTTCCTGCGCCACTACCGCTGGATGCCCGTGGGGCTGGGGCCGGACGACGAGTCCTACCACCTCGCGGCCGTGGCCGTCTGGCACCGCTTCGGCGACCTGCGGATGATCAAGTTCTCGATGGGGGACGCCAGCACGACCTTCTACCCCATCGGCGGCGAGGTCTGGTCGTGGGCGCTGCTGGCGCCGTTCCGGGACAGCGACATCCTCGCCCGCTGGGCGCAATTCCCCTTCGCCCTCTTCTCTTTCGCGGCCACGGCGGCGATCGGCCGGCGCCTCGGGCTTCCCCTGCGGCCGGCGCTGCTGGGAGCGCTCCTCTTCGCCGCGATCCGCCGCAGCTTCCCCCTCCTGGCGCTGTCGGCCGGCAACGACCACAGCGCCTCCTTCTTCACCCTGGCGGCGGTCGATGGCGTGCTGGCGCTCCTCGGGCAGCCCACGGCCGGCACGGCCTTCTATGCCGGCACGGCCCTGGGGATGCTCCTGGGGACCAAGTACACGGCCCTCCTCTTCGCGCCCACCCTCCTGGGCGTCCTTGCGCTCGGGGCGCTCGCACGGTGGCTGCGTTCCACCCCGGCGGAGCGCCTTCCCCTCCGTGCCCTGGCTGGGCTCGCCCTCCTCCTGGCCGCCTCGGCTGCCATGGCGGGCAGCTACACCTACCTGCGCAACTGGGTGACGGCCGGCAACCCCGTCTTCCCCGCGCCGGTGAGCCTCTTCGGGCGCCAGATCCTTCCCGGCCTGGAGGGCGCGACGCTGGCGGCGCGGCGCCAGGCTCCCTGGTTCCAGATCGACGTCTGGAAGTTCCTCACCGACCGGCGGGACCTCCTCGGCTCCTTCTTCCCCTTCACCCTGCTCCCCGCGGCGATCCTGGCGCCGCTGGTGGCGCTCTGGCGCCGGCCCTCGCGGGACTACCGGGTGGCGCTGGTGCTGGCCCTCCCCGCCGCCTTCTTCCTCGAGTTCCTCTACCTGATGCACGACCACCGGGACATGCGCTACTTCCTTCCCGGCGTGGCGCTCGCGGCCGTGGCCTTCGCCTGGGTCTTGGAACAAGCCGGCCCCCGGATCGCCCCCTCCGTCCGCCTCCTCCTGCTGCTCTTCCTGACTTTCCACGTCACCCGCAAGCTCGACCTCCCTGGTCTCGTGGAGGCGGTGGTGGCGCTGGCGCTGATCGGCCTGGGCTGGGCCGCCGTGCGCTGGGGGCCGCGGCTGGCTCCACCCCTCACCCAACCCACTTCACGACGCTGGCTGGCCGCGGGGGCCGCGGCGGTGATCGCGCTCGCGACCCTGCCGCTCGGTGCCGCGGTGACGAAATATCAAAGGGTGAAGATGGAATTCCGGCCGCCGGTCGTCGCCCTGGAGCGAATGGCGGGGCCCGCCGGCGCCGTGGTGGCCTATGCGGGGCTCAACAAGCCGTACACGTTCTTCGGCAGCCGGCTGCAGAACGACGTCCGCATCGTGCCGCGCAACGGCGATCTCGAAGACCAGTACTACCGTTGGGGCGGGACGGTGGCGTTCCCTTTCCCGGCGGACGGCGATTACGTGCCCTGGCGGCGGCGGCTGGACTGGCTCGACGTCAGCTTCGTGGTGGTCCACCGCTCGCCGTGGGAAGACCCGGAGCGGGATTGGATGGAGGGGCGTCCGCGGGCCTTCCGGCTGGCGTACTTCGATCAAGAGACCGAGGTCTGGCAGGTGGTGCCGGAAAACGTACGATTCCGGCAGCTACGCGAAGCAGATTCGCGAGAGCCAGGGACAACAGAAGGAGACCCGGCACCGACGCCTGCACCAGGAAGCGGTTCCAACTCGTCCAGACGATGAACTCCGGGCTCAGGCTGATGGTGTAGGAGAGCCACGCCACCCCCAGGGGCGCGGCGGCGGCGAGCAGCAGGGGGAGCGTGGCCCGCCGCCGCAATCCCCGCCAGCCGGCGGCGAGCACCAGGGGCGCGGTCCACCAGAAGGTCCCCCATTCGGCGGCGTTCGCCATCTGCGCGCGTACCCAGGCGGCGATTCGCGGCGCGCGGGTGAAGGTCCCCGGCCAGAGGTACGACCAGGAGACGATCTTTTCGTAGCTCTCGAAGCGCGCGGGGACGCCGGCCCGCCAGGAGACGAGGAGGAGCAGGGCGAGGACGAGCGGCACCGCCGCCAGCGCCAGCGCTCCCCGCCGCGGCCGCCACAGCCGGCGCCAGGCGAGCCCGGCGAAGACGAGCGCCGCCGGAGCGAGCACCGCGCCTTCCGTCTTGGCGAGGGCGGCGGCGGCCAGGAGGATCCCCGCCGCCAGCCCCGCCGAGAGGCGCAGCCGGGGGGTCAGGAGGAGCGCGAGGCCGGCGCCGTAGAAGCAGGCGAGCGGCAGGTCGCTGTAGGCGGAGACGGCGCCCCCCGAAATTTCGAAGGCGGGAAAGGGGAGGAGGGCCGCGGCCAGCGCCGTCCACCCCGCCGCGGCGCGCCCCGCGAGCGGCCGCGCGGCGCCGTAGACCACCAGCAGCCAGACGGGAAAGAAGGCCGCATACGTCGGCCGGAAGGCGGGATCGTCCCAATCCGCATGCGTCGCCTCCAGCACCGCCACCTGCGCCACGGGGAGGAGGAGCGGATACCAGGGATGGGTGACGTACCAACCCTTCTCGGTGAGCACCCGCGGATCGGCCGTCCCCTCGAAGCGCATGGCGCGGGCATGGTCGGCCCAGGTCATCCAGCCGTCCCAGTCGAGCACGGGTTGGGTGAGGGCCTCGCAGAGCACGGCGAGGGAGATCACGGCGCAGACCGCCACCAGGGCCCACTGCCACGCTCGCCGCCGCCGGGAGGCACTGGAAGGCGGAGAGATGGAACGGCGGCGCAGCCAGGAGACCACGCCTGCCAGAACGGGGACGCCGGCCACGGCCAGGATGGCGGGGGACCGCAGGGGCACGCCGAAGAAATGCGAGAGGGCGTAGAGCAAGCCCGCCGTCCAGGCGACTCCCAAGAGCCAGGCGTACGCCAGGCGGCGGCCGGGCCGCAGGGCACGGACCGCCGGGAGGAGCTCGGCGAGGCCGGCTCCGGGCGCGGCGAAGAGAGCCACCCCCGTGAGACCGGCGAGGGCTTCAGCGGCGACCAAGCCGCTCCTTCAACCAGCGGGAAATCTCGGAGCGCTCGACGAGCACCGGTGGCCGGTGGGGATAGGCGACCACCACCCAGCGCGGCCCGGCCGGGAGGCTCGCGGCCCAGCGGGAAGGGCTGGCGACCTCGGAGAGCCTGCCGCCCCAGCGCGCCCGCCGGGGCTCGAGCTGGTAGCGGAGGAAGAGCGTCGCGCCCTGCCGCTCCTCACCGCCGTCGACGAGCAGGTACTCGCCGTCCACGGGCACGGCGCGGCGGATCGTCGCCTCCGCCTCCACCCAGGAAGCTCCCAGCACCCGGCGGCGGGCCTGCTGGGAACCCTCCCCCAGCCGCGAGACGGCCTCAGCGATCCGCGCGCGGGCGTTCCTCCCCGCCCGGGGAACCGCCGCCAGCAGGGACACGGCGAAGAGGGCCAGGACCAGGACCCGGAGCACGGAGCCAACGCGTGGGAGCACGGCGGTACTCTACAATGCCCCGCCATGCCGGAGATCCCCCCTCGACCGACCGTCGCCGTCGACCTGCGGGCCCTGGTGCCCGCCGCCACCGGCATCGGCGTCTACACCCGCTCGCTCCTCTTGGAGCTGGCGGCCCGCGGCGGCCTGCGCTACCTCGGCATGGCCCACCGCCCGCCGCGCGGGGCCGGCGAGCTCGCTGCGGCGGGGATCGCCGTCGAGCACCAGGAGACTCCGCTCGGGGTGCTGTGGCAACAGCTCCGCCTGCCGCGGCGGCTGGCCCGGGGGGACGTGGACCTCTTCTGGTCCCCCCTCATCACCCTGCCTCTGCGCTGCCCGGTGCCGGCGGTCGCCACCGTGCACGACTTGACGGCCCTGCTCCTCCCGGAGACGCACACCCTCAAGGTGCGCCTCTCCCTCCTCCCCTTCCTCCGCCTCTCCTTCGAGCAGGCGCGGCGGCTGGTGACCATCTCGAAGGCCACGGCGGACGACCTGGCGTTCCACTTCCCCCAGTGCCGGGAGAAGATCCGCGTCGTCTACCCCGGGATCGACCGCGAGTTCCAGCCGGGCGAGCCCGCGGAGATCGCGGCCACGCGGGAGGAGCTGGGAGCGCCGGAGGGATACCTCCTCTACGTGGGGACGCTGGAGCCGCGCAAGAACGTGGGCGCCCTCGTCGATGCCTGGGAGATGCTGCGCGCCCAGGACCCCAAAGTCCTCCCT
The DNA here is from genome assembly GCA_036275055.1 of Thermoanaerobaculia bacterium. GTDB lineage: Bacteria > Acidobacteriota > Thermoanaerobaculia > Multivoradales > UBA5704 > DATARR01. Next base: position 4,751 of record DASUEN010000065.1, read on the forward strand.
CTGGTCCTCGCCGGCCCCTACGGCTGGGGAAGCGAGCGGCTGGCGCGGCGTCTCCAGAGGCTCGCCGGCTCGGGCGTGCAAACGCTGGGACGGGTGGAGCGGACGCGGCTGGTGCGGCTCTACCAGGCCGCGCGAGTGTTCGTCTTTCCTTCGCTTTACGAGGGGTTCGGCTTCCCCGCCGCGGAGGCCCTGGCCTGCGGCGTGCCGGTGGTGACCTCCAACAGCTCCAGCCTGCCGGAAGTGGTGGGGGACGCCGGCCTGCTGGCGGAGCCGGGGGACGTCGGCGCCCTGGCGGGAAAGATCGCCACCCTCCTGGGCGACCCGGGGCGCGAAGCCGCGCTCCGCGCCCGCGCTCCCCAACAGGCCGCGCGGTTCCGGTGGGATCGCGCGGCGCGGGAGATGGAAGAGGTGTTCTTCGAGGCGCTGCGCTGAGCGGGAGCTACTTCGTCGTCACCGCGGCCGGCGCGGCAGGGGCAGGCGCAGGAGTCGCCGCGGCAGCCACCACCGCCGGCTTCGGCGCGCTGTCGTTCAGCCACTTCTGGAAGTCCGCCTCCGACTCCACGGTCAGGTAGCCCTGCATGCGGTAGTGGGTGAGGCCGCAGAGCTGGGCGCAGGCGATCTCCCAGCAGGTCTTGCTGAGGGCGCAGGCCGGCAACTGCGCCTGCGGCGGATTGATCGTGTTGGCCGTGAAGTAGACCGGGATCACCTGGCCCGGGATGGCGTCCTGCTTCACCCGCATCACGGGGAGATAGAAGCTGTGGATCACGTCCTTGCTGGTGAGGTAGATCAAGACCGGCTTGCCGAGCGGGATGTGGAGCTGGTTGATGGTGGTGACGTCGTCCTTGCCGGCGGGATCGTTGGGATCGAGCCCCAGGGGATTGCTCCCCGCGGTCACCAGCTTCGAGTCGGTGCGGCCGAAGACGCCGTCCTTGCCAGGATAGTGAACGTTCCAGGCGAACTGCTCGGCCACGACGCGGATCTGTACGGCCTGCGACTTGTCCGGCAGGTTGTTGACCCGCTTGGCCCAGATGGGGACTGCGAAGAGCACGAGGAGGATCACCTCCACCAGCACCACGCCCGCCTCGCCGTAGGTCGAGAACCCGCCCTTGGCGCCCGCATAGCTCGCCACCGGATTCGCCTTGCTGCGGAAACGGAAGAGGCAATAGACGAAGAAGATGCCCCAACCGACGAACAGCACCAGCATGAACCAGTGAATGATCGCCGTGAGCTGATCGAGCTGCGCGCCATGCGACGACGCGGCGGGAGGAAATCCCATGGGGAGGCCGAGCGTGTTTCCCATTACCGTTTCTCTCCGTGAATGAGGCGCAGCCGCTGCCGCACCATGGCTTTCTCGTTCAGCTTCCGCGACCGGCGGCGGAAGTCCAGGAACATTTTGCCGATCCCCACGTAGACCACGCCGACGAGGGCGATCAGCGTCAGGATGCCGTTGTTCATCCCCTTCGTCATCGGCGAGTCGGCCGCGCCGTAACAGGTGGCGCAGGCCGCGGCGGCCCGCGGCAAGGCGAGCCAGAGGGCGGCGATCGTCACCGTGAGGAGCTTCGTCATGACCATTCCTCCTCAGTCGTCCTCGTCGGGCGCCAGCACCCGGAGCTTGCGGCGCGCCCGCAGACCGTAGACCAGCAGGATGCACCCCAGGGCCACGAAGAGCAAGCCCAAGGCCAGGTCGCCACCGCTGCGGGTGGCGAGCCAGCTCTGGACGCCCCACACGCCCACCCAGGCCGCCAGCAGCACCGAGGCGGCGATGAAGAACAGGTGGAACGAGCGCAGCGACAAGCTCATGGGGCCTACCGGACCAGCCGCTGATCCCACTGCGAGATCGACGGGATGGCCATGAGGAAGACGAAGAAGACGACCGTCAACAGGAGCACCCAGTAGATCAGCTTCCGCTCGTGCGAAAGGTGCATGAAGACGGCCGCCACCATCGAGCCCTTGAAGCTCGCGATCACCAGCGCCACCAAGATCGCCAGGGCGACGGGCATGTGGAAGTAGGAGACCGCCACCGTCAGGATGGTCAGCACCATCAGGGTCACGAAGACCGTGACGTAGGCCCGGGTCTGCTTGCGGATCGATTCGGCGTCACTCGTGCTCATCGATAGGCTCCTAGAGCAGGTAGAGGGTCGGGAAGAGAAAAATCCAGACCAGGTCCACGAAGTGCCAGTACAGCCCCGCCACCTCGATGCGGTTGGTGAACCGCTCGGGCTCCGTCTTCCACATCTTGGCGCCGGGTCCCCAGAAGTAGCCGTTGACCACCATGCCGCCGATGACGTGCAAGCCATGGAGGCCGGTGAGCGTGAAGTAGATGGCGAGGAAGGTGTTCGACTTCGGGAAGAGGCCGATCTCGAACTTGTGGCCGTACTCGAAGGCCTTGACGATGAGGAAGCCGACGCCTGCGAGGAAGGTGAGCCCCATGTACATCCGGTACTTCTTGAAGTCGTTGAGCTTGAGCGACGCCCACGACATCACCATCGTCACCGAGGAAGCGATGAGGATCACCGTGTTGAGCGTCGCCAGCGGCACGTTCAGGAACTCGCGGCCGTGCGGCCACGAGGCGGCCCCCGTGCGCAGCAGCACGTAGGAGGAGAAGAGGGCGCCGAACAACATCACCTCGGAGGCGAGGAAGAGCCAGACGCCCAGCTTGGCGTTGAATACCCCGGTATCGGGACGGGGCTCTACGGTGTAGGGAATCTCCATCGCTTTAGGCCTCCTGGTGCTGGGGAACGAAATCGGTCGAGGCCCCCGGCAGGCTGTAGTCGTACGGCCCGCGGACGACGGTGGGGATCTCCGGGAAGTTACCGTGCGCGACCGGCGGCGAGGGCGCCGCGGCCCATTCGAGGGTGGTGGCCCCCCACGGGTTGGCGCCCACCTTCTCCCCCTTCTTGATGCTCCAGAAGAGGTTGAAGATGAAGACGATCTGGGAGAGGCCGAGGAGCCACGCCGAGATCGACATGAAG
>DASUEN010000066.1:0-55049 GCA_036275055.1 Thermoanaerobaculia bacterium
CAAAAGGCGGAGCCGCAGCAATTGCGGCTCCGCTCTTTCTGGATATACTAGAGGCGCCCTGTTTTACGAGTCACTTACTTCTGGTCTACTACCGCCGCTATTAAGGTGCGCCTAAAATGTTTGAAGAGTCTCATGAGAAGCTCGAGGGGTTGCGCAGGGTGTTCGCCGGAGAGACCGCGCAGGTTGAGGCGGAGCGGGTCGCGGCTCACCTCACGAGTTGCCGCGAGTGTTGGCTCCTCGCCACGCGCGCCATCGCGTTCCAGAAAGCGAAAGGCGTTGTCCCCGTTTACGGTCCGCTCCGGCCCCTAATCGACTTACACGATCTGGAGCAAGCGCGACTTGAAGAGTGGCTCGAAGCACAACCGACGTGGGCGGAGATTAGGACCCTCACGACCAAAGCGAGACGAGAGAAGGTGCGTCTCACGCGCTCACTCCATACCCTGAGCTTCCTGGAAGTACTTCTTGAAGAGGGTGCGGGCGCCGGTCCGGCTGAGAGCGAGGAGTTCTTCTTTCTTGCCCTCTTGGTCGCAGGGCAACTGCCTATCCCTATGCTTTCCGTTGAATTGAAGAACGATCTCTGCGCAGAGTGCTGTGCCGAGATCGCGAACGCGAGACGGCGCCTGGCGAAGTGGCCTGCGGCCCGCGATGCATTAAAGAAGGGAACTGAGTATGTCGCGAGAGGCTCAAGAAACGGAGTTGCAGAGGGGAAGGTGCTCTGCGTCGCAGGAGCCCTTGAAGATGATCTCGGCAACGTTGAGGAAGCCACAAGAAATCTGCGCCGGGCAGTAGGGCTCTTCGAGACGGCAGCGCAGACCTTTCTCATCAGTCGGACGTTTGCTCAACTCGCCTACGTCCTGGCTGATCCTTCCCCCGCCGAGAGCCTCCGGGCCGCAGAGCAGTCACTGGCATTGATTCCAGAAAACAGCCCTCGTCTTGTCTGGTCAGCGGAGATCATCAGAGTGAACTGCCTCCTTACCATGGGCGCGCCGCAAGAGGCTCTTCTCCGGTTCAATGACCTCAGAGGATTGCATGAACAATTTCGTGAACCGTACATCCAGCTCAGAAAACGGTACACGGCGGCCCGCATTCTTGAACACTTGGGGCGCCCCCAGAGGGCGGAGATTCTCTTTCAAGAGGTTATTGCCGGTGATCTTGAACATGGCATGGTGAAGGATTTTTTCTTGGATCTTGTCTACCTGCTTGGCTTCCATCTCCGCAGGAAGCAATCGTCGGAAGCGATTGCGGTGTGCCGCCGTGCCAGTCAGGAGCTATCCCTCGTGGATGAGGACGAGGGAGGAAGCGAGGAATCTGCACGCGAACAAATGCGGATGGTATGGCGCAGCCTGGAGGATGGGGTAAGAAAAGGAACGGTTGACCTTGGCGCCCCCACGGTGCTCAAAAACTACATAAAGGCTCACTGGAGAATCCCGGCAAGCGACCCACCGTTCTTCCAAAAGTGAGAGCTATAGAGATCACAGCTTGCCGCTGCGGTATTAAAAAGCCCCAGCGGTCACACCGCGGGGCCATGAGCATCAGAAGTCCTCCGGAGGGATAGAGGTGAGTGAACGGTCGGCTTCGACACTATTCTCCTCCGCCAACACGTGGGGAGCGCCTCCCGGGGGTGGCGGCCACCCGCCTCGGAGCGAAGGCCCGGCCTCCTCTATCGCTTCTCCACTCACACGCTGGCAAAGGGGCTCTCAGGCAGTTCCGCCATCCATGAGACAGCCGCGTATCGCGCGAGACGGGCTACGGTGCGGTCCGGAAAGCCCTCACCCACGAGGAGAAGTCCTTCATAAAGCGAGAGCGCCCCGGTGAGCGCCTCTTCCTGCTCGGGGGAAAGCGACCCATCGAAGAGGCCAAGCGCCGAGTCGATACCGGCCCTGGAGAGCCGCAAGACGCCATCGATTTCGGGAGTAATGTGGAGGGGACCAGTCTCCTCTGGGATCTCCGAAAGGCGGTGCAGGTTGAAGACTTCGAGCGCCGGCTGGAAGTTCGGTGGGAAAAGATACCGCGGGGCTTGGCCCTCCTCCACCGCGAGGCCGGCATAGGCGAGAAGCTCCCCGCGGCAGGTGTGGATTGGGATCGCGAGCCTGCCCTTCAAGAGTCCCTTGGTGCAGTATCCCGCGCCGAAGCGCGCGATGGTCTCTCCCCCGAGTCCCAGGGTCGCGAGGCTCGCGTGGTTCGGGTCGAGGGTCTTCAAGCTGAAGGTGAGAGGCGGGTTCTTGGTGGGCAGCTCCTTTGCCGGCGGCGGGCTGGCAACGGAAGCGACAGCCTCCTCGGTCGGAATGGCGGGCGTCTCGGCACACCGCTCCTCCCTCACGAGTCCGAGCTCGAACCAGGAGTCGAGCGTGAGGGCCGCGGTGCGCACACTCACGCGTTCGCGCTTCGCGACGAAATCGAGGACGTTCCCGCCGGCCTTGCAGCCGAAGCAGTACCAGGCGTTCTTGACGAGGTTTACCTGGAACTGGCGCCCGGACGTGCCTTTGCAGAAGGGGCACGGTCCTGCGAGGTTTGCGCCCTTGCGCGTCAAGCCCTCCGAGAGTTCGTAGCGTTTCAGGATCGCTTCCATCGAAACCGCGCGCTTCAACTCCGCAAACGACACGAAGCCGTGGGGCATCGCATCCTCCTTTCAAGTTGTGGACGTTCTGGAAGTGAGCGTAACGGCACGGCTGGAGACGCAAAAGGCGGCCACCGGGGCCGCCTTGCGGGAAGGCTAGCTACCGTGCTCCTACTCGGTCACGTAGGTCACGGCAAGGGCCAGGGCGTCGAAGACCGACATGCGCTCGTGTTCGCTATCCCAGGGCTTGCGGGGCGGCGGGAGCTTCTCGCCAAGCTCAGGGAAGTCCCTCGTGAGCCGCGTGGCGATCGAATACTTCGTCGCACGCTTCTCCGGGGACGAGAACCGTTCAATGACCGCGCTCCGCGCGAAGGTATGAACCACGAGATTGCGCCTACCGGCAAGCGTGAGAAGCTCTTTGATGAGATCGCGCACCCGGTGGCGCCGACGTGATCCCGGAGCTGCGGCATCTTCCAAGACCACCGCATCTGGCCGGAATTCAGCGAGGAGCTTCTCGAATTGGACGATGGCGCCCGCGCGCTTATCGCCCTTTACGCGGGCGATTCCCCAGGCTACGAGGTGGAAGGGCTGCTCGAAGATGACAAAGCCGAAACCTTTGGCGATGGGATCGATCGCAATGACGCGGGTTGGGTTCTGGGGCATATAGAAATAAGGTGGGTTGATATGAAGCGACAGGCGACGAACGGGAAGGTCGCGTCACGCCGGCCCGGCTCGAATGTCGGGAAGCGCAATTGCAAAGTGCGAGACAATCAAGGCGCGCCTCATAGGTGGTTGAGGATATTAGCCGTCGAGCACCCGCAAAAGGCTGCACAAAAAGACGCCTTTACGAGGCTCTCCGTATTCAGGCTGGTGAGCGTCGCCCGCCACGATAGCTCACCGCGCTTCGGGGATAGATAAAAGAGAACTGAAGACGAGTTAAAAAGTGGGGCTGAACCGTATCTCGCCGTGAGAGCCGAAACGCTCGGGGTCCGGGCACAAAGGGGGCACGGGGTGCATCCTTTCTACGAGAGGAGATCGGAGTAGGCTGAGCCGCATGGCCCTCCGCATGTGTGACATTACCTGGACCATTAGGCGTCCGACCGGTTTCTCACGTTGACGAGTTGGACTTCGCGTCCTAGCATGACGGGAAAGGTTACTAGGGCAAACCAAAACAGCCACGAACTATGATGTTCTATGGATACATTCGGGCCTCCAGCCTTCGGCAGTGCGAGCACCGAGTTTTGCTTCAGGAACAACGGGCAGCGAGTGAACGCTTCGCTGATCGCAATCGTTATATTACCGAGCGCTGGTTTGAGGAGCGATTCCGCCTTTCCCTCCTCCCATTCTCGGACTACGGTATCGGGGATGCACCTCAGCGACCAAGACATCCACGAGTTCCAAGAACTCTGGCAGAAGGAATTCCAGGAAACCCTGTCGGACGACGAGGCGCGATGCCACGCCTCCCAGCTACTCGAACTGTACGCGCTTCTCGCGCAGCCTATACCGCGCCAATTGCCCGCGCAGCCTCATCTTCATGATCTACCTTCTCTATTGCCGCAAATCGACCGAATCGGAGGATCGCCAAGTACTCTCCATCGAATCCCAGGAAAAGGAACTCTTGGGGCTCGCGAAAAATCATGACCTCAAGGTCGTCAAAGTCTTTCGCGAATCCAAGTCAGCCAAAGCCCCCGGCCGACCAATATTCGCGGAGATGCTTGCCCTCCTCTCCTCCGGCAAGGCGCAAGGCATCCTAGTCTGGAAGCTCGACCGTCTGGCGAGAAACCCGGTGGACGGGGGAACGATCTCTTGGATGTTACAGCAGGGCACGATCCAGAATATCAAGACCCCTGAACGCGACTATTTGCCTTCCGATAATGTGCTCCTTATGGCCGTTGAGCTTGGCATGGCCAATCAATATATCCGTGATCTCTCCGAAAACGTGAAGCGCGGCAACCGCACTAAGGTCGAGAAGGGTTGGCTTCCCTCTTTCGCTCCGACCGGCTACCTGAACGATCGGGAGACGAAGACCATCATCCCCGACCCGGATCGCTTCGAGCTGGTACAGCGGATGTACCGGCTGGTCCTGACCGGCGCCTATACCACGCGGCAGGTCTGGGAGATCGCGACCAAAGAATGGAATCTCCGCACCAAGCAGCGGCGCCGTAAAGGCGGATCACCCTTGGCCCTCTCCGCCGTCTACCGCATCCTCACGAATCCATTCTACGCGGGGGTTATCCCCTGGGAAGGCAAGCTCTATCCGGGAAAGCACTCGCCCATGGTGACCCTATTCGAATTCGAGCGGGTCCAGGAGCTTTTGGGCCGTCCGGGCCGGCCCCGCAGACAACGGCACGACTTTCCTTTTACGGGGATGATCCGGTGCGGGGAGTGCGGCTTCATGGTGACAGCCGAGCACAAGAGGAACCGCTATGGCTACGACTATACGTACTACCATTGCTCCTGGCGCCGTCACGACTACCGCTGCCATCAGCCTTGCCTTCAGGAATCAAAGCTGGAGAGTAGTCTCATCAGATTCCTGGAGGAAGTCACGCCACCGGACTCGCTCCACAGGTGGGCCCTAAGCCACCTGGATCTCCTGGCAAAAGACAGGGCGACCGCCCTGGCCGCTCAAGGACAGGCCCGAGAGCAAGCGCTCCAGGCGACGCGCAAGCAGCTTGCGAACCTCACGACCCTCCGCATCCGTGACCTCATCACGGACGAAGAGTTTATACGACAGCGAGAGGCACTGGAATGGGAAGAACTGAAGCTCGTGCAGCGACCGGAAGCCGGGACCGAGGCCGATTGGTTCGAACCTCTGGATCTTGTGATTTCCTTCAATAAATCCGCGGTATCTTGGTTCGAAACGAGAGATCCCCGGAAACAACGGACGATCATCGAAATAACCGGTTCGAACCTCGTACTCAAGGACCGTGAGCTCAATATTGACGCGCGAAAACCATTCCGCCGATGGCAGAAAAAACCTACAATTTCTCAGATGTGCGGCTTTCTAGACGATGTTCGAACCGAATTGAGTGGGCCTCATGGAAATTACCTCCTTGAAACCCTCCGTGAGTTCTAACGGAATTGATAAGGTCGGGAAAACCATCGATATCAGTCAGGTCGATTTGATTTGGTACCCTTACGGTCCCTGGATTGGAACACCTTTGAAACGATGGTGCTGCGATGGAAGGAAGTTTTCAGACTTTAGAGCCAATCTAAGCTCAATTTCAGAACTCAGATCAGCGGATCTATAGCTCTTATCCTTCATGAAATCTTGACCATCTCGTAATTGACTTTCCGAGAAGGTAGGCTATGATCAAAGTGTCACTCGGAGTCGCCACGCTTGCTGGCGACTTCTTTTTATACCTACCTTGAGGCCAGCAAATCCCTCTTGATCTTGAACTTCAAGGATGCAATGTCGATGAGATCAACCCTCTGGGGATACTTTTTGAACAGGCTCTTCAGCTTGGTCGCAAGCCGCTTATTCGGCATGCCGGCCCGGATAAATGCCTTGCCGCTCGATACCACATGAACCTTGGCGACACCCTTTTCGAGAGCTTCGACGATAAGCGGCTCAAAGTCGCCGTCTCCGGTGAAGATATAGTATTCGGTCTCGGGCGCCGCGTGTGCGAGGGCATCAATGGTAAGATCAACGTCGCAATTGCCTTTTTTGTCGTATCCCATCTCGACTATTGCGACGTTTGCGCTTCCACAATTTGAACAGGGTACCTCAACTTTTCGATCCGGTTTCTTGTATATTTTGATCGGCTTTGTCCGTACGACGCTGCAATCGAGTTTCGCCAGAGAATCAAACTCTTTGGCCGTTTCGTCATCCCCATCCTCAATGCCGGCGTAGAAATATACTTTGCGGCAGCTCCATTCGGACGCAAGATGCTGGCATAGCTTATGCCAATCAACCGAGAAGCCATAGAGCTTATGAGCTGTTCCCTCGGTGTTGTGCACGTCGACAAACGCATAGCGTACCATGTGACTAAGTAAAGCAGAGCACGCTATTCTGGCAAGACGTTGTTTTCTGCCGACTTGACAAGTTGTATCCCTCGTGGGACAGAATTGGAATCACTCGCTTCGGCTCTCTTATATCTCCTTCCTTAACTCTTCAATATCTACGGCTCCTAATTCGTAGTCGCCGCCCTCGGCGGCGTCGAACATGCTCCAATAGCTTCCATCTCCTACGATGATAAAGTCGAGAAAACCTACTTCCAGTGTCTTGGCTTGGCCCATGAGTTTCCTCATGGCTTCCTGGTCTGCGGGTGAAGGGTGCGGATCGCCTTTAGGATGATTGTGGATCAGGACGATGTACCGGGAGCGAGAAATGAATGCGCGCCCGAACACATCCATTACGCTAAGCGATGTCGTGCCTTCGCCTCCGACTGAGAGGACATCGTAGAGGATCACCTCCAAGTCATGAGTGAGATATACGCCGAGGAGAGTTTCTTGGGCATAGTCTTTGATCGCTTTGAAGACGTCATAGATTTGCTCCGGGCCGGAAACTTGGCCCTTGATAGGGTTCTTGTAATTGCCTTTTACCAGTTGAATTTTAAGCTTCCGAAGGTACTTCATGGAGCGGATGCAGTTGTCATCATACCTCTGTCCCTGGAGTCAGTCTAGCGACGGGTTTTCCCGATTGAGAGGGTGGTTGGTGTGAGGCTGGCTATCTCTATCCCATTGAGTTCGTGCTACGGCACGTCCTTCGGTGAGATGAGCGGGCTCGCCCGTTCCGTTTACCCACAGCTTCGTCAGGATGTCCCCACGTCCAGCTTGTTCCTGGTCTGCGAAGAGAAATAAACGTGACCCGCCGCCGGGAAGGGATCGGCACGCCTTGATGAGATGCTCCACCCGCTCCCTGTTCGTCGTCACGGTCACGACCCGAAAGTTCGGGATTCCGAGGTGCGCCCGATGGAGTCCCTGCCGCCATGTCTCTCGGTAACTGAGGAGCTTGCGGAGAAAGCTCGTCTGCGCGAGCCCCTTTCGCGCGACCGGCATCGTCCCTCGGTCCGCTTCTAGGAAGAAGAAGGCGTGCCGCCGGTTCTCCGGCCGGCCCTCGAAGCGTAGGCCAAAGACCTTATCCGGCTCCACTCCCAGGCGGTAGGGCTTGCCGCCCTGGCGAACCTCGACCTGCCAGCGGAAGGGAAGGCGCAAGCGCCGGGTCGTCTCTGGCGCCCCCGCGAGCACCTCTTCAGGCGGGATGAAGCGCACTCCCTCGCGTCCCCGACAGGCAACCTCGAAGGCCACCATGACCTCGGATACCGCGAGGGTGTGGCGGAGGAAAACCCTGGAGAGGTTCCGATTCTTCGTGTCCCACCGGATGCCGCCCCGTCTCACCTCACCACGTTCGGCCTCGAGCACCTCCGCGCCGCGGTTTCCCAAGGCATAGACCATGGGCTCTGCTCCTCTGACGTACCAGTCGAGTTGCATAGGCGGCCGGTCAAGGTAGCTATGGTGGAAAAGGAGCTGGAGGCGGCGAAGCATCGCCTGCCGGCTCCCCTCCAAGAGGGCGGCAAGGTGCGTGGATCGGAGGAGCCGGTGGCGGTGGACGGCGCGGAGGATCGCGAGGTCGCGGGGCGTGAGGACCATGCCACGGACTGGCGCGCGCTCGAAGCGAGGTTTGCGGGTGTGGACGTTGGACATCGGGAATCAGGGTAACGGCTGCCTGGCACCCCGCAAAGGCGGCGCGCTCAGCCCATGAAGCCAGCGCTCGATCTTCGCCTCCACCTCCTCCCTCGGCCGCCCGTAGCGCTCCCGGGAGCGGCGGATCACAGCTTCCCGCCGTCCGGTTGCGGTGCCCCGGACGGGCGCCAAGGTCCGGCCCCGGAAAGGCTCCCGCATCCGGCCACGATCCAAGAGGCGGGCATAAATCTCGTACTTCCCCAAGGAGACGAGGTTCCCCATCTTTACGTTGCCGCCGAACTCGCCCTCCAAGATCCGCGCATCGGACTGCCCCACCCGGAAGGCAATCAAGTTGCCGGCATTGCCGAATACGCTTTGCCGGATCTCCTCCGTGAGCTGGTCAAGGTACTGGTGGACGAGGACGAGCGCCAGGCCATATTTCCGGGCCTCCGCGAGGATCGAAGTCAACGCGTCGGTCGCGAAACTGTGGAACTCGTCTATATAAAGGTAGAAGGGGGTGCGAGAAACCGCTTCCGCATTCGCCCGCTGCATCGCCGCCCACTGGAACTGCGAGAGAAGAAGCGCGCCCAAGAGCCGGGCCTGGTCGTCACCGATCACTCCTTTCGCGAGATCGGCGATCATGATCCGCCCTCGGTCCATAAGGAAACGGGCATCGAAGCGGCTCGTCGTCTGTCCCAGGATGTTCCGCATGGGGGCGTTTGCGAGAAGCCGCCCGATCTTGTTTTGGATCGGGGCGATAGCGTCAAGCCGGAAGCGGCGCTCGTAGCCGGCATACTCATGACGCCAGAAGCCCCGGACGATCGGATCCCGGATTTTCGCCGTGAGGCGCTCCCGAAAGGCGTCATCCGCAAGGAGACGCGGGAGTGCCAGGATCGTGAGGCCCCCATGATCCAAAAGGGCGGCCAAGGCATGGCCCAAGATGTATTCGAGCCGTGGTCCCCAGCTCCCGCCCCAGATACCGCGGAAGGCGGAGAGGACGCCAGAGACGACAAGATGTTCGGCATCCCGGGGCACCTTGGGGAGGAGATTCAGGCCCACGGGACGCGCGAGGTCCCCGGGGTTGAAGTACAACACCTCGCCCGTCCGTGCCGTGGGGATCGCATCCAAGACCTCCCGGGCGAGGTCGCCATGAGGATCAAGGAGCCCCACGCCTCGCCCGGCATAGAGGTCCTGGAGGATGAGATTCCGAAGCAAGGTGCTCTTGCCGAGTCCGGTCTTCCCGACGACGTACAAGTGCTGCGCCCGGTCCTCGGGTGCCAGTAAGACGAGCTTCTCCTCAGGAGAAACCCAGTAGGTGCGGGTGCCGATGCAAATGGGAGTGTGATCCATAGGAGGGGAAGAGCGCCCGAACCTCCCTTCCCCTCCCGTCAGGGAGCCAGGTTCCCCCACGGAGAGGAACCTCAGAAAGCCACGCGTGGCGGCTTCGCGGTTACGCCCGCATGAATGGCGTGGTGACCCTCGCGGGCGTGGCAAGAGAGGTGGACGCGGCCACATTGTGGCGCGTGGTTTCCCTTCCCACAAGGCGGAGAAATTCGACGCCTTCGCCGGTAGTGACGCGAAGCGTCGGCCCTTCGCCCACCAGTTCCCCACCGCTGTCGGGAAGGCCGAGTATCGAGGCCGGTGGGCCCGACCCGCGGGGTTTGATCGAAGGGCCGACCGATAGGGAAAGACCTCGATCCGATAGCCGTCAGGAAACCACGCGGGTCGGGCGCAGCCCGACAGCGGTGGGGAGCCAGTCCCTTGAAGCCCCGTATGGGGATTCGGCCGTCCGCGTGATGCGGAGCCCGTACATACCTTGTATGTAGCGGGGTATGGAAACCCCGGGGAGCCGTACGGCTCGGCCCGTTGCCGTGAGGTATTCCGTCCTCGCGGTATTCCGATGGATAGGAGCACAAAGGAGCCTTCTCTTCAAGGGGCAATTTTTGTACGCCTTTTGTGACCTCTGTCCAGCCCGTACCCTGATCTCCGGTCCCTCGACAACCGAGAGAAAGGAGAACCTTGTGACACCTGCCGAAGCGAACCAGGAAGCCTCGAAGCTCGATGAACTCGTGAGCATCTGGGGACTCTCCATCCCCGAGTTCATCGAATCCTACGCGCTGGATAGCGTTGTGCCCGGGATCTGCATGAACCCGGACTGCTCCTCCACCGCCGAAGTCGAACCCGATCAAAGGGAAGGCTGGTGCGAGGAGTGCTCCACCCGCTCCGTCCGGAGCGGAATCGTCCTCGCCGGCCTCATCTAGCTCACCCCTTCCAACCTGGCGCAGTTCCGCGCCGCCATTTGCCCGGCCTCCCGCCGGAGAAGGAGATCCTCATGTCTCTCACCGAAACCTCCGTTCTCATCCGCGCCTTCGCCGAGTGGTGGAAACGCCCCGACGACGAGCGCTACCTCACCCTCGACCATCTCTACGCCTCGACCCGCGCCCGCGCCGAATCGAGCGAATCCCGGACGATCGTAAACACAAGCCTCCTCGTCCGCGGGAGCGCTGACGCGGGCGGCGAGCTCTCCCTGGAGCACGACGACCTGGGGACCTTGGACCCGACGCACTGGAGCCTGGGCCAGCTCGCGACGATCTCCCACACCCCGGCCAAATGGATTCGGGAGGTCGCTCCCATCCACACCGGCCCGGCGATCGCCGCCCACGCCATCAACCTCGGCCTCCGGCACCTCGCCGAACGCGCGCTGATCCAGGTGATGAAGCTCCCCACGGGTCCGGGCCTGCCCACGGGAACGCTCCGCTGCATCGTGGGACCCGACTACGGCCGCATCTACGACCATGAGGTCGTGCGAGCCGTGATGGATGCGAACGAGGACGGTCGCTGGCACGTGCCGGCGGCCTCCTACCAGGCGAAGAACCCCAGGCGGGCCACGACCCTCTACGCCTCCGACCGCGATGTCTTCATCTTCCTCGTGGACGAGCGGAACCCGGTCTCGGTACAGGTGGACGGAGCGGTCCGGAACCTCTTCCGGGGGTTCATGGTCTGGAACTCGGAGGTCGGCCATCACAAATTCGGTTTCATGACCTTTCTCTATGACTACGTCTGCGACAACCGCATGGTCTGGGGTGCCCGGGAGGTAAAGGAGATCTCGATCAAGCACACGAAGAACGCCCCTGACCGCTTCGCCCGGGAGGTCCGCCCCATGCTCCGTGCCTATGCTGAGGCTTCGGTGGTGGACGTGGAGTCACAGCTCGAACGGGCAACCCGGAAGAAGGTGGGCACGACGGACGAGGAGGTCATGGACTGGCTCCGCCGCCACGAGTTTACGAAGAAAGAGGGCGAGGCCATCGTCCGGACCGCCAAGGCGGAAGAGGGAGGGGCGAGGACGGTCTGGGAACTCGTAAACGGCGGGACCGCGGTTGCCCGGGCCATCCCTCACAACGATGACCGGGTGCTCCTCGAAAAGCGGGTCTCCGGGCTGCTCAAGGCGGCGTAGGAAGCGCCCGGGGCCTCCATCTTCCTACCGGAAGAAACTATCTTTTGAGTAATTCTCCCCACAGCTTCGGCTGTGGGATTTTTATTCCAGTAGCCAGTCGAACGGCAAAAGATTTTATCAGTGTCCCGCAGTGGAGGATTCTAGCGCCGCCCTGATGACCTCGTTGGGTATCCCCGCGCGAGTCCATACTACAAGATCATCGGCAGTCAAGGGCTCGGAAAGCTTGGTGCGATGAGCGAGTTCCATCATAAAAGGGATAGAAAAACCTCTTTGCTTTAAATCTACGAGTTGAACCAATAATCTCTTTTTTGATTCTGACTTCTCCACCGTGCTATTTTGCGTCCTGCAAAACGGCCACACATACGAACCTTTTTTTAATGTCTTTGCGAGTTCAGGATCTCTTGCTTCTACGAGGAGGGTAAAGGTCAGGAGAGTTCCTAACAATTGCTGAGGTTCAATGCGGGCAAGCTCCTCGCTCAACTTTGGTTCATGCCCCATAATGATAGAGAAATGAAATACACTGAAATCTTCCCGGTTTCGTTCGTACTCCTGGATAGCCTGGGCGAGGCTTTGAAGCATTTTGTCCGCAGAAGGCGCAGTCGGTCCATCGGAGGCGAGAAGTTTTTCAAGTCTGGTCTTATACAGATAGAATTCGCCTGTAAAGCTATCGCTCTTCTCGTAACCGTGGGGATTGGTGATGTGGCGGACTTCAACCATGCGGCTGACAGTATCAAGGAGGTCTAACCTTGCGCGTACCCCGTCACGCACGATAGCAGGCGCGGTATCGCCGAGAGCCTTCTCTTGGGCGAGAACCGCACTACTTCCTATTCCGAACAGTACTGCGAGGAGAAGATACCGCAGGAATTGGCCGTATCTCATCAGGTGCCTTCTTTCTCAGTAGGTTTGAGTTTGAGACAATAAATATGACAACTAAAAGAATGCCCGCGATAAATAACAATGCTTGCGTACCAGCAAAAATTCTCAGTTGGATATTGCCATCGAATTCGGCCTGACTCCAGTTCTTGATGGTGGAATAGTTTAAGCGCAAGAGTTGAGGTGTCACGCCCGTAATGGCTGCACGAGCGAAGTAACCGAGTATAATTGACGTTCCTTCGCAGATCAGGCATCCGAACAGAAGGCGATCTCGCTTGAAGGAAATCCCGTCTTTCTTATCATCATGATTGTGGAGGATGACTTGAAGAAGCAGAGCGGTAAGGCCGCCGCAGATTGCGAGCGCCAGGGTAACGAGGAGATCGATTTGACCTCCCATTTGGTCTATCACAGACTGCGCCACTTCCGCTTGCATTTGCGGTCGCCTTCTAAGGAATCTTTGGTTCTAAGCTTCCTTCGTATGGTACGACTACCTCCGAGGGTACGCAATCTTATAAACCTGTAGAAAAGAAGCGATATCGACGCGAATGCACATGTCCTAATGGATATGGCCGATGAGATTCGATTGCCCAGCTTCTTGGGGCTCGTGCCAGGTGGTCATTTCGCCCTCCTCTGAAGAGCCGAAGGATGTCGCCAACCCTGCTGATCAAGGAGGGTAAGGAAGACATTGACCAAAGGCGCTTCCGAATTTGGTCCGCTGCTTCAATCCTAAGCTTTGGTGTATCTCTATCTCTTACACGGTGCAGGAATGAGGAGGTGGAGGGCTGGGATGAGGCGGCGGCGCGCCCTTCTGCGGGATACGGTGAAGCTTGGAGGGGGCGAGAAACGACCGGAGACGACTCACCCGTTAAGATAGGCAGGTCGCTCCAAGGAGCACCGGAGCGTCGGCGGAAGAATTCGTGGCCGTTCTACCGAGCACATGCCTAAGCCGGATCGCACCGAGACCGTACCCGATCTTCCTTTTCCCAGGGAGGAGAGATGTCTTCCTGCCGGAGTCGTCATTGCCAGGCGGTACGAGATCCGGGGTCTCCTCGGCCGTGGCGGCCACGGCACCGCGTATCGCGCCTTTGACCGGGAGGTGGGGCAGGAGATCGCCCTGAAGCTCCTCGGCCCGGACCGGGCGACCTCAAACGCCCTCGTTCGCCTGCGCCGCGAGCTGCGGGTGGCCCGGGATGTCCAGAGCCCTCGGCTCGTACGGATCTTCGACCTCGGCAGTTCCCTTGAGGGTGCCTTCCTCACGATGGAACTGGTCGAGGGACCTTCTCTTCGGGACCTCCTGCGCGAAGGCCCCCTCTCCATAGAGGAAGCAGTTCGGATCGCCGCGGAGATTTTCGAGGGCCTCGCCGCACTCCATGACGCCTCGGTGGTACATCGCGACGTGAAGCCCGGAAACGTCCTTCTGGGCGAAGGGCACGAGGTCAAGCTCGCCGACTTCGGCCTCGCGCGTCGGCTTGACCGTGAGGAGACGCAGGTCACCCGTACCGAGGGGGTGGCAGGAACCTTGGACTACCTCTCTCCCGAGCAAGCCCTTGGGAAAGAGATTCGCCCGGCAAGCGACCTCTACGCCGCAGGGCTCGTGCTCTTCGAGATGCTCGCGGGGCGACTGCCGCGCGAGGCGGCCTCCGACCTCGGTCGGCGGTTAGGGCCGCTTGAGCGAGCTCCCAACCTCCGCGCCTTCCGGCCTGAAGTGCCCCGCTGGCTTGCGCGGGTCGTCTCGCGCCTCCTTGAGGTACGCCCCGCTGACCGCTACCCGAGTGCCCGCGCGGTAGTGAAAGACCTCCGGCAGCACCGCAATCCCCGCCGGTATCGTCTCCGGCGGCACGTGTTTCGAGCTGCCGCCCTCGCTCTCCTTCTTCTCCCGCCCGCAGGGGTGCTTGTGACCGAAGCTCCCACCCCCAGATTTTCGCACCTTGTTCCCTGGGGCGAGAAGGGTATCGCAGCGGTTGGCGTAGGTGGCGAGACGCTCTGGACGATCCCAGGCGTTGACCCTGAGATTGCAGACCGCGCAGCACTCGCGAGGATTACGCCCCACGGCCCTCTCCGTATCGCGATCGTCCTTGCGCGGCCCAAGGAGTGGTCGCCAGAGGCGGTCTCTACCCTTTCCTTCCTCGATCCAGAGACCGGGCACGTCGTAAAGCGGGTGAAGCTCCCCAGTGGCGCGAATTACTTCCCGAACGACCCGCCGCGGTTTACTCCCTACTCGGTCAAGGCGCTCGATCTCTTCCATGACGGCGTGGATGAGGTACTCGTAAGCTACATCCACGTCCCGGAGGCTCCTTCCTATACCGTCCTCTATGCGCCGCGCTCCGACCGTGCCCGGGTGGTCTTTTACGCCCGGGGAGGTCAACTCTTTGAAGGAGCGGCTGATCT
Source organism: Thermoanaerobaculia bacterium (assembly GCA_036275055.1). Classification (GTDB taxonomy): domain Bacteria; phylum Acidobacteriota; class Thermoanaerobaculia; order Multivoradales; family UBA5704; genus DATARR01. Next base: position 14,898 of record DASUEN010000066.1, read on the forward strand.
TGACCGCGACGGCTCTCCCGAGCTTCTCTTTGCGGGGATCAATAACGGATGGAATTGGGTGAATGTCGTCGCTGCGGTATGGCTCGATCCCTGGCCATGGACGGAACAGAACTGGAACGCGCGTCCTGCCGCAGCTCCGGATATCGCCGAGAGTCCGTTAGAAGAGCGGCGCCTCCTTTGGTACGCGGTGATCCCGCGAGGAGAGCTAGAAGGCCCCCGCTGCCTTTCAATCAACGAGCATGGCCGCGCGCTCACCGCCCGCTACGCTGCTGGGAAAACATGGACCCTGGGATTCGATGGCTTCCCTCCGGAGAGGTTGGGCCCGGCTCGTTCCACCGCCCGCGAAGAGGCTCGCCGCGACACCTACCGGCACTTTCGGGAAGCCGAGCGCTTACGCCGGGCGGGAGCACTCGACCTTGCCATGGCGGAGGCCCGGGCTGCATTCGAATCTGCGGAGAAGGCGCGGGAGACCTGGCTTGCGCAGTACGCCGAGCGGATTCAGGCGAAACTCCTCGCCCTGATGGGCAGGGTCCAGGAGGCCGAAGCGCGCTTCGCGTCGCTTTCCGAGCGCGCTGAGGATGCTCCCGAAGTCGCCTACGATGCGGCGGTCGCCTTCCACCTCCAGGGCGACCTCCGCCGTGCGATCCCCTGGTACGAACGAGGGATTGGTCGCGGCTCGGCCATGGGCGCCGGAAAGAGCAAGCACGAATTTCTGAAAGGCGAGGTCTTGGCCTTGGTGGAGGAAACGCGGTATGCGGAGGCGCTCAGGGCGGTGGACCGCTTCGGAGCGGCGTATCCCTCCACGCAGCCCCACCTCTGGCTCTACCGCGAGTACGTCCGATGGCGTTCGGGTGAGCGCCCCCAGGTGGACCTCTCCGGGGTTCTCCCGAACTTCGCGGACCTGGAGCGCTATTGGGACCTGGAATTCAAGTTGGCCGCGGGCGGTGATCCACAGGAGATCCTCTCCCGGGTTGATCGCTTCCTCGCCGAACGGCCGGAGACGCGGGCCGAACTCTTGTCACTGCGGGCCGAACTCCTCGGCAGGTTGGGCCGCGTGAGAGAAGCGGTAGAGGTAGCGCAGGCTGCCCTTGATCTCGTACGTGGGGAGGCAGGACGGAGCATCGTGGCGCGGGGGCATGAGGATCTCCTTGCGACGCGTGCCCGGCGTCTCCGCGAGAAGATCCGGCCGAGTACCCCCGCTCTCCCGTAAGGAGCAACTGCCATGCTTCGCTTGGTGGTAACCCACGGGAACGAAGAGCAGGTCTTCGCTGTCCCTGAAGGAGAAGCCCATCTCGGGAGCGCCCCGGAGAATGATCTCGTGGTCCGCGCGCCCGGCGTCTCCCGCCGCCATGCCCTGGTACGGCCCTCTCCGGGCGGCGTTGAGGTCGTGGACCTCGGCTCAAAAAACGGGCTCGTGGCTCAGGACCGGCGGGTAACCCGCGCGATCCTCACGCCGGGCCTCTGGCTCCAGATCGGGGCCGCATGGTTCGGAGTCGAGGAAATCTCGGCATCCGAGGAGTCGCTCGCCTTCATGCTCCACCCCCCTTCAACACGAGCGGCCCATCCGCCCTTTACGACCGCAACTCTCGGATCTGAAGGAGATCTCACGAGCCGCTCACCGGCCGATATTGCCCTAGCTCTCGCCTGCCAGATTGTGGAAACCGGAGCCGGGCTTCCGGGAGCACGGGCCGATCTCCTCGTGCGGATCAAAGACACTCTTGGGGCGGAAGCGTTCGCCTCTTTCGAGAGGACGCGGCGCGGGAAGCTCCTCCTGTGGGAGGGAATAGGCGAGTTCTTGCCGGAGGATATGGGACTCCTCGGCTCCCTCGCCGCAGACGTGCGCTCCTCGGCCCGGGAACTCGTGGTGCTCACGCGGAAAGGAAGGCTGCTTCTCGCCGGCCGCGAGGCGTGGTTCCTGGCTGCGAAATTCCCGGAGGAGTCCCTCACTCGCGAGGGATGGCGGAAAGACCTCTTGCGGTTTCTTATGCATCAGTTCTTCTTGCCGGTGCGGAGCCTCGACGACCTCACCTCGTCCGAGGCATCCCGCGTCCTCGCACTCGCGAAAGGGAACAAGAAGAAGGCGGCGCTCCTCTTGGGCGTGAGCCGCGGGACGCTCTACAACCTCCTCACCCGGCGCAGCACGCCTAAGCCCTGAGACGACGGACCTTTCTCACTCCAATCTGTTCAATTTTTGGACAGGTTTGGGCTTTTGTTGGTTCTAGCGGCCCCGAAATCCTCGGGAAGTGTTCAAAATTTGAACAGATTTGACAGCACCGAAACTGTAGTCGGACAATATAGAGATGCGGGAGGATAAAAGTGCTTTTCTTCAACGTCCCGCAAGGAGCTGCTTGTTTCAAAGACTCGTGGCGATTCTGAATCCAAAAAACATCTTATCCATCACGAGCTGCCGATAGTCAGTGCAAGAACGGTTTGACAGAAATCCGACAATCTTTATCCTGAAAGTATGAGGATTACCATGAGAAAGTCGCACATAGGAATCTCATCTGTCGTTGCTTTGGCGATTCTAGGTATGATTCTGCTGGGCAAACGCTCGGAGGCGTTGCCTGTTCTCATGTGGAATCCGCAAAATCTCACATCGGAGATAGTCGCAGGCGAGTCCACGAGCACCGTAATTTCGTTCTCAAGCTCCCAGAAATTAATCGACGCCTTAGTGCATGTATCGCGCGAGCTTGATGGAATAATCACTGTTACTCCAGCTAGTCTAGGTACAGTTCCCCCAGGGCAAACAGTCTATTTGACGGTAAAAATGAATACAGCGGCAACTGTTCGTCCGAGTTCATTACAGGGGTTTATATCACTTCAGAGGAAGTCTCCATTTATAAGCATCAATTACGGCTCCCCTCTTCAAGTTGACATGAAAATAAAATGGCCACTTTTCAGTGCTCCGGATGGAGCCTACAACATCAGCTATCCGCCCATTCTTTCGCCCAGCTTTGACCCTGAGTACCAAGTTTTGTCACTCAATACACAAAAACCGAACGAGTTGGAGACGGAAACCACAGGCATCTTAGTTTCTCAAGTGTCCAATTCGGAGGATCTTTCGGTCGCAGATTTCTATGATGGAGATCCAGGCACTGATTTGGTTGGGCAGTCATTGGGAGCCTTTTCTACGGGCACGCTCCCGAATGGCATCACCTACTACCGATTCGATCCTGCGGTTACTCTTGGCGGAGCTGCGATTGTCATTGTCCCCTTGCCCGGAGAGTTTTTAGAGATACAAGACAAAGGCGCAAGTTTCCAGGATAATGGGATTTTCCTCGACATTCTGAACACGCTTTCTTTCTGAAAGAGGTTGGATAATGCGAAATCGGATCGCGTTTATTGGATTTGTCCTAGCTTTGGTTATGGACTCCCGTTCGCCCGCATTTGCGGGCGCTCCTGTTGCGGATTCCTTCCGTCTTCCTCTAGATGGAAATTGGATTTTTGCGCGGGGTTTTGCTCAAAGATACATTTCGGATTGGTGTGGGTTCCACCTTGCCGAAGATGCGAACGCCAACCCTAAAGATCCAGTCTTTGCTGTGGCGAATGGAAACATCGAGCTTGCAGAGGATATTGCTGATATCGGTGGGGCGATACACATTTCCCACACGCTTCAAGATGGAACGGTAGTTGTAAGCGTATACTACCATTTAAAGCGATTTGGCGATGGTGCTCCAAGGCATAGAGTCGGCGAGGTCGTGCTGAAAGGCGACCAAATTGGGGAGATTAGCGGACGGGCAGGTGATTATGGAAGTGCTCCTCATCTTCATTTTGGTATTAGGAAGGGTATATATAAGAGAGGCATAGATCCTCGTACCGAAAAATGGTTTTACCCTGGGTACACAGGAATATATCGGAATCAGAAAAAGCAATGCAACCTGGGTGCAGCCTATCCAGGCTATCAAGAAATTGTTAGTGACTGGGTGTCGCCGAGCCAATTTGTTATGGACCACGATGTGCCTCAAGATTCTTGGGTTCGCACCAACGGTCCTGATCTCGCGAACACCGTCTTCACTGCTGCCCTCGTAACCACCCTTCCTGGCGAGTTATGGGCCTCTACAAACCGTGGATGTTTTGACCGAGATGCGCTCGGCGTGCTGCGCTCGACCGATCGCGGTTTGAATTGGGTTTCAATGAACTTCGGCTTCTTGAGCACCAACGTCCGTACGCTCATGCTCACGCCAAACAGTGATCTCTTCGCCGGTGCTCACGACGGTGTCTACCGGCTCGATCGGGCGCTCGGCGCATGGAATCCATCAGGGCTTGGTGGGGTAGATGTGAGTGTGCTTCGATCGACGACAAGGGGCCTTTGGGCAGCGGATAGCTGCTTCTGCACTGGTGTCCGCCAGTCCACAGATAACGGCCAGACGTGGCAACGCTTTAACACCGGACTCCCTCCTTGCGTAAATGCCATCGTGCAGAATCCTACTACAGGTGACCTTTATGCCGGTACCGGGACGAGCGGCGTGTATCGGTTGCCGTTCGGTGCGATTTCCTGGTCGCCAGTAAACGAGGGGCTTGGCTCATCTGATCTTCATAGCTTGGCGGTAAACACCTCGGGCGATCTCTTCGCCGGCACTATTCAGGGTCTTTTCCGGAGGGAAAATGGTGCCGCGCAATGGACAGCGCTCACCCAGGGGCTGCCGAGTGATGGTATCCAGAGCATCGCTATAACATCTCATGGGAAGATGTTTATCGGGACATTTTCTCATGGGGTGTATGCCTCCTTAGACAACGGCGATACCTGGACTGAGATGAATGCTGGAATCCCTGATGTGTCGCGGACCGTAGGCGCCATCGTGTTCGACAGCCAGGGGTTTGCCTATGTCTCCGTCGGCTCGATTGTTTACCGGAGCGTGGCCTCAGTGGAGTAGAGAAAATATTTATGCGATCCCTCGAAACGCCGGTCTTCGCCCACTGGCACAAGTTCGTGCCGGAGTTCCAAACGTCGCCCCAGGAGTTCTATGCCGCCCTCGAAGCGGCGGTCGCGAAGCGGGAGATCCCCGAGCTTACGACTTCGCGTATCGAGTACCACGAGTCGGGAGTGATCTCGGCCCTCCGCATCTACCTCAGAGTCCAAAGGAAGAAGCTCGCCTTCGATGTCTGCGCCGCCCCTTTCGGCACCGGGTTCTTCTTTTCCTCATGGCTCACCGAGCCCAAGAAGTCATACAAGGCGTGGGGCTGTGCCTGGGTGCTCTTCCTCCTCATCGTCGCATGGCTCATCCTCGTAAACTTCGGCTATCAAGGATGCGGTATTGCGCTCCTCCTCGGTCTGGCCTCCGTCTGCATTACGGCCTTGGGGGTCTGGCAAGGCTGGTTCCTCTCGGATGACATCATTCTCGACCTTCCCTATATAGGCGCTCTCTATGCGTACCTCTTCGATCCCGAGACGTACTACAAGGAGGACACCCGGATCGTCTACCAGGAGATAGTCCACGGCGCTGTTCTTGAGGTCGTAAACGAGACTTTGGTGGCGAAGGGTCTCCGGTCCTTGGCTCCCGAAGATACAAAGGCTTCGACGCGCTCTTTCGTGCGATAGGAGGATAGCGGGTGGCTTCTCTCGCCGAGGCGCTCACCCGCAACTTCTACGCCTGGGAACTGCGGGGCAGGGGGTGGCAGGTCGCCTCCTATCCCGTCCTCCTTGAGCCGCCCTTCGCGCAGTTCCCCGGGCACGCCTCCGCGAGGAAACGGGTGCTAGATGATGGCCGGCGGGAGACACTATTAAGCAGCTTGGCAGGGTTCTTGTTCGGGAGGAGTGCGGCTCCTCCTCCGGTCGAAGAGGAAGAGTCGGCTCCCGAGCCGGAACCTCACGCCTTCGCCCGCGATGCCCCGATCCGGGAGATTGAGGTCGTCCTTCCCCGCAAGACCTCGATCTCCCCGGCCGCCGCCGAAGGGTTTCTCCTCTCCTTGGCATCGTGCCTCTACCCGCTCGCCTTTGAAGTTCTTGGGAGAGACGAAGCGGTCATCGTCCAGTTCGCGGTGCGCCTCCCTGACCGCGAGCGGGTCATAGGCCAGCTCCGGGCGTTCTTCCCTGAGGTAGAGCTGCACGAGGAGCCAGGGCGCCTCGGAAGGGCGTGGCACGCGGAACGCGGCGAGGTCGCCATGGCCGAGTTCGGCCTCGCCCGCGAGTTCATGCTGCCCCTCGCGGCCATGAAGGACTTCCGGATCGATCCGCTCCTCTCGCTCTTCGGGGCAGTCTCCGAGGTCGGCGAGGGAGAGGCGGGGCTCTTCCAGGTGCTTTTCGAACCCGCGTCGAACCCTTGGGCGGAAGAGATCCTCCGGGCGGTCCACACGGAGAGGGGCGAACCCTTCTTCCTCGATGACCCCGAGCTTACCTCCCTCGCCGTCGAGAAGGTCTCCCGGCCGCTCTTTGCGGCGGCGGTCCGGGTGGCGGCGAAGTCCTCCGATGCATCCCGGGCCTGGAGGATTCTTGAGGGTGTAGGAGGTGGGCTTCTCCCCTTGGCCCACATGAACGAACTCGTGCCGCTCTCGCGGGAGGAAGACGCTCGCGATCTCGAAGACGACCTTCTGAGGCGGGTAAGCCACCGGACGGGGATGCTCCTCTCACTGAGCGAGCTCGCATCGCTCGTCCATCTCCCCCAGGAGTCGGTCCGGATCGAGAAACTCCACCGGGAGGTGGGGCGCACCAAAGCCGCCCCGCTTGGCGCCCGGAGAGAAGGAGTCCTTCTCGGCGCGAACCTCCATGAGGGGGCAAGGAGCGAGGTCCGCCTCCCCCGCGATCTCCGGATGAGGCATACCCATCTGATAGGCGCCTCGGGGACCGGGAAGTCCACGCTTCTTGCGGAACTGGTCCTTGAGGATCTCGCGCGCGGCGAGGGCGTGGGCCTCATCGATCCCCACGGGGATCTCGTAGACGAGATCCTCGGGCGCTTCCCCGAGGAGAGGGAGGGTGACCTCATCCTGTTCGATCCCGGGGACGAAGAAGTCTCCTTGGGCTGGAACATGCTCGCGGCCCGGAGCGAGATCGAAAAGACCCTGCTCTCCTCGGATCTCGTGGGCGTCTTCCGGAGGCTCTCCACGTCCTGGGGCGACCAAATGAACTCGGTCCTCGCAAACGCGATCCTCGCCTTTCTGGAGTCCTCGACAGGCGGGACGCTCCTTGAACTGCGACGCTTCCTCGTCGATCGCGAGTTCCGGGCCGAATTCCTCCGCACGGTCTCCGACTCCGAAGTTCTCTACTACTGGCAGAAAGAGTTCCCGCTGCTCGTGGGGAAACCCCAGGGCCCGATCCTCACGAGGCTCGATACCTTCCTCCGGCCGAAGCTCGTGCGGCGGGTGGTCGTGGAGCGGGAGCACCGCCTCGACTTCCGCGGCATCGTGGACGATGGCCGGGTCTTCCTCGCGAAGCTCTCCCAGGGAGCGATCGGCGAAGAGAACGCCGCGCTCCTCGGGAGCCTCCTCGTCTCCGCCTTCCACCAGGCGGCGATTACCCGCCAGGATCTTGCCCCCCACGCCCGGCGGCACTTCTTCCTCTACCTGGATGAGTTCCAGGAGATCGCGACCCCTTCCATGGCGGCGCTCCTTACGGGTGCCCGGAAGTACCGCCTGGGGCTTACCCTGGCTCATCAGGAACTTCGCCAGCTTGAGGCAAGGAACCGGGATCTCGCCTCTGCGGTCCTTGCGAACCCTGCGACAAGGATCGTCTTTCGGGTAGGCGAAGGCGATGCCCGGGACCTCGCCCGCGGCTTCTCCGCCTTCAACGAGGAAGATCTCGTAGATCTCGCGGTGGGAGAGGCGGTAGCACGGGTGGAACGGGCCGATCACGACTTCAACCTGAAGACCGTGCCTCTGCCGGCGCTCGCGCCGGAGGCTGCGGCGAAAAGACGCGACGCGCTCAGGGAACTTGCCCGGGCGAAGTATCCGAGGAGAGCTGAGGAAGAACCGGCGAGAGAGGTTTCGCTGCCTGCCCTCGGGATCGAACCCCAGGCCGAGGAACGAAAAGAGGAACCTCGCCCCGCCTCGCGTGCCCGAAGCGCGCCGGCAGGAGCGCCCGCACCCTTGGGACGCGGAGGACCGGAGCACAAGTACCTCCAAGAACTCGTGAAGCGCTGGGGTGAGGCCAAGGGTTTCCGGGTCACGGTTGAGGAGCCGACCCCGGACGGCCGCGGGTCGGTGGATGTCGTCCTTGCCCGGGAAGAGTACCGCATGGCTTGCGAGATCTCGGTTACCTCGACGGTGGAACAGGAAGTCGGCAATCTCATGAAGTGCCTCGCCGCCGGCTTCGATGAGATCGTCCTTCTCGCGATGAAAAAGGCCCATCTCGCGAAAGTGCGAGGCGCCCTGGAGGGTAACCTCTCGAAAGAAGACATATCGCGATTTCTCTTTCTTACGCCAGAGGAGCTATTCTCTCTGCTTGACTCGCGTCCGGAGCCACAAGACAAGACGCGGACCGTGGGCGGCTACCGGGTAAATGTCCGCTACCGGCAGGCGGCGGACGGCGATTCGCAGCGGAAGGCGGTCGCCGGGGTGATTGCGAAGGGGCTGGGAAGACTACGAAAGCGGTGATCGCAAGGAGTAAATGATGGTGAGGATACCGCGCAAGAGGCCTATTCGCGAGAAGCTCTATAAAAAGCGTAAGAGAGTGGGAGGTCTGCAATTCGTCACGTCGAACGAACCCTCAGCTTCGATCGTAGGTTATAAGCCTCGGCCCCCAAAAAAGCTCGTCCACCGTTTCCATAGAGAACAGGGATTGGTTGATCCTGAACGGGATAGCGTGAAGGCGAAACCCTTGTCCAAGAAGTTCTTCCGGGACCGCATCATTATCCGGTACTCGCGTCGGCTAATGAGACCAATGAAGGTCATGGCAAGCCGCCTTACTGGCGATTCGATAGAGCCTGCGCGCCCTCCAGTTGAAACGACGCAAGATCCTAAGGAAAAAGAAAAGAAGAAAGGGAGGAAGCCTCAGTATGTTCGGTGAGCTTCCAAAGCTATTCGGCCGCGACTTCGCGATTGGCTTCCTTCTCCCCGTGGCCTTCTTTATCCCGTGTTCGCTCTTGGTTGCGAACGGCTTCAGCAGCGTAGCCATCCACGCTTTCTTGGAAAGCCTGCGAGGCATCAAGGATCAGCCGGCTCTCCTCGGCGCGACGATGTTTGTGTTTGTACTCTGGTTCGGCGGGGTGACCCTTCTCGCCCTTAACCGCACTATCATTCGCGCGAAGGAAGGTTACGGAAAGTGGAATCCGATAAAGGCCTTAGCCTTTATCGAGCGACGGCGATTCAGGAGGCTTCGGAGTCGTTTAAGTGACCTCGATTCCGACTATCTCTTGGCGGAGAAACTCTCCCTTCCTGAGATTCAGGAGGTTAGAAATAATCGGTCGAATCTCCTTAAGCGCTTGGCAGTGAGATTTCCCAAGGAAGAGAACGACCTTTTGCCCACCGCCTTCGGCAACACGATCCGGGCATTCGAGCGCTATCCCTGGATAATGTACGGCGCAGATGCCATTCCTCTTTGGCCGCGTATGCTCATGGTCGTCTCCGGGGACGTGCGTGCGCTCGTTGACGCTGCCAAGTCGGAAATGGATTTCTGGCTCAATCTTTGGATTGCCGGATTGGTGCTCTTAGCGGAATACCTCGCTCTCGCCATCTACACCCATAATCGCGGCAATCTCTGGCTACTTACCTCCATCCTTCTACTGTTACCCGTAAGCTCTAATCGCGCCAAAGAAGCCGCAGCAGGATGGGGCGAGATGGTCAAGGCAACATTCGATGTCCACCTCCCCGTTCTACGGAAGACGCTTGAAATGCGGGAGAAGCAAGACAGGACAACGGAGCGCGAAGATTGGAGAGGCCTAAATAGGGCCTTCATCTATAGAGACGCAGTGGATCTTCCGCCGAGAGACCCGGTGGAAGAAAGTAGGACGAGGAGCCGCATCTCCGACACGTCGCTTACGCGGAGCGAGATTTTGAAGTAATGGCTCAAGGAGGGTGAATGCCAGAATACATCTCATGGGGCCTCGTCGCTCTCTCGGCCCTTATTCTTTGGTTCGCGTATCGTCTCCTTCGGCTCCATTTACACCTTCGGAATAGGTGGGCTCAGCGCGAAATGCTCTACAAAGAACGCCTGAGTGCGATCAAGGCAGAGCAGCCGCTACCCGAAGGCGCTGAAGAGAGTGAATCGAGAGTATCTCTCCCCATACGACTCGCTACCGCCCCAGGAGTTAAGATTGCCTCCTTCGTCGGGTTGGTGCTTCTCTTCTCCGGTGCTGGCGTGTGGGCCGCTTTCGGGTTTCTCCCTGAGCGCTATGTGCTCCACGACTTCTGGAGCTTGGGGCTCATCTGTGTCGCGCTCGGAGTGGGACTTCTCATCTACGCGCTGTGCTCGACTGCGTTGACCAAAGCCGTAATCGCAGAAAAGAAGCTCAGCTAAGACGGTACGCATAATAGAGGCGTAATGCCTATGGTATCCTCCCTCCCGGGCAACACTCCCCTGGAGAGGCACCTATGCTTAGCTTGAGCGACCCCCCAATCTCCCGTTCCTCTAGGCCCAAGGACGAGAAGCGCGTCGGCATCTGGATTCGGGTCTCGACCGAGGACCAAGCCAAAGGCGACAGCCCCGAGCACCACGAGGCCCGCGCCAGAGCCTACGCCGAAATGAAGGGTTGGAAGGTCGTCACTGTCTACCACCTCGAAGCGGTCTCCGGGAAGACAGTCAAGAACGAGCCGGAAACCGTGCGGATGCTCGAAGACGTGCGCGAGGGCCGGACGACCGGCCTCATTTTCTCGCAGCTCTTCCGCCTGGGGAGAAACACCCGGGAACTCCTCGAAATCTCCGACTTCTTCAACGAGCACGAGGCGGACCTCATCTCGCTTGCGGAGTCGATCGACACCTCGACCCCGATCGGCAAGCTTTACTACACCGTCACTGCCGCCATGGGCCAGTGCGACCGGGAGATGACGGCCGCCCGGGTCGCGGCCTCCGTGCCCATCCGGGCGAAGCTCGGCAAGCCCTTGGGCGGGGCCGCCCCCTTCGGCTACGAGTGGCGCGACCGCAAGCTCGTCCCGAACCCCGAAGAGGCGCCCGTGCGCAAGCTCCTCTACGAACTCTTCCTCACGCACAAGAGGCTGAAGACCGTGGCCCGCCTCCTCACCGCCTCCGGCTACCGTACCCGAAACGGCGCCGCCTTCAGCCATACGACCGTGGAACGCCTCATCCGCGACCCGACCGCGAAGGGTATCCGCCGCGCGAACTACACGAAGTCCCTGGGCGCGAAGAAGCGCTGGACGATAAAGCCGGAGGCGGAGTGGGTCTTGGTACCCGTCGAGGCGATCATCCCGGAGCATCTCTGGGAAGCCTGCAACCGGCTCCTCGACGAGCGACGGGTCGGCCGGAAGCCCGCGAAGCGCACCACCCATCTCTTCTCCGGGGTCACGTTCTGCACCTGCGGGGAGAAGCTCTACGTACCCTCGAACACCCCGAAGTACGTCTGCCGGAAGTGCCGGATGAAGATCCCGATCGTGGACCTGGAACGGGTCTTCGAGGACGAACTGAGGGCCTTCGTCTTCTCGCCCGAGGAGATCGCAGAGCACCTCTCGGAGGCGAACCGGGATCTCGCCGAGAAACGGCGCCTGGTCGAAAGCCTGGAGCGGGAGCGAGCCAAGGTGCAGGCGGAGATGGACCGCCTCTATGACCTCTACATGGAAGAGGGCATGAGTTCCGACGGGTTCGGCAAGCGCTACCGCCCCCTCGAAGAGCGGGAGCGCCAGGTGGCAGAGGAGCTTCCCCACCTCCAGGGCGAAATTGACTTCCTCACGATCCAGTACCACTCCCGGGATGAGATCCTCTCTGAGTCGCAGAGCCTCTCCGACCGCTGGCCCGAACTCCCCTTTGAAGAGCGACGCGCGGTGGTCGAAGCGCTCGTGGAGCGAATCACCGTGGCGAAAGACGAGATCACGATTGATCTCCTCTACCACCCCCAACCTCCTCCTCTGGAGATCGTGTCAAAAGGGTCACGCATCAACACGGATTCATCGCCGCCAGCAGCGAGAAGCGGGCGGGGAAGGCGAGGCGCGCGCGGGCCCTCACCACGGTGACGAACCCCTCCTCCAGCGGCTGGCGCAGGGCTTCCAGGGTGTCGCGCCGGAACTCCGGCAGCTCGTCGAGGAAGAGGACGCCGTTGTGGGCCAGGCTCGCCTCACCCGGCCGGGGGTTGCTGCCGCCGCCGATCATCCCCGCCGTGCTGGTGCCGGTGTGCGGGCTGCGGAACGGCCGCTGGTGCAGCAGGCCCGCGGGAGGCTCCTCCGCCACCAGGGAATGGATCTTGGTGACGGCGATCGCCTCCCCCAGGGTGAGGGGCGGGAGCAGGCCGGGGAGACGCCGGGCCAGCATCGTCTTGCCCGAACCCGGAGGCCCGAGGAAGAGGAGGTTGTGTCCCCCGGCCGCGGCGACTTCGAGGGCTCGCTTGGCGGTCTCCTGGCCACGCACCTCCGAGAGGTCCGGCCCGTTTCCCCACCCGCCATCGGCGAGCGGCGAGGTGAGGACGGCCGCGATGGGCTCCACCCCGGTGAGGTGGTGAACGGCCTCGGCCAGACCGTGGCATCCCACCACCGGCACGGCGTCGAGGGCCGCCGCCTCCGGAGCGTTGGGGGCCGGCAGCAGCACCTCGCGGGAGGCGAGGCGCCGCCCGAGGTCGGCGATGGCGAGGCCGCCGCGCACCGAGCGGATGGCGCCGTCCAGACCCAATTCGCCGCAGATCAGGCGGCCGTCCAGCGCGTCTTGGGGGAGTTGGTCGTAGGCCACCAGCATCGCCAGGGCAATGGCGAGGTCGAGGTGGTTGCCTTCCTTGCGCAGGTCGGCGGGAGCGAGATTGATGATGATGGACTTGGGTTCCAGGTCGAAGCCGCAGTTCTTGATCGCGGCTCGCACCCGCTCACGGCTCTCGCGAACCGCGGCATCGGCGAGTCCCACGATCTGGACCTGCGGGAGTCCGTTGTGGACATCGACTTCGATCTGGACGGGGCGTGCTTCGATCCCCCAGGGCGTGGCTGCAGTGGCTCTGGCTAGCATCAACCCCTAATAGACGTAAAAACACCCCCCGATCTTGCAACCCCTAGAAGAACGGGGGTTTGCGAGGCACTTTTTCGGGTTCTTGAGGAGTGACTGAAAAGCAGCCGGGGGGGCGGAGGGAGGCCGGCGAGGTGGATCTGGGTAGACAAATCCGCAGGCGATAACGGGAGCCCGTAGGGCGGCAGACTGTAGCCCAGGGTGTGAACCCTGGGGGCGGGGGGGCTTTCTCACCCAGGGCTTACGGCCTGGGCTACAGTCTGCCGCCCTACGGGCTCCCGGAGAGGACGGCGGCGCGCCCGGCCCTACCCCACCGTCTCGTCCAAAATCGCCCCCGCCCTTTCGAGCGCCACCTGGCCAGCCCCTTCAAGGAGGAAGGCAAGGGAGACGGGGTGACTCACCAGGACAGCAGCGGCGTTCAGGGCGTCCAGCAGGGTTTCGTCGAAGAGGGCGAGGTGGCCCGCGGCCTTGCCGCTGGCGGATTCCTCCACGGCGTATCCCGCGGAGTCCGCTTCTTTGCTCAGGCGGAAGAGGGCATCGCGCCCCGTGCCCGGGAGGACTGCCGCCGCCAGCAGGGCCAGCCAGCGCTCGGCGAAGAGGGCGCTGGGGCGCGACTGGCGGCTGAGGCTCTCGCCTTGACGGAAGAGGCCGAAGCCTCCCGGCACCTCTTCGACGTGCCAGGGGCCGGCCACGTCGGCCTCGCCCGCGACGGGGGGCTCGTCGCGCTCGCCGATGCGCTTCAGGAAACTGCGGGAAAATGCGTTGCGGGAAGAACGGCTAGAATGAGGATAGCTGCGCATAGGACTTCTTCTCCTTTGCGTGGTCAGGTCCGGTGGTGAGCTCGCTACTCACGCCGGGCCGTTTTCGTTGCGGCCGGGCAATCCGGCCGATGGCGGGAACCTATAACAAAGGCGGGCGGAAATCAAGCGGGTGCAGCTCTCGATCTTTGGAGAGGAGATCCCTTCCCAACCCTCCAGCTCCTCTTCCTCGCCGGAGAGGAGGCACCCTGCGGAATCGCGACCACGAGCCCGGCGTCCGCACCCGCGAGCTTTCGTTCCGAGCCCGCCATTTTTGGCAGCCAGAACCCCTGCTCTGGCTCCCGGTTCGCTTTCTCTGCTGCAAAACTGGCGAACTTTGCTGCAAAGTTCGCTAGCCGAGCCGCAAAGTTCGCGAAGTTTGCAGCAAAACTCGCGGATTTTCACGAGAATTCGTGAGTCACGGACCGCGGAGGGCGAGCTACGGCTCCGGGTTGGCGAATCGCGGACCGCGGCTCGCGAGTTTTGCAACAAAACTCGCGAACCCAAGCCGAAATTCACCAACTTTGCAGCACAATTCCCATCCTACCGCCCGAGCCACCGCACCGCCGCCTCCAGCACCACGTCCCTCCCCTCCCCATACGCGGCGTCGAACGCCGCTTCGTCGAGGGGGACCCGGTGGTCCGGGGGGATGCCGCCGAGGCCGGAGGCGTTGCTGTCGACCTGGATCTGCCCGCGGGCGTCGAGCGACGGCGCCTGGGGAAAGACCAGGCTGAGCCCACCGGGAAGTCGAACGGTCTTCTGATTGATGCCGAAGGAGCCCTGCGTGCCGTGCCAGCCGAAGAGGGCCACCCCGTGCAGGCCGCGCAGGGCGAGCGCGATCCCCTCGCCGGAGCTCAGAGTGTCGGCGTCGATCAGCACGGCCACCTTCCCCGCCCAGTGCGGCTCCTGGGGGATGAGGCGGACGGCGGTCTCCGGATGAGGGACGAAGCCGCGGGTGGAGGGATCGTAGACGGCGGCCATCTCGTAGAACCTCTCCTGCGGCTGGAAGAAGGCGGCGAGGCGGGCGATCATGGTGTCCTGGCCGCCGGCGTTGCCGCGCACGTCGAGGACCAGCCCGGGGACGTTCTCGGCGCGGAAGCGTTCGAGGGCGCGCGCCACGTCTCTCTCCGGATGGAGGTCGAAGAGGCACGGCAGCTCGAACTTGAGGCGCACGTAGCCAGGGCCGTCCGGCAGACGCCGCACCTCCACTGGGCTGCCGAAGAGGACGTCCTTCACGACGTTGAACGGCTTCGGCGCCTCCGGCTCCTCGACGGCCCGGAGCAGGACGGTGCGGGCTTGGGCGTCGCCGCGATTGCGAAAGGTGACGGCGGCCTTGCCGCCCACGGCCGTCCGCACCAGGAAACGGGCCTGCTGTAACTTCCGTCCCTCGGCCGTGGCTGGCGGCTCCTCGCTCCAGAAAACCGGAGCTCCGCCCAGAGCGCCGTGGATCGGGATGCCGTTCCAAGCCAGGACCTCGGCCCCGAAACGCATTCCCGCGCCGGCCGCGGGTCCCTTGGGCTTCACCCTCTTGGCGAGAACACGGCCGTCCTCGAGCTCCGCGATCTCGAAGCCATAGCCCCCTCCCACCGCCTCGCGTCGCAGCCCGCGGTCGTCGCCCTGAATCCCCACGCGGCCATCCGGCACGCTCCAGGCGAATTGTCGCAGGGCGCGATACCACTGCCGCTCGTCCCGGGCCGTCTGCGCCGCCTCCACCTGCGGTAGGAGGTCGGCATGGAGCACGGCCCAGTCGATCCCCTTCCAGCGCGTGAAGGGGTATTCGGCTTGGAGCTTGTCCCGTAGCGCCCCGAACGCTCCCGTCCAGGAGAGCGCCGTCACGTCCGTCTCGGTCTTCTCGTTGAGCAGCGCGGCGAAGCGCTGCCGCGATTCCAGGAGCCGCCGCATCTCCATCAGCCGCTCCGCCCCGAAGACCACCAGGATCAGCCCCCCAATCGCCGCCATCCGCTTCCCCCACCGCCACTGCGCTCCCGGCACCTGCCGCCTGCGGGAGAAGACCCGCGGCAAGGTGAGGAGGAACAGCAGGCCCGCCGCTATATATAGAGGAAGGGAGACCAGCACCAGGAACGCCGAGGTCCCCAGCGCCTCCCAACCCTCCCCCACCGCCAGAAGCAGGTTCACCGCCGGCAGGAAATCCACCCACCGCGGCAGGGGCCGGTCGATCCAGACGGCGTAGCGCAGGAGGAGGAGAGTGGTGAGGGCGATGAAAAGGGGAAGCATGGGTCATTCTAGCTTCCTTTGTGAATCGCAAGTTGCTTCATCCCGACAAGACATAACCCGAAGCGCAGATCCAGGGCGTTGGCTTTTGACACGCCGCTCCTAAACCTCTAGGATCGTGGAATGAAGCACATGACCGTCTCCCTCGAAGAAGAGATCGCCAAGTGGGTACGCACTCGTGCCGCGGAACAGCACCAGAGCGTCTCCCGATATTTGGGAGACATGCTCCGAAGGCAGATGGCCGAGGAGACGGCATACGAAGAAGCCATGACCCGCTACCTCTCGCGCAAGCCATCCCGGATCAGCGATGCGGATTCGTATCCGAAGCGCGATGAGCTCTATGACCGCCCTGGTCTTCGTTGATACGAACGTCCTTCTGTACCGCCACGACAGAGACAGACCCGACAAGCAGTCGGCGGCAGAGCTTTGGATGGCACATCTCTGGCGGACGCGTAGCGGCCGTGTAAGCGTGCAAGTCCTGCAGGAGTTCTACGTCAACGTGACACAGAAGCTCAAGCCTGGGTTGGACAGGCAGTCGGCCCGCCAAGAGGTCCGCGAGCTCACCACATGGCATCCCATTCTTCTCGATAGCAGGGTAGTTTCAGAGGCCTGGGAGCTTCAAGACCGCTACGATCTGTCCTTCTGGGATTGTCTGATCGCCGCGGCTGCCCGGATTGCGGGATGCCGCTTCCTGCTCACCGAGGACCTTCAGCACGATCAGGACCTGAACGGAGTTCGAGTCCTGAATCCCTTCATCGCACGTCCGAGCTCGTTCTCCTGAAGGGCTGGGAGAGCCCCCTCTCGGGGTCCCTCCCTCGCCGCAGGCGCTCGGCCGCTCAGCAGGCTATGTCGAGGCAATACTGGTGGGGACAGCAGGTCAGGCAGCGGCCGTCGTCACAACAGGTGGTGACGCAGTGGGTCGGAATGCTCAAGGCTTCGGCCCGGGGAGCCGACAAGGCGGCGCCGGCGGCGGTCGCGAGGGCCAGGACGAGGAAAACGAGCTTCTTGCGCATGTTGGGTCTCCTTGGTTGAGGTTACCGGTTGGCTACGGACAGGCGATGTCCGGGCAGATATGCCCGGGGCAGCAGGTGAAGCAGAGGGTCGGCCGGTCTTCGCAGCAGGTCGTGGTGCAGTGGATTCCCACCGGGGGCCGGATCGCCGAGAGCGATGCGGCGGCGGAAAAACCCAGGGCGACGGTCAACAGCATGAGCTTCTTACGCATGGCCGGGACTCCTTTCGTTGCGGGATCGCGGATTCGTCCCCCCCTCTTCTTTCAGTGCTCGCGGCTTCCTGAAAGGTGACGGCGGCCTCGATTTGCCTTCCGCTTATCGCCCCGCGGTTTCAAGGAGACGTCGTCGGCACCAGCTTGCAGGGCAGCACCGAGTCCACGACGGTGGTCTGGCTCGGCCCTTTGAGCGTGGGTGCCGGCGGATTGCCGTCCGCCGAGAGGCTCATGCAGCCGTTGTCGTAGTCGGCCCAGGCCCGGGTCGAGGCATCTGGCGCGCCGGCCAGGCCGCAAGGGAAACGGGCCAAGTGGCCGTTGGCGTAGCGCTCCACCTCGAGCTGAGAGTGCAGCTTGGGAGGGGCTTGAGCCGGATGCGCGCCGAGCTTCAAGCCGTTTTCGACCGCCGACCTGGCCAGCGCCGCGCCAACCCGGTCGAGAAAGCAAGGATCGAGATTCCAGAAATTCTTCCCGAGCTGCCAGGGCACACCGGCGACGGTGCCCGTCTTGATGAGCTGGTAGATGACGTTGCTCACCTGGTCGGTCATGGGGTCGTTGGGGTACCTCTCGCCATGCGTCGCGTCCTTGGCGCTCGCGGGGGGAGGATCGGGGAAGAGGAAAGGCTTGCCCAGCCAGCGGGCTCCCGGGAGCAGCACCTTCCACTTGTGGGGGCCGCCCTGGATCTCGCCGAGCTGGCTGAGCTGCCAGTGCCATTGAATCCACGACTGGATGCTTGTTTCGAGAGCGTCGTCCTTGAACCAGGAGACCTTGCCGTTGGCGATGCCCCAACTGGTGATGCGGAGACTCATCACGGCGCGCCACCAGATGGGACCGTGAGTGGAGGTGAGCGCCTCGTCCGCCTTTCCGACGCACTGGTGCCCCGTCGCCGTCGCCTGATCCGTGAAGAACTTGACCGCGTCGTGATAGGCGTCCGGTCCCTTCTTGGGATCGGGATTGGTGAAGAAGTAGCAGGCGATCCGATTGGCGACTCGCTCCGCCTTCTGGTTGGGGGTGCCTCCCGAGCCGTCGATCATCTCCGGGTAAGGAAGCCCGCAGGTGAAAGGCGTCAGGTCCTTGCAGTCGAAGCTAGGCAGGACCTTGACGCAGATCAGGTGTGGCAGCGGGTATTGGAGATGGAAGTAGGAGGTGTTTCGTCCCAGGTACCAGTTCGTCTGGCGGTCGCCAAGCTTCTGGGCCATGGCTTTCTCCTCAGTTCGACACTGGGCCGGACTCGGGTGGATGGAGGCTTCCCAGGAACCGCTGAACCGATACAGAGGTGAAGATATACCTGGAAGCTGGGAGCCGTCAACCAATCAACCACTTGTCAAACTTATTCTAGATTAGCTAATATTCGGATCAGCGAGTTGGACATCTGGGTCGAGCCGTTCTCGATCCACAGACAAGGAGGTCAGGATATGAGTCGACGTCTTTGCGCCTGGACTCTTCCGACGGCGGCAGTCCTCATCATGGCTGCCGCCCCGAACGCCCGTCTCCTCGCCGCCCCCGCACAGAGCCCGCCGAGCGCCACTTCATCGCGAGCCCCGGTCTGCCTGCTCCATGCCAAGCCACGGCAGCCGCAGCTCCCGAAGGCGGCTCGCCAACACCTCAAGGACAAGTTCCGGAAAAACTGGCAGCACCTGCCGCCGGGTCAACGCAAGAAGCTTCTCGCGCTGTTCCAGCAGGCTGTGGCTCCAAACCTGCAGAAGGCGATCGCAGACCACCAAGCCGCTGCCTTGGCCGCCCCGGCCGGCAATGCGCTCATGCCCATCCAGCCCGACCAGCCGCCGCCGGACGGCGGCTCGCTCAGCGTCTACGCCTCGGCCTATCCCGCCTCGGGTCCGGCGCCGCTCGGCGTCAGCTTCAGCGCCGGCGTTTATGATCCTTACGCGATCAACTACGACTTTTTCTGGGACTTCGGCGACGGTGCCACGGATTTCAGCCAGAGCCCGGTGCACACCTACACCACGCCCGGCACCTACCTGACGACGATCTACGCGAGCGACGACGCCGGAGGGAGCGCGAGCGACTCGGTGCTCATCACCGTGACCGGCTCCGGAGGGAACCTGCCACCCCAGGTCAGCATCTCGGCTTCGCCGGCCTCGGGACGGGCGCCGCTCACGGTCAATTTCTCGGCGAACGCCTCCGATCCCGACGGGTACATCACCGACATTTCCTGGAGCTTCGGGGACGGCTCCGGCGCCTCCGGTCAGAGCCTCTCCCATACCTATGCTGCCGGCAGCTACGTGGCCAGCGTCACGGTGACCGACAACGCCGGGGCGAGCGCTACCGCATCGGCGGCCATCGCGGTGTCGTCCGTCTCGTCCAGTGGTCCCGATGGCGACGGCGACGGTCTGCCCGACGACTTCGAGCGCCAGTTGGCCGACAACTTCACTCCCGCCTACTTCCTGTCGCTCTTCGAGCTCCCCGGGACCGGCCTGTCGCTGTTCCAGGACCGGCCGGACGCCGAAGTCGTGACGCAGATCTTCCCCACCTCCTTCCCGCAGACGGCGACCAGCTACTACCGGGTGACGCCCCTCGGGGTGGTCAACGGCCAGAGCTACCTCCAGATCGACTACGCGACGCTGTGGAGCCGCGACGACGGCCTGGCGCTGAGCGCCGCCTGCGGCACGGACATCGACATCCTGTCGATCTTCGGCATCATGCCCAGCCTGGGCACCGGCCTCACCGGACATGATCTCGACAATGAGCGCTCGGCCATCCGGGTGGTCGCGCCGGCGGTCGGCGGTGGTTTCAACACCGACGTCAACGCCTACCGGGTCGACCGCATCTTCACGGCGGCTCATGAGGATACGCTCTTCGATCACAGCGAGGTCGTGGCCGTCGACCCGCCGCTCGGTCCGGAGGTGCACTTCGGGATGTTCCCCAGCCTCTCCAAGCACGGCACCTATCTTTTCTGGCCGCACGGCCTCCCGCTGATGCCGGACTGGATGATCGCCTCCATCTACGGTGGCATCGACGCCTCCTGCTTCATCTTCGACCTCGACCCGGACACCTGCGACCTCCTGTTCTTCATCGCCGACGAGGTGGTCTTCGACTGCATCACCGAGAAGCACGTGCCGCAAGGTGGTGTGCTCGCGCGTCCGGACCTGCGGATCAACGTCGGCGAATTGGGCCAACCGCTGCCCGGCGGCAGCTTCATCCAGAGCGGGGAGCTCCACATGCATCTGCTGAAGCGTTTCGTGATTCCGTAAGAGCGGCTCAAAGATCAACGCGCCGGAGGGGCCGAGCTCCTCCGGCACGGGTTTCACCCACCTTACGGGCAGTTCATCTCACAGGGCGGATGGCCCGGGCAGAAGGTGCAGCAGCGGGTGGGCAGGTCCGGACAGCAGACCTTGCGGCAGCCATTCGCCGCCTCCAGCCGGGGAGCCGAGAGCGAAGCGCCGGCGGCGAGGGCCAGGGCGGCGGTGAGCACCATGAGCTTCTTGCGCATTGGGACTCCTTTCGTAGCGGGGAGTCGCGAATGCCTCCCTGATTCTCGGTGCCCGCGAGCGCCGGAAGGGTGACAGGCGGCGGCAGGCCCGGCTCCGTTTGAGCTTCCTCCCCCGCCGCGATACACTGCCGCCTTCACGGCAAGACGAGGTGACGGAATGAAGATACCCGGTCTCATCCTGAAGCAAATGTACACCCTGGGCAGCCTGGAGAATACCGAAGACGGCTTCCAGTTCAGCCTCAAGAACCGGCTGAGCAACGCCACCGTCACCGGCCTCACCGAGGTGCGGATCGACGGCAAGCCGGTGCCGCTCGACCGGCTGACTCTGGAGATGGGCGGCGACCGGGTGGCCGCCTCTTCGGTCAGCCCCACCTCGGCCATCGCCTTCCCGCTGGCCCGGGTGGTGACCTTCCAAGTCCGCGGCGACCAGCTCGAGAAAGGGCAGCACGAGATCGCCCTCGCCTGCGAGGCGACCCCTTTCGGCTCGCTCTCCTTCAAGGTGAAGGACGCCATCTCGGAGAAGGTCAAGCGCACGGCCGTTCCCCACAACAAGGATGACGACTACACGCCGGAGATCGTGCGCGCCCGCCAGAAGTTCGTGGAGGAGTACGCGGGTGTCAAGCTGCAGCACATCGACAAGTTCTCTTTCGATCCCTCTCTCACCAAGGGGAACATCGAGAACTTCACCGGCGTCGCCCAGGTGCCCATCGGCTTCGCCGGGCCGATCAAGATCAACGGCGAGCATGCCCAGGGCGACTTCCTCATTCCGCTGGCCACGGCGGAGGGCACGCTGGTGGCCTCCTACAACCGGGGGATCAAGGTGCTCAACCTGTCGGGGGGCGTCACCTGCACGGTGGTGGGCGACAGCATGCAGCGGGCGCCCGTCTTCGTCTTCGACAACGCCCGCGACGGCCGCGACTTCGTGACCTGGGTGGACGAGCACATCGGGCAGATCCGCCAGGAGGCGGAAGGGACGTCGAGCGTCGCCAAGCTGACCTACGTCGACCGCTACCTCTCGAACAAGCTGGTCTTCCTCCGCTTCAATTACACCACCGGCGACGCCGCCGGCCAGAACATGGTGGGCCGGGCCACCTTCGCGGCGTGCAGTTGGATCCTGGAGAACCACGACAAGATCCGCCACTTCTACCTGGAATCGAACTTCGCCACCGACAAGAAGTCGTCGCAGATCAACGTCATGCGCACCCGCGGCAAGCGGGTGACGGCGGAGGCCACGATCCCCCGCGACGTCCTCATCCAGCACATGCGGGTCGATCCCGAGACGCTCCACTACCATTCGGGGATCGCCAACATCGGGGCGTTCATCTCCGGCGCCAACAACAACGGCGCCCATTCGCCAAACGGCATCACGGCCATGTTCATCGCCACCGGCCAGGACGTGGCCAACGTCTCCGAGTCGTCGGCGGGCATCGTCTACACCGAGCTGACGGCCGAAAAGGACCTCTACATCTCCTTCACCATCCCGTCGCTGATCGTCGCCACCCATGGCGGCGGCACCAACCTCGCCACCCAGCGCGAGTGCCTGGAGATCCTCGGCTGCGTTGGCAAGGGGAAGGTGAAGAAGCTGGCGGAGATCGTCGCCGGCGTGGTGCTCGCGGGCGAGCTGTCGCTGGCCTCGGCCATCTCGTCCCTCGATTGGGTGTCGAGCCACGAGCAGTACGGGAGGAACCGGTAGGGCAGGCAAGATCGGACGGATCGGTCCGATCAGTGGCAGACTCTGAACGCAATGGCTGAACCGCTCCCAGCCCCTCCTGCCGAGGCCTCCCTTCCCACGGTGGCTCTCGCGGAGGTGCCGGCCACGCCGCCTGCCGCCTCGGGTGCCATTCCCGGCTTCGAGATGCTGCCGGACGTTCCCCCGCAGGGGCTGGTCCGCCGCTTCTTCACCACCCAGCGCCACTTGATCGCCTTGTTCCTGGGGGGGCTCGTGGCCCACGCCCGGGAGGGGCAGGCGCTGGGCCAGGGACGCCGGTTGCGGCTGCTCTTCAGCATCGAGCGGATGCTCTGCTGGCTGGTGCTGCCGTTCCTCGACCGGGCGATCGTGGACCGGCCGTTCCCCGTGCAGCTCCGGCGGCGGCTGGAGATCCTGGGCCCCACCTACATCAAGCTGGGCCAGGTCCTCGCTCTGCGGCAGGACATCCTCCCCGCTGCGATCACCGACGAGCTCAAGAACCTCCTCGACCGCCTGCCGGTGGTCCCCTTCGACCGCTACCTCGGGCTGATCGAAAAGGACGTCCAGCGGCCGGTCTCCGAGATGTACTCCTGGGTGGACCCCATCCCCACGGGCTCCGCCTCCATCGCGCAGATCCACCGCGCCACCACCCGCGAGGGGGACTCGGTGATCATCAAGGTGGTGAAGCCGGGGATCCGCGAGACGCTGAACCGCGACGCCGTGCTGCTGCGGATCCTGGGCGCCTTCCTCCAGTTCCTGATCCCCCGCTACAGGCCCAAGCAGCTCATCAAGGAGTTCGTGGAATACACCCGCCGCGAGGTGGACCTGCGGCGCGAGGCGGACAACGCCGAGACCTTCACCGCCAACTTCCACGACCTGCCGGGGGTGGTCTTCCCCCGTATCTACCGGCAGTACAGCAGCATGAGCGTGCTTTGCATGGAGTTCCTCAAGGGGTTCAAGCCCGGCTCGCCGGAAACCCTGGACCTCGCGGACGAGGAGCGCGACCGCCTAGTGGACCTGGGCGCCGCGAGCATCATCCGCATGCTTTTCCAGGATGGCTTCTTCCACGCCGACCTCCACCCGGGGAACCTGCTCATCCTGCCGGGGCCGAAGCTGGGGTTCATCGACCTCGGCATGGTGGGGCGGTTCGAGAGCGACCTGCGGCGCACCTTCCTCTATTACTACTACACGCTGGTGATGGGCGACGCCGAGGGCGCGGCCCGCTATCTCGGCGCCATCGCCCAGCCGGGGCCAGGGGCGGATCCCAACGGGTTCCGCCGCGAGGTGACGGAGATCCTCCTGCGCTGGAACCGCAGCTCCAGCTTCCGCGACTTCTCGCTCGCCCAGCTCATCATGCGCTCCGTCAACCTCGGTGCCCAGCACAACCTCTACTTCCCAGTGGAGATGGTGTTGATGGTCAAGGCCCTGGTGACCTTCGAAGGCGTGGGGCAGATCCTCAAGCCCGGGCTCGACGTGGCGGCCGTGTCGCAGACCCACGCCAACGCCATCTTCCGCAACCAGTTCAGCCCCCAGCACCTGTTCAAGCAGATCTTGCGCGCCGGGCCGGAGGTGCTGGAGGCGATCGCCAAGGCGCCGAGCCTCATCACCGAAGGGCTGCGGCTCTTGGAGCAGGCCACCCGGCGCTCGACGGAGAATCCCCTGGCCGGTATTCGCGGCACCCTCTTCGGCGGCTTCTGCATGGTAGCCGGGGCCGTCCTGGCCGGCGCCCGCGGACCCTGGCCGGTGTGGGCGGTGCTGTTCGTGGTGGGGATCGGGGCGGCGTTGCATCGGGACCGGCGGTAACGCGTTATCCTTCGCCCATGAGGACCGCCCGGCCTTTTCTCTTCGCCCTGATTCTGTTCCTGGCTCCGGCTCTCGTGAAGCCTGCCGAGCCTCCGGCTGCGACCTTCGACTTCGAGCAGGGAGAGGTTGGGCAGGCTCCTGCCGGGTGGACGGTGAGCCCGCAGATGGCGGCGAGCTATGCCATCCGCCTCACGGACGAGAAACCGCAAGCCGGCAAGCTCTGCGCGGTGCTCGTCTCCATCGGCCCCCTGCCGACGCAGGGCGTGGGGTGGGCATTGCGCTCTCTCGACGCGGCTCCCTACCGGGGAAAGCGGGTGCGGTTCCGGGCGCAGGCGCGCGTCGAGCTGGGAGAGCATGGCCAGCGCGGGCGGCTCATGCTCGGTTCCGGCCGGGCGGCGCAAAGCGTCTTCGAGGGGACCTCGCAACCCATCCGCCAGAACCAGTGGGCCGCTTACGAGGCGGTGGGCGACATCCCCAAGGATGCCAAAGCGGTCGAGCTCGGCATCGCTCTTCTAGGCGACGGCAAGGCGTTTCTCGACTCGGTCAGCCTGGAGGTGATCGGCGAGGCCGGAGCCGGCAACGAGCCGGCCCGTGCCTTGACGCCCAGGGGCCTGGAAAACCTGACGGCTTTCGCCCGGCTGTTCGGCTACGTCCGCTACTTCCATCCGAGTGACGAGGCCGCAGCGGCCGACTGGGAGGCGCTGGCCCTGGCCGGTGTCCAGGCGACCGAGAAGGCCGCCAGCTCCGAAGAGCTCGCCCAATCGCTGGCGGATTTCTTCCGCCCCGTGGCACCGACCCTCAAGGTCTTCCCCACCGCCCACCGGCCGGCCCCGGCGGAGCTCAACGTGCCGGCGCCTCCCGAAGGGAAGCCGCGGATCGTCGTCTCCTGGGAGCACTACGGCCTTGGGATGGGGCCGGAGCCATCGATCTATCACAGCACCCGGGTCAACGACAGCCCGCAGGCGGCGGACCCACTGAAACCTTTCGAGGCCGATCTTCCAGGCGGCGTCACCGTCCGCGTGCCGTTGGCGCTCTACAAGGACGACCAGGGGACTCTGCCGCACGGGCCCGCCGTCAAACCGACGGTGGCCGCCAAGCCGGAGGGGTTCATCCCCACGGGCAACGACCGCACCACCCGGCTGGCCGACGTGGTGCTGGCGTGGAACGTCTTCCAGCACTTCTACCCCTACTTCGACGTCGTCGCCGTGGACTGGCCGGCCCAGCTTCAGAAAGCGCTCGCCGCCGCGGCCACGGACGCCGATGACCACGCCTTCCAGGACACCCTGCGCCGGCTGGTGGCGGCTCTTCAGGACGGCCACGGCAACGTCTTCAATCCGCGGCTGAACGCCAGTCACAGCCTGCCCGTGAGCTGGGATTGGGTGGAGGATCAGCTCGTCGTCACCGCCGTGGCGCCGGGCACCGCCGGCGTCGCCCGCGGGGACGTGGTGGTGAGCCTCGACGGCAAACCCGCGCGGGCGGTGCTGGAGGCCCGGGAGGAGCTGGTCTCCGGCGCCACGCCGCAGTGGCGGCAGTGGGTGGCCTTGAACGCCTTGACCGGAGGCGACGAGGGGGAGGAGGTGCGGCTCGCCCTGCGTCACCCGGACGGCACGGCGGCGAGTGTCACTCTCCGCCGCACCCTCCCCAACCAGGGGTGGCAGACCGTCCCCGAAACGCGGCCGGAGAAGATCGCCGAGGTGAAGCCGGGCATCTTCTACGTCGACCTCGACCGCATCAGCGACGACGACTTCAAGGGCGCCCTCGACCGGCTCGCCGCGGCCAAGGGGATCATCTTCGACCTGCGGGGATACCCCAAGGTCTCCCCCATCGTCCTCGCCCACCTGACGAGCAAGACGATCAGCTCGGCCCGCTGGTACGTGCCGATCGTCTTTCGCCCCGACCATCAGGACCTCTATTTCGACTTCTCCAACTGGCCGGTCGAGCCCCAGCCGCCGCGGTTCCCGGGGAAGGTGGCCTTCCTCACCGACGGCCGCGCCATCAGCTACGCCGAGACCTACATGGGGATCGTCGAGAATTACAAGCTGGCCGCCATCGTCGGCGGCCCCACGGCGGGGACCAACGGCAACGTCAACCCCTTCACGCTCCCCGGCGGCTACCGGCTGGTGTGGACGGGGATGAAGGTGCTGAAGCACGACGGCTCGCGCCACCACGGCATCGGCATCCAGCCCACCGTCCCCGTCTCCCGCACCCTGGCCGGCGTGGCCGCGGGGCGCGACGAGGTGCTGGAGAAGGGGATCGCGGTGGTGAGCCCGGCGGCGGCCACCCCTTGAATCAAGGCCCTTAAGCCCGGACGGAGACGGCCTCTTCCAGCCTCTCCTCCGCCAGCAGCGCCGGGCGGAGGCGGTCGGAGCGGAAGGCGCCGGGGGTCAAGCCCACGAAACGTTTGAACTCGCGGGTGAAGTGGCTTTGGTCGGCGAAGCCCGTCTCCGCCGCCACCCCCCGCAAGGGGCGCCCCTTGTGCAGCAGGAGCTTGGCACGGGCGATCCGCACCTGGGTCTGGAAAGCATGGGGGGACATCCCCACCTCGCGGGTGAACACCCGGTGGAGATGGTAGGGGCTGAGGTTCGCCACCCGTGAGAGGTCCTCCAGCGCCACGATCTCGGCGTAGTGCTGAATCAGGTACTCCCGCACCCGGCGCACCCCCAGCCGCTCCTCGCGGCCGTACCCCTCGTGACAGCGCATCTCGGCGGTGCGCTGGCACATCTCTTCCAACAGGCGAAGGAGCAGCACCTCCCCGGTCAGCCGCGGCGGCATCTCCTCCAGCCGCTCGTGCGTGGCCACGAACAGGCGGAAGAGCTCGCGGTCCCGCACCACCGGCTCGTGCAGCGAGAAGACCCGCTCGCCCCGGCCGCAGATGCGGGCCAGGAACTCGGGCGCCACGTTGAGCGTCCGGTAGGAACAGCCGGCCGGCGTGGCGTGACGGTTCGTGTGCACCTCCCCGGGCGGCACGAAGAGGAGCGAGCCCTCCGGCGTCGCGTGCTCGCGCCCGCGGAAGGCCAGGTACCCGCCCCCCTCTTCGAGGGCCGAGATCTGGATCTCCTCGTGCCAGTGCCAGGGATAGACGTGGGTGACGCCGATTCCCCGCGACATCTCGACCCTGCTGCCCAAGTGGCTTGCATACCAGAACTTGATGAAGTTTTCTGCTTGCGGCGCCATGGATGACGGATCCTCGGTAGCTGGTTTCATCCTCGTGCTCTATGTCATAACAGCGTACTGCATCGCCCGCCACCGGTCTTGAACAGTCTTGCTATCTCGTGCCGGCCCCCGAGGTCTCCCTCGCGCCGCGAAATTCGCCTCATCCTTTGAAGACTCAATGTCTTGCAGCCCTATACCGTTTCTTGCGTGAAAAGTTTCACCCCAGAACCGCAGTGTACTATGGCTATCATACAGCGTATAGTAGTGGTAGTAGAAGCCCCATGAGGAGCCGCACCGGAGCCAACCGGCGCGGAAGACGGATCAGGGACCGGAGGAGGAGATGATGAGCCCGGCAAAGACGTGTCTGGTGTTTGCAGTCCTGTTGGTGATCGCGGGTGCGGGAGCCGGGTGGGCGCAGCCCGCGACGATGGTGGCGGACCTCAATACGACGCAGGAGGACTTCGTTTTCTATCTCTTGACGTATCCGGGCTTCGTCCCCCTGGGAACGAACGTCCTCTTCGTCCACGACGACGGCATCCACGGCCTGGAGCTGTGGCGGACGGATGGCACGGCCGCCGGCACTGCGATGGTGAAGGACATATGCCCCGGCGCCTGCTGGGGGTCCATCCGTGGCGGCGTGGTGTGGAACGGGTTCTATTACTTCGGGGCCGATGACGGCGTGCACGGCCTGGAGCTGTGGCGAAGCGACGGCACGGCCGCCGGCACCACCCTGGTGGTGGACCTCGATCCCGGGCTCCCCGGCGGCTTCAGCGGCCTCCTGGCGGCCGGCGGCACCCTCTACCTCGCGGCCGACGACGGCGTGCACGGCACGGAGCTGTGGAAGACGGACGGCACGGCCGCCGGCACCGTCCTCGTCAAGGACGTCAACCCCGGACCGGCGGGCTCGTTCCCGCGGCTGTGGCTCGACGCCGGCGGCAAGCTCCTGCTCAACGCCGACGACGGCGTTCACGGCCGCGAGCCGTGGATCTCCGACGGTACCCCCGGGGGCACGGCGCTCCTCAAGGACGTCAATCCGGGCACCGCCTCCTCCAGCTCTCCCTACGTCCAGGCCTGGGCGGACGCCGCCGCCCTGCCAGGTGGCAGCTTCGTGTTCAGTGCCGACGACGGCACCCACGGCGCCGAGCTCTGGGTCTCCGACGGCACCCCGGGCGGCACCGCCCTGCTCACGGACATCGCTCCCGGTGCGAACAGCTCCTCCCCCTTCAACTTGACGCCGCTCGCCGGCCGCATCCTCTTTCGCGCCTGCGACGATACCAACGGCTGCGAGCTGTGGGGCACGAACGGCACAGCCGCCGGCACCGTCCTGATCAAGGACATCGCCCCCGGGCAGGCCAGCTCCTCTCCCTTCGAGCTTGCGTCCTTCGGCGGCCAGGTCTACTTCGAGGCGCAGGACCCAACCTCCGGCCGGGAGCTTTGGCGCACCGACGGCACGGCCGCCGGCACCGTCCTGGTCAAGGACGTCAACCCCGGTCCCGGGAGCGCCTTCACGCAGTTCAACCGCTACCAGCTCGCGCCCATGGGCAGCGCCCTCTACTTCTTCGCCGACGACGGCACCCACGGCCCCGAGCTGTGGAAGACCGACGGCACCGCCGCCGGCACGGCGCTGGTCAAGGACATCTTCCCCGGGACCACCGGCAGCTTCGGCCTGGGCTTCGCCGGCATGGCGACCCTGGGCGGACGGCTCTTCTTCGATGCCATCACCGCCGATGGCTACGAGCCGTGGGTGAGCGACGGCACAGCCACCGGTACGGTCGAGGTCAAGAACGTCTCCGCCCTCGCTTCGGGCGTGCCGGTCGGCAACGGCGTCCTCAACGGCGCGATCCAGGACCTCGGCAATGGGCGGCTGCTGTTCCCCGGCCCCGGAGGCCTCGAGTCACCGCAACCTTGGGGGACCGACGGCACGGCTGTGGGGACTCAGCCACTCTCCCCGGGGGACGACTTCGGCTGGTTCTCGCCCTTCCAGTTTGGCTCCACCATCCTCCTGGGAGGAAACGGGCTGTGGACGACGGATGGCACCCCGGCCGGCACGGCCCGGGTGGTGCCGCAAACGACGCTCAACGGCGCCGGCAGTTTCGTCACAACTCCAAGCGCGGTCTACTTCTCCGGCAGCGATCCCGCCAACGGCATACAGTTGTGGAAGACCGACGGCACGGCTGGCGGCACCTCCATGATCCTGTTCCTGGGTCAATTCGCCAACTCCACGCCGCTCGGCGCGCTCGGCTCGTCCGTCTTCTTCACCGCCTATTCCAGCACCTTCGGCCAGGAGCTGTACCGTGCCAACGGCGTCAATTCGGTCTCCTTCCTCGGAGACCTCAATCCTGGAACGGGGGACTCCTTTGCGACCTCCTTCACTCCGCTCGGTTCCGTCGCCGTCTTCACCGCGAACGGCGGCAGCTCGACCGGCAACGAGATCTTCGTCACCGACGGCACCCAAGCCGGCACCGGCCTCCTCAAGGACGTTCAGCCGGGAGCCGGATCCTCCTCCCCCGGCTCGCTGGTGCGGCTCGGCAGCTTCGTCCTCTTCGCGGCGGACGACGGCACGGCGGGGCGCGAGCTGTGGCGCACCGACGGCACGGCGGCCGGCACCGTCCTGGTGAAGGACATCCGGCCGGGACCGGGCTCGTCCCTCTCCGCTTCCTTCTTGCCGGTGGTGATGGGCAACGCCGTCTACTTCGTGGCCAACGACGGCTCCTCCGGCGCCGAGCTGTGGAAGAGCGACGGCACGGCGGCGGGCACGGTGCGGGTCAAGGACATTCGGCCGGGGGCGCTCTCCGCGGACATCGACCTCCTCACCGTCGTCCGCAACCGGCTCTTCTTCGTGGCCGACGACGGCGTCCACGGCCGCGAGCTGTGGGTCAGCGACGGCACGGCCGCCGGCACCCGCTTGGTGAGCGACGCCGTTGCCGGAGCGGGCTCGCCGGTCATCCAGAGCCTGGCGCCGTTCAACCACCTCGTCCTCTATTCGGCGGACGACGGCGTCCACGGCCGCGAGCTGTGGCGCAGCAACGGCAGCGCTTCCGGCACTTTCCAGGTGCAGGACATCGCCCCTGGCGCCGGGCCTTCGAGCCCCGTGGGCTTCACCCCCTCGGGCGACGGCGTCTACTTCGCCGCCAACGACAACGTGGCGGGCTTCGAGCTGTGGCGCGCCCCGCAAGTTGCGCTGCTCACCACCTTCTCCGACGTGCCCACCACTTATTGGGCCTGGCAGTACATCGAGGCCCTTTCCTCCAGCGCCGTCACCGGCGGCTGCGGCAACGGCCAGTTCTGCCCCTCGCAGCCGGTGACCCGGGCGGAGGTCGCCGTCTTCCTGACTCGCGGCATCCACGGCGCCAGCTTCGCCCCGCCGCCGGCCACCGGCACCCGCTTCCAGGACGTGCCCGCGAGCTATTGGGCGGCGGACTTCATCGAGCAGCTCGCCGCCGACGGCATCACCGGCGGCTGCGGCGGCGGCCTCTTCTGCCCCAACGCCATCCTCAACCGGGCGGAGGTGGCGGTGTTCCTCCTGCGCGCGAAGCACGGCTCTGGCTACGTGCCGCCGCCGGCCACCGGCACCCGCTTCCAGGACGTGCCTCCCGGCTACTGGGCCGGCGACTGGATCGAGCAACTCGCGGCCGAGGGGATCACCGGCGGCTGCGGCGGCAACTCCTATTGCCCCGCCGACCCCGTCAATCGCGACCAGGTCGCGGTGTTCCTCACGCGGACGTTCAACCTCCCCCTTCCGTAACCCCAAAAACGAGACCGGCCGGACCCGCTCAGGGCCCGGCCGGTCTCGCTGCTTACCACTCCAAACCACGAAGGCCGCTCCGGGGAGCGGCCTTCAGGGTAACTGACTCTGCGGTGGGGGCGCCTCAACTGGCGGCTTTGGATCGCTGACGCTTCTCCAAGCTGCTGTTGAGTGCCTGCTCCACGATCTCCTCCGCCTCCCGCTCGTTGATCCCCTTGACGTGCGCGACCTCGCTGACGATGAAGTACTTGGCCCGCTCGTACATCTTCTTCTCGCGGAAGGAAAGGCTCTTGCGCTGCGAGACGAGCCGCAAGTTCTTCAGAACCTCGGCCACGTCGGTGAGGCGGCCGGTCTTCATCTTGTCCAGGTTCTGCTTGTACCGCCCCTTCCAGTCCTTGTACGTGTCGATGTTCCCGTCCTCCAGGATGTCGATGAGGGCGCGAACGTCTCGCGTGTGGCACAAAGGACGCAGGCCGACCAGCTCGAGGTTCGACTTCGGCACCATCACTTTGGAGTTGTTGGCTAGGAGACGGAGATGAAAGTAGAGCTGCTCCACCCCGTCCATGTGGCCCGGCTCGATCTTCTCGACCAGGCTCACACCGTGGTTGGGGTATACCACCTTCTGACCGACTCTAAATGTCACGTCGAGACCCCCTTAAATTGATGCGATGATGGAGCTGCGGTAAGTAAGTCTCTGAGGGACTTCCGCTTACGTCGCTTGTTATACACCGGAACAAGCTTCCCGTCAACCCTCGGGCTCCTGGCGGGAGCCGTAACGCAGGCGTCACACCAGGGAACCGGGGCGGTCCCGGAGGCTCTCCCAGGAGGCCCGGAAGGGTCAGGTTGACACCCTGGAACGCAGACCCTACGATTCCGCTGGCCTTCGACTCGCCGGAGTGGCGGAATGGCAGACGCAGCGGACTCAAAATCCGCCGCCCCTTGCGGGCGTGTGGGTTCGACTCCCATCTCCGGCACCAGGAGGCCCCCCTTCCTCCTTCCCTCCCCCCCACCTGCTCCCCTGGGTGATGCAGTTGTCGCCGAAAGAGAGATAATAGGCGCGACCGCGGAGGAGCGCGGCGCGTCTCGAAACGCCCGGGATTGAAATCCCGGGCTACCGACGATAGTCCCTACGGGACAAGATGCGGTCCCGCAGGGAACACCGAGGGTAGCCAGGGATTTCAATCCCAGGCGCCGGCTGACCACGGACGGCTCCTTTTGAGCCAACCACTCAACCCCAAGGGAGGAAACCACATGACCGTAGCCCCGACCGCCCCCGTCTCCAAAGGTGCCCTGTGGACCGGCAGGATCTTGAGCGCCATCCCGGTGCTGATGATGCTCATGGGAGCCGCCATGACGTTCTTCAAGCCGGAGATGGCGACGGAGGGGATCGTCAAGTACGGCTATCCCGCGGGCATCGTCCTCTACCTGGGGATCACTGAGCTGGTCTGTGCCCTCCTCTACGCCATCCCCCGCACCTCCGTCCTCGGCGCGATCCTCCTCACCGGCTACCTCGGCGGCGCCACCGCCACCCACGTGCGTATCGGCGAGGCCAACTGGTTCGTCCCCGTCCTCTTCGGCGTGGTGGTATGGCTGGGGCTCTACCTGCGCGATTCCCGGCTGCGGGCGCTCGTTCCCCTGCGCAGCTAGCGGGGCGAAAACTTTTTTTCTCCGGCGTGTCGATTTCGCGGTGCCTCGTTCGACGTCCTAGTAGAGCGAGGCACCCAACCCCTGGCGCAGCGCCTGGAAGCCGAGCTCCCAAACCAAACCACCCGAAGGAGATACGAGTATGCGATTCATGGTCATCGTCAAGGCAACCGCGGAGTCCGAGGCCGGCGTCCTCCCCAGTCAGGACCTTTTCATCGCGATGGACAAGTTCAACGAAGAGCTGGTCAAGGCGGGCGTCTGGCTGGCGGGCGAGGGGCTGCAGCCGAGCTCGAAGGGGGCGCGCGTCCACTTCTCGGGAGCCAAGCGCACGGTGATGGACGGCCCCTTCGCCGAGACCAAGGAGCTGATCGCCGGCTTCTGGCTCTGGCAGGTGAAGTCGCTGGAAGAGGCGATCGAGTGGGTGAAGCGCTGTCCCAACCCGATGGACGGCGAAAGCGACATCGAGATCCGCCAGGTCTACGAGATGGAGGACCTCGGCGACTTGCTCACCCCCGAGATGCGGGAGCAGGATGAGCGGCTGCGCGCCGAGGTCGCGGCGCGGCAGGCGAAGTAACGCGGCACGCCCGGGGGCGGCTTGCGCCGGCCGGCCGAAGGTGCTCTGATCGGCCGGCGTGACGCCTTCCGGGAACCCTCATCACGACACCCAGCGCACGGTCGAGGCGGTCTGGCGGATCGAGTCGGCGCGGCTCATCGCCGGTCTGGCGCGGATCGTGCGCGACGTCGGCCTCGCCGAGGAGCTGGCCCAGGACGCCCTCGTCGCGGCCCTGGAGCAGTGGCCCGAGTCGGGCGTGCCGCGCAACCCGGGCGCCTGGCTCATGGGCACCGCCAAGCACCGCGCCATCGACCACCTGCGCCGCAACCAGCGTCTCGAGCGCAAGCACGAGGAGATCGGCCGCGACCTCGTAGCCGGGCAGGAGGCGGCGGTGGCGGAGATCGACGCCGCCCTCGACGATCCGGTCGGCGACGACCTCCTGCGCCTCGTCTTCATCGCCTGCCATCCCGTGCTCTCCACCGAGGCGCGCGTGGCCCTCACTCTCCGCCTGCTGGGGGGCCTGACCACGGAGGAGATCGCCCGCGCCTTCCTGGTGCCGGAGCCCACCATCGCGCAGCGGATCGTGCGCGCCAAGCGGACGCTCTCCGAGGCGGGAGTCCCTTTCGAGGTCCCTCGCGGGGAGGACCTCGCCGCCCGCCTGTCGTCGGTGCTGGAGGTGATCTACCTGATCTTCAACGAGGGGTACGCGGCGACCGCCGGCGACGACTGGCTGCGCCCCGCCCTCTGCGAGGACGCGCTGCGCCTCGGCCGCATCGTGGCGGAGCTGGTGCCGCGCGAGCCTGAGGTCCACGGCCTGGTGGCGCTGATGGAGATCCAGGCCTCGCGCTCGCGGGCCAGGACCGGCCCCGCGGGGGAGCCCATCCTCCTCCTGGAGCAGAACCGCGCGCGCTGGGATCAGCTCCTCATCCGCCGGGGTTTGGCGGCGCTGGCCCGGGCCGAGAAGCTGGGAGGCGCGAAGGGTCCCTACGCTTTACAGGCCGCCATCGCCGCCTGTCACGCCAGGGCGTGGACCGCGGAGGAGACGGACTGGCAGCGCATCGTGGCCCTCTACGGCGAGCTCGCCCGCATCGTGCCCTCCCCCGTGGTGGAGCTGAATAGGGCCGTCGCCGTGGCGATGGCCCACGGCCCCGCCGCGGGCCTCGAGATCGCCGACGCCCTCACCGCGGAGCCCTCGCTGAAGGCCTACCACCTGCTGCCGAGCGTCCGCGGCGACCTCCTCGCCAAGCTCGGCCGCCTGGAGGAGGCCCGCGAGGAGCTGGAGATAGCGGCGGCGCTCACGCGCAACGCGCGGGAAAGGGAGCTGTTGCTGGCGAAGGCGCGGGAGTGCGGGGGGACGAGCACGGACTGACACGGACGG
Organism: Thermoanaerobaculia bacterium; assembly: GCA_036275055.1. Taxonomy (GTDB): domain Bacteria; phylum Acidobacteriota; class Thermoanaerobaculia; order Multivoradales; family UBA5704; genus DATARR01. The sequence continues at coordinate 49,584 of DASUEN010000066.1, forward strand.
ACAGGGACGAACACGAAAACCGCTCTGATCCGGGGCGGTCTTGCTTTGGGTCCGTGTTCGTCCGTACCGGTCCCTGTTCGTCCGTGTTCTTCTTGTCTACGCTGGAACCGCCACTTCCAGCCCAGCCGCCGCCCGCAACGCCGCGGCCCTGTGGGTGCTCTCCCAGCGGAAGTCCTGATCGTCGCGGCCGAAGTGGCCGTAGGAGGCGGTCTTCTGGTAGATCGGGCGGCGCAGGTCGAGGTCCTCGATGATCGCCCGCGGCGAGAGCTTGAATTGCTCGCGCACCAGGCGCTCCATCTGGCGGTCGCCGATCTGGCCGGTGCCGAAGGAATCCACCCTTACCGAGACCGGCTCGGCGACGCCGATGGCGTAGGCGAGCTGCACCTCGCAGCGCTCGGCGAGGCCCGCGGCCACCAGGTTCTTGGCCACGTGGCGCGCCATGTAACAGGCCGAACGGTCCACCTTCGTCGGATCCTTCCCCGAGAAGGCGCCGCCGCCGTGCCGGCCGTAACCGCCGTAGGTGTCGACGATGATCTTGCGGCCGGTCAAGCCGCAATCCCCCTGGGGACCGCCGACCACGAAGCGCCCCGTGGGGTTGACGTGGTAGATGGTCCTCTCGTCCAGCAGCTTGGGGTCGATCTCGGTCTTGATGATCTTCTCGATCACCGTCCTCTTGATCTCGTCGTGGGAGACGGCGGCGTCGTGCTGGGTCGAGATCACCACCGTGTGCACCCGCACCGGCTGGCTCCCCTCGTACTCGACGGTCACCTGGCTCTTGCCGTCCGGCCGCAGCCAGGGGATCTCCCCCGAGCGGCGGGCGGCGGCGAGGCGCAGCGTCAGCCGGTGGGCGAGGGCGATGGGCATCGGCATCAGCTCCGGCGTCTCGCGACAGGCGAAGCCGAACATCAGACCCTGGTCGCCGGCGCCGCCGGTGTCGACCCCCTGGGCGATGTCGGGCGACTGCGGATCGATGGCCGACATCACGGCGCAGGTCTGGCTGTCGAAGCCGAAGGAGGCCTGGGTGTAGCCGATCTCTTTGACCACCCGGCGGACCACGGCCGGGAAGTCGACGTAGGCGCGGGTGGTGATCTCGCCGGCCAGGAGGACCATGCCGGTGGTCACCAGCGTCTCGCAGGCGACGCGGCTCGTCGGGTCCTGGCGCAGGGCTTCGTCGAGGACGGCGTCGGAAATCTGGTCGGCGACTTTGTCCGGATGCCCCTCCGTGACGGACTCCGACGTGAACAGGTGGATGTCTCGTTCGCTCATCGTTCGTACCTCTAGCGTGACCTTACGAATCGGTTGGGAGGGTGCCGGGGACCGACGTTTGAAACCGGGATGCTACCAAAACGGAGAAAAAAGGGTCAACGGGAGCCTTCCGCGAGTCACCGCCCTGGGCGGTTCTCCAGGACCCCGTAGAAGAGTGTCGAGAGGGCATGAAAGGTGGACAGGCAGATGGTCTTGCGCCGCGTCTCCAGGCCGCCGGTCAGCGAGCTGGTGATGCCGCCGCTGCGCCGCGTCCCGGGGACGGCGAGGGGGATGTCGGAGCCGTCGAACCCCGCCACCAGCCGCTCGGGAAGCTGCACGGCGCCGCTCGATCCCCAGGCCTCGCCCAGCGGCCCGCGCAGCACCGTCCAGTTGCGGATGAAGTAGCGCTGCCGGCCATCGACGTCGAGCGACTCGATGCCGCCCTCGCTGGCGATGTAGAAGTGGTAGACCCCGCCGAGGCGCTCCTCCAGCTCCACCGCGCGCTTGCGGGCGTGGCGCACCACCTCCTCGTCGGAGACCAGGAGCCCCACCGGCTCCTCCTCCACCGATTGCGGCACCACCGCCACCGACACCGTCTTGTCCAGCCCGTCGTGGAAGAAGCGGAGGAAACCGTCGCGCACGCCGAGGAGCTTGTCGGCGGTGTGACCCGCCACCGCCACCTCGACCCCCCTTTGGAGCCGCTGCCAGAAGTCTTTAAGATCCATGGGTGATCACCAGTCGTCAGAACCAGAGGCTCAAGGATATTCGCCGGCTCCGGCGAAGTAAAGGCGACCTCGCTCTGCTGGAGGGGCCCCACCTCGTGGCCGAGGCCCTGGCGGCCGGTCTCCCCCTGGAGGAAATCCTCGCGACCCCCGATTTCCTGGCCGGCGCGGAGGGGCGGCGCCTGGCGCGGCTGTGGCCGGTGGAGCCCCTGGAGGTCGATCCCGCGCTCCTGGCGGAGCTGACCGATGCGGACTCCCCCCGCGGCGTGCTGGCCGTGGCCCGCCTCCCCCGCGCCGGGGTCGAGGCCCTGCCGGTGGTGGCGGGGCGTCCTTATCTCTATCTCGACGGTCTCCAGGACCCCGGCAACCTCGGCGCCCTCGTCCGGGTGGCCGAAGCCGCGGGCGCCGCCGGCCTCGCCCTCTCCCCCGGCTGCGTCCACCCGAATCACCCGCGCGCCCTCCGCGCCGCCGCCGGCAGCCTCCTGCGCCTCCCCGTGGCCGTAGGCGCCGAGCCGGACGCTCTCACCCGCCGCCTCGCCCCGGCCCAACCCATCTGGACCGCCCTCGTCCCCCGCGACGGCGAAAACCTCTACCAAGCCGACCTCGCCGGCACCCTCGTCCTCGCCGTGGGAGCCGAAGGCCCGGGGCTGTCGCCGGCTCTCCTCAGCCGGGCCACCCTGCGGCTCACCATTCCGCTGGAGCCGGCGGTGGAGTCGCTCAACGCCACGGTAGCGGCGGCGCTGGTGCTGTTCGAGGTGCGGAGGAGGTAGAATCCCCGGCCGAAGCAGTCCCGTCCCCGTTCCAGGAGAAACAGGATGAAGATCGGCATCGGCTCCGACCACGCCGGGTATCGCTACAAGGAGGAGATCAAGAAGTACCTGACGAAGCTCGGCCACGAGGTGAAGGACTTCGGCACCAACTCCGAGATGACCGTGGACTACCCCGCCTTCATCCGTCCGGTAGCCGAGGCCGTGGCGAGCGGCGAGGTCGAGCGCGGCATCGTCCTCGGCGGCTCGGGCAACGGCGAAGCCATGGTGGCCAACCGGGTGCGCGGCGTGCGCTGCGCCCTGTGCTGGAACGAGGAGTCCGCGCGCCTCGGCCGCCAGCACAACGACGCCAACGTGATCTCCCTGGGGCAGCGGATGATGACGCTCGAAACCGCCCTCGCCATCGTCAAGATCTGGCTCGACACGCCGTTCGAGGGAGGGCGCCACGTCCGCCGCATCCAGATGATCGACGAGCTCTCTCCCCCCGGGCCGTGAACCTGGAGGCGCTGCGGAATGCCCTGGGTGCGGACCGGGTGCGGACGGGCGAGGTCCTGGCGCCCTACACCACCTTTCGCATCGGCGGCCCGGCCGACCTCTTCCACGAGCCGCGGAGCGCGGACGAGCTGGCCCGCGCCATCCTCGCCGCCCGCGCCAGCGGCATCCCCTATTTCCTCCTCGGGCTCGGCGCCAATGTCCTGATTGGCGACAAGGGGTTCCGCGGCCTGGTGATCCGCAACCAGGCGCGGGGGATCGAAATTGGCGAGGACGGCCGGGTACGCGCGGAGAGCGGCGCCATCGTCTACCCCGACCTGATCCACGCCACGATCGAGCGCGGCCTTTCCGGGCTGGAGCACTACGTGGGGATCCCCTCCACCGTGGGCGGCGCCCTGTGGCAGAACCTCCACTTCCTTTCTCCCGCTCCCGCCCGCGAGCGGACGACGTTCATCGCCGAGGTGACGCGAGGGGCCGAGATCCTCACCGCCGAGGGGGAGCGCAAGACCGTCGATGCCGGCTACTTTCAATTCGGCTACGACACCTCCATCCTCCACCACCGGCTGGACGTGGTCCTCGCCGCCACCTTCCAGCTCGCGGCGGACGATCCCGCACGACTGCGGCGAGTCGCCGAAGAGAACCTCGACTGGCGGCGGGAGCGCCATCCGCCGCTCGACAGCGAGCCCTCCGCCGGCTCCATCTTCAAGAAGATCGAGGGGATCGGCGCCGGCCGGCTGATCGAATCGTGCGGCCTCAAGGGGGCGCGGATCGGCGGCGCCCTGGTCACCCACCGCCACGCCAACATCTTCATCAATGCCGGAGGCGCCACGGCGGCCGACGTGCGCGCCCTGATCGCGCACGTCCAGGAGGTCGTCGAGGCGCGGACGGGGTACCGCCTGGAGCCGGAGATCTCCTTCGTCGGCGAGTTTTAGCGGATCTCTCCGTACTCCTCGATCAGCCGGCGGGCGATCTCGCCGGGATCGTGCCGCTCGCCGCGAGCGCGGCGCCCCGCCTCGGCGAGCGAGGCCGCGAGGACGGGTTTCTGGTGGAGGCGGCAAAGGGCCACGGCGAAGTCCCGCGGCGTGCGGGCGATCAGGGCCTCGCGGCCGTCCTCCACCTCCAAGCCGGCGAGCGCGGCCGGCGTGGCCACCACCGGCACGCCGCGGGCCCACGCCTCCAGGATCTTAATCCGCACGCCGGAGGCGATCCGTAGCGGAACGGCGAGGATCGAGCCCGGAGGGAACGCCTCGGCGCTGTCTCCCGGCGGCGGATGAATTTCGACGCCGGCAGGCACCGCCGACGGGGCCGATCCGAAAAGATGAAGGACCGCGCCGGCGAGCTCCGCCTGCACGGAGGGCCAGACCTCCTGGAGGAACCAGGACGCGGAATCTTCGTTCGGCATCCACCCCCGGCTGCCGAAGACGACGACCGTTGGCTCCCCTGCGAGCCGCCCCGAGCCGGCCGGCAGCTCGGGGAACGGCGCCCGCACCACCCGCACCCGTCCGCCGCCGCCCGCGAGCTCGCTCAGCCGGGCCGCGTCCTCCTGGGTCAAAGCCAGCGTGGCCGCGGCCCGCCGCACCGCCTCCCCCTCCCAAGCCGCCAGCCGCCGCGCCTCCCAGCGCAGGAGCTTCCCTCGCAATCCCTTCTCGCGCCGCGCCGCCGCCGTCCACAGATCGCTCTCCACGTTCTGGGCGCGCAGCACCACGGGAATCCCCCGCGCGAAAGCCGGCTCCGCCTGCGACAGGGCCTGAAGCTGCTCCGCATGCACGAGGTCGAACCGCTCCGCCGCCAGCCGCTCCTCTACGGCCTTCCGGATCACGGTCAGGGAATGGCGGGAGATCGAGAAGGGAGCACCCCAAGAATGGAAAAGCGCCAGGGCTTTCGGCAGCGGAGCCGCCGGCACCAGCACGGGCTCGCACCAGGGAGTCAGCTCCCGGGAAACCCGGGAAAGGTCGAACGCCTCCAGATCCACCGGTGCCACCAGGGTGATGCGACACCCGGCCGTGGCGAGCGCTTCGAGAGTGTTGAGCAGCAGGAAACGGCCGCCGTCAACGGGAGGCCATGGGGCCTTGGTGGCGACGAGGAGGAGGTTCATCCGCAGGGGCGGTCGTCAGGCCAGCCCCGAAGGGGCGACAGCGTAAAGCCTGGGGCGTAAGCCCCAGGATAGGGACCTACCATCCCCGCAAAGCCCTGAAAGGGCGACAGCAGCCGCATCGAGGACCGCCGCTTTCGCCCCTTCG